>NZ_JADKYQ010000018.1:0-136545 GCF_015354395.1 Micromonospora sp. ANENR4
AACCCTGCGGTGGCGCGGGGGAGAGGGGGCGGGGTCAAGTGGGGGTTGTGGTGCGTGTGGAGGGGGTCCAGGGGGAGGTGCCTACGACGTTCGTCGCGCGTACCCGGTAGTGGTAGGTCACTCCTCGCGCGAGGCCGGTGTTGGTGAAGCCTCGGCCGGTCACGTGGAACGTCGCCGGTTCGCGGGTGAAGGCGGCGTCGGTGGCGCGCTGCACGACGAACCCGGCGCCCGGTCCGGCCGGCGTCGGCGCCGACCAGGTCACCGTCACGCTGGCGGTGTCCGGCCCGGACACGCTCGCGGTGACGCTCACAGCGGTCGGGGCGACCGGCCGGGCCGGTGTGGTCACCGTCGCCACAGTCGACCAGGGTGAGGCGGCACCCAGGTACGTCGTGCGTACCCGGTAGTAGTACGTGGTGTCCGGCGCGACCGCTGGGTCCACGTGGGACTCGCCCACGGCGATGGCCGTGGTGCCCGGACCGCTGGTGAACGTCGGGTTCGTGGCCCGCTGCACGTCCACCCCTGTCGCGAAGGAGTGGTTGGCCCAGCGCAGCGCCACCCGCAGCGGCCCGGTCGGCGGCAGCACCGCTGTCACCCGGGTCGGCGCGGACAGGTGCACCGCCGCCGGTACCGCGTTGGACCAGGACGAGCAGCTCACCGCGTTCTCGGCGCGGATCCGGTAGTGGTAGGTGACGCCGGGGGTGACTGTGGCGTCCGTGTACCGGGTGGCGGTGGCCGCCACCGTGATCTCGGTCAGGCCGGTGGTGAAGGTGCTGTCGGTGGCGCGTTGCAGCCGGTGGCTGGTGGGTACGGGCCGGCTGCCGTTGCCGGTCCAGGTCAGCGCGATGGCGGGGAGCGCGGTGGCGCTGCCCGGTGCCGGGGTGGCGGTGAGCCCGGTCGGCGCCTTCGGTGCCACGCGCACCACCAGCGGGCGGCTCATGCCCTGGTCGCGCAGTCCGGCCGAGCGGGTCTGCCAGCGGTACTCCCAGCCGAGGTTGACCAGCTGGTTGACCACGACAGCGGGGCGGCCGTCGACCGGGCTGACCGGGCCGGCGTCCAGCCGTGCGCCGGCCGGGCGGGTGGGGTCGAGCAGCCGTACGCTGTCGCCGATCTTGAACGGCAGGGCTGGTGGGACGGGACGCAGCGCCACCACGACGTCCTCCCGTGGGTTGACCCGGACGGTGTCCTTCCAGCCCAGCTCGCCCGGGTCGGGCGGGCGGACCGTGCCGTCCCAGCCGACCCGGTTGACGAGCTGTACGTCGCAGCCCTCGATGTGGACGGGATGGGTACGCGGGGCGTCGCCGACGATCCGCCAGAGCTGCGTGCCGTCGCCGGGCGCGCCGACCGCCACCGCCGGGTCGGTGGCGTGCAGCACCTCGGTGGCCGGGTCGGCCGGGCCCAGCGGCAGGGTCGCCGGGGCGAGTGGTCCGGCGACCGGGTGGCCGACGCCGAGCCGTCCCACCGCGCGGCCGTGCCGGGCCTCGAACACCTGCCCGACCGACTTCACCGCCAGCGGCAACGTGACCGGGGCGGTCGCGCCCGCCGGGGTGAACGTGACCGAGGTGGCCCGCGCGGCGACGAGCGTCGGGCGCGGGGTGGTGGTGCCGATAGCGGTGTCGTACGCGGGTTGCGGCACGATCGGCGGCGGCTGGCTGCGGGCGTACGCCCCGGGCAACCGGTCGGCCAGCCGCCGGGTGTCGTACGGCTGCGCGGGGGTGCCGGTGACCCGGATCTGGAGCAGCGTGCGGGTGTTCGGGCCGTACCCGGGTCGGGTGGGCGGCAGACCCCCGGCGGCGGTCCGGTCGGGCGCGCCGGTGTGGTGGTCGTAGCGCGGGTCGAACCGGGGCAGCGGCGCGGGGCAGTCGTTGTAGAGGATGAGCGTGCTGCCGGGCGGCACTGTGGAGAAGTCCACCACCACGTCGGCCCGTTCGCCGGGGGCGAGCAGCAGCGCGTGCCCGTCCACGTTGAGCACCGTGGGGTCCTGCCTGTCGTACCGGTAGTCCACCGGCCGGTTGGTCAGCACCACAGGCGCGGGGAGCAGGCCGCCCTCGTTGCCGATCTGGATCATCTCGGGTCCGGCGGCGGCCGGGTCGGGCACGCCGCCGTCGCGCCCGTCCGCCGGCCAGTACGCGGGCCGTCCGGGGGCGCGTACCGCCTCGACCATCGGCACCTCACCGGCGCCCGGGTCGGCCTGGCTGCCGTCCTCGTCCCACATCGGCGCGTCCGAGGCGGCCCGGTAGAGCTGGAGGTTGAGCGCGCGGTCCGCGCAGGCGTTGAGAATCCGGAACCGGTACGCCCGCGGCGCGACCTCCAGGTACGGGTAGGCCACGCCGTTGACGAGCGGGGTGTCCCCGTACGCGTCGGGGACCGCCGACGGGTGCGGCACGCCCGGTACCAGCGGCGGCTCGTCCGGGTCGGTGTCGGGGTCGTGGTGCGGGTTCGGCACCGGGGCGACCCACGGGCTGGCGCCGCCGTCCGGGTCGTGGGTCCACGGCCCGTAGTCCCAGCGGCCGGTCGGGTTGGTGCCGGTGAGCCGGTACGGGTTCTGCCGCGGCTGGTAGACGTGCGGGTGCCAGAGGCTGCCCTTGGCGCCCCAGCGGTCCCGGTCCCAGGTGGGGTCCTGGGCGGCGAGCTGCGCGTCGTCGGGGACGAACGTCTTGTCCTCGATCACCAGCGGGAGCTGGTCGGCGGGGAGCACGCCGTCGTCGACGAGCCGTTCCTCGGCCGGGTCGGTGAGCAGGTAGAGCGCGATCTGCCCGGAGTAGACGGTGAGCCGGGACAGGCCGAGCGTGTTGTCGTGCAGCCACATGAGCCGGCCGCTCTGGTCGTTCGGGAAGTACAGCGTGGTGGCGCCCGCGCCGGGCGGCGGCATGTCCGGCACCGGCGTCACACAGGCACCCGTCGGGTACGGGGTGATCTCGCCGGCCGGGGTGACCCACTGCCACGGGTTGCCGGCGCTTATCCACCCGGTCTGCGCGCCGGACAGGTGCGGCACGGCGCGGTTCTGCGGGTACGGCGCGGGGCCGTCGAGCGGCCCGGCCCCGGCGCCGTCGACAGTCTCGTCGACAGGCAGGAACAGCTCGCCGGCCCGTCCGGTGGGGAGCTGGTTGATGAACTTGATCCGGACCGGGCGGCCCCGCCGGGCCACGATCATCGGGCCGAGGTGCCAGGGACGGTCGGGTGGGTTGACCGTGTTGTGGCCGGAGGCGTCGGTGCCCAGATTGAGCTGCCGGTAGCCGCGCAGCCGGGTGGCCGGCAGGTCGCGGTGCAGGCGCTGCGCGTACTCCTGGAGGCCGATCTCGTAGTAGTCGCAGCCCGGCCAGGTGATGGTGTCCGGGACGGCGACCGGCAGGCGGGCGCCGAGCCCGGCGGTGGCCGGCTGCCCTGGTAGCGGCAGCGGGTCGACGAACTTGCGGATGCCGGTGCCGGGTACCGGGCGGCCGTCCGGGTCGAGCGTGGGCAGCGGGCTGGCGGCGGTGTTCGGCACCGGGCCGAACAGGCGCGGCACGGCGGTCGGGTCCAGGCTCGCAGGCGCCCGACCTTGCTCGTCGTCGCCGTCCCGGGCGGCCGGAACGGCGGGCGCGACGGAACCGGCCGGCGTCGGGTCACCGGTGGGCGCGGTCTCGACGGCGACGACGGCGGCGCGGTCCGGGCGTCCGGGCCGGCTGCGGCGGAACAGCACCATGGCTCTCCCCGGGGTCGGGGCGCGCCGGCCGACACCCCGGCGTGGCGGGCGTACGCGCTGCTGACGATCCGTGAGCGGTCCACCGCAGCATGCGACGTCACAGGGGTGAGGCGGAAGTACCCAATCGTCCCTATCTCGGCCGATCTTGGGCGTTTCGTGGAAGTTCCACGTCTGGCTGGCAGGCGGGGCACCAGTAGGTGACCCGTTCGCCCAGTTCCTCCTTGCGGACGGCGGTCCCGCAGCGGCGGCACGGCTGGGCCCGGCGGCCGTACACGTAGCTGGTGCCACCCCGGTGCAGCACGCCGGTGGTGCTCTGCGTCCAGCGGCCACGGTTGGCCGCGAGCAGCCGCTGGGCCAGTGCGACGGTGCCTGGTAGGTCCGGCACCGCGCCGACCGGCGTCCACGGCGACACGCCGCGCAGGAACAGCACCTCGCACTTGTAGAGGTTGCCCACCCCGGCCAGGTTGCGCTGGTCGAGCAGCGCCTCACCGATGGTGCGGTCCGGGTTGGCCGCGAGCCGGCGGACCGCCTCGTCGGTGTCCCAGTCCGGCCCGAGCAGGTCCGGGCCGAGGTGGCCGACGAGCGACTCCTCCTCGGCCGTCGGCACCAGCGCCAGCTCGTGCAGGTGGTAGCCGACGGCGACAGCGGCGGGAGAGTGCAGCACCACCCGGATCAGGTGTGCCGGCCGACCGCTCCAGCGCTCACCCGGGGCGTACGCCCGCCAGGCACCGTCCATCCGCAGGTGCGAGTGCAGCGTCCACGGCTCGGCGTCGATGCCGGTCAGGCGCAGCAGCAGGTGCTTGCCCCGGCTCGCCGACTCGCGCACGGTCCAGCCGGTCAGGTCGGTGGTGGCGAGCTGGGGCACGCGGAAGTCGGACCCGGTGAGCCGGGCCCCGGCCAGCGCGCGTTGCAGGACGCGCGCGGTGTTCCAGACGGTGTCGCCTTCGGGCACCCGGCCATTGTCCCCCGGCCGAGCAGAATTCGCATGTGTCGCTATTTGTACTGAGGTTCCACTTGATCTGCGGAAACGCAACGATCAGGGGGTTCTGAGGAGAATGCTGATGGCACATCTACGACGTCGTACCGTCGTCGCCCTGACCGCCCTGCTCACCGTGGCCGCCGGACTGCCCGGCACGCCCGCGCCGGCCGCGCTCCCACCTGCCGCCGTACCGTCCCGCACCACCGCGCCCGGCCCCGAACGCTGGTCCGTCGACCTCGCCGTCGCCGGCGGCGACGACGTCAACGTCGCCTGGCGGTCCGGCCGCCTGCGGCTGGCCGACCCACGGCCCACCGCCCGCACCCGCCCGGCCGCCGTCGCCGGACCGGTCGCCGAGGGCATCCTGCTCTCCGCGCCGCGCGCCCTGGACCGGCCCGCGACCCGGGTACGCGCACAGCTCGCCGCCCGCACCGGCGACGGGGGTACGGCGATGGCCCAGGTACGCGGCTGGCGTGCCCGCGGTTGGACCGAGTGGCGCGACGCCACCGAGGCGGTGTTCGACCAGCCGGTCAGCCGGGTCCAGGCGCGCGTGGTGCTGACCACCAGCGACTCCGCGTCGGAGGCCACCGTCACCGGGCTGACGCTCGCCGCCGACTCGGTCGCCACCACGGCGGTCCAGCCGGCCGCCGCGCTCAAGTACCGGGTGTACGCGACCCGGATCGGCCTGGTCGGCGGCATCACCGCCAACGGGCACACGGTGCGTACCCGGGACCACTTCGCGGCGCTGCCCACCCGGCGCGGCCTGTCCCCGCGAAACACCGGCGACTACACGGTCAAGGTCTGCACGACGAGCGGCAGCCGCTGCGAGTACGCCCCGGTCTGGGACGTCGGCCCGTGGAACACCCGCGACGACTGGTGGAACCCGGCGTCGGTCCGGGAGAACTGGAAGGACCTGCCGCGCGGGTTGCCGGAGGCGCAGGCGGCGTACCAGAACGGCTACAACGGCGGGCGCGACCAGTTCGGCCGTACCGTCCGCAACCCGGCCGGGCTGGACCTGGCCGACGGGACGTTCTGGGACGGGCTGCGGCTCACCGACAACGCGTGGGTGGACGTGACGCTGTTGTGGACCGGCGGCGGGGCTCGGGCCGTGGTCGGTTCCGGGCCGCTGAACCTGCGCGCCGGGGCGAGCACCTCGTACGCGAGCCGAGGGCTGGCCGCCACGTACGCCCACGTGCCGGTGCAGTGCTACGTGACCGGGCAGCGGATCGTCGGCACGTACCGCACGACGACGAGGTGGTACCGCCTGGTGGGCGGCAACTACGTCAGCCACGCGTACCTGTCCTCGATCTACGGCGGCACAGTCCCCCGCTGCTGACCCTCCCTCCCTCGCCTCTCCTCCGCGATCTTGCAGTTTCGGCCCTGCGCTGGGGGCATTTGTTCCTTATGCCGGGGCACCAACTGCAAGATCGCGGGGGCGGAGGCGGTCGGGGAGGGAGGAGAGCGGTCAGGGGTGGGTGATGGCTACCAGGGCGCCTGGGGTGGCGGTGAGGGTGTCGGCGGCTCGGCCGGTGTTGACCGCTACGGCCACCAGGCCGGCCGAGTCGACGTGGACCACCAGGGTGCCGGGTTCGGCGTCGCCGAAGGTGCGGCCGTGGACCGCCTCGTGGCCGTTAACCAGGACCCGGGACGGCAGGCCGTCGAGCAGCGTGCCCGGCGCGGCGAGCTGGACGTTGCCGAAGTGGTCGACTGTCAGCACCTCGGCGGTGAGGCCGCCGGGCTCGGCGCGTACCACCGGCTCCGGCAGCCGGACCAGCGTGCCCGGGTCCACCGCCGGTCCCGCCTCGGCCAGTGGTGCGCCGAGTGCCAGCCGGGCGGCCACCGGCGCGAACACGTCCCGCCCGTGGAACGTGCGGGAGACGACCGGGCCGAGCCAGTCCGGGTTGGTCAGCTCCACCGCCTCGGTCACCCCGCCGAGCGCCTCCGCGGCCGGGATCAGCAAGCCGTTGTCGGGCCCGACGAGCAGCCCGCCGGGCGCGGCGAGCGCGATCCCGCGCCGCGTCGTGCCGACACCCGGGTCGACCACCGCCACGTGCACGCCCCACGGTAGGTACGGCACCGTCTGCGCGAGTACCGCCGCGCCCCGGCGTACGTCGGCCGGCGGGATCAGGTGCGTCACGTCGATCACCCGGACGGTCGGGGCGAGCCGGGCCAGCACTCCGTGGCACGCCGCCACGAACCCGTCGAAGAGCCCGTAGTCGGTGGTCAGCGAGACACAGAGCGGACTGCCGGCCGCCGGCCGCGTGCCGTCCGGTGTCGCGCGGTCCTGGCCGGCGGCGGCCGGGGCGCGTTCGTCCGGGCCGCTCATCGCTGGTCCGCCACGGTCAGGTGCCGGCTCAGGCGCAGCTCGTCGTGCAGCGGGATCCCGTCCACACCGATCTGCGGGATGGTCGGCTTGACGGCGCGGGCCCGGTCCACCGCGCCCGCGTCCACCGCGACGATGCGCAGCCCTCGGCGCTGGTAGAAGCGCAGCGCACCCAGGTTGTCGTTGGTGGTGACCAGCCAGATCCGGTCCGCCCCGGCCGCCCGGGCCGCCTCGTCGGCGGCGGCCAGCAGGGCGGTGCCCGCGCCGTTGCCCGGTGCCGACGCGGCCAGGCTCACCACCTCCAGCCCATCGGCGTCGACCCGGTACGCCAGCGCCCCGGCGAACCCGCCGCTGTCGTCGACCGCCACCAGCGTGGGCAGGTCACTCAGGTCGTAGCGGGTGTCGTGGACCACCACGATCGGCCCGCCCCACTCCCGCTCGTGCAACGTCGCCAGCGCCGCGCGGTCCTCGTCGCGCGCCTTTCGTACCCGGATCGAGGCCACCGGCACACCCTACGTGCCCGCTCCCCGGAACTCCGGGCGGTCAGCCGCGCAGACGCAGCCCGCGCGGGGTGGCGCGGAAACCGGCGGCGGTCAGCGCGTCGCGCAGCGGGGACGCGTTCACGGCCTCGCCGTCGGCGCGTTCCACCGAGATCGCGCCGAGCGCACCGGAGTGCACCGCGTCGGCGAGCGCCTTGCCGGCCGCGCCGAGCGTGTCGGTGTCGTCGGTGAAGGACAGGATCGTCCGGCCGCCCCGCTCCACGTAGAGCACCAGGTCACCGCCGACGAGCACGACAAGCGCGCCCGCCTTGCGCCCGGCCCGGTGGCCGGTGGCCGGTGCCGCGCCGTCGCCGGAGTCGACAACGCGTTCCGGCCAGGGCAGTGCCGCGCCGTACGGGTTCGCCGGGTCGGTCGCGGCGAGCACCACTGTCGGCCCGCCCCGGCCCTGGGAGTCGTCGGCGAGCGCCCGGATGCCGTCCACCGCGCCGGGCACCGCGAACTGCGCCGCGCCGAGCCCTTCGACGAAGTAGCCGCGCCGGGCCGCCCCGCGTTCCTCCATCGCGGACAGCACCGGGTAGACCCCGGCGAAGCCGCCGGTGACCTGCTCGGCGACGACCGCGCCCCGGGTCACCACGCCGTGCCGTTCCAGCAGCAGATCGGCGAGGGCGGCGGCCCGGCGGGTGGGGTCGATGTCGCGTTCGGGCAGCCGGGACCAGCGACCGGCCATCGTGGGCGGACCGCCACGGCTGGGCAGCGCAACCCGGCCCGGCCGCCGGTAGCGGGTGCGCGGTGCCGACGCCCGGGAGCGGTGCGCCCCGCCCGCGCCGAGCGCGGCCCGCAGCGGGGCGAGCGTGTCGTTGGTGAGGTGACCGGCCCAGACCAGATCCCACACCGCGCCGGACAGGGCGGCGTCGTCGGTGGCGCCGACCCGGTCGGAGAGCGAGCGGAAGAACAGCGCCTGCCCGTCCGCGAGCGCGTCGAGCACCGACTCGTGCAGCGGGGTCAGCGTCAGCGCCTCGTCCGGCGGCGGAAGCAGCAGCGGCGCCACGTCGGCGTACGCGAGCGTCACCCACCCGTCGCCGCCGGAGATCGCACCCGCGCCGGCCCACACCACCTCGCCGCTGGCGCACAGCTCGTCGAGCTGGGCGGGGGAGTAGTCGGCGACCCGGGCGGGCAGCACCAGGCGTTCCAGCGCGGACGCCGGCACGCTCACGCCCTGCAACTGCTCGACCGTGGCGGCGACCGCCTCGACGCCCCGGGCCGACGAGCCGACCTGCTGCCAGCGGGGCAGGAACGCGGCGAGCGCGCGCGGCGGCACCGGCTCGATCTCCCGGCGCAGGGCGGCCAGCGAGCGGCGGCGCAGCAGGCGCAGCACCTCCGCGTCGCACCACTGGGTGCCCACACTGTCCGGCGCGAACTCGCCGGAGACCACCCGGCCGTTCGCGGCCAGCCGGCGCAGCGCCTGCTCCACCACGAACACGCCGAGCCCGAACCGGGCCGCGCAGGTGGCGGCCGCGAACGGACCGTGCGTACGGGCGTACCGGGCGACCAGGTCGGTGAGCGGATCGGCCACCGGCGCGAGGTACGCCTCGGCGACCCCGACGGGCAGCGCCACCCCGAGCGCGTCGCGCAGCCGGGCGGCGTCCTCGACGACCACCCAGCGGTCCTCGCCGGCGATGCGGACGCGCAGCACCCGCCGGGCCGCGGCCAGCTCCTCCGGCCAGGACTCCGGCACACCCCGCTCGGCCAGCTCGGCGCTGCTCAGGTCACCGACCACGCGCAGCAGCTCGACCACGTCCTCCGGGTCGCGGGGGCGTCGCTGCTCGGTGAGCCAGCGCAGCTGACGGGCGGTTTCGGCGAGCACGTCCGGGTCGAGCAGCTCCCGCAGGTCGACCCGGCCCAGCAGCTCGCCGAGCAGCCCGGAGTCGAGCGCCAGTGCGGCGGCCCGCCGCTCGGCCAGCGGGGCGTCGCCCTCGTAGAGGAACGCGCCCACGTACCCGAACAGCAGCGACCTGGCGAACGGCGACGGGCGTTCGGACTCCACCTCGACCAGGCGTACCTTGCGGGCGGCCAGGTCGCGCATCAGCTCGCCGAGGGCGGGCTGGTCGAAGACGTCCTGGAGGCACTCGCGGGCCGCTTCCAGCGTGACCGGGAAGTCGGCGTACTCGCGGGCCACGTCGAGCAGTTGCGCGGCACGCTGGCGTTGCTGCCACAGCGGCTGCCGCCGCCGGGGGTCACGCCGGGGCAGCAGCAGCGACCGGGCCGCGCACTCCCGGAACCGGGACGCGAACAGCGCCGACGTGCCCACCGACTCCTCGACGAGCTGGGCGATCTCGTCCGGCTCGAAGACGACCACGTCGGCACCGGGCGGCGTCTCGGCGGTGTCCGGCAGGCGCACCACGATGCCGTCGTCGGAGGGCATGACCTGGGCGTCCACGCCGTACCGCTCGGCCAGCCGGCGGCCGATGGCCAGCGCCCACGGCCCGTTGACCCGGGCGCCGAGCACCGAGTGCACGGCGAGCCGCCAGTCACCCAGCTCGTCGCGGAACCGCTCGACCACCACCGTCCGGTCGTCCGGCAGCGACCGGGTGGCCGCCTTCTGCTCGCGCAGGTAGCTCATCAGGTTGCCGGCGGCCCAGTCGTCGAGCCCGCCGGCCCGCAGCGCCGCGACCGCGTCGGCGTCGGACTGCCGCAGCAGCGCCCGGACCCGGGCGCCGATCGCCCGCCCCAGCTCCACCGGGCGGCCGAGCTGGTCGCCCTTCCAGAACGGCATCCGGGCCGCCTGCCCGGGTGCGGGGGAGACCAGCACCCGGTCGGGGGTGATCTCCTCGATCCGCCAGGACGACGAGCCGAGCAGGAACACGTCACCGACCCGGGACTCGTAGACCATCTCCTCGTCCAGCTCACCGACCCGCGCGGCCCGCTCGGCACCGGCCAGGAACACGCCGAACAGGCCCCGGTCGGGGATGGTGCCGCCGCTGGTCACGGCGAGCCGCTGCGCCCCGGGCCGGCCGGTCAGCACGTCGGTGGCGCGGTCCCAGACCAGGCGCGGCCGAAGCTCGGCGAACGCGGTGGACGGGTAGCGCCCGGAGAGCATGTCGAGCACCGCGTGCAGCGCCGAGTCGGGCAGCTCCGCGAACGGCGCCGCGCGCCGGACCAGCACCGCGAGGTCGCCGAGCCGCCACGGCTCCAGCGCCACCATCGCGACGATCTGCTGGGCCAGCACGTCGAGCGGATTGCGCGGGTAGTGCAACTCCTCGATCGCCCCGGCGCCCATCCGCTCGGCCACCACCGTGCAGGAGAGCAGGTCGCCCCGGTGCTTGGGGAAGACGACGCCGCGCGAGACCGCGCCGACCTGGTGCCCGGCCCGCCCGACCCGCTGCAGCCCGGCCGCCACGCTCGGCGGCGCCTCGATCTGCACCACCAGGTCGACGGCGCCCATGTCGATGCCCAGCTCGAGGCTGGACGTGGCGACCACGGCGGGCAGCCGGCCGGACTTGAGCGCCTCCTCGATCTGCTTGCGCTCTTCCCGGGACACGCTGCCGTGGTGCGCCCGCGCGATCACCGCCGGCGCCCCGGCCGCCGCGCCGGCCTGCGCCATCACCTCCGCCGGCTGCCGCGGCGCACGCACCGGCCCCACCGGCCCGCCGAACGCCTCCGCCCCGCGCCGGGCCCGGCTCCCGTCGTCCCGCCCGCCGCCGGACACCGGGCCGAGCCCGTCGGCGTCGTCGAGCCCGGCCTCGTCGCCGGCCGGCGGGCCGTCGGCGCCGGGCAACAGATCGGATACGCGCACCGGCTCCCCGCCCCGGGCCACGCGGCTGCCGTCCGGTGCGGACGCCGCCTCGACCTCCTCGGCGGCGAGCTCGTTGAGGCGGGCGCAGAGGCGCTCGGCGCTGCGCCGGGAGTTGGTGAACACGATCGTGGACCGGTGCGCGCGGATCAGCGCGAACACGCGTTCCTCGACCGCCGGCCAGATGGAGGGGCGGCGGGGCGCGAGGCCGCCCAGGTCGTCCTCGGGCGGCTCCTGCTCGTCGAGGCGGGTCATGTCCTCCACCGGGACCTGGACGCTGACCTCGATGGTCTTGTTCGACGGCGGCTGCACCACGTCGACCGGGCGCGCGCCGCCGAGGAAGCGGGCGCACACGTCGATCGGCCGGACGGTGGCGGACAGCCCGATCCGCTGCGCGGGCCGCTCCAGCAGCGCGTCCAGCCGTTCCAGGGACAGCGCCAGGTGGGCCCCGCGCTTGGTGCCGGCGACGGCGTGCACCTCGTCCACGATCACCGTGTCGACGCCGCGCAGCGAGTCGCGGGCGGCGGAGGTGAGCAGCAGGAACAGCGACTCGGGCGTGGTGATGAGGATGTCCGGCGGGGTGCGGGCGAAGGCCCGGCGCTCGTCGGCGGGGGTGTCGCCGGTACGCATCCCGACGGTGACGTCCGGCGGGACCAGTCCGAGCCGGGAGGCGGCCTGGCGGATGCCGGTGAGCGGGGCGCGCAGGTTGCGTTCCACGTCGACGGCGAGCGCCTTGAGCGGACTGACGTAGAGCACCCGGCAGCGGCGCCGGGGATCGGCCGGCGGCGGCTCCTTGGCGAGCCGGTCGAGCGACCAGAGGAACGCCGCGAGCGTCTTTCCGGAGCCGGTCGGCGCGACGACGAGCGCGTTGCGGGCGGCGGCGACCGAGCGCCAGGCGCCCTCCTGGGCCGGGGTGGGCGCGGCGAACGCCGCGGTGAACCACTCCCGGGTCGCCGCGCCGAACTCCGCCAGCACCCCGCCCGACCTGCCTGACCCGTCTGGCCTGCCTGACCCGTCTGGCCTGGTCACCTCGTCCGCCACGCACCCATCCTGCCGCGCGGGTGTGACAACCGGCCCGCCGCCGGACCGTTCCGTCCCGCGCGCGGCAGCCGAAAAATGGAATGGGCGATTGTTCCGTTAAGTCTTACTTAACTGCTTGCTTGTGGGCTGCAACATAAAGTAACTTCACTCGCGATGCGGCGTGGGGTGGAGGCATGGATGACCGTCGAGGACCGAGGTCTGGGCTCCGGAACCGACGTGCTCATCCGCAAGGTCGACAGTCGACTGGCCGCGCTCCGCGCCGCGCTGCACGGCCCCGATCTCGAGCTGGCCGAGGAACTGGCCGCGCGGCTGCGCGAGATGATCCTGGCGACCGCCCGGTCCAGCGCCGCCGACCGCGCCCGGGTCCGGGCCGCCGTGCACTACTTCGTCCAGCGCCGGGAGACCCGCGACGCCCGGCTGCCGCTGCGCTCCCTGGCCGCCGCCCAGCGCGCCGTCGACCGCGCCGCCCGCCAGCTGGCCACCCCCAACCCCACCCCCTGACCCCTCGCCGCACCCCGCCCTTCCGCCCTCCCGCCGCCCCGGTGATCAAGGAGTTCGTGTCCGGGAGCGCGCCCGATCCCGCCGCAAACTCCTTGATCACCGCCCGAGAGGCCGGGAAGGCCGGGAAGGCCGGGTGGAGGTAAGGGTTGGTTTTGGGGAAAACCGCCCGGTTCGGTGCCTCTGTGGCGTGTGATCGGTTGTGACACCAGCGTGTTCGCGCGCTGTCACCTCGACCGGGAGTACGCGTGCTCGTCCTGCTGATCGTGCACCTGGTGGCGGCGCTGCTCGCCCCGCTGCTGGTCCGCCGGTGGGGTCCGCGCGCCTGCCTGCTGCTCGCGCTCGCCCCTGCCGCCACAGCGGTCTGGGCGGCGGCGCACACCGGAGCGGTACGCGACGGCGGCGAAGTGGTCGAGACGTACCAGTGGATCTCCCAGCTCCAGCTCGACGTGGCGCTGCGCGTCACGACGCTGTCCTGGCTGATGCTGCTGCTCGTCGGCGGCGTCGGCGCGTTCGTGCTGGTCTACTCCGCCCGCTACTTCCCGCCCGGGTCCCTCGGGCTGGCCCGGTTCGCCGCCGTCATGGTCGCCTTCGCCGGGGCGATGCTCGGCCTCGTCGTCTCCGACGACCTGCTGCTGCTCTACGTCTTCTGGGAACTGACCACAGTCTTCTCGTACCTGCTCATCGGGCACAGCACCGAGCGTCGGTCCAGCCGGTGGGCCGCCGCGCAGGCGTTGACAGTGACCACGCTGGGCGGGCTCGCCATGCTCGTCGGGTTCCTGCTGCTCGGCCACCACGCCGGCGGCTACCGGTGGTCGGCGGTGGCCTCGGCGCCGCTACCCGGCGGCGGGTACCTGGTCGTCGCGGTGCTGCTGATCCTCGCCGGGGCGCTGGCGAAGTCCGCGGTGTTCCCGTTCAACGCCTGGCTGCCGGTGGCGATGGCCGCGCCGACGCCGGTGAGCGCGTACCTGCACGCGGCGGCGATGGTGAAGGCCGGCATCTTCCTCATCGGACTGCTCGGCCCGGTGCTCGCCCCGGTCGACTGGTGGCGGCCGGTCACCGTGGTCGCCGGGCTGGTCACGCTCGTGATCGGCGGGTGGGCGGCGCTGCGGCAGACCGACCTGAAGCTGCTGCTGGCATACGGGACGGTCAGCCAGCTCGGCCTGCTCACCGTCGTGTTCGGCGCGGGCACCCCGAAGGCGGCGCTGGCCGGTGTGGCGATGCTGGCGGCGCACGCCCTGTTCAAGGCGGCGCTGTTCCTGGTCGTCGGCATCGTCGACCACGAGGCCGGCACCCGTGACCTGCGGGAGCTGTCCGGGGTCAGGCGGACCGCGCCGGTGCTGGCCGTCGTCGCCACGCTGGCCGCCGCCTCGATGGCCGGGGTGCCGCCGCTGCTCGGGTTCGTCGGGAAGGAGGCGGCGCTCGCCGCGTTCACCGGTGAGCCGCTGGTGCTGACCGTGCTGGTGGTGGGCAGCGCGCTCACCGTCGCGTACAGCATCCGGTTCCTCTGGGGCGCGTTCGGCACCCGGCCCGGCACGCCGGACACCGAGCTGGCCCGCCCGCCCGCCGCGATGCTCGTACCCCCGGCGCTGCTCGCCGTGGCCGGGCTCGCCGCCGGTCCGGCGGCCGGGTGGCTGAGCGGCCTGTTCGAGCCGTACGCCGAGCTGTTCGGGCCGGTCGAGGAGCACCTGGCGCTCTGGCACGGACCCACGGCGGCGCTCGGCCTGTCCGCCCTCGTGCTGGCCGGCGGTGTGGTGCTGCACCTGGTCCGCGGCCCGCTGGCGCCCGCGCTGGCCCGGCTGCGCTCGCCGGTGGGCGGCAACCAGGGGTACGAGTGGGTGACGCACGCCTTCGACCGGCTCGCCATCGAGGTCACCGGCGCCACCCAGCGCGGGTCCCTGCCGCAGTACCTCGGCACCGTGCTGCTCGTGCTGGTGTTCGTGCCGGGCGGGGCGATGATCGCGACCGCGCCGTGGCGGGTCGACCTGGCGACCTGGGACAACCCGGCCCAGCTCGTGGTCTGTGTGGTGATCGCGGTGGCCGCGCTGCTCGCGGTCGGCGCGCGCCGCCGGCTCACCGCGATGCTGCTCGTCGGCGTGACCGGCTACGGCACCGCGATGATGTTCGTCCTCTACGGCGCGCCGGACGTGGCACTGACCCAGTTCCTGGTGGAGACCGCGACGATCGCCGTGTTCGTGCTGGTGCTGCGTCGGCTGCCGGAGCGGTTCTCGGCCCGTCCGCTGCGCCGCAGCCGCTGGGTCCGCCGCGGCATCGGGATCGCCACCGGTGTGGTGATGGCCGGTCTGGCGCTGGCCGCCGCCGGGGCGCGGCGGGCGCCGTCGATCTCCGCCGACTTCCCGGACCTGGCCCTGATCGAGGGGTACGGCCGCAACGTCGTCAACGTGACGCTCGTCGACATCCGCGCCTGGGACACGATGGGGGAGATCTCGGTGCTCGTGGTCACCGCGACCGGCGTGGCCAGCCTGATCTACGAGCGGTCCCGCACCGGGCCGCGTCCCCGCCGTCCCCCACCGGCCGCACTGCGCGCCGGCGACCGGCGCACGGTGTGGCTGCGCGGTGGGCAGACGCTGCCGGAACGGCGGCGGTCGATCGTGTTCGAGGTGGTCACCCGGCTGATCTTCCACACCGTCCTGATCTTCTCGCTGTTCCTGCTCTTCTCCGGGCACAACGCCCCCGGCGGCGGCTTCGCCGGCGGGCTCGTGGCCGGCCTCGCGCTGGCCCTGCGGTACCTGGCCGGCGGCCGGTACGAGCTGGCCGAGGCGGCGCCGGTCGGGGCCGGCACGGTGCTCGGCGCGGGTCTGGGCATCTCGGTCGGCAGCGGCGTGCTCGGCCTGGCGCTCACCGGCGAGGTGCTCCAGAGCATCAAGGTCAACCTGTGGCTGCCGGTGGTCGGTGACATCTACCTGGTCACGTCGCTGTTCTTCGACATCGGCGTCTACCTGGTGGTGGTCGGGCTGGTGCTGGACATCCTGCGCAGCCTGGGCGCCGAGGTGGACCGGCACGTGGAGGCGGCGGGCGAGGCGGGGCACGGCCTGGTCGTCCAGCGGGACGGCCCACCATGACGAGGGGTGCGGCCGGGCCGACGCTGGTGCTGGTGCTGGCGGTCGGGGTGCTCGTCGCCGCCGGTGTCACGCTGCTGCTGGAACGCAGCCTGACCCGGATCCTGCTCGGCATCATCCTGCTCGGCAACGGCGTGAACCTGCTCATCCTGCTGGGCGGGCGGTCCGGCGCCGCTCCGCTGGTCGGTACCGCCTCGCAGCGGGAGATGAGCGACGCGCTGCCGCAGGCCATGGTGCTCACCGCCGTGGTGATCACGTTCGGGCTGACCGCGTTCCTGCTCGCCGTCGCGTACCGGAGCTGGTACACCAGCGGCGACGACGAGGTGCAGGACGACCTGGAGGACCGGCAGATCGTCCGGCTCGCCGAGAGCAACGAGGTGTCCACCGCGGACCTCGGCGGCGAGGGCCCGGACGAAGATCCGGAACAGGTCGACCCGGAGCCGGCGCGCCGCCGGTTGCACCGAGACGGGGAGAACCCATGAGCGCCCTCGTCCCGCTGCCGGTGGTGGTGCCGCTGCTCGGCGCGGCGCTCACCCTCGTGCTGTCCGGCCGGCCCCGCCTGCAACGGTCGATCAGCGTGCTCTGCCTGTCCAGCGTCCTGGTGGTGGCGGCGGTGCTGCTGGTGCAGGCGTACCGGTTCGGACCGGTGGTGGTGCAGGTGGGCGGCTGGCCGGCGCCGGTGGGCATCGTGCTGGTGGCGGACCAGCTGGCGGCGCTGATGGTGCTCGTCTCCTCGGCGGTGACGCTGTGCGTCCTGCTCTACTCGATCGGCCAGGGCCGGGGGGAGACCGGGGAGACCGCGCCGGTGAACATCTACCACCCCACGTACCTGGTGCTCACCGCGGGCGTGACGAACGCCTTCCTGGCCGGGGACCTGTTCAACCTGTTCGTCGGCTTCGAGATCCTGCTGGCCGCGAGCTTCGTGCTGATCACGCTGGGCGGCACCGAGGTGCGGTTGCGGACCGGGTCGACGTACGTGGTGGTCAGCATCCTGTCGTCGCTGCTGTTCCTGTCCGCCGTCGGGCTGGTGTACGCGGCCACCGGCACGCTGAACATGGCGCAGCTCGCCGGCCGGCTGGACGCGCTGCCGTCGGGCGTACGCCTGACCCTGCAACTGACGCTGCTGCTCGCGTTCGGGATCAAGGCGGCGGTGTTCCCGCTGTCGGCGTGGTTGCCGGACAGCTACCCGACCGCGCCCGCGCCGGTGACGGCGGTCTTCGCCGGCCTGCTCACCAAGGTCGGCGTGTACGCGATCATCCGCACCGAGACGCTGCTGTTCCCCGGCGGCCAGGTCGCCACGCTGCTGATGGTGGTGGCCGGGCTGACGATGGTGGTCGGCATCCTCGGCGCGGTGGCCCAGTCGGACCTGAAGCGGCTGCTGTCCTTCACGCTGGTCAGCCACATCGGCTACATGATCTTCGGGGTGGCGCTGAGCAGCGTCGCCGGCCTGTCCGGGGCGATCTTCTACGTGGTGCACCACATCACCATCCAGACCACGTTGTTCCTTGTCGCCGGCCTGGTCGAGGAACGCGCCGGCAGCACCGACCTGCGCCGGATCGGTGGCCTGGCGCGGATCGCGCCGATGCTCGGCGTGCTCTTCTTCGTCCCCGCGATGAACCTCGCCGGCATCCCGCCGTTCTCCGGCTTCCTCGGCAAGCTCGGCCTGCTCCAGGCGGGCGTCGCAGCGGGCGGGACGCTGCCCGCCGTGCTGGTCGCGGCGGGCACCCTGACCAGCCTGCTCACGCTCTATGCGGCCTCCCGGGTGTGGAACATCGCATTCTGGCGGGAGCCCCGGCTCGCCACCACCACCCCGCCGGCCCGGCTGCCCGGGCTGATGGTCGGGGCGACCACCGCCCTGGTGGCGCTGGGCGTGCTGTTCACGCTGGTGGCCGGGCCGCTGTTCCAGGTCACCGCCGACGCGGCCACCGACCTGCGCGAGCGCACCCCGTACGTGCGGGCGGTCCTGCCCCGGGACGTGCCGTGACCGACGACCTGCCCCCGGGCGGGGGCGCGACCGGTGAGCCCGCCGGCGTGTCCCGTGCGACGCCCGCCCCGGACGCGCCGACGCCGACCGTCGGCCGGGGTGGGCGGCGGCGGGACCAGGCGGTCGCGCTCGGCTGGCTGGTCGTCGCCTGGATGCTGCTGTGGGGCGACGTGTCCTGGGGCAACCTGGCCTCCGGGCTGGTGGTCGGCGTGGCGGTGCTGCTGTTCTTCCCGCTGCCGCCGGTCACGTTCGGCGGCCGGGTACGCCCCCGCGCGCTGCTGGTGTTCGCGGCGACGTTCGTCGCGGAGCTGGTCAGCGCCAGCGTGCACGTGGCAGCCGTGGCGCTGCGCTTCGGCTACCGCCCGCGCGGCGCGATCATCGCCGTGCCGCTGCGCGTGCGCACCGACCTCAACCTGGCGCTCACCGCCGAGGTGATCTCGCTGGTGCCGGGCACGCTGATCCTCGACGTCGACCGGGCGGCGGGCGTGCTCTACGTGCACGTGCTCGACGTGCGCGGACCCGAGGACATCACCGGCAGCCGCGAGCGCGTGCTCGCCGTCGAACGGCGCATCGTCCGCGCCATCGGATCTCCCGACGAGGTACGCCGGCTCGACCTCGAACCCGCCGAACGGAGGAACCACCCGTGACAGTCCTGCTCGCCGTCGCGTTGACCGTGCTGCTCTCGGCCACCGCGCTGCTCGCCCTGGCCCGGATCTACCGGGGCCCGTCCCTGCTCGACCGGATCGTCGGCGCCGACCTGCTGCTGTCGGCGATGCTCGCCGCGGTGGGGGCGGAGGCCGCCGTGAACCGGCACGCCACCACGCTGCCCGTGCTGGTGGTGCTCTCGCTGCTCGGCTTCATCGGGTCGGTGTCGCTGGTGCGCTTCGCGGTCCGGGCCGAATCATGAGTGCCGGCGCGGTCGCGGACTGGGTGGGTGGGGTGCTGCTGCTGGCCGGTGCGGTGCTGGCCCTGGTCGCCGGCATCGGGCTGGTGCGCTTCCCGGACGTGCTGGACCGGATGCACGCGGCCACCAAGCCGCAGGTGCTGGGCGTCCTGCTGCTGCTGGCCGGGCTGGCGCTGCGTCTGCGTACCCCCTCGGACCTGGGCATGCTGGTCCTGGTGGCGATCTTCCAGCTCTCGACCGCGCCGGTGGCCGCGCAGATGATCGGCCGGGCCGCGTACCGCTCCGGGCGGGTCGACCGGACGCTGCTGGACGCCGACGAGCTGGCCGGACGCTGAACCGGACGTGCGGGAGGCTTCCCGGCACCCTCAGCGAACGTCCAGCGGGTACCGATAAAATGGGCCGCATGATCGACTCTCCTGCCCCGGAGGGCAGCAGTAGCCGGCCGGGTAATACCCGGCGAATTCCCTCCCCGACGACCCCGGGAGCCCTGAACCTCCCGTGTTGATCCTCGTCGGTCTCCTTCTCATCACCGTCCTCACCGCCGCCACCGGTTACTTCGTGGCCCAGGAGTTCGGTTACGTCGCCGTGGACCGGGGCAAGCTCAAGCAGCTCGCCGACGGTGGCGACCGTGCCGCGGCCCGGGCCCTGGAGGTGACCGCGCGGCTCTCCTTCATGCTGTCCGGCGCCCAGCTCGGCATCACCGTGACCGCCCTGCTCGTCGGTTACGTCGCCGAGCCGTTCCTCGGCGCCGGGCTGGCCGACCTGCTCGGCCTGGCCGGGCTGTCCAGCTCGGTCACGCTGCCGTTGTCGGTGGCCCTCGCCCTGGTCATCGCCACCGTGGTGCAGATGGTCCTGGGTGAGCTGGCCCCGAAGAACCTGGCCATCGCGCGGGCCGAACCGCTCGCCCGGGCGCTGTCCCGGTCCACCCTGATCTACCTGAAGATCGCCGGTCCGCTGATCACGCTGTTCGACCGGGCCGCCGTACGGCTGCTCCGCCGCATCGGCATCGAGCCGATCGAGGAGCTGCCCAGCGGCGCCACCCCGCAGGACCTGGAACAGATCATCGCCGAGTCCCGGGAGGAGGGGCACCTCGACGCCGAGATGTCCGACCTGCTGGACCGGGGTCTGGACTTCCGGGAGCTGACCGCCGGGGAGGCGATGGTGCCGCGCGTCGACGTGCACACCATCCGGGCCGACGAGCCGGTCAGCCGGATCGTCGAGCTGCTGGACACCGGCCACTCCCGGTTCCCGGTCAGCGGCGCCGAGGGCGTCGACGACCTGGTGGGCGTGGTCGGCATCGCCGACGTGCTCGGGGTGCCGCCGGCGCAGCGCGCGACCACCCGGGTCGACGCGGTGGCCGTACCCCCGTTGCTGGTGCCCGAGACGCTGCCGCTGCCGACGGTGCTGGACCGCCTGCGGTCCGGGCACCGGCAGCTCGCCTGCGTGGTCGACGAGTACGGCGGCTTCGCCGGCGTGATCACGCTGGAGGACCTGGCCGAGGAACTGGTCGGGCCGATCCGCGACGAGGACGACCCGCCGGACCGGGCCGCGGCCCGGCAGGAGGACGGCTCCTGGGTGGTCCCGGCGCGCTGGCGCATCGACGAGGTCGCCGACAGCACCGGCATCGAGCTGCCCGAGGCGCCCGAGTACGACACGCTCTCCGGCCTGGTGATGCGGGAGCTGGGCCGGGTGCCCGAGGTCGGTGACCGGCTGGAGATCCCGGTCGCCACGGACGGCGACGAGCCGGCCGGCGGCCCGCGGGTGCTGGTCGAGGTGCTGGCGGTTGACCGGCACGTGGCCGACTCGGTGCGGCTTCGGCCCGCCGCCTCGGTGTCCGGGGAGGGTTCCGCATGAGCCCCGGATTCGCGTTGTTCTTCTCCGTGGTGCTGCTGGCGCTCAACGGGTTCTTCGTGGCCGCCGAGTTCGCGCTCGTCGCGTCCAAGCGGTACCGGCTCGAACAGGCGGCCGCCGGTGGCGGCCGGGCGGCCCGCGCGGCGCTGGACGGCGTCCGCGAGCTGAGCCTGATGCTGGCCGGCGCGCAGCTCGGCATCACGCTGTGCACGCTGGGTCTGGGCGCGCTGGCCGAACCGGCCATCGAGCACCTGCTCAGCCCGCTGCTGCACGCGGTCGGCCTGCCCGAGGCGGTCAGTCATGTGGTGGCGCTGGTGTTCGCGCTGTCGCTCGTGACCTTCCTGCACCTGGTGGTCGGTGAGATGGCCCCGAAGTCGTGGGCGATCACCGACGCGGAGCGGTCGGCGATGCTGCTGGCGCTGCCGTTCCGGGCGTTCGCCCGGATCGCCCGGCCGGTGCTGTCCCTGCTCAACGGGCTCGCGAACGCGATGCTGCGCCTGTTCGGGGTGCAGCAGCAGGACCAGCTCGCCCAGGTGCACGGCCCGGACGAGCTGCGCATCCTGCTGGAGCAGTCCCGGGAGCACGGGCTGCTCGGCGCCGAGCAGCACCAGCTGCTGACCAGCATGCTGGAACTCCAGGGCACCACGGTCGCCCAGGTGATGGAGCCGTTCGACCGGATCGTCACGGTGGGCCGGAGCGAGACCGCCGAGCGGATCGAGCACGTCTCCCGCGACAGCGGCCGGTCCCGGCTCGCCGTGGTCGACAGCGGTGGTGAGGTGTGCGGCCTGGTACACGTACGCGAGGCGGTGCGCGCCGTCACCACCGGCCGCCCGGCGACCGCGGAGGAGCTGATGACCAGTGCCTTCACGCTGCCGGCCGAGGCGTCGGTGACCGAGGCGGTGGCCGCCATGCGGGCGCGGCAGGCGCAGCTCGCGCTGGTGAGCAACGGTGGCGGGCCGACCCGGCCGATCGGGTTCGTCGCGCTGGAGGACCTCCTGGAGGAGGTCATCGGCGAGTTCGACGACGAGACCGATCCGGTGCCGCGAGGCCGCCGGATGCGCTGACCGTCGTGATCCGTACCGGCCCGGCGAGGTGGGAGACCACTTCGCCGGGCCGGCGTGGTTCCGGCGGGGCATGGCCGGGCGGGCAGCGGGAAAGCTGCGGCATGCGGTTGACCGGCGTGTCGCGGGACTCCGCCTGGACCGGGCTCTCGGTGAGCACCACGCTGCCCAACCCGAGCACCCGGCCGGGCCTGCGCCTGCCGGGCCGGGTGACGCTCAGCGCCGGCGGGTCGGACGTGCCGGTCCGGCACATCCGGCTCGGCCTGGTCACCCAGGTCGAACCGGAGGACCCGGAGGCGCCGCGCCGCCTGGTGCAGTTCCGGACGTGGACGATCGCGGGACGGTTCGTGGTGCCGGCCGGACGGCGGCGGGCCGTCGAGTTCGCCGTGCCGCTGCCGTGGGAGTCGCCGGTGACCACGTACGGCGGGGTGCCGCTGCTGAGCCTGCGTACCGGGCTGCGTACCGAGGTGTCGGTGGACCCGGAGGTGGACCAGGGCGCGATGGTGCCGGTGCTGATCCACCCGCTGCCCTCCCAGGAGCACGTGCTCGCCGCGCTGGACACGCTCGGCTTCGCGATCCGGCAGGCCGGGCTGCGCGAGGGACGGCTGCCGGGGGTGGAGCAGACGTTGCCGTTCCAGCAGTGGTACGGCTTCTGGGCCGCCCCGCTCTACGCCGGCCCGATGACCGAACTCGAAATGATCATGCTGACCGACTCGGCCGGCATGGAGGTGCTGCTCTGGCTGGACCGGCGGCTCTCCCTGGCCGGGATCACCCACCAGAGCATCAGCCGGTTCCGGGTCTGGCACGCCGGTGCCGACAAGCGTGACTGGGTGGCCACTGTGGACGGCTGGCTGCGGCACGCCATCGACAGGCACGCGGC
The DNA here is from genome assembly GCF_015354395.1 of Micromonospora sp. ANENR4. NCBI lineage: Bacteria > Bacillati > Actinomycetota > Actinomycetes > Micromonosporales > Micromonosporaceae > Micromonospora > Micromonospora sp. ANENR4. The sequence goes on from NZ_JADKYQ010000018.1 coordinate 22,571, forward strand.
CGCCGCCGCGCACGCCGACTGGTCGGCCACGATCCGCGAGTCGGCGCACGTCAGCCGCCCGCCCGACCGTCCGGTCGCGCCGGGTTACGGGCTCGGGGGTACGGCCGGCGGCGCGGGCATCGGCGGTGGCGGCGGAGGCGGCGACGGCACCTGACCGGCGCCGCCGGTCAGCCGGCGGCGAGCTTCAGGCTGAAGCCGAGGAACAGCACCGCGACGGCAGTCGTGCCGCTCGCGGCGAGCCGCCGGCGCTGCCGGAACTGCGCCGCCAGGTACGTGCCGGTGAAGATCAGCACGGTCAGGTAGAGCGCGCTGGCGACCTGCGCGATCAGCCCGAGCAGCAGGAACGACAGCGCCGGCCACGCGTACCGGGGGTCGACGAACTGGATGAAGAACGAGACGAAGAACAGGATCGCCTTCGGGTTGAGCAGGCTGATCACCAGCGCCCGCCGGAACGGCTCCCGCTGTTCCGCCGGCTCCACCTCGTCGATCAGGCGCGGCGTGGCCGGGTCGTTGCGGTCGCGCCAGCGCCGCCACGCGCCGCGCAGCATGGCCAGCCCCAGATACCCGAGGTACGCCGCGCCGGCGTACTTGATCACCAGGTAGAGCGGGGGATACGCCTGGAGCAGCGAGGCCACCCCGGCGGCGGAGAGCACCATCAGCACCGCGTCGCCGACGAACACCCCGGCGGCGGCCCGGTAACCGGTGGCCACGCCCCGGCGGGCGGCGGTGGCCAGCACGAAGAGCGAGTTCGGGCCGGGCAGCAGCACGATCGCCACGGTGCCCAGCACGTACGTCCAGATGTCGGTGATCCCCAGCACGCCGGACATCATGACGCCGCGCCCGCCGTCGGGCGAAGCCTTTCCCGCAGGCTGACCTGTGCGTTCGGCCACTCCTGCGCGAGCATCGAGTACTGCACGGTGTCCCGCCAGGAGCCGTCGGCGCGCTGCCGGTGCTGCCGCAGCACGCCCTCCCGGCTGGCGCCGAGCCGTTCGATCGCCCGCTGCGAGCGGTCGTTGCGGATGTCCGTGTGCCACACGACCCGTACCGCGTCCAGGTCGTCGAAGGCCCGGCCCAGCAGCAGCAGCTTGGCCTCGGTGTTCACGCCGGTACGCCACCAGGGGCGGCCCAGCCAGGTGTAGCCGATCGCCAGGGCCCGGCGGACCGGGTCGATCTCGTAGTAGGAGGTCGTGCCGATCACCGCGCCGGTGACGGCGCAGCGCTGGGTCCAGCACACCTGCTCGCCGCGCTCCTGCGCGTCCAGGTAGCCGGCGACCACCCGGCGCATCTCGGCGGCGTCGGCCGGCTGCGTACCGCCCAGGTGCCGCCACACCTCCGGGTCGGCGGTGGCGGCGTACAGCTCGTCGGCGTGGGCGAGGTCGAGCGGCTCCAGCACGACGTGCTCACCGCGCAGCACCGCCGGCTCGTGCCACGGCGAGCGGGCCGAGCGCAGGTACGCCGGCACCGGCGCGCTCACCCCGGGCGCGGGTTCGGGGTGGCCCGGCGTGAGCCGCAGCGGCACCACACCGGCCCAGTACGGCAGCGCCTCGTCGGCCGGTTCGTCGTTGACGCCGCCGCTGCGCATCCGTACCGACACCTCGCGCAGCGGCAGCGCCAGCACGGCGGTCTCGGCCAGCTCGCGCCGGTTCGGCGGGCGGCTGTCGGCGGACCGGCCGGCGGCGACCTTCTCCACCAACGCGGTCAGCACCGCCGCCTTCTCGCCGGCGTCGTCGACCAGGTGGGCGGTGCCGTGCGCCACCACCGACCGGTAGTTGGCGCTGTGGTGGAACTGGGAGCGGGCGTAGATCAGCCCGTCGAGGTGGGTGACGGCGACGCAGACCCTCAGCCCGGCCTCGCCCCGGGCGGCGAGCAGCGGCCGGCTGCCGGTGGACCCGTGCAGGTAGAGCATGTCGCCGATGCGCACGTGCAGGGTCGGCAGGATGCGCGGCTCACCGTTCACGGTGAACGACAGCGCGCAGTGGTACGCCTCGTCGAGCAGCGCGTGGGCGGTGGCCCGGTCGTAGTTCATCCGGTCGCGGGTGCGGGTGGCGGTGGTGCGTTCGGTCGGGGCGTACACGTGACATCCCACCTTTGTTCTAGTACAATCTTTGAACTGTGGCAGCACAATATCAGGTCACCGGCTCGACCTCCGCCGCGATTTCGGCAAGCGTCGAATCCGGCATCCGCACCGGCGATCTCGCCCCCGGCGACGCCCTGCCCGCCGTCCGCGCGCTCGCCGCCGAGCTGGACGTCAGCCCGGCCACCGTCGCGAAGGCGTACCAGGAACTGCGGCAACGCGGCCTGGTCGCGACCGCCGGCCGGCACGGCACCCGGGTCCGCCCCCGCCCGCCGGTCGCCGGTCGCCGTGCCGCGTTGCTGCCCCCGCCGCTGCCCGGCGGCCGTGACCTCTCCGCCGGCCAGCCCGACCCCCGGCTGCTGCCGCCGCTCGGCCCGCACCTGGCAGCGCTCGCCGCCGAGATCGGACCCCCCGGCGGGTACGCGACCGACGCCGTGCTGCCCGACCTGGCCGCCCTGGCCCGGGACCGGCTCGCCGCCGACGGCGTGCCGGCCGGCGCGCTCACAGTCACCGGCGGCGCGCTCGACGGCATCGAACGGCTGCTCGCCGCCCACCTGCGCCCCGGCGACGCGGTGGCGGTGGAGGACCCGGGCTGGGCCAACCTGCTCGACCTGATCGCCGCGCTCGGGCTGCGTACCGTCGGGGTGCCGGTGGACGACGAGGGCCCCACCGTCGGCGGGGTCCGGGCGGCGCTCACCGCCGGGGTCCGGGCGCTCGTGGTGACCAGCCGGGCGCAGAACCCGACCGGCGCCGCCGTCTCCGCCGACCGGGCCGCCGCGCTGCGGACGCTGCTCGCCGACCGGGCCGACCTGCTGCTGATCGAGGACGACCACGCCGCCGAACTGGCCCGCGTACCAGTGCATCCGCTCGCCGGGGCGACAGCGGCGTGGGCCTTCGTCCGGTCGGTGAGCAAGCCCTACGGGCCCGACCTGCGGCTCGCGGTGCTGACCGGCGACGAGGCCACGGTGGCCCGGGTGGCCGGGCGGGCCCGGGTCGGCGCCGGCTGGGTCTCCACGGTGCTGCAACGCCTGGTCGTGTCGCTCTGGCGCGACCCGGCCACCGCCGAGCTGGTCCGGCGCGCGGCGGACAGCTACGACAGGCGGCGCGACGGGCTGGTGGCCGCGCTCGCCGCGCGCGGGGTGGCGGCGCACGGGCGTACCGGGATCAACGTCTGGGTGCCGGTGCCCGACGAGACGGTGACGGTCACGACGCTGCGCGACGCCGGATGGGCCGTGGCGCCCGGCCGGCTCTACCGGATCGCCGCCGCCCCCGCCGTGCGCGTCTCGGTGAGCGCGCTGGACGAGGCCGACATCCCCGCGCTCGCCGACGCCCTCACCGCGGGAGGGAAGGGCCCCCTCTTAACGCATTCGGTATAGGAGGGGCCCCTTCTTAACACCTCCGGGCGAGCGCGGCGGGCCGCTCGCGTGCGCGCCGCCCGACGGGGTAGAACGATCGGCATGGCCGAGACCGAGAGCGCACCCGGCGCACAGGAGTTCATCCCGCCGTCGGCGGACACCATCGACGAGCTGCGCGCCGCGGCGGGCGACTGCCGGGGCTGTGAGCTGTACCGGGACGCCACCCAGACCGTCTTCGGCCGCGGCGACGAGCACGCGCGGGTGGTCTTCGTCGGCGAGCAGCCGGGCGACATCGAGGATCAGAAGGGGCTGCCGTTCGTCGGGCCGGCCGGGCGGCTGTTGCGCAAGGCCGTCGACGACGCGGCACTCGACCCTGCCCAGATCTACCTGACGAACGCCGTGAAGCACTTCCGCTTCGAGCTGCGCGGCAAGCGGCGCATCCACCAGACCCCGGACCGCGTGCACGTCACCGCCTGCCGGCCGTGGCTGGTCGCCGAGTTCGCCCGGCTGCGCCCGGAGATCGTGGTGGTGCTCGGCGCCACCGCCGCCAAGGCGCTGCTCGGCCCGAGCTTCCGGGTGACGAAGCAGCGCGGGGAGCTGCTGCCCTGGCCCGCCGCCGCCCAGCACCCGGAGGACTTCGAGCGGGTGCCGGTCGACCGGACGGGCGCGGTCGCCGACGCCCCGGCGGCCCGGCTGCTCGCCACCATCCACCCGTCGGCGGTGCTGCGCGCCGACAACCAGGACGTCGCGTACGAGGGCCTGGTCGCCGACCTGAAGGTGGCCGCCAAGGCGCTGCGCTGAGTCAGGAGCGCTGCTGCCAGGTGCAGAGGCAGACCTGGTTGCCGTCCGGGTCGGCGAGCACCCAGAAGCTCGGCGCCTCCGCGTCGCTGACCAGCGTCCCGCCGGCCGCCAGCGCGGCGGCGATGCGCGCGTCCACCTCGGCCGGGTCGACCCACACGTCCGGATGCCACCGCTGCCGGGGCTCGTCCCGGCCGGAGCGCTGGAACCAGACGGTGGGCAGCACGCCGTCCGGGTCGCGTACCTCGTCGCCGTCCGGGCCGGGCGGCGCGCCAGGCGCCAGGACCGCCCGCCAGAACGGCAGGACCGCCGCGTGCTCGGGGGTGTCCAGCGCGAGCTCCAGACGGGACAGCCCGGCCGCCGACAGGGTCAGCCCGGAGTCCGCGGCCAGCCCCGAGATGAGCCGGGCCAGCCGCAGGTCACGCTGCGTCACCCCGCCCGCGTCGTGCGACCACAGCCGCACGTCCACGTGGGTGTAGCGCAGGTCCAGATCCGGATGATGATCGACCCGCTCGGCCTCCGCGCCCACCGCGGCCACAAACGCCAGTCCGGCCGCGAAATCGGGGGTACGGATGCGCGTCTGCAACGCGCCCAGCAGGTACGTCCACCCGTCCAGCCCGGCCTCGGCGACCTGTCTCCCCGTGAGTGTGCTCATCCGGCCATCCTGGTCTGTCCGCCGCCCGTCCGCCACCGTCCACAGAGGGCTCACGGATCGACACGCAGGGATACCATCCGGGCATGGCCGACTCCCGACCTCGTGTGTCACTGCTCCGGTTCGGCGCTCCCGGCCCGTACGTGGCCTCCATGCTGTTCGCCGGTCTCCTCTGGCTGCCCATCCGGCTCTGGGAGGAGTGGGACGGGTCCGCGCAGGTCGCGGTGGTCCGTGCCGGTCTGGGCGCGGTGATCTGGGGGTTCGCGCTCTTCTTCACGCTGAGCCGGTTCGGGAAGCCGCGTCCCGCCGAGGCGGAGCGGGCCGCCGCCTGGGCGGTCACCGAGACCGCGCTGCGCCGGGGCGAGCCGCCCGCCGACGAGGCGGGGCGCGCGGCGGTGGCGGACAACCTTGCCGCGGTACGCTGGGGAGCGCTGTTCGGAGCGTTCGGCGGCGTGGTGCTGCTCGGCCCGCTGATCGTGCTCGCGATCCGCGCCGGGTGGGAGTTCGCCGCCGCCGGGTTCGGGATCATCCTGGTCGCGATCCTGGCCGAGGTCGTCCGTACCGGCCGCCGGGAGCGCCGGCTGCGAGCGGCGCTCACCCCTGTCCAGGGCGGGTGAGCGGTGCCAGACTTGCCGGCATGGAGCAGCATCTCTACGAGCCCGTCCACGACGAGTTCCGCGACCTGTGCCGCCGGTTCCTGACCCGGGAGGCGGTGCCGCACCACGAGCGCTGGGAGGCCGACGGGATCGTCGACCGGGAGGTGTGGCGGGCCGCCGGCGCGGCCGGGCTGCTCGGCCCGGACGTCGATCCCGAGTACGGCGGCGGCGGGCAGCGCGACTTCCGGTTCAACGCGGTGCTGGACGAGGAGATCGTCGCGTCCGGGTGCTCGGGCCTCGGGTTCGGGCTGCACAACGACGTGGTCGCGCCGTACCTGACCGAGCTGACCACCGACGACCAGCGCAAGCGGTGGCTGCCGGGCTTCTGCTCCGGCGACCTGGTCACCGCGATCGCGATGAGCGAGCCGGGCGCGGGCAGCGACCTGGCCGGCATCCGCACCGGCGCGGTGCGCGACGGCGACAGCCTGGTCCTCAACGGGCAGAAGACGTTCATCACCAACGGTGAGATGGCCGACCTGGTGGTCGTGGTGGTCAAGACCGCGCCGGACCAGGGCGCGCACGGGGTGAGCCTGGTCGTGGTGGAGAGCGGCACACCGGGCTTCAGCCGGGGCCGCCGGCTGGCCAAGGTCGGGTTGAAGGCCAACGACACCGCCGAGCTGTTCTTCGACGACTGCCGGGTGCCGGCGGAGAACCTGATCGGCACCGAGAACCACGGCTTCTACCACCTGATGGCCAACCTGCCCCGGGAGCGGTTGAGCATCGCCGTGGCAGCGGTGGCGGCCTGCGAGAAGCTGCTCGCGCTCACCATCGAGTACGCCCGCTCCCGCGAGGCGTTCGGGCGGCCGATCGGCCGGTTCCAGCACAACCGGTTCCTGCTGGCCGAGCTGGACACCGAGGTCACGATCGCGCGCACGTTCGTCAACCACTGCATCGCCGAGTTCAACGCGGGCCGCCTGTCGGTGACCGACGCGGCGAAGGCCAAGTGGTGGACCACCGAGCTGCAGACCAGGGTGGCCGACCGGTGCGTGCAGCTGCACGGCGGCTACGGCTTCATGGCGGAGTACCCGGTGGCGAAGGCGTGGCTCGACAGCCGGGTGCAGACCATCTACGGCGGCACCACCGAGATCATGAAGGAGATCATCGGCCGGGGCCTCGGCCTGTAGCGAAACCGGGTGCCGGCCGGACGGGCCGGTGCGGGAGGATGGGGCACCCGTCCCCACCAGGAGCGCCGCATGTCCACCGACCTGACCGCGCCGGCCCCGCCCCGGCCCGACGTCGCCGGCATCCAGCGGCGTACCGTCCGGCTGCTCTTCCTCACCCAGATCATCGGCGGCATCGGCGTCACCATCGGCATCTCGGTCGGCGCGCTGCTCGCCGCCCGGGTCGCCGGCACGGCCCTGGCCGGGCTGGCGCAGAGCGCCGGTGTGGTCGGGGCCGCGCTGCTCGCCATCCCGGTCACCCGGCTGATGACCGCGCGGGGCCGGCGGCCGGGGCTGGTCCTCGCGTACGCGGTCGGCGCGGTCGGCGGCGTGCTGGTGGTGGTCGCCACCGTGACGCGCCTGGTGCCGTTGCTCTTCGTCGGCATGCTGCTGTTCGGCGGCGGCACGGCGGCCAACCTTCAGGCCCGCTACACGGCGGTGGACCTGGCCGAGCCGCAGCGCCGGGGACGGCAGCTCTCGCTGGTGGTGTGGGCCACCACCATCGGCGCGGTGGCCGCGCCGAACTTCGCCGCGCTCGCCGACGAGACCACCCGGGGCTGGGGCCTGCCGGCGCTGGCCGGCCCGTTCGCCTTCAGCGCCGTCGCGTTCACGCTCACCGCCGTCGTACTCCTGGTCCTGCTGCGGCCGGACCCGCTGCTCACCGCGCGCCGGCTGACGGCGGCCGAGCCGGCGCCGGGCGCCGCACCGGCTGTCGCCCGGCGCGGTGGCATGGCCGCCGCGTGGCGCACGGTACGCGGGCGGCCGGCCGCCCGCGTCGGCATCGCCGCTGTCGCGGTGGGGCACCTGGTGATGGTCGCGGTGATGTCGATGACCCCGGTGCACCTCGGCGAGTGGCACTCCGACGCGGACGTGCTACCAGTGGTCGGCCTGGTGCTGAGCCTGCACATCGCCGGCATGTACGCGCTGTCGCCGGTGGTGGGGTGGCTCACCGACCGGTTCGGCCGGCGGCCGGTGATCCTCGGCGGGGTGGCGCTGCTGCTGGCCGCGTGCGCGGTCTCCGGCACCTCGGGGCACAGCACACCGCTGCTGTCGGTGGGGCTGGCGCTGCTCGGGCTGGGCTGGTCGGGCACGATGGTGGCGGGCTCGACGTTGCTGTCGGAGTCGGTGCCCACCGCCGACCGGCCCGGCGTGCAGGGCCTGTCCGACCTGCTCATGGGGCTGGCCGGGGCGGGCGCGGCGGCGGCGAGCGGGTTCGTCATGCGAGCCGTGGGGTACCCGACGCTCACCCTGCTGTCGGCGATCGCCGTGGTGCCGCTGGTGGCGCTGGCACTGCGCCGTACCGGCACGGCACCACTCGACGAGGAGGACTGAACACGTGCGGCTGACCGACTTCTGGACGCGGCTGGAGGAGGCGTTCGGCCCGGGGTACGCGGCCAGCATCGCCAGCGACCAGGTGCTGTCCCAGCTCGGCGGGCGGACCATCGAGCAGGCCCTCGCCGCCGGTGAGGAAACGCACGTGGTGTGGCGCGCCGTGGTCGCCGCCTACCCGGACCGGGTGCCCGCCCGGCTACGCTGAGCAGCCTTTTCGTCGATCCCGCGTGTCGCTTGCCCAGTCGTACACCTGTTCGGCTATTGTCCACAGCGGGGTGCTCGTCCACAGCTCACGGCCCGTCGGCTGGTTTTCTGTCGGACCCAGCGCCTAGCGTGTCCCGCGTGACGCGAAGCTCAGGAAAGACGCCGGCGAAGGCAGGGGTGGCAACGATGGCAGCAGGGCCTGACCGGGAGAAGGCGCTCGACCTTGCTCTCGCTCAGATCGACAAGCAGTTCGGCAAGGGTTCGGTGATGCGGCTGGGGGAGCGGCCCGTCGTGCAGACGGCTGTCATCCCGACCGGCTCCATCGCGCTCGACGTGGCGCTCGGCGTGGGCGGTCTGCCCCGCGGCCGGGTGGTCGAGATCTACGGTCCGGAGTCCAGCGGTAAGACCACAGTCGCGCTGCACGCGGTGGCGAACGCCCAGCGGGCCGGCGGCATCGCCGCGTTCATCGACGCGGAGCACGCGCTCGACCCGGAGTACGCGCGGGCCCTCGGCGTCGACACCGACGCCCTGCTGGTCTCCCAGCCGGACACCGGCGAGCAGGCGCTGGAGATCGCCGACATGCTGGTGCGCTCCGGCGCGATCGACATCATCGTGATCGACTCGGTGGCGGCCCTGGTGCCGCGCGCCGAGATCGAGGGCGAGATGGGCGACAGCCACGTCGGTCTCCAGGCCCGGCTGATGAGCCAGGCGCTGCGGAAGATCACCGGCGTGCTCAACAACACCGGCACCACCGCGATCTTCATCAACCAGCTCCGCGAGAAGATCGGCGTGATGTTCGGCAGCCCGGAGACCACCACCGGTGGCCGGGCGCTGAAGTTCTACGCCTCGGTCCGGCTCGACGTGCGCCGCATCGAGAGCCTCAAGGACGGCACCGACGTGGTCGGTAACCGCACCCGGGTCAAGGTCGTGAAGAACAAGGTCGCCGCGCCGTTCAAGCAGGCCGAGTTCGACATCATGTACGGCAAGGGCATCTCCCGCGAGGGCTCGCTGATCGACGTCGGCGTGGAGCAGGCGATCATCCGCAAGTCCGGCGCCTGGTACACCTACGACGGTGACCAGCTCGGCCAGGGCAAGGAGAAGGCCCGCGAGTTCCTCCGCGAGAACCCGGACGTGGCGGCCGAGATCGAGAAGAAGATCCTGGAGAAGCTGGGCGTCGGCACCGGTGGTGCCGGTGACGCCGCCGGTGGCCCGGAACTGCCGCCGGTCGACTTCTGATCCGCTGACCCGTGGCAGGACGACGCGCCCGTACGGGCCGGGGCTGGGATGCCGGTCCACCCCGTACGGGCGACGCCACAGGTACGCCCCGGCCTCGCCGGGGGCGCCGTGACCGCGCGGCGGAGCCCGATGCAGGGGAGGCTCCGGCTCCGCCGCGCGACGAGGCCGAGGTGGCCCGGGAGATCTGCCTGCGGCAGCTTGCGGTGCGCCCGCGTACCCGGGCCGAGCTGGCCGGCGCGCTGGCCCGGCGCGGCATCTCCGAGGAGGTCGCCGAACAGGTCCTCGACCGGTACGACGAGGTCGGCATCGTCGACGACGCCGCCTTCGCGCGTGCCTGGGTGAGCAGCCGGCACAACGGTCGTGGGCTGGCCCGCCGGGCGCTCGCCAACGAGCTGCGCCAGCGCGGCGTCGACGGCGAGGTGGCCGGCGCGGCACTGGACGGGCTGGACGAGGAGACCGAGGCGCAGACCGCCCGCGCCCTGGTGGACCGCAAGCTGCGCACCGCCAGGGGCGAGCCGGACGCGGTGTTCCGGCGCCTGGTCGGCATGCTGGCGCGCAAGGGCTACCCGGCCGGGGTGGCGATCCGGGCGGTGAAGGACGCGCTCGCCGCGCAGAGCGCCGAGGCGGCCGAGTTCGCCGAGCACATCGACGCGGACGCGCTGGCCGACGCCGAGCACGACCTCGACTCCCGCCGGCTCGACTGACCGACCGGCGGCCGGTGTCGCGGCCGCCGTCCCGAGGGGAGGCGCACACCGTGCTGAAGGCGTGTCTCAACGGCACCCGACGGCGGGACGAGCACCCCGCCGTGCCGCTCACAGCGGCCGAACTGGCCGCCGACGCGGTGCGTTGCGCGGTCGCCGGGGTGGCGGCGGTGCACGTGCACCCGCGCGACGACGCCGGAGCCGAGTCGCTCGACCCGGCGGTGATCGCCGCTGCGGTGACTGCCATCCGGGCCGCCCGTCCCGGCCTGCCGGTCGGCGTGAGCACCGGCGCCTGGATCGTCCCCGACCCGGCCGCGCGGGTCGCCGCCGTCCGCGCCTGGACGGTGCTGCCCGACTTCGCCTCGGTCAACGCCCACGAACCCGGGGCGGCCGAGGTCGCCGCCGCCCTGCACGAGCGCGGCGTGATGGTCGAGGCCGGCCTGTGGACGCCGGCGGCGGTCGATGCCTGGCGCCGCTGGTCCACGCCCACCGGGCGGATCCTCGTCGAGTGCATGGCCGAGCAGGTCGAGACGGCTCTCGCCGACGCGGCGTCGATCCTCGCCGCCCTGCCCGACGGGCACCCGCCGGTGCTGCTGCACGGGGAGGGCCCGGCCACCTGGCCGGTGTACGCGGAGGCGGTCCGGCGGGGTCTGCACACCCGGATCGGCCTGGAGGACACGCTGCTGCTGCCCGACGGCACCCAGACCCCCGACAACGCCACCCTGGTAACCACAGCCCGCACCACCGCCACTCCCTGACCGACCCCACCCGGCCCACCCACCCGGCCCACCCACCCGGCCCACCCCGCCCGGGCCCGCCCCCGCCCGGTCCCGCTCGCTCCAGCCCGGTCGATCATGAAGTTGACGGCACTTCCCGTCCGTTTTGTCCAGGCCAACTTCATGATCACGCCCGTCAACCTCATGATCGTCCGCGGGAGGGGGTTTGTGTCACCGGGGGCCGTGGAGTGACGCCAACTCCTTGATCGTGTGGGGGGTTGGCGGGCGGCGTCGATGAGGGAGGGGGCCTGAGCAGGTCGGGAGTGCCGGGAAGTGGCGCCGGAGGGCGGGGTTTGTCCCGGCCTGTCCGGCATCTGATCACCACTGAGTGACGCCGTAACTTCTCTCCGTCCGGGTGGTTTGATCATGACTCCTTGACCGAACGGCCCCTCGCGACCTAGCCTCGCCATACAGGCTCACTTTGCCCGACCAGCGCAGGCTAAGCGCACAACATAGATCTCGTAACAGAACAGCATCACTTTGGCCAGCTACACCGGCCCTTGACGGAAGCTCCGGAACCTTTCGGAGCCTCCGACAACTGCAACCGGCCGCCAGCGGTGCCCCATGAGGGGGCACCGCCGACGGAAAGCTGCCCACAGCCAGCCGCTCCGGTCGGGCGTCCAGAGCCGCAGGCGCGTGTCCTTCGCGCGTGTCCTGCGGCGCCGACGTTCAGGGGGAGGCGGCCATGCCAGGGCGGCACAGGTTCACCGGCGGTCTGCCACACGGCCCCGACCCCGCATCGGCGGGCGACAGCCCGGCCACCGGGTATCGACAAGTCGGCGACGCCGGCCGGGCCGGCGGAGCGACTCGATGAGCGCCTTCGACATCGTCCTCCTCCTGGTCGTGCTGCTGCTGGTCGTGGTGGTGGTCGGCGCCGTGCTGTTCGGCGTGCGTACCCTCAAGCGGCTCAGCCTGGCGCCCGCGCCGGAGGATCCGGCCTTCATCGCGGAGAAGGACCGGCAGGAACAGTCCCTCGCGGCGTTGCGGACGGCCGCCGACGAGGTGAACAGCACCATCGACGTGGCGAAGTCCGCGGCCGCGGCGGCGCGGGCCGAGGCGGCGGCCGCCAAGGCGGAGGCGAAGGCGGCCCGGGCCGAGGCGCGGCGGGTGCTCGACGACGCCCGCGCCGAGGCCGACACGGTGCTGGAGCGGGCGCACAAGCAGGCCGAGGCGGATGCCGAGCAGTTGCGCGCCACCGCACGGCGCAGCGGCGAGCGGGAGGTGGCGGTGCTGGCCGCGACCACCCGGGAGCAGGCGGCCGAGGTGGAACGCCGCGCCGCCCGGATGGACGAGCGGGAGCGGCTGCACACCGAGGAGGTGGAGCGGCTGGCCGAGCGGGAACGGCAGCTCACCGCCGCCACCGCGGCGCTCGCCGCCCGGGAGGCCGCCCTGACCGAACGCGAGCGGACGCTGACCGAGGTGGAGGAGCAGCGCCGCCGGGAGCTGGAGCGGGTGGCCGGCCTGACCGCCGACGCGGCCCGCACCGAGCTTGTCGAGTCGATCGAGGGGCAGGCGAAGCGGGAGGCCGCGCTGCTGGTCCGGGAGATCGAGGCGGACGCCCGGGGCAGCGCCGAGCAGCGTGCCCGCAACATCGTCGTGGACGCCATCCAGCGGGTCGCGAGCGAGCAGACCGCGGAGAGCGTGGTCAGCGTGCTGCACCTGCCCGGCGACGAGATGAAGGGGCGCATCATCGGCCGCGAGGGGCGCAACATCCGCGCCTTCGAATCGGTCACCGGCGTCAACCTGATCATCGACGACACGCCCGAGGCGGTGCTGCTGTCCTGCTTCGACCCGGTACGCCGGGAGGTCGGCCGGGTCACGCTGGAGAAGCTGGTCCTGGACGGCCGGATCCACCCGCACCGGATCGAGGAGGTCTACGACCTGGCCCGGCAGGAGGTCGAGGAGCTGTGCCTCCGGGCCGCCGAGGACGCGCTGGTCGAGGTCGGCATCACCGAGATCCACCCGGAGCTGGTCACGCTGCTGGGCCGGTTGCGTTACCGGACGTCGTACGGGCAGAACGTGCTCAAGCACCTGGTGGAGACCGCGCACATCGCCGGGGTGATGGCCGCCGAGCTGCGGCTGGACGTGCCGACGATCAAGCGGTGCGCGTTCCTGCACGACATCGGCAAGGCGCTCACCCACGAGGTGGAGGGCAGCCATGCGATCATCGGCGCGGACGTGGCCCGCAAGTACGGCGAGAGCGAGGACGTGGTGCACGCCATCGAGGCGCACCACAACGAGGTGCCGCCGCAGACCATCGAGGCGGTGCTGACCCAGGCGTCTGATGCCTGCTCGGGCGGGCGGCCGGGCGCGCGGCGGGAGAGCCTCGAGGCGTACGTCAAGCGGCTGGAGCGGATCGAGGAGATCGCGGCCGGCAAGCTGGGCGTGGAGAAGGTCTTCGCCATGCAGGCGGGCCGGGAGATCCGGGTGATGGTCAAGCCGGACGACGTGGACGACATCGGCGCGGCGGTGCTGGCCCGGGACGTGGCCAAGCAGATCGAGGAGGAGCTGACCTACCCGGGTCAGATCCGGGTGACAGTGGTGCGCGAGTCGCGGGTCACCGAGATCGCCCGCTGAGCGGCGGGCGGACAACGGGGAACGGGCGGGTGGGGAGATCCCCACCCGCCCGTTCCGTGTCCGTCGGAGGACGTCAGCTCACAGCGGCGTGGCGCCGGTGCCACCGTCGGTCTGCGTGGCCGCCACCGGCTTGGCCGCGGTGCGCGGCAGCCGGGTCAGCCGCTTCTGCAACCACCAGGCCAGCACCGACAGCAGGCCGCAGATGCTGATGTAGATGGCCGCGACGATCAAATACGTCGGCACGTACGGCAGACCGAACGCCAGCCGGCCACCGATCTGCTTGCCCACGAAGAGCAGCTCCGGGTACGTGATGATGAAGCCGAGCGCGGTGTCCTTGAGCAGGACGACGAGCTGGCTCACGATCGCCGGGAGCATCGACCGGAACGCCTGCGGCAGCAGGATCAGCCGGAGCACCTGGTTCTTGCGCATGCCGATCGCGTACGCGCCCTCGGACTGCCCGTACGGCACGGCGTTGATGCCGGCACGGAAGATCTCCGCCAGCACCGAGCCGTTGTAGAGCGTCAACCCGATGACCAGTGCCCAGAACTTGTCGATCGGCCAGCCGTACTGCAACGGCACGTAGTAGCCGAAGAAGATCAGGATCAGCAGCGGGATGGCCCGGAACAGCTCCACCACGAACGTGGCGGGAGCGCGGAACAGCACCTTGTCGCTGAGCCGGGCGCTGGCGAAGAACGCGCCGAACAGCAGCGCCAGCACGGTGGCGACGGCGGCGACCTTCAGCGTGGCCCAGAGGCCGTTCAGCAGCTCCCGCTGCACGGCCGCGTACTGGAACTGCTCCCACTTGCGGGCCTCGAACTGACCGGTCTGGTTGAACTTGTAGACCACGAACGCGATCAGCGCGACGATCGCCGCGATCGAGACGACGCCGAGGATCCGGTTGCGCATCCGGGCCTTCGGGCCGGGGATGTCGTAGAGGACGCTGCTGCTGCTCATCGGGCCACCGCCCACTTGCGCTCGAGGATCCGCTGGAGCACCACCAGCGGGATGATCAGGATGAGGAAGCCGATCACGATCCAGGTGAGCACGATGAACTGCGGCTCACCCCGTTCCGACATGTACGCCGGGATGGCGCCGGCTTCCAGCACGGAGAAGCCGGCGGCGATCGTGGTGTTCTTCAGCATGGCGATGAGCACGCTCATCATGGGCGGGACCATGGCCCGCAGCGCCTGCGGCAGCACGATCAGCGTCAGCACCTGGGCGAACGTCATGCCCAGCGCGCGGGCCGCCTCGGCCTGGCCGGTGGCGACGGTGTTCACGCCCGAGCGGACCACCTCGCAGATGAACGCCGAGGTGTACGCGATCAGCGCGATGCAGGCGCTGTTGAAGTAGTCGATGTTGACGTCCAGCTTCGGCACCGCGAAGACGAGGAACGCGAACACCAGCGTCAGGGGAGTGTTGCGCACCAGGTTGACGTAGGTGGCGCCGAACGCCCGCAGCGCGGGGACCGGGGACACCCGCATCGCGCCGAGCAGCATGCCGAGGACGAGACTGCCGACGCCGGCGATCAGGAACAGCTTGACGGTGTTGAAGAACCCCTCGCGGAACAGGCTCGCGTTGTCCGTCAGGACGCGGAAGAACTCGCCCATACCTCGCTCTCACTCTCTCCAGACGGGACCGGGCGGGGAGGAGGACCTCCCCGCCCGGTCCGACGTCGGTGCGGACCGTCAGTACCGCTCGAGCTGCGGCGGGGTGGCCGGCGAGCCGGACTTGCCGAGCGTGCCGTCGTAGATCTTCTTCCAGGTGCCGTCGGTGAACGCCGCCTCGATCTGGTCGTTCACGTAGTCACGCAGCGCCTTGTCGTCCTTGGGCAGGCCGATGCCGTACTTCTCGGTGCTGAACGGCTGGCCGACGACCTTGAGCTCGTCCGGGTTCTGCGCGGCGTAGCCCTTGAGGATGGCGTCGTCGGTGGTCACCGCGTCGACCTTCTTGTCGAGCAGCTGCGAGACGCACTCGGAGTAGGTCTTGAACTCGACGATGTTCTCGCCCTCGGTCAGGCCCTCGTCGCGGATCTTCTGGATCGGCGTGGAGCCGGTGGCCGAGCAGACCTTCTTGCCCTTGAGCGTGTCCTTGCCGGTGATCGACGACTCGTCCTTGCGGACCAGCAGGTCCTGGCCGGCGACGAAGTACGGGCCGGCGAAGGAGACGTCGTTCTTGCGCTTGTCCGTGATCGAGTACGTGCCGACGTAGTAGTCGATCTCGCCACCCTTGATCGCGGTCTCCCGGTTGGCGGACGCGATCTCCTTGTACTCGATCTTCGCCGGGTCGACGCCGAGCGTGCTGGCGACGTACTGGGCGATCTCGATGTCGAAGCCGCAGCGCTTGCCCTGGGCGTCCTTGTAACCGAGGTTCGGCTGGTCGAACTTGACGCCGATGACGACCTTGCCGGCCGACTTGATCTTCTCGAAGGCCGGGCTGCCGGCGACGTTGGCGTCCGTCTTCGGGGTGAAGGTCACGCCCGAGCTGCTGCAGTTGTCGCCCTGTGCTCCACCGCTGGCGTTGCCGCCGCCGCTGGGAGCCGGGTTCCCCTCCTTGCCACAGGCAGCCGCGGAAAGGGCGAGCGAGGCCATCATGGCCACCGCCGCCACGCGCTTGTAACGCATACACATCTCCTTCTTCGACGGAGCCGACGGGACGACTCCACTACGGACGCTCAGTGGGTGAGGATCTTGGAGAGGAAGTCCTTGGCCCGCTCGCTGCGCGGGTTCGCGAAGAACTCAGCCGGCGGCGCGTCCTCGACCAGCTTGCCGTCGGCCATGAAGATGACCCGGTTCGCGGCGTGCCGGGCGAAGCCCATCTCGTGGGTCACCACGACCATGGTCATGCCCTCGCTCGCCAGCGACGTCATCACGTCCAGCACCTCGCCGACCATCTCCGGGTCCAGCGCGCTGGTCGGCTCGTCGAACAGCATCGCCTTGGGCTGCATGGCCAGCGCGCGGGCGATGGCCGCCCGCTGCTGCTGACCGCCGGAGAGCTGCGCCGGGTACTTGTCCGCCTGGTTGGCGATGCCGACGCGGTCCAGCAGGGCCAGGCCGCGCTCGCGGGCGGCGGCCGGCTTCTCCTTGCGGACCTTGACCGGCCCCAGCGTCACGTTCTCCAGGATGGTCTTGTGCGCGAAGAGGTTGAACGACTGGAACACCATGCCGACCTCGCTGCGCAGCTTGGCCAGGGGCTTGCCCTCGGCCGGCAGCGGCTGCCCGTCGAACGTGATGGTGCCCTTGTCGATGGGCTCCAGCCGGTTGATGGTGCGGCACAGCGTCGACTTGCCGGAGCCGGACGGGCCGATCACGACGACCACCTCGCCCCGGCCGACGGAGAGGGACACGTCGTCGAGCACGTGCAGCGGCCCGAACCACTTGTTGACCCCGTCGAGCACGATCAGCGGGTCGCCCGTCGTCACGTCGTCCACCGTCCCTGTCGTCCATGGCGGAATTCGGGGGTCGGTCGACCCCCGGTTGGGCAACTGTAGGCGGGGTGATGTGGCAGAACGCAACTCAGATGGTCACGGAGCGGTAACACCGGTCACCGGCGTACCGGCCCGTCCGAATTTCGTCACCCACCGGGTGGGCCGAGTGGCGCCGTCGCCGCAGGCAGGAGATCATGAGGTGATGACCGACGCGATCCGGCTGACCGACTACGCCCGCGGTGGCGGCTGCGCCTGCAAGATCCCACCGGGCGAGCTGGAGGCGATGGTCGCGGGGCTCGGCGCCACCGGCGGCTCGGCCGACCTGCTGGTCGGCCTGGAGAACGGCGACGACGCCGCGGTGGTCCGGCTGGACGAGCGTACGGGCCTGGTCAGCACCGCCGACTTCTTCACCCCGGTGGTCGACGACGCCTACGACTGGGGGCGCATCGCCGCCGCCAACGCGCTCTCCGACGTGTACGCGATGGGCGGCACCCCGCTCGTCGCGCTCAACCTGCTCTGCTGGCCGCGCGGCGTACTGCCGCCGGAGATGGCCCGCGAGGTGCTGCGCGGCGGTCTGGACGTGGCCCGGGAGGCGAACTGCCACCTGGCCGGTGGGCACAGCGTGGACGACGACGGCCCGAAGTACGGCCTGGCCGTCACCGGTGTGGTCCGGCCGGAGGAGCTGATCACGCTCGACGCCGGGCAGGCCGGGCTGCCGCTGTCGCTGACCAAGCCGCTCGGCGTGGGCGTGCTCAACACCCGGCACAAGCAGACCGGGCAGCGCTTCCCCGAGGCCGTCGAGTCGATGGCCCGGCTCAACCGGGACGCGGCCCGCGCGGCGGTCGCGGCGGGCATCCGCTGCGGCACCGACGTGACCGGCTTCGGCCTGCTCGGGCACGCCTCGAAGCTGGCCCGGGCGAGCCGCCTGACGGTGGCGATCGACGCGGCGGCGGTGCCGTACCTGCCCGGCGCGCGGGAGGCGCTGCGCGACGGGTACGTCAGCGGCGGCACCCGGCGCAACCTGGAGTGGGTCACCCCGTGGACCGATTTCGGCGGGGCGGACGAGGGGGAGCGCCTGCTGCTCGCCGACGCGCAGACCTCTGGCGGCCTGCTGGTCGCCGGTGAGGTGCCGGGCGGCACGGTGATCGGGGAACTGCTGCCCGCGTCGGAGCACCTGATCCGGGTGCGCTGAGCCGCCGGATCCACGGCGCGGCCGGGCCGTCGCCGCGGCACCGTACCCGATAAACTGTCATCTTCCAGCTACTCTGGGCAACGTCGCCCGAGGGAATTTTGCCCGGAATGGTCACAGACCGGTAACTTGCGCCCGGCTGAGGTCAAATGCACCCCACCATCGTCATTAAGGCCCGATCCGGAGGCCGGTGGAACGAGCGCAGCGAGGAGGCGGCATGACCGAGCTGTGGAACTGGAGAATCGACGGCGGCGAGCCGGTGGAGGTCTACCCGGCACTGGCCGAGGCGCTCGGCCGGGTGGTGATGCCCATGGCCGTCGCCGACCCGATGCGGCTCCCCGCGTACGCGGTGGTCTGCGACGTGTGGGAGGCGCCCGGGCTGTACGGCACCGTGGTCGACTGTTACGGCGTACCCGAGAGCCTGACCGAGCTGCCCGCGATCGCGGCGCTGGCCCGGCTGCTGGGCCGCAACTGCCTGATGCGTGACGACACGCTCGACGCCGGCCGGCACCTGCTGGTCGCGCCCGACGGCACGATCCGGCCGGTGCACTTCGACGTGGCCGACACCGACGACGGCGAGGTGCTCAGCCACCACCGGCTCTGCACCGTCGCCGACGCGCGCTGCCGGGGCTGGTCGCAGTGCCACCGCTCCCGCTGGGCGCCGGACACGGTCGCCCCGGCGCTCGCGGCCGCCTGAGCGCGGGCGTCGGCGCGCGCCCGTGAGCGGTGCTCGCCGCCGTGCCCCCACCGGCGGCGAGCGGTGGCGGTCCCGGGCTCAGCCCCGGGCCGCCGGCTGCTGCCCCCGCACCACGAGCTGGTCGAGCAGCGTCGCGGTGGCGGCGGCCACGGCGTCCACCGCGGCGTCGAACGCGGCCGCGTTGTGCGCCGCCGGGGTACGGAATCCGGAGATCTTCCGGACGTACTGCAACGCGGCGGCGCGGATGTCCTCCTCGGTCACCACCGGGACGTACGGCTCACGCAGGGTCTTGATGCTCCGGCACACGGCTCCTCCTCGTTCGATCCGATCGGCTCCACCCGGATACGCTGTCCGGGTCATGACTACCGCAGCCGCGGGCAGCCCGCGCACCTACCAGGTGCGTACGTACGGCTGCCAGATGAACGTGCACGACTCCGAGCGCATCTCCGGCCTCCTCGAGGACGCCGGATACGTGCGTGCCGCGGAGGCCGACGAGCAGCCCGACGTGGTGGTGTTCAACACCTGCGCGGTCCGGGAGAACGCCGACAACCGGCTCTACGGCAACCTGGGTCATCTGCGCCCCGTGAAGGCGAAGCACCCCGGGATGCAGATCGCCGTCGGCGGCTGCCTGGCCCAGAAGGACCGCGGCGACATCGTCCGCAAGGCGCCCTGGGTGGACGTCGTCTTCGGCACGCACAACATCGGCTCGCTGCCGGCGCTGCTGGACCGGGCGCGGCACAACGCCGCGGCCGAGGTCGAGATCCTGGAGTCGCTGGAGGTCTTCCCCTCCACGCTGCCGACCCGGCGCGAGTCGACGTACGCCGGGTGGGTCTCGATCTCCGTCGGCTGCAACAACACCTGCACGTTCTGCATCGTGCCCTCCCTGCGCGGCAAGGAGAAGGACCGCCGCCCCGGAGACATCCTCGCCGAGGTCCGCGCGCTGGCCGACTCCGGCGTGCTGGAGGTGACGCTGCTCGGGCAGAACGTCAACTCCTACGGCGTCGAGTTCGGCGACCGGTACGCGTTCGGCAAGCTGCTGCGCGCCTGCGGCGACATCGACGGGCTGGAGCGGGTGCGGTTCACCAGCCCGCACCCGAAGGACTTCACCGACGACGTGATCGCCGCGATGGCCGAGACGCCGAACGTCTGCCACTCGCTGCACATGCCGTTGCAGTCCGGCTCGGACGACGTACTGCGGGCGATGCGCCGCTCGTACCGGTCGGAGAAGTACCTGGGGATCATCGAAAAGGTGCGGTCGGCCATGCCGGACGCGGCGATCACCACCGACATCATCGTCGGCTTCCCCGGCGAGACCGAGGCCGACTTCGCCCGCACGCTGGACGTGGTCCGGGAGGCGCGGTTCTCCTCGGCGTTCACGTTCCAGTACTCCAAGCGCCCCGGCACCCCGGCCGCCACGATGGACGGGCAGCTACCCAAGCAGGTCGTGCAGGAGCGCTACGAGCGGCTGATCGCCTGCGTCGAGGAGATCACCTGGGCGGAGAACAAGAAGCTCGTCGGCGAGACCGTCGAGGTCCTGGTGGCAGTCGGCGAGGGCCGCAAGGACGAGCGCACCGGCCGGATGTCCGGACGGGCCCGCGACGGCCGGCTCGTGCACTTCGCCACCGGTGAGCTGGCCGGGCGGATCCGCCCCGGCGACATCGTGCACACAGTCGTCACGTACGCCGCCCCGCACCACCTCAACGCCGACGGCGCGCCGCTGGCGCACCGGCGCACCCGGGCCGGGGACGCGGCCGAGGCGGGACAGGTTCCGCGTACCCCAGGGGTGCTGCTCGGCCTGCCGACGGTCGGCGCGCCGGCCGCGGCGCCCGCCCCGGTCGGCGGCTGCGCCGCGCACTGAGCCCAGCGTGACGGCGGGGGCCGAGCCGGGCCCCCGCCGTCACGGTCTCAGCAGGCGGTGCCGTTGAGCTTCACGCTGCCGGGGTTCGCGGCGGTGCCGTTGGCGGTGAAGCCGACGGTGACCGACGCGCCCGGCGCCAGCGACGACGCCCAGGCCGGCGCGGCCGCCGTCACAGTGGTCCCGGACTGCGTGACGGTGGCGTTCCAGCCGCTGGCCAGCGTCACCCCGGACGGCCAGGTCCAGGTGGCCGACCACGGGTTCACCGCGGCGGTGCCGGTGTTCTTGACGGTCAGCTCACCCTGGAAGCCACCCGCCCAGGAATTGATCTGCTTGTAGGTGGCGGTGCAGCCACCGGTCACCGGAGGCGGCGGGGTGGTCGGAGCCGGCGAGGTGTTCGGCGTGCCGGTCGGGGACGGGCTGGTGGTGCCGCCACCGCCGGTCGGCGGGATCAGGTACGGCGTGAGGATGTCCTGCTTCGGCTGGTTGATCGTGGTCCAGTCGTCGTTGGCGATGCCGCCGGTGTCACCGGAGTTCGGGTTCCACGACCAGTACGTGAAGGACATGCCGTTCACGCCGGTGCCGGTGTACGCCATCAGGTTCTGCAGCCAGATCTTGTCCTTGGGGTCCTGGAGCGTGGTGCCGAACTCGCCCATCATGATCGGCGCGATGTTCTGCTTGTAGAGGTAGCCCCAGTACTTGTCCCAGATGGCCGGCATGTTTGCCGGGTACGACGGGTCGTCGAACCAGGCCTGGCGGTAGACCGAGGTGGCGTACTCGTGCGGCGAGTAGACCAGCCGGTTGGCCACGTTCAGCCGCACCGGGAACTGCCCGGCCTTGGACAGGTTGCCGCCCCACCAGCCGCAGTCCTCGTCGTTGCTGGGGTCGTTGTCCCAGACGTTCGACAGGCCGCCGCTCGGACAGCTCACCCCCTCCACGAAGATCAGCCAGTTCGGCTGCACGCCGAGGATCGCGTTGCCGGCCCGCTCGGCGGCCAGCCGCCAGTCCCGGGCGGTGTCGCCGCAGCCCCAGCAGGCGCCGGTGGCGGCCGGGTTGGTGCCCTCGGCGTGCGGCTCGTTGTGCAGGTCCGCGCCGATCACCGTGGTGTTGCCGGCGTACCGCTGGGCCAGCATCTTCCAGTCGTTGATCCAGGTCGCCTCGGAGACCGTCGAGGTGTACCAGAGCGGCGACTGACCGGCCGACGTCGGCCGGTGCCGGTCCAGGATGACCCGCATCCCCTTGCTGCCCGCGTAGTCGATGACCTTGTCGAGGATCTGCAGCGGGGAGAGCCCGATCAGGTCCGGGTTGACGAAGTCGTTGATGCCGGTCGCGGTCGCGCCGGACTTGAGCGCGTCGTTCGAGTACGGGATGCGCAGCGTGTTGTAGCCCAGCCGGGCCATGGTGTCGAGCTGCGAGCGCCACGGGTTGCTCGACCACAGGCCGTGGAACGTCTTGTTGTCGGTCTCCATCCCGAACCAGTTGATGCCGGTCAGCCGGACCGTCGCGCCCGTACTGTCGACGATCTTGCTGCCGCTGGTGTGCAGGTAGCCGGTGCCGGTGCCACCGGCCGCCGCGGCGGCCGGTGCGGTGGAGACGGCGGCGGCGACGAGAACGCCGGCTGCCGCGGTGGCGAGCGCCGTCAGGGCGCCGCCGAGGGCGGTGCGTCGGTGCATGGAAGCTCCACTTCGGATGCCCGCGCCGCGCAGGCGCCGCGGGCGGCAGGACCAGGAGGCACGTCCCGCTCGTCATCGAGTACGCGCGCAGTGCGCGCCGGGCCGTGTCGTGTGGACGGCCAACCGCGAGATGTCGCACCGGCGACCGTCGACGGCGAGATCAGCCGTCGGTGCCCTCGTGCCGGTGCCTGAACCTGGCTCCGCCGCTCATTCTGATCAGCCTGCCTCGATGCGTCAACCCTGGTCCGGACGCAGGTGAGCCCCCGGCCGACAGGGCCGGGGGCTCACCCGATGTGTCCGTCCGCCGGCCTGCCCGGCCGGGGTGCTTCCGTCAGCCGGCCTGCTCGGCGAGCTGGAGGAACTGCCGCTTCGAGGCGAGCGCCTGCTCGGCCTCCTTGATCCGCCGGGTGTCGCCGGCGGCCTGGGCCCGGGCCAGCCGGTCCTCGGCCTCGGCGACCTGGGCACGCATCTGCGCCAGCAGCGGGTTGTCCTCCTTGGAGGTGCGCCGCCACGCCGAGTCCATCACCTCGCGGACCTTGTCGTCCACGGCCCGCAGCCGGCGCTCCAGCCCGGCGGCGGCCTCGCGCGGCACCCGGCCGGCCTCGTGCCATTGCGCCTGGATGTCCCGCAGCTTCGCCTGCGCGCCCTTCGGGTCGCCGTCGACGTCCAGCGCCTCGGCCTCGGCCAGCAGCGCCTGCTTGCGCTCCAGGTTGGCGCGCTGCTCGTTGTCGCGGGCGGAGAAGACCTCGCTGCGGCGGGTGAAGAACTCGTCCTGCGCGGCGCGGAACCGTTCCCAGAGCTTCTGCTCGGCCTCCTTGGCGGCGCGCGGCGCGGCCTTCCACTGGGCCATCAGGTCCTTGAGCTGACCGGCGGTGACGCCCCAGTCGCTGGAGTCCTTGAGCTTCTCCGCCTCGGCGACCAGTTCCTCCTTGACCGTCTGCGCCTGCTTGCGCTGCTGGTCGAGGGAGGCGAAGTGGGCGCCCCGGCGGCGGGTGAAGCCGTCCCGCGCGGCGGCGAACCGCTTCCACAGCTCACCGTCGGTCTTCTTGTCGACGCCGCGGATGGTCTTCCACTCGTCGAGGATCTCCTTGAGCCGGTCACCGGCGGTCTTCCAGCCGGTCGACTCGGCGGCCAGCTTCTCGGCCTCCTCGACCAGGGCGGTCTTGCGCGCCAGCGCCTCGCCCCGGGCGGCCTCGCGGGCCGCCTTGGCCTCGCCGGCCTTCTCCTCGGCGACGGTGGCCAGCTTGTCCAGGCGGGCGGCGAGGGCGTCGATGTCACCGACGACGTGCGCCTCGGCCAGCGACCCACGGATCCGGCGGATCGTGGTCAGGGAGTGGCCGGCGTCAGCCGCGCCCGAGTTGAGCCGGGCCTCGGTCAGATCGACCTCGGTCACCAGGTCGGCGTAGCGCCGGGCGAAGTGGGCGAGCCCTTCCTCCGGTGCCCCTGCCTGCCAGGATCCGACCACCCGCTCGCCCTCGGCGGTCTTGACGTAGACGGTGCCGTCCTCGTCGACCCGTCCGAAGGCAGTCCAGTCGCTCATGTGCCCATCCTCGTTCTCCCGGCGCCGAGGGGACAGCCCCCTCGTTCGCCGCCACGGCGCAGCAAACTTTCTCCCGGCATTGTCACAGGTCCGCCCCCGTCCGTGTCGAGCGCCTGTCGCCGACCGTGACCATACGGTGTTGTACGCCCTCGATGACCGGATCGGCGCGGGGACGCACCGGGGGATCCCGATAGGTTTGGGGGCGTGCCACTGGTCGCCGCCGCCGTCTGCCCCCACCCGCCGCTGATCGTGCCCGAGCTGGCCGGCGCCGCCGCGCCCGAGCTGGACGGCCTGCGCGCCGCCGCCGACGCCGCTGTCGCCCGGCTGCTCGCCGCCGAGCCCGAGGCGATCCTGCTCGTCGGCGGCGGACCGGAGACCGTCCGGTTCAATTCCGCCGAGCACGGCTCGCTTCGCCCGTACGGGCTGGACCGGCGCGTGCGGCTCTGGAAGGTCAACTGCGCGGGCGGGGACCGCCTGCCGCTGAGCCTGACCGTCGGCGCCTGGCTGCTGAACCGCTCCGGCACCGAACTGCCCCGGCTGGCCCGCTCGGTGGCGCACGACGCCGCACCGGCGGAGTGCGCGGCGTTCGGCGCGAGCCTGATCCTCGACGACGACCCGCGGGTCGCGCTGCTCGTGCTCGGTGACGGGTCCGCCTGCCGGGGCGTCAAGGCGCCTGGCTACGACGACCCGCGTGCCGAGGCGTACGACGAGGGGGTCGCCCTGGCCCTGGCCGGCGCGGACGCAGACGCCCTGCTCGGCCTGGACCCGGTGCTGTCGGCGGAGCTGCGGGTCGCCGGGCGGGCGCCGTGGCAGGTGCTGGCCGGCGCGGTCCGGGCGGCGGGCGGCGACTGGCGCGGCGACGTCAGCTACCAGGACGCGCCCTACGGCGTTTCCTACTTCGTGGCGAACTGGGAGCGGGCATGACCGTCGTGGCGGTGGTCGGGCCGACCGCGGCCGGGAAGTCGGCGCTGAGCATCGCGCTGGCGCACGCGCTGGGCGGCGAGGTGGTCAACGCCGACTCGATGCAGCTCTACCGGGGCATGGACGTCGGCACCGCGAAGCTGACCCCGGCCGAGCGCGAGGGCGTGCCGCACCACCTGCTGGACATCTGGCCGGTGACCGAGCCCGCCAGCGTCGCCGAATACCAGACGCTGGCCCGCGCGGCGGTCGACGACATCCTGGCCCGGGGACGGGTGCCGCTGCTCGTCGGCGGCTCCGGGCTGTACGTGCGGGCGGTGCTGGAACGGTTCGAGTTCCCCGGCACCGACCCGGCCCTGCGGGAGCTGCTGGAGGCGGAACTCGCGGCGGTGGGCCCGCTGCCGCTGCACGCGCGGCTGGCCGAGGCCGACCCGGGCGCGGCGGCGAGCATCCTGCCCACCAACGGGCGGCGGATCGTGCGGGCGCTGGAGGTGATCGAGCTGACCGGCGCGCCGTTCACCGCGTCGCTGCCGTCGCCCACGCCGTACTACCCGTCGGTGCAGCTCGGCATGGACCTGGACACCGGGCTGCTGGACGAGCGGATCGCGCTGCGGGTGGACCGGATGTGGGCCGACGGCCTGGTCGACGAGGTACGGGCGCTGGTCGGCGAGGGGCTGCCCGAGGGGCGGACGGCCAGCCGGGCGCTCGGCTACCAGCAGGTGCTGCGGTTCCTGGCCGGGGAGCTGACCGAGGCGCAGGCGCACGAGGAGACGATCCGCGCCACCCGCCGGTTCGTCCGGCGGCAGCGCTCCTGGTTCCGGCGTGACCCGCGCGTCCACTGGCTGGACGCGGCGTCGCCCGCGTTTCTCGACACTGCCCTGCGGGTGGTCGCCGAGCATCGGCCATGATGGGGGCGTGGAGTTCACAAAGGGTCACGGCACCGGCAACGACTTCGTCATCCTGCCCGACCCGGACGGCACCCTCGACCTGACACCCGGCCTGGTCGCCGCGCTCTGCGACAGGCGGCGCGGGCTGGGCGGCGACGGCGTGCTGCGCGTCGTACGGGCCGCCAAGCACCCGGAGGGCGTCGCGCTCGCGGGCGAGGCCGAGTGGTTCATGGACTACTGGAACTCCGACGGCTCGTTCGCCGAGATGTGCGGCAACGGGGCCCGCGTGTTCGTCCGCTACCTGCTGGACCGTTCGCTGGCCGCCGCCCCGTCGGGCGGGACGCTGCCGATCGCGACCCGCGCCGGCCTGGTGCGGGCCCGGGTCGAGGGCGCCGACGTGGCGGTCGAGATGCGCCGCCCCCGGCTGTACGACACGGCGACCGCCACGCTCGGCGGGCTGACGCTGCCCGGCGCCGCGGTGGATGTCGGCAACCCGCACCTGGTGTGCGCGCTGCCCGCTGCTCTGGAGCTGACGGCGCTCGACCTCACCCGCGCGCCCGAGGTGGACGCCTCGACCTTCCCTTCCGGGGTGAACGTCGAGTTCACGACGCCGGGCGAGCCGGTCGACGGCACCGACGGGCACGTGCTGATGCGGGTGTACGAGCGCGGCTCTGCCGAGACGCTGTCCTGCGGCACCGGCGCGTGCGCGGTGGCGGCGGTGGCGTTGCGCGACGCCGGCCGGGACACCGGCACGATGACAGTCGATGTGCCGGGCGGGCGTCTGACGGTCACCGTGACAGCCGACTCGTGCTGGCTCTCCGGCCCGGCCGTCCTGGTGGGCACAGGCACCCTGACCCCCACAGCCCTGCACCCGTAGCCTCCCTCGGTCGACACGGGGCTGAGTCGACACGGGGCTGAGTGGTGGCCGCGGCCCGGCTGCCCGGCTGCCCGGCATGATCAACACCAGTTCGGCGAAGTGGTGCTGTAGCGGGGCCTCTGATGCCACCACCTCGCCGAACTGGTGTTGATCAAGGGTGCTGATACCGCTACTTCGGGGAAGCGGAGTCGATCAAAGTGCGACGATGGGACGTTCTGTCTGACTTGTCCGCCTCGGCTGAGGCGCTGCTGGGGATCTTGGAAGATTTGGGCCCCTCTGAGGGCCGTTTTCTTCCAAGATCTCGTGTGGACGCGCCGGGGACGCCTGACTGCGCCGGTGCGCTGACCCCGGCGCGGGCGGGCCCCGTGTGAGGAGGCAGGAGGTGCCCCGCGAGAGGGTGCTGGCCTGTGCGAAGGCGCCGCGAGAGGCAGGGGCGTGCCTGGTCAGGGGGTGGCGCTGGCGTTGGCGGCGATCTCGGGGAGGTCGGCCGGGCCCGGGTCGGCCGCGGGCGCCGGCGTGGCGGCCGGGTTCTGGGCGGCGGCCCGTACCGCGGCGGCCACCGCCGGGGCGACCCGGGAGTCGAAGACGCTCGGCACGATCACCGTCGGGTTGATCTTGTCCTCGCCGACCACGTCCGCGATGGCCCGGGCGGCGGCGAGCGCCATCTCCTCGGTGAACTCCTCGGCGTGCGCGTCGAGCATGCCGCGGAACACGCCGGGGAAGGCGAGCACGTTGTTGATCTGGTTCGGCTGGTCCGAGCGGCCGGTGGCGACCACGGCGGCGTACTTGCGGGCCTCCCGCGGGTCCACCTCCGGGTCGGGGTTGGCGAGCGCGAAGACGATCGAGTCCTTCGCCATCGCGGCGACGTCCTCGCCGGTGAGCAGGTTCGGCGCGCTCACACCGATGAACACGTCCGCGCCGCGTACCGCCCCGGCCAGGTCACCGGAGTAGTTCTCCTTGTTGGTGTTCTCGGCCAGCCACTGCCAGGCCGGGTTGAGGTCCGGCAGTCCGCGGTGCAGGGCGCCCTGGCGGTCGTACGCGATGATGTCGCCCACGCCTTGGCGGAGCAGCAGTTTCATGATCGCGGTGCCGGCCGCGCCGGCGCCGGAGACCACGACCCGGACGTCCGCGAGCTGCTTGCCCACGACGCGCAGCGCGTTCGTCAGCGCGGCCAGCACGCAGATCGCGGTGCCGTGCTGGTCGTCGTGGAAGACCGGGATGTCCAGGGCCTCACGCAGCCGGGCCTCGATC
The DNA here is from genome assembly GCF_015354395.1 of Micromonospora sp. ANENR4. Taxonomy (NCBI): domain Bacteria; kingdom Bacillati; phylum Actinomycetota; class Actinomycetes; order Micromonosporales; family Micromonosporaceae; genus Micromonospora; species Micromonospora sp. ANENR4. The sequence continues at coordinate 50,403 of NZ_JADKYQ010000018.1, forward strand.
TCGAAGCAGCGCGGCGCGGCGATGTCCTCCAGGTTGATGCCGCCGTACGCGGGCGCGATCGCCTTGACGATCGCCACGATCTCGTCGGTGTCCTGGGTGTCAAGCACGACCGGCCAGGCGTCCACCCCGCCGAAGCGCTTGAACAGCGCCGCCTTGCCCTCCATCACCGGCAGCGACGCGGCCGGCCCGAGGTTGCCCAGGCCGAGCACCGCGGTGCCGTCGCTGACCACGGCGACGGTGTTGCGCTTGATGGTGAGCCGCCGGGCGTCGGCCGGGTTCTCCGCGATCGCCATGCAGACCCGGGCCACACCCGGGGTGTACGCGCGGGACAGCTCGTCGCGGGTGCGCAGCGCGACCTTCGGGGTGACCTCGATCTTGCCGCCGAGGTGCAACAGGAACGTGCGGTCGGAGACCTTGCGCACGTCCACCCCGTCGAGCGCGGTGAGCGCGTCGACCACCTGGTCGGCGTGGCCGGCGTCGGCGGTGTCGCAGGTGAGGTCGACGATCACGTGCGCGGGGTCGGAGTCGACCACGTCCAGCGCGGTGACGATGGCCCCGGCCTCGCCGGCGGCGGTGGTGAGGCGGCCGATGGAGGAGGCGTCGGCGGGTACCGCGATCCGGATGGTGATGGAGAATCCGGCACTCGGCAGTCGGGTGTTGGCCACGAGAAACTCCTCCGTCGGCGCTGAGCGGCTCGACTGGCATTTCTACTCGCCCGCCCAGGTCGCCCGGCATCCGCCCCCGCTACCCGTCGGTAGCGTCACGGGCATAACACAGGTGCGTCCGGCGTTGTCACATGTCAGGATTGCTGTCACGCGCCGAAAATTCTCGGCGTTGCCCAAAACGGACAGGAGACGCATTTGCGCGAGCAGGAGACCTTCCATCCCTACACCGACGACGAGTTCGACGCCACCACCGGCGAGTACGAGCTGTCGGAGCGGCAGGCGCTGCGGCGGGTCCCCGGCCTCTCCACCGAACTCACAGACATCACCGAGGTCGAATACCGCCAGCTCCGGCTGGAGCGGGTCGTCCTGGTGGGGGTCTGGACCGAGGGCACGCAGACCGACGCCGACAACAGCCTCACCGAGCTGGCGGCGCTGGCCGAGACGGCCGGCTCGCAGGTGCTCGAAGGGCTGATCCAGCGTCGCCAGCGGCCCGACCCGGCCACGTACATCGGCCGCGGCAAGGTCGACGACCTGGGCGCGGTGGCGCTGTCCACCGGCGCCGACACGATCATCTGCGACGGTGAGCTGTCGCCGTCGCAGCTGCGCAACCTGGAGCAGCGCACCAAGGTCAAGGTGGTCGACCGGACCGCCCTGATCCTCGACATCTTCGCCCAGCACGCCAAGAGCAAGGAGGGCAAGGCGCAGGTCGAGCTGGCCCAGCTCGAATACCTGCTGCCGCGCCTGCGCGGCTGGGGCGAGACGCTGTCCCGGCAGACCGGTGGTAGCGGCCGCGGGGGTGGCGCCGGCGGCGGCGTGGGTCTGCGTGGTCCCGGTGAGACCAAGCTGGAGACCGACCGGCGGCGCATCCGCCACCGCATCGCGCGGCTGCGCCGCGAGATCAAGAGCATGGCGACGGTACGCCAGACCAAGCGCGCCCGGCGTACCCGTAACGCGGTACCCGCGGTGGCCATCGCCGGCTACACCAACGCCGGCAAGTCCAGCCTGCTCAACCGCCTGACCGGTGCGGGCGTGCTGGTGGAGAACGCGCTGTTCGCCACGCTGGACCCGACCACCCGCCGGGCCACCACGTCCGACGGCCGGCTCTACACGCTGTCCGACACGGTCGGGTTCGTCCGGCACCTGCCGCACCAGATCGTCGAGGCGTTCCGCTCGACGCTGGAGGAGGTCGCCGACGCCGACCTGGTCGTGCACGTGGTCGACGGCACCCACCCGGACCCGGAGGAGCAGGTCCGGGCGGTACGCGAGGTGCTCGCCGAGGTGGGCGCGGACCGGTTGCCGGAACTACTGGTGGTGAACAAGACCGACGCCACCGACGAGGAGACGATGCTGCGGCTCAAGCGGCTCTGGCCGGACGCGGTCTTCGTCTCCGCCCACAGCGGGCGCGGAGTCGACGAACTGCGCGAGGCGGTCGAGCGGCGGCTGCCCCGGCCTGCCGTCGAGGTGCGCGCGGTGCTCCCGTACGACCGGGGTGACCTGGTCTCCCGGGTGCACCGGCAGGGTGAGGTGCTCAGCACCGCGCACCTGCCCGAGGGCACGCTGGTGCACGTGCGGGTCAGCGAGGGTCTGGCTGCGGAGCTCGCGCCGTACCGGGCGGGTGACCGGCTGACCAGTGACGAGCGGGTGGGCGCCGGGCGGTGAGCCGTCCGGCGTCACCCGCCGGAAACCCGCGCCGTGCGACACTGAGCGTCATGCGGCACGTTGTCTCCTCGGTCACGCTCGCGCTCGGCCTGGTCGGCGCGGTCGTGGCGCCGGCCGGGCCGGCCCCGGCGGCTCCCGCCGCGGCCCCCGTGCTGGCCGCGGCCCCCAAGAAGAAGTGCACCGTGGAGGACAGCCGCCTCCGCGAGCTGTCCGGCCTGGTGGCCACCAGCAACGGGTACGTCGTGATCAACGACGGCTCGGACGACCCCAGCCGCAAGCGGGTCTTCTACCTGGACACCAAGTGCAAGGTGGACAAGGAGGTCCGTTACTCCGGTGACGGGCCGCTCGACACCGAGGACCTCGCGCTCAGCCCGGACCGCAAGACCCTCTGGATCGCCGACACAGGCGACAACGTGGAGAAGAAGACGCGCCGGGAGCGGGTCGCGGTCTGGACGATGCCGCTGAGCGGCTCGAAGCAGCCGGTGCTGCACCGGCTCAGCTACCCGGGTAAGGAGCCGCACGACGCGGAGGCCCTGCTCGTCGGCGACGACAACATGCCGCTGGTGATCACCAAGGAGCTCTCCGGCAAGTCGGAGATCTTCACCCCGACGGTGAAGCTGAAGGCGAGCGGCGACACCGAGCCGATCCCGATGAAGAAGGCCGGCGAGTTCACGCTCCCGAAGACGAACACCGAGAACAAGCTCGGCTCGCCCGGCCGGGCGTTGGTCACCGGCGCTGCCCGCTCGCCCGACGGCAGCAAGGTCGTGCTGCGCACGTACGCCGACGCGTTCGAGTTCGACGTGGCCGGCGGCGACATCGTCAAGGCGATCACCACCGGCAAGCCCCGGGTCACCCCGCTGGTCGACCCGTTCGGCGAGGCGATCTCCTACACGCCGGACGGCAAGTTGTTCGTCACCGTCTCCGACGGCGGCACGCTCGACGAGTCGGACCCGATCGACATCCTCAGCTACACCCCGTCGACCACCGGTGCCGAGGCGCTGCCGAACGGCGGCAAGGCCGAGACCAAGGCGGCGGCCGAGAAGTCCTGGCTCGAAGGGCTCTCGCTCGACGAGATCACGTACCTGATCGCGGCGGTCGGGGTGCTCGGCGCGCTCCTGGTCGGCGCGGGCGTGTTCGGCATCCTGCGGGCGCGGCGCAAGCCGGCGCCCCGGGCGCCGGCCGACGAGCCCGAGCGCAGCGGCGAGTTCCCGGTGAACAACGGCTTCCCGTCCGCGGAACGGCCGGAGGCGCCGCGCGGCGGGGTCTACGGCGGCGGTCAGGGCGGCGTCTACGGCGGCGCGCCGAACGGTGACCGCCCGGCGTCCGGCGGTGTCTACGGCGGCGGCCGGCCGGGCGGCGGCGTGTACGGCGGCGGCCCTCAGGACGGCGGTCGCGGCCAGGGGGGTGGCCGTCCTCCGGGCGCGGGCCGTCCGCAGGGCGGCGGCGTCTACGGCGGGGGCGGTGCCCCGGCCGGCGGCGGAGGGCGCGGTGGCGGCGTCTACGGCGGCGGAGGCCAGGGCGGACCGGGCGCGGGCCAGGGCGGTCCCGGTCGAGGCGGCCCGGGTGGCGGTGGCCAGGGCAGTCCGGGCCGTGGCGGTCCGGGTGGCGGCTACGGCGGCGGCCCGGGTGGGGCCGGATATCGCGGGCAGCCGAACGGCGGCGGGCCGCGCGCCGAGGGCGGCCGGGCCGAGCCGCCGCGCCGCGGCCAGGAACCGCGTGGCGGGCGCCGCGACGGTTATGACGATCAGGGCCGGTACGGCCCGGTGTCCGGTGGCGGCCGGGAGTACCGCGGCGACCGCTACTGAGACGACACGACGAAGGGGTGACCGGCGACCGGTCACCCCTTCTCGTTTGCCGTCGTCAGATGCGGCGCAGGACCGCCACCACGCGGCCCATGATGGTGGCGTCGTCGCCGGGGATCGGGTCGAAGGCCGGGTTCTGCGGCATCAGCCAGACGTGCCCGTCGCGCCGCCGGTAGGTCTTCACCGTCGCCTCACCGTCGAGCATGGCGGCCACGATGTCGCCGACCTCGGCGTTCGGCTGCTGCCGGACGACCACCCAGTCGCCGTCGCAGATCGCCGCGTCGAGCATCGAGTCGCCCTTGACCTGGAGCATGAAGACCTCGCCCTCACCGACCAGCTCGCGGGGGAGGGGGAAGATGTCCTCCACCGCCTGCTCGGCCAGGATCGGCCCACCCGCGGCGATGCGGCCCAGCATCGGCACGTACGCCGGGGCGGGCCGCTGCGCGCGGGCCGCCTCGTCGTCCGCCTCGCCCGGCGCGCGGACGTCGACGGCGCGCGGCCGGTTCGGGTCGCGGCGCAGGAAGCCCTTCTTCTCCAGCTCCTTGAGCTGGTAGGCGACGCTGGACGGGGACACCAGCCCGACCGCCTCGCCGATCTCGCGGACGCTCGGCGGGTAGCCGTGGCGCTCGACCCAGTTGCGAATGAACTCCAGGATCCGCCGCTGCCGGGCGGTCAGGTCGACGGTCGCCGGGTCGGGGAAGCTGCTCACCACCGGGGTGACCGGACGCACCGCCGCGGGGGCAGTGCGGCTGCGGGCGGTGCGGGGGCGACGGGTCGCCGGAGGACCCGCCCCGTCGTTCGGCTGCGGGTTCTTCTGCCGGCTGGCCCGGTCCTCGGTCACGTCCGTCCCTCCCTGGTCGGCGCTGGGGTGCCTCGTCGGCTCGTGGTGCGTGTGGTCTGACCGTATAGGTGAGATCGGCCATTTTCAAACATCTGTACGACCTGCTGTCGGCGTGTCGCGTCGAATTCCTGGATTTCCGAACTGGTGTTCTGATAGAAGGGTACGCCGCTCGAACGGATGTTCCATCCCGGCCGCCCGTGACTAGCACGGGAGGCCGTCCGTTGGGCTCCTCGGCGGCGTCGCGCCGGGCGTGATCCTGACGACTCGCCGGACACGCCCGTCAACTTGACCTCGCTTGGGGTTCGGCATACGGTCGACCCCTAGATGTAGTAGTCACACGGGCGTAAGTTGCCTACAGGTTGGGTTCAACTACCGAACGCACTCCCGCACCGCGCACTCGGCGACGGTCATCGGACGATGGCCCCGCCGTGCCGACGCGTGCCCGGGAGCCGATAGGTGTGCCCGCGATCGACGGAGGAGGTCGGGCGAATGCGGTGTCCGTACTGCCGGCACGCCGACTCCCGGGTGGTCGACTCGCGGGAGGCCGACGACGGCCAGCTCATCCGGCGGCGACGGTCGTGCCCGGAGTGCGGCAAGCGGTTCACCACCGTCGAGGAGGCGGTGCTCGCGGTGGTCAAGCGCAGCGGGGTGACCGAGCCGTTCAGCCGTACGAAGATCATCGGTGGGGTGCGCAAGGCGTGCCAGGGGCGCCCGGTCGACGACGACTCGATCGCGCTGCTGGCACAGAAGGTCGAGGAGACCGTGCGGGCCAAGGGGGCGGCCGAGATCCCCAGCCACGAGGTGGGCCTGGCCATCCTCGGCCCGTTGCGTGACCTCGACGAGGTGGCCTACATGCGGTTCGCCAGCGTCTATCGCTCCTTCGACTCGCTCGCCGACTTCGAGCGCGAGATCGAGACGCTGCGGGCCGCCGCGCGCGCCCGGGAGGGCGCCGGTGCCGGTGCGGCGGACGCCGCCGGCGCGATCAGCTGACATTTTCGGGTTTCTGACAGGTACACGAGGCGCGGTGGGTGACCGTTGCCGACGAGGGGGGCGAGGGCGTGACGACCAGCAAGTCACGGAACAAGGCCGGGGCGGGGCTGAAGATCGAGCGCGTCTGGACGACCGAGGGGGTGCATCCCTACGACGAGGTCGCCTGGGAGCGCCGTGACGTCGTGATGACGAACTGGCGGGACGGCTCGATCAACTTCGAGCAGCGCGGGGTGGAGTTCCCCGAGTCCTGGTCGGTGAACGCGGCGAACATCGTGACCACCAAGTACTTCCGGGGCGCGGTGGGGACCCCGGAGCGGGAGTGGTCGCTGCGGCAGCTGATCGACCGGGTGGTCGAGACCTACCGCACCGCAGGTGAGGAGTACGGCTACTTCGCCACCCCGGCCGACGCCGAGGTGTTCGCGCACGAGCTGACCTGGATGCTGCTGCACCAGGTGTTCAGCTTCAACTCGCCGGTGTGGTTCAACGTCGGCACGCCGTCGCCGCAGCAGGTCAGCGCCTGCTTCATCCTCTCCGTCGACGACTCGATGGACTCCATCCTCGACTGGTACAAGGAGGAGGGGCGGATCTTCCAGGGCGGCTCCGGCGCCGGGGTCAACCTGTCCCGCATCCGTTCCTCGAAGGAGCTGCTCTCCTCCGGCGGCACCGCCTCCGGCCCGGTCAGCTTCATGCGCGGCGCGGACGCCTCCGCCGGCACCATCAAGTCCGGTGGCGCCACCCGGCGCGCCGCGAAGATGGTCATCCTCGACGTGGACCACCCGGACATCGAGGAGTTCGTGGCGACCAAGGCGCGCGAGGAGGACAAGATCCGCGCGCTGCGGGACGCCGGGTTCGACATGGACCTGGGCGGCGCCGACATCGTCAGCGTGCAGTATCAGAACGCCAACAACTCGGTCCGCGTCTCCGACGAGTTCATGACCGCGGTGGAGAACGGCGGCGGCTTCGACCTGCGCGGCCGGCTCGACGGGCAGACCATCGAGACGATCGACGCCAAGAAGCTGTTCCACACCATCTCCCAGGCCGCCTGGGAGTGCGCCGACCCGGGCCTGCAGTACGACGACACCATCAACGACTGGCACACCTGCCCGGAGACCGGGCGGATCACCGCGTCGAACCCGTGCTCGGAGTACCTGCACCTGGACAACTCCTCGTGCAACCTGGCCTCGCTGAACCTGATGAAGTTCCTCCGCGCCGACGGCGGCTTCGAGGTGGAGAAGTTCGTCAAGTCGGTCGAGTTCGTCATCACCGCGATGGACATCTCGATCTGCTTCGCCGACTTCCCGACCGAGAAGATCGGTGAGACCACCCGCGCCTACCGGCAGCTCGGCATCGGGTACGCCAACCTGGGCGCGCTGCTGATGGCCTCCGGCCTGCCGTACGACTCGGAGCAGGGCCGGGAGGTGTCCGCCGCGATCACCTCGCTGATGACCGGCACCGCCTACCGCCGTTCCGCCGAGCTGGCCGGCATCGTCGGCCCGTACGACGGCTACGCCCGCAACGCCGAGCCGCACAAGCGGGTCATGCGCAAGCACGCCGCCGCAAACGACGCGATCAAGGCGACCGGCACCGTGGCGACCGCCGTGCAGCGCGAGGCCACCAAGCAGTGGACGCTCGGCAACAAGCTCGGTGACAAGTTCGGCTGGCGCAACTCGCAGGCCAGCGTGCTCGCCCCGACCGGCACCATCGGCCTGATGATGGACTGCGACACCACGGGTGTCGAGCCGGACCTGGCACTGGTGAAGTTCAAGAAGCTGGTCGGCGGCGGCTCGATGCAGATCGTCAACCAGACCGTGCCGCGCGCCCTGCGCAGCCTCGGCTACCCCGAGGAGCAGGTCGAGGCGATCGTCGAGCACATCGCCGACCACGGCCACGTGGTGGACGCCCCGGGCCTCAAGCCGGAGCACTACCCGGTCTTCGACTGCGCGATGGGCGAGCGCTCGATCGCGCCGATGGGTCACGTGCGGATGATGGCGGCCGTCCAGCCGTTCATCTCCGGCGCCATCTCCAAGACGGTCAACATGCCGGAGCAGGCCACCGTCGAGGACGTCGAGAAGATCTACTTCGAGGGCTGGAAGCTCGGCCTCAAGGCGCTGGCGATCTACCGCGACAACTGCAAGGTCGGCCAGCCGCTGTCGGCGGCCAAGCCGAGCAAGGGCGCCGTCGAGGCCCAGGCCCCGGCCGCCACGCCGGAGAAGGTCGTGGAGAAGGTCGTCGAGTACCGCCCGGTGCGCAAGCGGCTGCCGAAGAAGCGCCCGTCGGAGACCATCTCGTTCTCGGTCGGCGGCGCGGAGGGCTACCTCACCGCCTCGTCCTACCCGGACGACGGCCTCGGCGAGGTCTTCCTCAAGATGTCGAAGCAGGGCTCGACCCTGGCCGGCGTGATGGACGCCTTCTCGGTGGCCATCTCCATCGGTCTCCAGTACGGCGTCCCGCTGGAGACGTACGTCAGCAAGTTCACAAACATGCGCTTCGAGCCGGCCGGCATGACCGACGACCCGGACGTGCGCATGGCCGCCTCGGTGATGGACTACATCTTCCGTCGCCTGGCGCTGGACTTCCTGCCGTACGACCGCCGCGCCGAGCTGGGCATCTTCACCGCCAAGGAGCGGGCCGCCCAGCTCGCGGCCGAGGCGGAGGCGGAGGCGAGCGGTGCGGACCTCACCGCGATGGCCGCCTCCGCCCCGGTCGAGGCGCCGGAGCCGAAGACCGGCCCGATCGCGCAGCCGGCGCAGGAGATGGCCGACGCCGCGGCCGTCAAGCCCGCGCCGTCTGTGGGTTCCAGCACCGAACTGCTGGAGGCCGTGATCGGCAAGGCCGCGGACGCGCCGCTCTGCTTCACCTGCGGCACGAAGATGCGGCCCGCCGGTAGCTGCTACGTCTGCGAGGGCTGCGGCTCCACCAGCGGCTGCAGCTGACATCGAGCTGAGTCGCATCTGCTGCGACAGCGACCGCCCGGTCCTCCAGGGGCCGGGCGGTCGCTGCGGCAGGGACGAGATGTCGTCGATCGTCAGACGGACGGGTCCCAGGCGATGAGCTGGTCGAAGATGCGGCGGTCGCCGTCCAGCTCCAGCTTCGGGGAATCCGGCGTGATGCGGCCGTAGAAGAACAGGACCAGGTCACTGGCAGTGCCCCGGGCGGAGACGAAGGCCGTGTCCCGGTCCGGGTCCTCACCGGCGGCCGGCTCGCCGAGCCGGCTGGCCTGTGCGCCGTCGCCGGACAGGCGAAGGCGCCACGAGCGGCCCTCGGTGGCGTGGTATTCGACGACGGCGGGTTCGTGCGGCCAGGCGACATCCGTCGAGCAGAGGGTGAACTGGCAGTCGTCGAAAGCGTCGAGGGCGACCTCGTCCGGCAGCGGCTCCGGGTTCCCCACGGCGAGCTGAGCGTCGTGGGTGTGCACAGCGATCTCGGCGACCTGGCGCCGAGCCCACGCGCCGGAGGTTTCCGGTGACTGCGAATCACCCCACCACGTCCAACACCGGCGGTCCGGGCCGGCCTCGCGCAGCGCGCTCGTCAGCCGCTCGACGGACTCGGTCCACCAGGCCAGGAGACCCTCGCGTTCCCGAGGCGCACCCGTGCCGTCGTCCCACACGGACTTGTCCGGGGGGCCGTCGGCCGGCCCTGCGGCGACGATGGCGGCCGACCTGCGGCGGCCCATGCCCAGGTGCTGTACGAGATCGAACAGCGTCCACTCCGGACAGCTCGGCACCGGCGTGTCGAGGCTGGGCGCCGCAGCGACCGCGGCGTGGAAAGCAGCCGACCGGTCGTCGATCAGCCGCAGGTGATCGGAAAACGTGAGAATCGTGTGCACCCGGGCTGTCTATCAGTGTTCTTCGACAGATGGACAGCGATATTCGCCGCGCACTCGGCGGGCGGTGCCGGCGGTCATACCTCACCGCGTACGCGAGCTGGCATGCTCGGGAGATGAGCACGATCGACATCTATCGGGTCTTCGCCGACCGTGAGACGCGCGGCGTGTCCCCGGCGTACGAGCGGTTGTCGCGGGCGGTCGCCGGTGACCCGGAGCTGCTCGCCCTGCTCGACACGCTGCCGCCGGCCAAGCGTCAGCCGAACCTGCTGTTCGGGGTGGTGCGGCTGCTCGGCGGGCCGGTGGACGACCCGGCGGCGTTCCGCGCGTACGTGATGGGGCACTGGCCGGACGTGGCGGCGCAGATGCGGGTGCGGGCGACGCAGACGAACGAGGCGGGACGCTGCGCGGCTCTGCTGCCGGTGCTCGCCGCGTTGCCGCAGCCGCTGGCGATGCTGGAGGTGGGCGCGTCCGCCGGGCTGTGCCTCTACCCGGACCGGTACGCCTACCGCTACGGCGACCGGCGGGTCGGCGACGGCGAGCCGATACTCGACTGTGACCTGACCGGCGCCGAGCCGCCGGAGCGGTTGCCGGAGGTGGTGTGGCGGGCCGGGCTGGACGTGAATCCGCTCGACGTCACCGACCCGGCCGACGTGGCCTGGCTGGAGGCGCTGATCTGGCCGGAACACCGGCACCGCCGGGAACGGCTGCGCGCCGCGGCGGCTGTTGCGGCGGCCGATCCGCCCCTACTGGTACGCGGTGATCTGGTCGACGACCTGCCGGCGCTGGCGGCGCAGGCCCCGGCCGGGGCGACGCTCGTGGTGTTCCACAGTTCGGTGCTCTACCAGGTGCCACCGCCGCGCCGGAACGCCTTCACCGAGCTGGTGCGGACCCTGCCCGGCCACTGGATCGCCAACGAGGACCCGTCGGTGCTGCCCCACGCCGACCTGCCCGAGCCGCCCGCCCAAGGCTTCCACAACGTCCTGGCCCTCGACGGCCGTCCCGTGGCCTGGACGACCGGCCACGGCCAGTCCCTCACCTGGTTCGGCTGACCCACCCACGCCCGCCCGGCCCGCCGTCTTCGTCGATCATGAAGTTGACGGCGCGACACGCCGGAGCGACGGCCGCCAACTTCATGATCGACGGAGGCTGGGCGGGCCGGGTGAGGGCGGGCAGGTGTTGGACTAGGGTCGGCGGGCGTGACCGAACCTGCCTGGCTGGTCGAGACGCGCGCCGCCTACGACGCCGTTGCCGAGGACTACGCGCGGCTGCTGCCCGACGTGGTCGAGCCGCCGCTGGACCGCGCCATACTCGCCGCGTTCGCCGAGACGGTCGGGCCGGGGCGGCCCGTGCTGGAGGTGGGCTGCGGCACCGGCCGCGTCACCGCCCACCTGCACCGGCTCGGCCTCGACATCAGCGGCGTCGATCTGTCGCCCGGCATGGTGGCGGTGGCCCGCCGCGCGTACCCGGACCTGCGCTTCGAGGTCGGCTCGCTGACCGAGCTGGCCGTGCCGGACGGATCGCTGGCCGGGCTGGTCTCCTGGTACTCGGTCATCCACCTGCCACCGGAGCTGCTGCCCGAGGTGTTCGCCGGTTTCCACCGGGTGCTCGTCCCGGGCGGTCACCTGCTGCTCGCGGTGAAGGCAGGCGACCGGCTCGACCGACGGGAGCAGGCATACGGCCATTCCGTCGCCTTCGACGTCTACTGGCTGTCGCCGGATCGGCTGGCCGCGCAGCTCACGGCGGCCGGGTTCGTGGTGTCGGCGACGACGGTCCGCGCGCCGGTCGGCGGGGAGCGGCAGCCCCAGGCGTTCCTGCTCGCGCAGCGTCCGGCCGACTGAACATCCCCACGGCCGACACCCGATCCGTACCGCACGTGAGAACGGGACAGCGCAGAGTGGCCGCTCTGGCTAGGGTTGACGATCTCGGCGGAGGGAGACGTCATGCGCACCCGGATGCTCCTCGCGTCGACGCTGCCGTTGCTCTGGGGCGCTGTCGTCGGCTGGTGGACCCCACGCGGACCCGGCACGGTGGGCGCGGCACTCGCCTCCGTCGCGGTGAGCCTCGCCGTCGGGCTGGCCGCCGGGTGGCTGAGCCGGTCCCGCTGGTTCATGCTCGTCGCGCCGGTGGCCTTCGCGGTGGCTGTCGAGCTGGTCCGGCTGCGGCTGCGCGGGCCCACCGTCGACCGTCCGCACCTGTCCGGCTTCGGCGTCGTGGCGCTGCTCGCCGGCCGGGGCGTCCACGGACTCCTGGCCTTGTTGCCGCTGCTGGTCGGCGCCGCCCACGGCGCCGGCCTGGCCCGTCGCCTCGGCGCGGTGCCGCCGCGCCGGCCGGTGCCGCGCTGGGCGGGCCGGGTCGGCGTCGGCCTGCTGGCTGCGCTGCTCGCGCTCGTCACCGTCGGCGCGGCCGTGCCGGGCCGCACCGACCCGATCCCCGGCGGCATCGCCCGCTTCGACACCGTCGACTCCTCCGGGCGCGAGCTGGGCCTGCTGATCCGGGGTACGGACCGCAGCGCTCCGGTGCTGCTCGTGGTGCCCGGTCCGCCCGGCGGCTCGGAGATCGGCGCGGTCCGTCGCCACCTGCCCGAGTTGGAGCGCCGATTCGTGGTGGCCGTCTGGGACCGCGCCGGCGGGCCACGCTCCTGGTCGGGGTTCCGTGCCCCGTCGGGCTGGCACCTGGACGACGAGGTGGACGACCTGGTCGCCGTGACCCGGCACCTGCGGGAACGGCTGGGCCGGGAGCGGATCCACCTGGTCGCGCACTCCGGCGGCACCATCGCCGGCCTGCTCGCCGTGCGGCAGCACCCGGAACTGTTCGCCGCGTACGTCGGCGTCGGGCAGGTGGTGAGCCTGCGCGAGGCCGACCGCAGCCAGTACGCCGACACCGTGGCCTGGGCCCGCCGCACCGGCCGGACGGCGCTCGCGGACCGGATGACCGCGCAGGGCCCGCCGCCCTACCGCGACGTCTGGGAGTACGAGCCGTTGCTGACAAACGAGGCCGGGGCCTTCCCGGTCGACCGGGAAGGCGCGAGCGAGGACGAGACCGGGACGGTCGGCAACCTGGGCGTGTCCGAGTACAGCCTGCTGGAGAAGGTGCACCTGTTCGGTTTCCTCGACGGCTGGGACGTGCTGTACCCCCGGTTGCAGGACATCGACTTCCGGCGGGACGTGCGGCAGCTCGCGGTGCCGGCGTACTTCGTGGACGGCGCGCAGGAGGTGCCGGGCCGGCTGCGCCTGTTCGACGAGTGGTACGCGCAGCTCCAGGCACCGCGCAAGGACCATCTGGTGATCCCGCGCGCCGGGCACCGTTCGATGTTCGAGCGGCCCGAGGCGTTCGTGCCGTACCTGGAACGCCTCCGGAGCGACGGCGGTCCGGGCGGAAACTAGGGCGGCCGTGGCGTCCGTAGACTTCAGCGGTGCGTGACGAGCTGGCGGACCGGGCCCTTACCGAACCGCACCCGTCGCGGCTGTCGCCGGACCACCCGGGGCGGGAACGCATCCTCGCCGCGCACGCCGCCGCCCTGGCCGCCGGGGAGGCGGGCTACCTGGACCCGGAGACCGGGCTGTTCGTGCTCAGCGCGGGATTCCTCGCCCGGCGCGGCACGTGCTGCGGGCGAGGCTGCCGGCACTGTCCGTACGTGGCCGATTAGGGGGCTTCCGTCCCCGCTGGGGCACGCCGTACGGTGTCCGACGGAACTCCGGCGGGTCGGACCCGCCGCCGACCGCGGAGGTCTCCCGTGCGTGCCCGATTCTGGCTGGCCGTTCCGGCCGTCCTGCTCGCCGCCGGCTGCGCCGACGAGGCGCCCACAGCGGCCGGGCCCCCGCCCCCGCCTCCGCCGGTCCCGGTCGCGGCGGCGTCCTCGGGCGGGGCGTGCCGGCTGCTCGACTTCGCGGTGATCGCCGAGCACACCGGCGGCACGTTCGACGTGGCGGCGGCCACCGAGCGGGGCGACACCCACACCTGCGTGGTCCGCGCCGCCGGGGCGGTGCTGCCGGAGCTGACGCTGTCGGTGACCGAGACGTCGATCGACGCCGCCACGTTCGCCCTGGACGTGCAGCCCAGCGGCGCGGCGAAGATCAGCAAGCTGGGCAAGGCCGCCTACCGGCGCACGCTGCCCAAGACCGCGAAGTCCGGGCCGGCCGCCGAGGTCGGCTGGCTGGCCACCGAGGGGCGGCTCGCCACGCTGCGCTGGACCGCCCCGACCGGCACCGCGAAAGCGGAGGCGGACAAGACGGCCGGCAAGCTGGTCACGCTGGCCAAGGTGATCGACACCCGGCAGCTCTGACCGGGAGCCGCGTCAGCGGGCCGCGACGAACACCCGGGACGCCACCTCGCGGGGCAGCCGGACACGGTCACCGGAGCGGTCGATGGAGACGGCGTCGCGTTCCTGCGCCACAGTCACCGTCGCGCCCGGGTCGACGCCGGCGGCGTGCAACTGCCGGAGCACGTCCGAGTCGGTCTGCACGCTCTCGCAGATCCGCCGCACCACGACAGTGCCGGACAGGCCGGGGAACGCCAGGTTGCGCTCACCCTCGACCGCGTCGGCGGGCACCTGGCCCGGGTCGCCCAGCTCCTCCAGGCCCGGGATCGGGTTGCCGTACGGCGAGCGGGTCGGGCGGTTGAGCAGGTCGAAGACCCGCTTCTCCACCGCGTCGCTCATCACGTGCTCCCACCGGCAGGCCTCCTCGTGGGCCTCCTCGTAGGGCATCCCGATCACGTTCACCAGCAGCAGCTCGGCCAGCCGGTGCTTGCGCATCACGGACACGGCGGTGTTGCGGCCCTGCGGCGTGAGGGTCAGGTGCCGGTCGCCCTCGACGGTGAGCAGGCCGTCGCGCTCCATCCGGGCGACGGTCTGGCTGACGGTCGGGCCACTCTGCTTCAGCCGCTCGGCGATGCGGGCACGAAGCGGCGGCACCCCCTCCTCCTCGAGTTCGAGGATGGTGCGCAGGTACATCTCGGTGGTGTCAACAAGGTCGTGCTTCACGTCTGCGGCCTCCTGGGCTCCGATGGTACCCGTTACCACCGACCATCGACGGAGGCGAAGCCGGAGGTGGCGCGCCGAATGGTGTTGACTGGACCGTATGTCCGCCACCGCAGACCTGCTGGTCGAGCCCGACCGGCTCGCCGCCGAACTCGATCACGCCGACCCGCCGACCCTGCTCGACGTCCGCTGGCGGCTGACCGGCCCGCCCGGGCGTGACGACTACGCCGCGGGTCACCTGCCCGGCGCCGTCTTCGTCGACCTGGACACCGAGCTGTGCGGGCCGCCCGGCGCCGCCGGGCGGCACCCGCTTCCGGACCCGGCGGCGTTGCAGGCCGCGCTGCGGGCGGCGGGCGTCCGCGCCGGTCATCCGGTGGTCGTGTACGACGGCGGCGACGGCATGTCCGCCGCCCGCGCCTGGTGGACGCTGCGCTGGGCCGGGCACCGGCAGGTGCGGGTGCTGCACGGCGGCTTCCCGGCCTGGACGGCCGCCGGGCTGCCGGTCGGCACCAGCGTGCCCGCCCCGGCGCCGGGTGACGTGACAGTGGCGCCCGGCGCGCTGCCGGTGCTGGACGCCGCGCAGGCCGCCCGGCTCGCCGCCGCCGAGCCCGGCGTGCTGATCGACGTCCGGACCGCGCCGCGCTACCGGGGCGAGCACGAGCCGGTCGACCCGGTCGCCGGGCACGTGCCGGGCGCGGTCAACCTGCCCGCCCCGAAGTACGTCACGCAGGGCCGGTTCCCCGACGCCGGGGCGCTGCGGGAGCGGTTCGCCGCCGCCGGGGTGGACGCGGACGCGCCGGTCGGTGCGTACTGCGGCTCCGGGGTGACCGCCGCGCAGGCCGTGCTCGCGTTGCACCTGGCCGGTCGCCCGGACGCCGCGTTGTACGTCGGCTCGTGGAGCGAGTGGGTGGCCGACAGGGACCGTCCGGTCGCGACAGGTGGCACGTCCGGCCGGTGAGCGTACGACTGGTGGGCGCGCCCCGGACCACGTGCGACGATGGCCGCATGGCCGACGACACGGTGGTGGTGTGGGACGAGGCTCTCCTCGCCTACGACATGGGCGACCATCCCCTCGACCCGGTCCGGGTCGAGCTGACGATGGCGCTCGCCCGTGAACTGGGTGTGCTGGACCGGCCCGGCGTACGGCTGGTCAAGCCCGAGCCGGCCGACGACGCGCTGCTCACCCGCGTACACGATCCGGCCTACCTGGACGCGGTCCGGTCCGCGCCGCGTGACCCGCTGTTCGCCGGCTTCGGTCTGGGCACCTCGGACAATCCGGTCTTCGACGGGATGCACGAGGCGAGTGCGCTGATCGCCGGCGCCACGACGGCCGCGGCCGAGGCGGTGTGGCGTGGCGAGGCCCGGCGCGCGGTGAGCGTCGCCGGCGGGCTGCACCACGCCATGCCCGCCCGGGCCGCCGGGTTCTGCGTCTACAACGACCCGGCCGTGGCCGTCGCGCGGCTGCTCGACCTCGGCGCGGAGCGGATCGCGTACGTGGACGTGGACGTGCACCACGGCGACGGCGTGCAGGAGATCTTCTACCGCGACCCGCGGGTGCTCACGATCAGCCTGCACGAGACGCCGCTCGCGCTGTTCCCCGGCACCGGGTTCCCGGACGAGACCGGCGGACCGGGCGCGGAGGGCACCGCCGTCAACGTGCCGCTGCCGCCGGGTGTGGGTGACGCGGGCTGGCAGCGGGCGTTCCACGCGATCGTGCCGTCGGTGCTGCGCGCGTTCCGGCCGCAGGTGCTCGTCACCCAGTGCGGCGCCGACGGGCACCGCAAGGATCCGCTGGCCGACCTGCACCTGTCGGTGGACGGGCAGCGGGCCACGTACCGCTCGCTGCGGGCGCTCGCCGACGAGCTGTGCGACGGCCGCTGGGTCGCCACCGGCGGCGGCGGGTACGCGCTGGTCGAGGTGGTGCCCCGGGCGTGGACGCACCTGCTCGCGATCGCCACCGGTGAGCCGGTCGACCCGGCGACGCTGACCCCGCCCGGCTGGCGGGAGCTGGCCGCGCGGCGGCTACCCGGGCACGACGTGCCGTTGCGGATGACCGACGACGTGGACCCGGCGTACCTGCCGTGGCAGCCCAGCGGCGAGCCGAACGCGGTGGACCGGGCCGTCGCAGCCACCCGCAAGGCCGTCTTCCCGCTGCTCGGGCTCGATCCGCACGATCCGCGCGACTGAGCCGGCGGCAGGGGAGGACCGACCGGTGACCACAGTCGAACAACCGCTGGACGTGCTGCTCAGCGACGGCACGACCGTCCAGCTGCGACAGATCCGTCCGGAGGACGCGCCCGAGATCGTGGCCATGCACGGCCGTTTCTCGGAGCGCACCCGATACCTGCGGTACTTCTCGCCGTACCCGCGTATCCCGGAACGCGACCTGAAGCGTTTCGTCAACGTCGACCACCGCGACCGGGAGGCGTTCGTGGTGCTGGCCGGCGAGCGGATCGTCGCGGTCGGCCGCTACGAGCGGCTCGGCCCCGCCTCGCCGGAGGCCGAGGTGGCGTTCGTGGTCGAGGACGCCTACCAGGGCCGGGGCATCGGCTCGGTGCTGCTGGAGCACCTGGCCGACGCGGCCGGGCGCCACGGGATCGTGCACTTCGTCGCCGAGGTGCTCCCCGCAAACGGGACGATGCTGCGGGTCTTCGCCGACTTCGGCTACCAGGTCCAGCGCCAGTACGCCGACGGCGTGGTGCACCTGAGCTTCCCGATCGCGCCCACCGAGGCGACTCTCGAGGTGCAACGCGGCCGGGAGCACCGCACGGAGGCGCGGTCGATCGCCCGGCTGCTCGCGCCGCGCGGCATCGCCGTGTACGGCGCCAGCACCACCGGCCAGGGCGTCGGCGCGGCGCTGCTCGGGCACCTGCGCGACGGCGGCTTCGCCGGGGCGATCGTGCCCGTGCACCCGAGCGCGTCGACGGTGGCGGGGCTGCCCGCGTACCCGTCGGCCGCCGACGCGGGCCAGGACGTCGATCTCGCCGTGGTGGCGGTCCCGCCGGACGCGGTGACCGACGTGGTCCGCGACGCGGCACGCGCGGGCGCGCACGGGCTGGTGGTGATCTCGGCCGGGTTCGCCGAGTCCGGCCCGGCCGGCGCGGCGGCGCAGCGCGCGCTGGTCCGTGCCGCGCACCTGGCCGGCATGCGGGTGGTCGGCCCGAACTGCCTCGGCGTCGCCAACACGGACCCGGCGGTACGCCTCAACGCCACGCTCGCCCCGGTGCTGCCGGCGGCGGGCCGGGTCGGCGTGTTCAGCCAGTCCGGCGCGTTCGGGGTGGCGCTGCTGGCCGAGGCGTCCCGGCGCGGGCTCGGCCTGTCCAGCTTCGTCTCGGCCGGCAACCGGGCCGACGTGTCCGGCAACGACCTGCTGCAGTACTGGCAGGACGACCCGGCCACCGACGTCATCACGCTCTACCTGGAGACGTTCGGCAACCCGCGCAAGTTCGCCCGGCTGGCTCGGCGCATCGGCCGCAGCAAGCCGGTGGTGGCACTCGCCTCGCTGGCCCGGCCGCCGGGCGTGGGGGAGGCACCCGCGCTGGACGCGGCGGCGGTGAGCGCGCTGTTCGCCCAGTCCGGGGTGATCCGGGTGGACACCGTGTCCGAGCTGCTCGACGTGGGCGTGCTGCTGGCCCACCAGCCGCTGCCGGCCGGGCGGCGGGTCGCCGTGGTGGGCAACTCGTCGGCGCTGACCGGGCTGGCCGCGACCGCCTGCGCCGCCCAGGGACTGGCAGTCGCCGACGGCTACCCGCAGGACGTGGGGCCGAGCGCCGGGGCCGCCGCGTACGCCGCCGCGCTCGGTGACGCGGTCGCCGACGAGCGGGTGGACGCCGTGGTGGCGGTGTTCGCGCCGCCGCTGCCGGGCCAGCTCGCCGACCCGGTGGCCGACTTCGCCTCGGCGCTGCCCGACGCGCGGGTCACCGGCAAGCCGGTGGTGGCGACGTTCCTGGCCGGGCTGGTGCCGGCCGGGGTGCCGGCGTACCCGAGCGTGGAGGAGGCGGTACGCGCGCTGGGCCGGGTGACCGCGTACGCGGACTGGCTGCGCCGGCCACCGGGCGTGCTGCCGGAACTGGCCGACGTGGACCGGGCGGCCGGGCATGCCGCGCTGCGCCCGGACGGGGCCGACTCGGCGGCGTTGCTGCGCGCGTACGGGATCGACGTGGTGGACTCGGTGCCGGCCCGCTCGGCCGAGGAAGCGGCGGCGGTGGGGGAGCGGCTCGGCTGGCCGGTGGCGCTCAAGGCCGCCGCCCCCGGGCTGCGGCACCGCCTCGACCTCGGCGCGGTACGTCTCGACCTGGCCGACGCCGCCGCGCTGCGCCGCGCGTACGCCGAGATGGCCCCGGTGTTCGGCGCGGAGGTGCTGGTCCAGCCGATGGTCGCGCCCGGCGTGGCGTGCGTGGTGGAACTGGTGGAGGATCCGGCGTTCGGGCCGGTGGTCGGGTTCGGGCTCGGCGGCGTGGCGACCGAGCTGCTCGGCGACCGGGCCTGGCGAGCGGTCCCGCTCACCGACCGGGACGCCGCCGAGCTGGTCGACGAACCCCGCGCGGCGCCGCTGCTGCGCGGGCACCGGGGTGCCGCGCCGGTGGACCGGGCGGCCCTTGTCGACCTGCTGGTGCGGGTCGGTCGGCTCGCCGACGAGCAGCCCCGGGTGCGGTCGCTCACGCTGAATCCGGTGCTGGCCCGGCCGGACGGCATCTCGGTGCTGCACGCCACCGTGCGCACCGGCGCCGAGGCCGCCCGCCCCGACACCGGCCCGCGAAGGTTGTAGACCTCAGCCGCGGTCGGAGATCTGCTGCACCGACCACTCGTTGCCGTCCGGGTCGCGGAGGAACAGGAAGCCGACGTTGTCCAGCGGGTGCGGCACCGGGTACGGGTTCTGGCCCATCACCTGGATCTCGCTCACCTCGACGCCCCGCTCGACCAGTTCGGTGCGCGCCCGCTCCAGGTCCGGTACGACCAGTTGCACGCCCTTGAGTGAGCCCGGCGGCATCTCCGGTACGACGCCCCGGCCGAGGACGATCGAGCAGCCGGAGCCCGGGGGAGTGAGCTGGACGATCCGCCCCGCGCCGCCCAGGTCCGTGTCGTGGTCGACGACGAAGCCGAGCCGTTGCGCGTAGAACTCCTTGGCCCGGTCCACGTCGGAGACCGGTACGACCACCACTTCCAGCGTCCAGTTCATGTCGTCGCTCCTGTCGTCGAATCGGTGTGCAGCACTGCCGCGAGCCGGTCGAACGCCTCGCTCAGGCCGCGGGTCATCGGATAGCGCAGGACGGTGTCGCGCCCCTGCGCGGTGGCGTACCGCAGATGGGTGACGACCGTGGTCCGGTCCGACGGGCCGGTGAAGTCGTGGCGGACGAGCGTCTCGCCCGGATAGGACTGGTCGTCGAAGAGTTCGGTGCAGACCAGCCGTGAGGGCGGGTCGACCTCCCGGTACGTGCCGCCCTGACCCATCAGGTCGCCGTCCGGCCCCCGGGAGACGAACCGCCAGCGCCCGCCCACCCGCAGGTCCACCTCGCACTCGACGAGGTGCCAGCCCCGGGCGCCCCACCAGCGGACCAGCAGCTCGGGGCGGGTGAAGGCGGCGAACACGAGGTGGCGCGGAGCGGCGAAGTCGCGGCTGAGCCGGATCTCCCGGTCGCCGGGCAGGCTGACGGTCAGGCCGGTCACCGCTGCTCCTCGGCGGTCAGTTCGGCGAGCACCTCGTCCAGCCGCGCGTAGCTCTCGGCCCAGTAGTCCCGGTAGTCCGCCAGCCACGCGACCGCCTCCCGCAGCGGCCGGGCGTCGAGCCGGCAGGGACGGCGTTGCGCGTCCCGGCCCCGGGTGACCAGGCCGGCGCGTTCGAGCACCTTGAGGTGCTTGGAGACGGCCGGCTGGCTCATCGCGAACGGCTCGGCCAGCTCGGTGACAGTCGCCTCCCCGGCGGCCAGCCGGGTGAGGATGGCGCGCCGGGTGGGGTCGGCGAGCGCGGCGAAGGTGGCGTCGAGCAGATCCGGGGGCACTTTCATAACCTCCTGGTTGTGTAACCAGTCGGTTCTATATCGTGGGAGCGCCCGGGTCAAGCACGACAGGCCCCGGCGAACCGCCGGGGCCTGTCGGGGCAGGGGTGGATCAGCAGGCGTAGGCCTCCAGCCGGTTCGCCCGCTCCGGGTCGCGCAGCTTGAGCAGCGTGACCTTCTCGATCTGCCGGATCCGCTCCCGGGACAGACCGAACTCGCGGCCGACCTCGTCCAGCGTGCGCTGCCGGCCGTCGTCCAGGCCGAAGCGCAGCCGGATCACCGCCTGCTCCCGCTGGGACAGCGTGGCCAGCACGATGCGGACCTCGTTGCGCAGCTCGCCGTTGGTGGCGGCGTCGCCCGGCTCGGTACGCGGGTCGACGGCGGCGACGAAGTCGCCGAGCGCGCTCTCGCCGTCCTCGCCGACGGCCTGGTCCAGGCTGACCGGCTCCCGGTCGTAGGAGATCAGCTCGATCACCTGGAACTCCGGGATCTCCAGCGCCACCGCCACCTCGCTCACCGTGGGCTCGCGGCCCAGCGTCACCGACAGCTCGCGGCGTACCCGGACCATCCGGTTGACCTGCTCGACCATGTGCACCGGGATGCGGATGGTGCGGGCCTGGTCGGCCATGGCGCGGGTGATGGCCTGGCGGATCCACCAGGTGGCGTAGGTGGAGAACTTGTAGCCCTTGGTGTAGTCGAACTTCTCGACGGCGCGGATGAGGCCGAGGTTGCCTTCCTGGATGAGGTCGAGGAAGGCCATGCCGCGACCGGTGTAGCGCTTGGCGATGCTCACCACCAGCCGCAGGTTGGCCTCCAGCAGGTGGTCCTTGGCGGCGCGGCCCTCGGCCGCGATCAGCGCCAGGTCCGCGCGCAGCTCGGCGGAGACGGGGGTGCAGGTGGCCAGCTTCTCCTCGGCGAAGAGGCCGGCCTCGATCCGCTTGCTCAGCTCGACCTCCTGCGCCGCGGTGAGCAGCTTGGTGCGGCCGATGCCGTTCAGGTACGCCCGGACCAGGTCGGTGGAGACGCCGCGCTCGTCGGTGGCGTCGAGGTCCGTGAGGGTGACGTCCATGTCCTGGTGCTCGATCATCTGCTGGGTCATCTCTGTTCTCCCCGTGTCCGACGTGCCTACCGGTCCCGTGCCGCCCACGCGGTGGTGGCCGATGACACACAGCTTGGCGGTCGGGGCGTGAGACGGGAGTGAGGCGATCGGGGACCCGACAGGAATCCACGTGGGAATCCGGCATTCCCTTGCCCGGCGCGGTTACCGTGCCACCGACCGGCCGTCGGGGCCGGCCCGGCACTGATGATCGGAGAACGTGGTGGTCTTCAAGCGGCTCATGCAGGCGATGGGTGTGGGCGGACCGTCGGTGGAGACGGTGCTGGCCAACCCGAACTGCCGCCCGGGCGGCGTTCTGGAGGGCCGGATCCAGGTGGTCGGCGGTGACCACCCGGTGGACGTGAGCTACGTCGCACTCGGCCTGGTCACGCGGGTCGAGGTGGAGAGCTCCGACAGCGAGTACGACGTCAACCAGGAGTTCGGCCGGGCTCAGATGACCGGCCCGTTCCGGCTGGAGCCGGGGCAGCGTCACGACGTGCCGTTCCGCTTCCAGGTGCCCTGGGAGACCCCGCTGACCGACCTGTACGGCCAGCACCTGCACGGCATGACGATGGGTCTGCGTACCGAGCTGGAGGTGGCCCGGGCGGTGGACAAGGGTGACATGGACGCCGTGTCGGTGCACCCGCTGCCGGCCCACGAGCGGCTGCTGGAGGCGCTGCTGCGGCTGGGCTTCCGCTTCGCCCGTGCCGACGTCGAGCGCGGACACATCTACGGCCTGCACCAGCAGTTGCCGTTCTACCAGGAGATCGAGTTCTACCCGGCGCCGCAGTACGCGGGCGCGATGAACCAGCTGGAGGTCACCTTCGTGACCGATCCGCGCCAGGTCCACGTGGTGCTGGAGCTGGACAAGCGGGGCGGCCTGTTCACCGAGGGCCGGGACGCGTTCGGCCGGTTCACCGTGGACCACGCGACCGCGGACCACACGGACTGGGCCGCCCAGCTCGACGGCTGGCTGCGGCAGTCGCTGTCCCGCCGGGGCCTGTTCTTCTAGAGGTCGAGTACGAGGGTCCGGGGACCGACGTTGACGCTCTCCACCAGCATGTGGGCGCGGAACCGGCCGGTCTCCACCTTCGCGCCCCGGGCGCGCAACTGCTCGACCACGGCGTCCACCAGGGGTTCGGCCACCTCGGCGGGCGCGGCGGCGGTCCAGCTCGGCCGCCGGCCCTTGCGCGCGTCGCCGTAGAGCGTGAACTGGCTGACCACGAGCAGCGGCGCCCCGACGTCGGCGGCGCTGCGCTCGTCGTCGAGGATGCGCAGCTCGTGCAGCTTGCGGGCCATCGTGGCGGCCACCTGCGGGGTGTCGGTGTGGGTGACGCCGAGCAGCACCAGCAGCCCGTCGGAGATCTCGCCGGTCACCTCGTCGCCGACAGTCACCCGGGCCCGGCCGACGGTCTGCACCACCGCCCGCATCAGTCGGTCACCGGCTCGACGATGCCGCGCTCGACCAGGTGCGCCACGATCGGTCCGGCCGCCTCGGCCAGCTCGTCCGGTGCCACGTCGTGCGCGGCGGCGAGCAGGGCGAGCTGGTCGCGCAGCGGCAGCCGGCCGTCGGCGCCGCCGACCAGGGCGAGCACCAGCGGGTCGATCTCCTCCGACCAGCGCAGGCCGCGAGGCATGGCCAGGACCTGCCGGTCCACCGCCCAGCCGTCGTCGCACATGGTGGCCTCCTGCCGGAGCTGGAGCCCTTCGGCGGCACGGTAGCGGGCGGCGAGCAGGCCCTCGGTGTCCCGGGCGCGCAGCCAGTTCTGCCTGGTGAACCACTCGCCGATCCGGTCGCCCAGCGGCGGCTCGACCCGCTGGCGCAGGTCCTCCACCCGCACGACCGGCTGGTCGTGGCCGGAGCGGCGCAGCGAGACGATGCCGAAGCCGATCGCCTCGACCTTGTGCGCGTCGAACCAGTCCAGCCAGGCCGCCATCCGCTGCGGGTCGGCGCTCTCGCCCACGTCGGTCAGCCACAGGTTCACGTACGCCATCGGGTCGGCCACCTCGCGCTGGATGACCCAGGCGTCCAGGCCGGTGCCGGCGAACCAGCCGGTGACCCGCTCGGCCCAGTCCTCGCCGGTGACGTGCACCCAGTTCGCCAGGTACTGCATGGTGCCGCCCTCGGTGAGCAGGTCCGGCGCGGCAGCGGCCAGTTCCGCGCCGATCGCGTCGCCGACCCGCCCGGAGTCCCGGTAGACGTGCGTGGTGGTGCCCGGGCCGACCACGAACGGCGGGTTGCTGACCACCAGGTCGAAGCGGCGCCCGGCCACCGGGGCGACCATGTCGCCGCGCAGCAGCTCCCAGTCCTGGCCGTTGAGCGCGGCGGTGGTGGCGGCGAACCGCAGCGCCCGCTCGGAGACGTCGGTGGCGGTGACCCGGCGGGCGTGGGTGCCCAGGTGCAGCGCCTGCACGCCGGAACCGGTACCCAGGTCGAGCGCGGTGTCCACGACCGGCCGCACGGCGGCCGAGATCAGCGTCTGGGTGGCGCCGCCGATGCCCAGTACGTGCTCGGAGTGCAGCGGGCGCCCGGGCCGGGCACTTGCGGGCACGTCGGCGAGCACCCACCAGTCGTCGCCGTACGGCTCCAGGTCGACCCCGGCGCGCAGGCCGTCGCCGTGCCGCTCCACGATGCCCCCGGCCAGCGCCTCGTCCAGCGCCAGCGGAGCCAGCGCGTCGGCGAGCGCCGCCTCCGGCTCGGTCTGGTCGCAGATGAAGACGCGGATCAGCGTGGCCAGCCGGTCCCGGTCCTCGGTGGCGCGCAGCGCGGCCCGGTAGTCGTTGCGGGCCACCGCGCCGGTGGTCTGCGGGCCCAGGCGGTCGGCGATCCCGTTGGCGGTGAAGCGGGCGAGCGTCAGCGCGGTGCGCAGCGCGTCGACCCCGGCGGGGGAGAGCAGCATGTCGTGACGGTCCACGTGCTCATCCTGCCTCGGGCGTCGTCCGGCGTGGCGAGCACCCGCCGATCCATAACGTGGACCGTATCTATCGGCAACTATCTCTTTCATGTTTGTCGATCTCTGGTTAGCATTCCTGCCAACATCCGTCGATGGGGTGATCCGGCCACAAACCGGGCTGCCCCGGTAGGGAGCCAGACGATGCCCGACGTGTCCCTTCCCCGGCGCCGCGCGCTGCGTGCGCTCGCCGTCACGGCCGCCGCCGCGGCCTTCGCCGCCGCCGCCTCCACGCCCGCTCTCGCCGCGCCCACCGGGGAGATCCGGTACGCCGGTGCCGCCGACGCCGTCAGCGGCAGCTACGTGGTCGTGCTCAAGGGCGACGCGGTCGGCACCGCGAACACCCTCGCCGCCCGTACCGCCGTGCCGGACCGGGCCGCCGGCCTGGCCAAGCGCTACGGTGGCAACGTCGGCACGGTGTGGAGCTCCGCTCTCACCGGCTACAGCGCGAAGATGACCCCCGCCCAGGCGCGCCGGCTCGCCGCCGACCCGTCCGTCGCGTACGTCGAGCAGGACCGCGTCATGACCACCCAGGGCACCCAGACCGGCGCCACCTGGGGCCTGGACCGGATCGACCAGCGCAACCTGCCGCTGAACAGCACCTTCACCTACCCGAACACCGCCAGCAACGTGCGCGCCTACATCATCGACACGGGCATCCGCACCACGCACAGCGACTTCGGCGGCCGGGCCACCTGGGGCACCAACACGGTCGACACCAACAACACCGACTGCAACGGCCACGGCACCCACGTCGCCGGCACTGTCGGCGGCACCAAGTACGGCGTGGCCAAGGGCGTGCGCCTGGTGGCCGTCAAGGTGCTCAACTGCTCCGGCAGCGGCACCACCGCCGGCGTGATCAGCGGCGTCAACTGGGTCACCTCGAACGCGGTGAAGCCCGCCGTGGCGAACATGAGCCTCGGCGGCGGCGCCAGCACCACGCTGGACAACGCGGTGGCCAACTCGATCAACTCCGGCATCACGTACGCGCTCGCGGCCGGCAACTCCAGCGCCAACGCGTGCAACTCGTCGCCGGCCCGGGTCGCCTCGGCGATCACGGTGGGCGCCACCACCAGCACCGACGCCCGTGCCTCCTACTCCAACTACGGCTCCTGCGTGGACATCTTCGCCCCGGGTTCGTCGATCACCTCGGCGTGGCGTACCAGCGACACCGCCACCAACACGATCAGCGGCACCTCGATGGCGTCCCCGCACGTGGCCGGCGCGGCGGCGCTCGTCCTGTCCGCCAACACCTCCTACACCCCGGCTCAGGTGGCCAGCTACCTGACCAGCAACGCCACCACCGGCAAGGTGACCAGCCCGGGCTCGGGCTCGCCGAACCGGCTGCTCTTCGTCGTCAACTGACGGCACCGGTGACCTGACCACACCGTGGGCCGCGGCCCGGTGGACCTCCCAGGGGTCCGCCGGGCCGCGTCACGTCGCCGGGGAGTCGCCGCCCCCGACCGGCGTACGGCGCGGCACTATGGTCCCCATGACGCTGTCACTGCCCATCGACCCGCAGGCGAGCGAGCTGCTGGCACGCAGCCCGCTGGCCCTGCTCCTCGGCATGGTGCTGGACCAGCAGGTGCCGATGGAGAAGGCGTTCTCCTCCCCGTACGTGCTGGCACAGCGGCTCGGCCACGAGCCCGACGCCGCGGAGCTGGCCGGGTACGACCCCGAGGCCCTGGTGGAGATCTTCGCCCGGCCGCCCGCGCTGCACCGCTTCCCCAAGGCGATGGCGGCCCGGGTGCAGGAGGTGTGCCGGGCGCTCGTCGAGCGCTACGACGGTGACCCGGCCCGGCTCTGGTCCGACGTGACCGACGGCCGGGAGCTGCTGCGCCGGGTGGGTGAGCTGCCCGGGTTCGGCCGGCAGAAGGCACAGATCTTCGTCGCGCTGCTCGGCAAGCGGTTCGGGATCACCCCGGACGGCTGGCGCGAGGCGGCCGGCGACTACGGCGACGCGGACGCCCACCGGTCCGTGGCCGACGTGACCGATCCGGACTCGCTGCGCCGCGTACGCGAGTTCAAGCAGCGGATGAAGGCGGAGGCGAAGGCCGCGAAGGGCTGATCCGCCGCCCGCCGCCGCAACCGGCCCGCCGTCCCTGTCGTTTGTCGCCAGGACGGGGGACGGGGGCGGACGATGACCGAGCAGCGGGGCGGGGCGCTGCTGCGTACCGGGTCCAGCCCGGGGCGGGCCACGTTCCTGGAACTCTTCTTCGACCTGGTCTTCGTGTTCGCGCTGACCCGGGTCTCGCAGCGCCTGATCAACGGCATCGAGGGCTCCGCCGGGGCGGTCGCCGCCGAGGTGGGCAAGACCCTGCTGCTGTTCCTGGTGCTCTGGCAGGTCTGGACCCTCACCACCTGGGTGACCAGCCGGTACGAGCCGGAGCGCATGGTCATCCAGTTCGTGGTGGTCGGCACCATGTTCGGCAGCCTGGTGCTGGGGGTGACGCTGCCCCGGGCGCTTGAGGAGCGGGCGCTGCCGTTCGCGCTCGCGTACGTGGCGGTGATGGTCGGCCGGCCGCTGCTGATCGCGGCGGCGCTGCGGAGGCATCCGCGCCGGATGGTTCCGCTGCGGCTGGCCGCCTGGGCCGGATTCAGCGCCCCGCTCTGGATCGCCGGCGCGCTGTTGCCCGGCCCGCGCCTCGCGCTGTGGGTCTTCGCGCTCGCCGTGGACCAGGCGGGCACGTTGCTGGGCTGGCCGCTGCCCCGGCTCGGGGCGTCGCGGGTTCGCCGGTGGCAGGTCACCGGGGAGCACCTCGCCGAGCGCTACCAGCAGATCTTCCTCATCGCGCTCGGTGAGTCGATTCTGGTGATCGGCGTGACCTACAGCGGGAAGGAGTTCTCCGGCGAAGCGGCGGTGGCGTTCGCGATCTCGTTCGTGATCACGGCGTTGCTCTGGCGGATCTACTTCTACCGGGCCGGTCACCTGCTGGCGGAGGCGCTGCGGATGGCCGGCACGCCGGGGCGGCTGGCCGAGTCGGCGGCGCAGACCCACCTGTTCATGGTGCTCGGCGTGCTCAGTGCCGCGGTCGGCTACGAACTGGTCATCACCCACCCGTACGACACGGCCCGGCCGAACTGGCTGGTCTTCGTGGTGGGCGGCCCGGCGCTGTTCCTGGCCGCCCGCTCCCGGTTCGAGTACGAGATCTTCGGCCGGGTGTCCCGACCCCGGCTGGCCGGGCTGCTGGTCCTGGTGCTGCTCCTGCCCGCGCTGGCGACCGTGCCGGCGATGTTCGCGCTCGGCGCGGTGGCCCTCGTGCTGGCGCTCGTCGCGTTCGCCGACGCCCGCCGGGCCTGGCACCGGCCGCCGGAGCCCTCCGCCTCGCCGATCGGGCGGGAGGCGCTCGACGAGGCCGGCCCCGAGGCGTGAGCCGTCAGGCGGCGGTCGGGCGGGACAGCGACGCCAGCGCGCGGCGTACGTCGGCCAGCGAGACGGTGGCCGAGTCGTCCAGGTCGGCCAGGCCGGCCTCGATCCACTGCCGCATCAGCGTGGTCACGCCGATGCCGCGCGCGTCGGCGGCGGCACGGACCCGCTCGTACGTCTCCAGCGGGAGCCGGACCGACCGGCTGACCATCGGCACGTCGGTGTCCGGGGTGGGCAGCTGCGCCGGTGACGTGTCGTCGATCAGGTCGGCGAACGCGTCGCCTCCGGCGTGGAACCGCTTGGTCGCCTCGTCACGGTGCATCGTGACCGCCTCCTCGTCGGCGTGATCTCCGCACCACCTCGTCGTAGCGCTTGGCCTCGACGTCGCTCAGCTCGCGGGCGGAGAGGATGTCCCAGTCGTTGTCGGTGCTGTCGGCCTCGGCCAGCAGCACGGCGAGCCGCCGGCCCCGGTGGTCGGTGGCGTAGACCACCATCACGTCGTCACCGAGGTGCCGGATGACCCGGCGGTTGCTGTGCAGGGCCTCCCAGACTTCCCCGGGCGTGACGTCGTAGACCCGCAGGTTAGCCAGCGCCTCGTCGGTGAAGCTGAACCGGTTGGCCACGGGCGAAGCGTACCACGCACGTAACACGCGTCCGGCTGTCACGAATTTCGCCGATCATCCGTCCGGAGTGACAGGATGGGCCCTATCCCCTCGTAGGAGGTCCGTGGTGAAGCGTCAGGCGTACCAGCCGATACTGATCACCGACGCCCCGCGCAGCCAGGACGACCAGCTCAACAGCCGGCAGAAGCGATACGTGCTGATGATGGCCATCCGGGTCGCGTGTCTGGTGGCGGGCGCGATCCTGGTCGGCGCGAAGGCCCCGCTGCTCTGGCTCTGGCTGCCGCTGTGCGCGCTCGGCATGGTGCTCGTGCCCTGGCTCGCCGTGCTGCTCGCCAACGACCGGCCGCCCAAGGAGGAGCACCGGCTGGCGAACCGGTTCCAAAAGCGGCGCCGCGAGGAGCCCGCGCCCACTGCTCTGACCGCCGAGGAGAACCCGCACAAGATCATCGACGCCGAGCCCTGACCGGCCCGGGCGGAGCACCGCCCGGACCGGCCACCGCCGTCAGGGAGCCGGGCGGGCGCCCACCGTCGTCACGGCCAGCGCGCCCAGGTCACCGGCGCGGGCCAGCGCGGCCCGCGGGTCGGCCCCGGCCAGCCACGCGGTGAGCAGCCCGGCCGCGAACGCGTCCCCGGCCCCGGTCACGTCCACCACGTCCACGCCTGGCGCCGGCGCGAACTCCACCACGCCGCCGCGCTCCACCCACACCGCGCCCGCCGCGCCGCGCTTGACCACCACCCGGTGCGCCACAGCGGTCAGCGCCCGCGCCTGCGCCGCCGGGTCCAGCCCGCCGGCCAGCACCGTCGCCTCGTCCGTGTTGACCAGCAGCAGGTCGACGTCGCGTACCCAGGTCAGGAACGCCCCGCCGACGCGCCGCAGCGGCGCCGCGGACGCCGCGTCGACGCTGACGGTCAGCCCGCGCTCGCGGGCGGTGGCCAGCGCGCGCAGGCCGGCGCCGCGCGACCCGACGTCCAACAGGGCGTACGCGGACAGGTGCAGATGCCCGGCGTCGGGCGCGGCGGCCAGCGCCGCGTCCACGTGCGCGGCGGTCAGCCGCAGGTTCGCGCCCCGCTGGCTGATCATCGTGCGCTCCCCGTCGTGGGCGAGCACGATGACGGTGCCGGTCGGGTAGCCCTCGTGCCGCTCGACCGCGCAGTCGACACCGATGCGGGTCAGCTCGGCCACCCGCTCCCGGCCGGTCTCGTCGTCGCCGACGGCGGCGACAAGCGTCACCGCGGCGCCCTGCCCGGCGAGCCAGGCCGCGGTGTTCGCCGCCTGCCCGCCGCCGCTGAACCGGATCCCGGCCGGGGTGTCCGAGCCGGTGGCGAGCGGCCCGGACAGCACCGCGAGCACGTCGGTGATCACGTCGCCGACGACGACTATCCGCGGCGTGGCGCTCATGGGACGCGGCGGGTCGCCGCGGCGACCGCGATCCGGGCCGCGAGGTCGGCGTTGCGCAGGATGATCCGGACATTCACCGCCAGGCTGGCGCCCTCTGTCGCGGAGTGGAAGTGCGACAGCAGGAACGGGGTGACGGCCTTGCCGGTGATCCCCTCGCGGGCCAGCGCGGCCAGTCCCTCGGCGAGCGTGCGGTCGTGCAGCGCCGGGTCGAGCTGCTCGTCGGCGGGCAACGGGTTGGCCACCACCAGGCCGCCGTGGTGCACGCCGTGCGCCGCGCGGGCGGCCAGCACGTCCGCCACCTGCTCCGGCGACTCGACCGACCAGTCCAGGTCGAAGCCCGCGTCGGTGAGGTAGAAGCCGGGGAAGCGGCGGGTGCGGTAGCCGACCACGCCCACCCCGAGCGTCTCCAGCCGCTCCAGCGTGGCGCCCACGTCGAGGATCGACTTCACCCCGGCGCAGACCACGGCGATCGGCGTCCGGGCCAGCGTGACCAGGTCGGCCGACTCGTCGAAGGTCTGCGCCGCCTCCCGGTGCACGCCGCCGAGCCCACCGGTGGCGAACACGCCGATCCCGGCCGCCGCCGCGACAGCGCTCGTGGCCGCCACCGTGGTGGCGCCGTCGGCGCCGGTCGCCGCCGCCGGGGCCAGATCACGGACCGAGAGCTTGTTCACGCCGTCGACGGTGGCGAGCCGGGTGAGCTGGGCGTCGTCCAGCCCCACCCGCAGCTCGCCGGCGACCATGCCGATGGTGGCCGGCACCGCCCCCGCGTCCCGTACCGCCTGCTCGATCTCGCGCGCCACCCGCAGGTTGTCCGGGCGGGGCAGCCCGTGCGAGACGATCGTGCTCTCCAACGCCACGACCGGGCGGCCGTCCCGCAGGGCGTCGGCCACCTCACTACCGAGACTGATGTGAAAGTTGGTCACGTCGGTTACCGTACGGGCCGCTTCCGGCCGGGGCCCAGGTGGACCGGGGCGGACCGACCTGCAAAACTGGAACGCCGGAGGTGGAGTCGTGAGCACAGAGGTTCTCGAGCGTCCCGAGCTGAAGGACGCGGACACTGGTCCGGAGATGTTCCACTACGTCCGCAAGGAGAAGATCGCCGAGAGTGCCGTCATGGGCACCTACGTGGTCGCGCTCTGCGGCGAGACGTTCCCGGTCACCAAGGCGGCCAAGCCGGGCTCGCCCGTGTGCCCGAAGTGCAAGGAGATCTACGACTCGTACGCCGAGTGATCCCGGGCGGCTCCGCCGCCCCTGGACGTAACCTGCGGCGGTGACCACCTCCACCGCCCTGCTCCTCGCCGACCTGACCGGCGTGGCGGTCTTCGCCGCCTCCGGCGCCTCCGCGGCGGTGGCGAAACGGCTCGACCTGTTCGGGGTGGTATTCGTCGGCGTGGTCGCCGCGCTCGGCGGCGGCATCTTCCGCGACCTGGCCATCGACGAGGTGCCCCCACTGGCGTTCGCCGACTGGCGCTACGCCGCCACCGCGGCGGTCACCGCCACCGCCGTGTTCTGGCTGCACCCCCAGCTCGCCCGGCTGCGCACCACGGTGCTGGTGCTGGACGCGGCGGGCCTCGGCCTGTTCACCGTCACCGGCACGCTCAAGGCCCTCGACGCCGCCGTGCCGGCCGTGGGCGCCTGCATGATCGGCATGCTCACCGCGATCGGCGGCGGGCTCGGCCGGGACCTGCTCACCGGCGAGATCCCGGTGGTGCTGCGCCGCGAGATCTACGCCCTGGCCGCGCTCGCCGGTTCGATCGCGGTGGCGCTGCTGTCGGCGTGCGGACAGGCCACCGCCGTGCCGCTCACCGGCGCCGCGCTGTTCGTGTTCGGGCTGCGCCTGATCGCGCTGCGCCGGCGCTGGTCCGCCCCGGTGGCGACGATGCGGCCGCCACGCACCGGCACCCGGGGACCACTGACCTGACCCGCCTCCCGCCGGGGTGGGCGGATGTGACAGGCGTGGCGTCGAGTGGGGCGTACGGCCCGCGCTGGTTATGCTGAACCGGCCTTCGCGGCACCGGATGCGCGAGGGCGTTTTCATGGGCGGCGGCTCCCGTGGCCCCGGTCGGGCCCGCCGCCGTCCGCGGCGGAGAGGAGCTACGCGTGCCACCGCGGATGCCGGCGCTCGACACGTTCCCGCCCCTGCGCGCGTGGCAACGCAAGGCGCTCGTGGAATACCTGCGCCGCCGGACCGAGGACTTCACCGCGGTCGCCACGCCCGGCGCCGGTAAGACCACGTTCGCGCTGCGCATCGCCGCCGAGCTGCTCGCCGACGGCACCGTCGAGGCGGTCACCGTGGTCGCGCCGACCGAGCACCTGAAGACCCAGTGGGCGCAGGCCGCCGCCCGGGTCGGCATCCAGCTCGACGCCGCGTTCCGCAACGCCGACCTGCACTCCGCCGCCGACTTCCACGGCGCGGTGGTCACCTACGCCCAGGTGGGCATGGCGCCGCAGGTGCACCGCCGGCGCACCATGACCCGCCGCACGCTCGTCATCCTGGACGAGATCCACCACGCCGGCGACTCGCGTACCTGGGGCGACGGTGTGAAGGCGGCGTTCGAGCCCGCGGTACGCCGGCTGATGCTCACCGGTACGCCGTTCCGCTCCGACGACAACCCGATCCCGTTCGTCAGCTACGAGCGCGGCGGCGACGGGCTGCTGCGCTCCCGTGCCGACTCGGTCTACGGCTACTCCGACGCGCTGCGCGAGGGTGTGGTCCGGCCGGTGCTGTTCCTGGCGTACTCGGGGGAGACCCGCTGGCGCACGAACGCCGGTGAGGAACTGGCCGCCCGCCTCGGCGAGCCGATGACGCAGGACCTGATCGCCCAGGCGTGGCGTACCGCGCTGGACCCGGCCGGCGACTGGATGCCGCAGGTGCTGCGCGCCGCCGACGCCCGGCTGAGCGTGCTGCGCGCCAACGGCATGCCTGATGCGGGCGGCCTGGTCATCGCCAGCGACCAGCAGGTGGCCCGCTCGTACGCGAAGCTGCTGGAGCAGGTGACCGGTGAGAAGGCCGCCGTGGTGCTCTCGGACGACCAGGGCGCGTCCGCGCGGATCGCGACGTTCGCCGCCTCCCGGCAGCGGTGGCTGGTCGCGGTGCGGATGGTCTCCGAGGGCGTCGACATCCCCCGGCTCGCCGTCGGCGTGTACGCGACGAGTGCCAGC
Source organism: Micromonospora sp. ANENR4 (assembly GCF_015354395.1). Taxonomy (NCBI): domain Bacteria; kingdom Bacillati; phylum Actinomycetota; class Actinomycetes; order Micromonosporales; family Micromonosporaceae; genus Micromonospora; species Micromonospora sp. ANENR4. The sequence continues at coordinate 83,758 of NZ_JADKYQ010000018.1, forward strand.
ACCCCGCTGTACTTCGCGCAGGCGATCGGCCGGTTCGTCCGGGCCCGCCGTTCCGGCGAGACCGCGTCGGTCTTCCTGCCCAGCGTGCCGCACCTGCTCGGGCTCGCCAGCGAGATGGAGGCCGAGCGGGACCACGTGCTCGGCAAGCCGAAGGACCGCGAGGGTTTCGACGACGACCTGCTGGAGCGCGCCCAGCGCGACGACGGCGCCAGCGGGGAGCTGGAGAAGCGTTTCGCGGCGCTCTCCGCGACCGCCGAGCTGGACCAGGTGATCTTCGACGGCGCCTCGTTCGGCACCGCCGCCCAGGCCGGCACGCCCGAGGAGGAGGAATACCTCGGTCTGCCCGGTCTGCTCACCGCCGACCAGGTCTCGCTGCTGCTGACCAAGCGGCAGGCCGAGCAACTCGCCGCGCAGAAGCGCCGGGCCGCCCAGCGGACCGCTGAGCCGGCCGCTGCGGTCCCGGCGGCGGCGCCCCCACCGATGAGTGCCGCCCAGCGCCGGGTGGCGTTACGGCGGCAACTGAACGCCCTGGTGGCCGCGCGGCACCACCACACCGGCCAGCCGCACGGCAAGATCCACGCCGAGCTGCGCCGGATCTGCGGCGGCCCGCCCAGCGCGCAGGCCACGATCGAGCAGCTCGAGGAGCGCATCGCCACCGTGCAGACCCTCTGACGGGTCGGCCGGGACGACCGGGCACGAAAAACCGGCCGGAGGCTCCCCTTGCGGGTGCCTCCGGCCGGTCATGTCGGGTTGTGGACTTGTTGTCGGACCTCAGTTCGCCATCAGATCGGCGCCTCGCCAGCTGAACTCCGGGTCCGACGCGTAGCGCACGGTGATCTTGACGAGATCCTCCGCGTACTTGTTCGCGTGGTGCCCACAGAACACCAGCTCGCTCCCACCCGCCAGAGTGATGCGGAGCTTGCCGGCAGCATTGCAGCGGTCGCACCGTTCATCGGCGGCCGGGGGGCTCACCGTCTCGGGCGGCGGCGTGAGGGTCGGGGTCATCGCCTTCCTCCTCTGGTCGTCACCGATGAACACTCTCTTCGGTTGCTCACCTATCGTGCAACACCCATCTCGGGCCCTGCCTTCCCTGTGTGCCCGCGGGGGACCGAGGTCACACCTGGCGTGGAGGACAGTGTGCCGTGCACCAAGGGTGCCACGTCAACGATCACAAACAGGCAACCGAACGATCACCAAAGAGTGTTCTACGGCTGGTGATCAAACCGGCACGATTTGTTGACGTGCGCGGTCAGTCCAGGTAGTCGCGGAGCACCTGGGAACGCGAGGGGTGCCGCAACTTGGACATGGTCTTGGATTCGATCTGCCGGATGCGTTCCCGGGTCACGCCGTACACCTGGCCGATCTCGTCCAGAGTGCGCGGCTGGCCGTCGGTGAGGCCGAAACGCAGGCGCACCACGCCCGCCTCACGCTCGGACAGCGTCTGCAGGACCTGCTGGAGCTGGTCCTGCAGCAGCGAGAACGACACCGCGTCGACGGCGACGACCGCCTCGGAGTCCTCGATGAAGTCGCCGAGCTGGCTGTCACCCTCGTCGCCGATGGTCTGGTCGAGCGAGATGGGCTCCCGGGCGTACTGCTGGATCTCCAGCACCTTCTCCGGTGTGATGTCCATCTCCTTGGCCAGCTCCTCCGGGGTGGGCTCGCGGCCCAGGTCCTGGAGCAGCTCACGCTGGATGCGGCCGAGCTTGTTGATCACCTCGACCATGTGCACCGGGATGCGGATGGTGCGGGCCTGGTCGGCCATGGCGCGGGTGATGGCCTGGCGGATCCACCAGGTGGCGTAGGTGGAGAACTTGTAGCCCTTGGTGTAGTCGAACTTCTCGACGGCGCGGATGAGGCCGAGGTTGCCCTCCTGGATGAGGTCGAGGAAGGCCATGCCGCGACCGGTGTAGCGCTTGGCCAGGGAGACCACCAGGCGGAGGTTGGCCTCCAGCAGGTGGTTCTTGGCGCGCTCGCCGTCCCGGGAGATCCACATCAGGTCGCGCTGGAGATCGCGGACCAGCTTCTCCTCGCCCTCGTCGGCGGCGCGCAGCCGCTCGGCGGCGTAGAGGCCGGCCTCGATCCGCTTGGCCAGCTCGACCTCCTGCTCGGCGTTGAGCAGCGGCACCTTGCCGATCTGCTTCAGGTACGCCCGCACGGAGTCGGCGGAGGCGGTCAGCTCGGCGTCCCGGCGCGCCTGCTTGAGCGCCTCGGACTCCTCGTCGTCCCACTCGAAGTCGTTGTCGGTGGCGGAGCTGGCCGCGTCGGCCTCGGCGGCCTGGGTCAGCTCGGCCGGCTCCTCGACCACCACGTCCTCGATCGCGGCAGCCAGTTCCTCCGGGTCGATCTCACCGTCGGGGCCCTCGGCCTTGCCACCGGCCTTGGCCGGCTTGGCCGCGGCGGTCTTCGCCGCCACCGTGGCCTTGGTGGCGCGGGTCGCCTTGGTGGCCTTCGCCGGGGCCGCGGCCTTCGCCACGTCGGCGGTGGTGGCCTTGCGCGCGGTCGCCTTCCGGGGGGCCGGTGCGGGCGACTCCTCGGCGGCCGGAGCCTGCTTCGGGGCGGGCGCGGCGGCCTTCTTGGTGGTCTTGGCGGTGGTCGCGCGGGAGGCCGGGGTGGCGGACCGGGCGGCGGCGACGCGGCGGCGGGTGCTCGCCGAGCCGTCCACCACCACCGTCACGCCCGCCTCGGAGAGTGCGCGGAGGATCTTCTTGGCCTGGGCCGGGGTCACCTCAGCGGACTCGACGGTGCGCGCGAGCTGGGCCGACGTGAGCTGGCCGCCGGCGCTCTGCGCGTGGGCGATCAGGGTGTCGGTGAGCGAGCGAACGTCGGCGCCGGTCTGGCGGGGATCTGTCACGAAGACCTTCCGGAGGCGAAAGAGCGAGCACGGCCGGGTCGTCCGGCGCAGCATGGGACGGCCGCGCCGGGCGAGTCGTTGAGGACCCCCGTGTCCCGGCCCGTCCGGTCGCTGGCGGTCCGTGGCGCGTGGGCAGGGTGAATTGTAACGCCGTCTGCCGCGATCATCCCGCGCCGCACGGCGGACCCGCGGTCCGGGACCGCAGATTCGGCGCAGATGTGGACTTTGTAAGGATGATACCCGCGCGCGAGACGGCCGGTCCCGATCGTGCGGGAAGGGGAGAAACATGATCACCTCGACGCCCACGGCGCGGGAGTTGCTCACGATCGCTGTCGACGTGGCCCGGGAGGCCGCCGCCACCGCGTACCGGATGCGGGTCGAGGGTGTCTCGGTGGCCGCGACCAAGAGCACGGTGACCGACGTGGTCACCGCCGCCGACCGGGCGGTGGAGCGGCAGGTGGTCGCCGCGCTGCGGCAGCGGCGGCCCGGCGACGCGGTGCTGGGCGAGGAGTACGGCGCGGGGGAGACCGGCCCGGCCGGCGACGACGGCGTGCGCTGGATCCTCGACCCGATCGACGGAACCGTGAACTACCTGTACGGGCTGCCCTACTGCGCCGTCTCGCTGGCCGCCGAGGTGGCCGGTGAGGTGGTCGCCGGGGTGGTTCGCAACGTCGTCACCGGCGAGGAGTGGACCGCGACGCTCGGCGGCGGCGCGTGGCGCGACGGTCAGCGGCTGCAGGGTTCCACCGCGACCGATCTCGGGCAGGCGCTCGTCGCCACCGGGTTCGGCTACGACGCCGGCCGCCGGGCGCACCAGGCGCGGGTGGTGACCGAGCTGATCCCGCACATCCGGGACATCCGCCGGATGGGCGCCGCCGCGCTCGATCTCTGCCTGGCCGCCGAGGGGCGGGTGGACGCGTACTACGAGAAGGGGCTGGCCGACTGGGACCTGGCCGCCGGCGGGCTGGTCGCCCGGGAGGCCGGGCTGCTGGTGACCGGCCTGTCCGGCCGCCCGGCCGGACCGGACATGGTGCTCGCGGCACCGCCGGCGCTGCACGGGCCGCTGCACGACCGGCTGGCCGACCTGGACGCCTCCGGCGGGCCGTGACCGGCACCAGGCACGCGACGGGGCGGCCTCCCCCGCAGGGAGACCGCCCCGCGTCGCCGGGCCGCCGTCGGCTACTTCTCGATCGGCATCGGGCAGGTCTCGGGCGGCGCCTGCGGCGCGCCCAGGTCGCCGAGCGACTGGTTGACCTCGGTGGTGGTGGCGAGCTGCTGGAACTGGTTGCCCAGGACCACGTCGACCACGTCGTCCTTGCGGTTCGCGTCGAAGTCCTGGTTGGCCTCGTTCAGGAAGTACGCGCGCAGCAGGTGCGCCGAGCCGACGGCCTTGGGCCCGAACCGCAACTGGGCCACGCCGTCGAACGCCTTCTTCTCGTTGCCGACCTTCTTGACCTGGAACTTGCGGTTGCGGAAGTCGTCCGCGACGCTGCCGGCCCGGCCGGCCTCGTCGGTGGCGTTGTAGACGTTGATCTTGACGTCCTTCTGCTCCCGCAGCCGCAGGTCGACCAGCGGCCAGCCGTCCGGGCAGGCGGCCGCCGTACCGGCTGTGCCCTGGCTGTCCTTCAGCACGGCGACGACCACGACGACCAGGGCGACAGCCGCCAGCAGTCCGACGACAACGAGTGCTCGCACTCGCGCAAAACTCATCCTGGGCGCTCCCCGGACAGTGATTGGGTGGTGGCGGGCGACGCGGCCGGGCCGCGACCGGTCGGCCGTCAGTACGCCGCTGAGGTTAACGCTTGTCCGGCTCAGGCGTGGAAACAGTCCGACATACCGGCGCGCCGGGCGGTGAACCGGTAGGACTACCCCTATCTTCGTGTCGCCTGAGTCACATTGGGAACAACTTCGGGCGCAGAGGCGTACATCTCTCCCGCGAGGGCGGTATACATGCCTCGCCCACAGGGGGGGTAAGGTTCCGCGCTCACCGGGGGCATTTCGCACCGGCGGGCCCGGCCCACCGCTCGTCGGGTCGGGTGCCCGACAGAGATGGTGGCCGGTCAGGGGAACCGAAACGGCGTCGTCCGGCGTTACAACCGGCAGCGACAATATCGATATTGGAGAGTGAAACCGATGGCCACCGACTACGACGCCCCGCGTCGCGACGAGGTCGACCTCGGCGAGGACAGCCTGGAAGAGCTCAAGGCCCGGCGGGTCGACTCACAGTCGGGCGCCGTGGACGTCGACGAGGCCGAGGTGGCCGAGAGCTTCGAGCTGCCCGGCGCCGATCTGGCCGACGAGGAGCTCACGGTCAAGGTCCTCCCGATGCAGCAGGACGAGTTCCGGTGCGCCCGCTGCTTCCTGGTCCACCACCGCAGCCAGCTGGCGGTCGAGCGCAACGGCGACCTGATCTGCCGCGAGTGCGTCTGATCCCGACCGGGGACACCAGCGGCGGCCTCCTCGACGGGGCCGCCGCTGTTCGAGCCGCCGCCGTGCGCGCGTGGCCGGGAGCTGCTTGACTCGTACGGGCGGCTGCCACGCCGCGCGGAGCAGGAGGGCGGACGGGTGAGCGAGCGCAGCGAACAAGTCGGCCCGGACACGCCCGGCCCGGAGGTACCCGGCCCGGACAGCCCGGACACCGAGGAGCTGGGCGCCACCGTCGCCGCCCTGACCGCCGACGACATCGCGCCCGCCCGCCGGCGGCAGCTGCTCACCCGGCTGGTCGGACAGGCACGCGCCCGCGGGATCAGCGACCTGTTCAAGCCCCGTGCCGCGGTGCGCTGGATGACCGACACGGTCGCCGAGGTCGCACCGCACGTGCCGATCCGTGACCTCGCCACGCTGCGGCGGCACTTCCCCGGCCTGGACGACGAGGCGCTCGCCGACCGGCTGGTCCGCAACGCGTCCCGCGCCACCGCCGGGGTCGGCGCCGCGGGCGGCGGGGTCGCCGCCGTCGAGTGGGCGGTGACGCCCACCCTGCTCTCCGCACCCGTGCTGCTGGCCGCCGAGACGGTGGCAGTGGTGGCGATCGAGCTGAAGCTGATCGGCGAGCTGCACGAGGTCCACCGGGTGGCGCTGCCGGCCGGCGGCACCGGCCGTGCCGTGGCGCTCGTGCAGTCCTGGGCCACCCAGCGGGGGATCAACCCGATGATGCCCGGTGTCGGGGTCAGCGCGGTGCTCGGCACCGCCGCCCGCCGCGAACTACGCGACAGCCTGATGCGCCGTTTCGGGCGCAACCTCACCACGCTCGGGCCGTTCCTGACCGGCGCCGCCGTGGCCGGCTACCTCAACCGCCGGGCCACCCGCGCGCTCGGCGAGCAGCTGCGCAAGGACCTGCGGCGGACCGCGCGGGCCCTGCCGGACAAGCCGTCCTGACCGGCGGCGCCGAGCCTCGGCGGCAGCGCCGGGCCGGGCCGCGAAGGACCGTCAGGCCGCGTCGCGGGCGGCCAGCAGGGCGGTCGCCAGCTGGACCGGATGCCGGGTGCTGACCACCCAGAACGGAGTCGGGTCGGCCGGGTCGTCCAGCACCACCTGCACCGCACCGCCGATCCACGGCCGCTGCACCACGAAGGCCAGCGGGTCGGAGCCGACACCGAGCACCTCGCGCCGGCCGGCCGCGTCCAGCGGCACCACATCCGCGACGTACCGCACCGGCAGGTGGGCGTCGTCCACCCGCAGCTCGCCGTCACGCACCTCGACCCGGATCCGGCCCAGCCACCACAGGCCGGCCACGGCGGCGGGGATCAGCAGGACGAACGGCAGCCAGGCGCGTACCCCGGTCGCGCCCATCCACAGCTCGACCGCGAGCAGGACGGCCGCGGCCAGCCCGGCCGGCCAGGCCCACCAGGGCAGCCCGAGGCGCTCCGCGTACGGCGCGGCGGTGGCCGTCGGGGCGGCCGGAGATGACGACTGACGCACACAGACGAGGGTACGGCGCGCAGGCGGCCCGGCAACCGGCAGGATGGCAGGGGCACCCCGCAGGACCGGACGGAAGAGGATGACCGTGACAGATGTCGTACCCGTGCCCGTGCGGCTGCTCGACCCGGAGCTGCCACTGCCGGCGTACGCCCATCCCGGCGACGCCGGGGCGGACCTGGTGGCCGCCGCAGACGTCGAGCTGCCCCCCGGCGGCCGGGCCCTGGTCCCCACCGGCGTGGCGGTGGCGCTGCCGGACGGCTACGTCGGGCTGGTGCACCCCCGATCCGGACTCGCGGCCAGACTCGGCGTGACGGTGCTCAACGCGCCCGGTACGGTCGACGCCGGCTACCGGGGTGAGATCCTGGTCAACCTGATCAACCACGACCGGGACACACCGGCCAGGATCAGCCGGGGTGACCGCATCGCGCAGCTCGTGGTCCAGCGGGTCGCCCGGGCCGAGTTCCGGCCGGTGGCCGAGCTGCCCGGGTCCCGGCGTGGCACGGGCGGGCACGGATCCACCGGCGGGCACGCCGGGTTGGTCCCGGCGCCGTCCGGCGGGCAGAGCGAAGAGGTGGCAGGGTGAGTGTGAACAGCGGAGGGTGGGCGCAGTGATCTTCTCCCGGAAGCGGGCCGACGAGGCGCGTGACAATGGGGTCCTCGACGCCGAGGAGACCCCGTCGGCGCCGGACCGCGGCCCGTACGACGTCAGCGAGGCGCCGGACGCGCCTCGCCTCGACCTGGGCAGCCTGCAGATCCCGGCGGTGCCGGACGTCGAGGTGCGGGTCCAGGCCGACCCGCAGGGCGTGATCCAGCAGGTCGTGCTCGTGCACGGGCAGAACGCGCTCCAGCTCGGCGTCTTCGCCGCGCCCCGGTCCGAGGGCATCTGGGACGAGGTGCGCGAGGAGATCCGCCAGTCGCTCGTGAACGACGGCGCGACCGCCCGGGAGGTCGAGGGCGAGCACGGGCCCGAGCTGCGCGCCCGCGTGGGTACCCCGGACGGGCCGACCGACCTGCGGTTCGTCGGCATCGACGGCCCGCGCTGGATGGTGCGTGGCGTCTTCCAGGGCGCGGCCGCCACCGACCCGGCCGCGGCCGGCCCGCTCGCGGCCTGCCTGGACGGCCTGGTCGTCGACCGCGGGCAGGAGGCCAAGCCGGTGCGCGAGCCGCTGCCGCTGCGGCTGCCCCGCGAGGTCGCCGAGCAGCAGGCCGCCGACCAGCAGGAGGTCTGAGCCACACGTGCCCGGGCCCGGCGCCGATCGGCGCCGGGCCCGCGCCGTGTCCGGTTCGCCGGCGGCGGTACGCGCGACACGCCGCTCCCGCCGGCGGGCCACACCGGCGTACGCTGGCGGGACGGTTCCGCCGCCCGCGGGGCCCCGCTGTGGAGAGGGTGACGCGGAGGTCATGACGACCGACGAGAGCCGGGGGTCGCTGCGGCGGCTCCTGCACCGGCTCACCGCGAGCGAGGCCGAGATCGAGGCGCAGGAGCTGCGCCGGGAGAGCGCCGAGTCCGGCGGCACGCCCGCCCACCAGTGCAACAGGGGTCAGGTGGTGTCGGTGGCCGGAAGGCTGCGTACCGTCGTCTACACGCCCCGCACGAACCTGCCCACGCTGGAGGCCGACCTCTACGACGGCAACGACGTGGTGACGCTGGTCTGGCTGGGCCGCCGGCACATCGCCGGGATCGAGCCGGGCCGGCACCTGACCGCGCGCGGCCGGGTGGCGGTGCGTGACGACCGCAAGGTGATCTACAACCCGTACTACGAGCTGGAGTCGCCGAAGTGACGACCGGACAGCAGCACACCCCGTCGGGCCTCGGCCCGCAGGACGAGGAGCGGCTGCCCAGCCTCGCCGAGCAGATGGCCGACCAGCTCGGCGGATGGCGCGGGCTGGTCGAGTCGAGCATCCCGGTGGTGGTCTTCGTGATCGCCAACGTGATCGGCGAGCTGCGCCCCGCGGTGTACGCCTCGGTGGCGGTGGCGCTGCTGATCGCCGGGCTGCGGCTGGCCCAGCGCAAGCCGGTGCGGCACGCCGTCAACGGGCTGTTCGGCGTCGGCATCGGCGCGTTGCTGGCGCTGCGCACCGGCGACGAGCGCGACTTCTACCTGCCGGGCATCCTCTACGGCATCGGGTACGGCCTGGCGCTGCTGCTGTCGGCCGCGATCCGGCAGCCGTTGGTCGGCTGGATCTGGTCGGTGCTGGTGGCCAAGGGCCGCTCCGAGTGGCGCGACGACCCCAAGCTGGTCCGCACCTTCACCCAGCTCACCGTGCTCTGGGGCGTGGTCTGGCTGGCCAAGGTCGGCGTACAGGCCGGGCTCTACCTGGCCCACCAGGACACCGCGCTCGGCGTGGCCCGGCTCGCCCTGGGCTACCCGCCGTACGCGCTGCTGCTGCTGATCACGGTGTGGGTGGTGCGCCGGGTCACCCGGGAGACCGCGCCCACCCCGCTACCCGGCTCCTGAGGCCGCCTCAGGCGCGGTCGCGGTGCCGGTCCGCGCTGGCCGGGCCGAGGATGACCGTCCGCACGTCGTCCTCCACCGCGGTGGTGCAGACGAACACCAGCTCGTCGCCGGCCTCGATCGGGTCGTCCGGGGTGGGCACCAGCACCCGCTTGCCGCGCACGATCGCCACCAGCGCCGCGTCCCGGGGGATCGGCACCGCGTGGATCGGCTGCCCCACGTAGGGCGCTGTCGGCGGCAACGTGATCTCGACCAGGTTCGCCTCGCCCTGGCGGAACGTCATCAGCCGGACCAGGTCGCCGACGGTGACCGCCTCCTCGACCAGCGCCGCCATCACCCGCGGCTTGCTCACCGCGACGTCCACGCCCCACTGCTCGGTGAACAGCCACTCGTTCTCCGCCCGGTTGACCCGGGCGACCACGCGGGGCACCGCGAACTCGGTCTTGGCCAGCAGCGACACCACCAGGTTGACCTTGTCGTCGCCGGTGGCGGCCACCACCACGTCGCACCCGGCCACGTCGGCCTCCTCCAGGCTGGCCAGCTCGCACGCGTCGGCGAGCACCCAGTCGGCGGCCGGCACCCGGTCGGGCCGCAGCATCTTCGGCTGCCGCTCGATCAGCATCACCTGGTGGCCGTTGTCGATCAGCTCCTGGGCGATCGAGCGGCCGACGTTGCCGGCGCCGGCGATGGCGATCCGCATGGCTCAGTGCCCCCCTTCCGGCGGCGCCGCCGCCACCGACGTGACCGGGCCGTTGATGTCGTCGGTCACCAGCATGTAGACCTGGTCGCCCTCCTGGATCACCGTGGAGGTGGTGGGCAGGGTGCCGATCCCGAACCGGTTCAGGTAGGCCACCCGGGCGCCGACGGCCTGCTCCAGCTGCCGCAGCGGCCGGCCGATCCAGTCCTTGTGCACCGGAACCTCGATGATCGAGACGGTGCTCGTCGGGTCGCGGAAGATCTCCACGTTGCCCTCGGGGACCAGGTGGCGCAGCATCCGGTCGGCGGTCCACCGGACGGTCGCCACGGTCGGGATGCCGAGCCGCTCGTAGACCTGGGCGCGGCGCTGGTCGTAGATGCGGGCGGCGACCCGGGACACGCCGAACGTCTCCCGCGCCAGCCGGGCCGAGATGATGTTGGAGTTGTCGCCGCTGGACACCGCCGCGAACGCGTCGGCCCGCTCGATGCCGGCCTGGCGCAGCACCTCGCCGTCGAAGCCCGCACCGGTGACCGTGATGCCGGCGAAGTCCGGCCCGAGACGGCGGAACGCGTCCGCGTCCTGGTCGATCACCGCCACCGAGTGCCCACGCGACTCCAGGCTGTGGGCCAGGGTCGACCCGACCCGGCCGCAGCCCATGATCACCACATGCACGGTGTCCGCTCCTCCCACGGCGCCGCCCGCCGACCCTGCGAGCCTGCCACGTCCTCCCACGGGACGGGGGACCGAACCGTACCGCGCGGCCGCACGCGGGGGAGATCGACCACCCCCGCGCCCCGGACCCGGTGGTCGTACGCTTGGCGGTTGTGGCCCGACCCACCTCGCTGCTGAAGCGACTCCTCCTCGGTCGACCGTTCCGGTCCGACCGCCTCCAGCACACCCTGCTGCCGAAGCGCATCGCGCTGCCGGTCTTCGCCTCGGATGCGCTCTCCAGCGTGGCGTACGCCCCGGACGAGATCCTCCTGACGCTGTCCATCGCCGGTGCCTCGGCGTTCTTCTTCTCGCCGTGGGTGGCGCTCGCGGTCGTCGTGGTCATGCTGACCGTGGTGGCGAGCTACCGGCAGAACGTGCACGCCTACCCCTCCGGCGGCGGCGACTACGAGGTGGCGACGGTCAACCTCGGTCCCAAGGCCGGCCTGGCGGTGGCGAGCGCGCTGCTCGTCGACTACGTGCTCACCGTCGCCGTCTCGGTCTCCTCCGGCGTGGCGAACCTCGGCTCGGTGGTGCCGTTCGTGGCGACCCACAAGGTGCTCATCGCGGTCAGCGCGGTGGTGCTGCTCACCGCGATCAACCTGCGCGGCCTGCGCGAGTCCGGCACCGCCTTCGCCATCCCCACGTACGGCTTCGTGATCGTCATCGGCGGCATGCTGCTGACCGGCCTGGTCCGCATCTTCGTGCTCGGCGACGACCTGCGCGCGCCGAGCGCCGGCCTGGAGATCCAGGCCGAGCACAGCGTCACCGGGTTCGCGCTGGTGTTCCTGCTGCTGCGCACGTTCTCCTCCGGCTGCGCCGCGCTCACCGGCGTGGAGGCGATCTCCAACGGCGTACCGGCGTTCAAGAGCCCGAAGTCGAAGAACGCGGCGACCACGCTGCTGCTGCTCGGCGGCATCGCGGTGGCGATGCTGGTCGGCATCATCTGGCTGGCCCGCCTCACCGGCCTGCAGTTCGTCGAGGACCCGGGCAGGCAGATCGTCTCCGGCCCGGACGGGTACGTGCAGAAGACGGTCACCACCCAGCTCGGCGAGACCGTGTTCGGCGGCGGCTCGGTGCTGCTCTACGTGGTCGCCGGGATGACCGCGCTGATCCTGTTCCTGGCCGCCAACACCGCCTTCAACGGCTTCCCGGTGCTCGGCTCGATCCTCGCGCAGGACCGCTACCTGCCCCGCCAGCTGCACACCCGCGGCGACCGGCTGGCGTTCTCCAACGGCATCCTCTTCCTGGCCGTCTTCGCGATCGTGCTGATCGTCGGTTTCCAGGCCGAGGTGACGAAGCTCATCCAGCTCTACATCGTCGGGGTGTTCGTCTCGTTCACGCTCTCCCAGGCCGGCATGATCCGGCACTGGAACCGGCACCTGCGCCGCGAGCGCGACCCGGAGGCGCGCCGGCGGATGGTCCGCTCCCGGGCGATCAACACGTTCGGCATGGTCATGACCGGCGTCGTGCTGATCATCGTGCTGGCCACGAAGTTCCTGCTCGGGGCGTGGATCGCGATCGTCGCGATGGCCGTGATGTACGTGGTGATGCTCGGCATCCGCCGGCACTACGACCGGATCGCCGAGGAACTGGAACCGACCGAGCAGCGCGGCGTCCTGCCGGCCCGCAACCACGCCATCGTGCTGGTCAGCAAGCTGCACAAGCCGACGCTGCGGGCCGTCGCGTACGCCCGGGCCACCCGGCCGGACACGCTCACCGCCGTCACCGTGAACGTGGACGAGCAGGACACCCGCGATCTCCAGGCCGACTGGGAGCGCCGCGAGCTGCCGGTGCCGCTCACCGTGATCGACTCCCCGTACCGGGAGATCACCCGCCCGATCCTCAACTTCGTCGCGTCGGTGCGCCGGGAGTCGCCGCGCGACGTGGTCACCGTCTTCATCCCCGAGTACGTGGTGGGCCGCTGGTGGGAGAACCTTCTGCACAACCAGAGCGCGCTGCGGCTCAAGGGGCGGCTGCTGTTCGAGCCGGGCGTGATGGTGACCAGCGTGCCGTGGCAGCTCGCGTCCACCGCCAGCAAGAACCTGGACCGGCTGGACGCCACGTTGAGCCGGGGACCGGCGCGCGGCCCCCGGGTGGCACCGCAGAGCACGCTGCCGCCGCCGGTGGCGTCCACGCCGTCCGCGCCCTCCGCCGAACGGGAGGAGCGATCGTGAGCGCCGACGAGCGTCCCGTTCCTGTGCCGACGGCGCAGCGGCCCGGGCTGGAGGAGGCCGAGCGGGTCGAGCTGACAGTCGACGCGGTCGCGCCGGGCGGGCACTGCGTGGCCCGCGTCGGCGGGCAGGTGGTCTTCGTCCGGCACGCGCTGCCCGGCGAGCGGGTGGTCGCCGAGGTGACCGAGCTGCACCGGGGCTTCGCCCGCGCCGACGCGGTGGAGATCCTGGACGCCGCACCGGACCGGGTCACCCCGCCGTGCCCGTACGCCCGGCCGGGCCGGTGCGGCGGCTGCGACCTCCAGCACGTCGCCCCGGCCGCCCAGCTCGACTGGAAGCTCGCAGTGGTGCGTGAGCAGCTCACCCGGCTGGGGGGACTCACCGCGGAGCAGATCGACGCGCTCGGCGTCCACGTCGAGGCGCTGCCCGGCGGGCCGCTGGGCTGGCGCTCCCGGGTCCGCTACGCGGTCGACGCGGCCGGCCGGGCCGGGCTGCTCAAGCACCGCTCGCACGAGGTGGTGCCGATCGACAGGTGCCTGATCGCACACCCGGCGATCCAGGACCTGCCGGTGCTACCGCCCACCGGTGCCCGCTGGCCCGACGCCGACGCGGTGGAGACGGTCGCCAGCACCGGCGGGGACGTCGCCGTGGTCGCGTACACCGATGGGGTTCCGACGGCGGTGAGCGGGCCGGAGCGGGTCCGGGAGACGGCGGCCGGGCGGTCCTTCACGCTGCCCGCCTCCGGGTTCTGGCAGGTGCACCCGGCCGCGGCGGACGCGCTGACCGGCGCGGTCCTCGACCTGCTCGACCCGCGGCCCGGTGAGACGGCCTGGGACCTGTACGGCGGGGCCGGCCTGTTCGCCGCCGCGCTCGCCGAACGGGTCGACGGGGCCCGAGTGACGCTCGTCGAGTCGGCGCCGGACGGGGTGGCCGCGGCCCGGCAGAACCTGGCCGACCTGCGCGCCGTCGAGGTGGTCGCCGCGCGGGTGGAGGCGGCGCTGTCCCGGCGCCGGATCACCGGACCGGTCGACCTCGTGGTGCTCGACCCGCCGCGCTCCGGCGCGGGCGCGCCGGTGGTCCGTGCGGTGGCGGGCGCCGGGCCGCGCGCTGTCGCCTACGTGGCCTGCGACCCGGCCGCGTTCGCCCGGGACGTGCGCACGTTCGCCCAGGAGGGCTGGCGGCTGGCCGCGCTGCGCGGCTTCGACCTGTTCCCGATGACCCAGCACGTGGAGCTGGTGGGCCTGTTCCTGCCTGGCTAGCCTGACCCGATGAAGATCGTCGGGCTGATGTCGGGCACCTCCTACGACGGGGTGGACGTGGTGGCCGCCGAGTTCACCGCCGACGGCGACACGCTGCGGCTGCGCCCGCTCGGGCACCGCGAGCTGGCGTACCCGGACGACCTGCGGGCCGAGATCGCCGCGCTGCTGCCCCCGGCGGCCACCACGATCGAGGCGGTCTGCCGGCTGGACAACCGGCTCGGCGAGGTGTTCGCCGAGGCGGCCGCGGCCGGCGTCGAGCTGGCCGGGGGCACCGCCGACGCGGTCGTGTCGCCCGGGCAGACGGTCTTCCACTGGGTCGAGGACGGCCGGGTGCGCGGCACGCTCCAGCTCGGCGCGCCGGCCCGGGTGGCCGCCCGGGTGGGCGTACCGGTGCTGCACGACCTGCGCTCGGCGGACGTCGCCGCAGGCGGCCAGGGCGCGCCGCTGGTCCCGGCGTTCGACGCGCTGCTGCTCGACCCGGCCGCTGGTGCTGCACCCCGCGCCGCGTTGAACCTCGGCGGGATCGCGAACCTGACGGTGGTCGCGCCCGGCGCCCCCGTCCTCGGGTACGACGTGGGCCCGGCCAACGCGCTGCTGGACGCCGCCGCCCGGCGTTTCCTGGACCGGCCGTGCGACGCCGACGGCGCCCGCGCCGCTGCCGGGCGGGTGCACGAGGCGCTGCTGGCCCGGCTGCTCGCCGAGCCGTACTACGCCGCGCCGCCGCCCAAGTCGACCGGTAAGGAGCTGTTCCACGGTGGCTACCTGGACGCCGCGCTGACCGGGCTGGGCGAGCCGGTGGCCGCCGACGACGTGCTGGCCACGCTCACCGAGCTGACCGCCCGCACGGTGGCCGACGCCTGCGACCGGCACCGGGTCACCGAGGTGGTGGCCGCCGGCGGGGGAGTGCGCAATCCCACACTCCGGGCACGGCTGGCCGCCCTGGGTGCGGGACGCTGGCGGCTGCGCACCACCGACGAGCTGGGCGTACCGGCCCAGGCCAAGGAGGCGTACGCGTTCGCGCTGCTGGGCTGGCTGTCCTGGCACGGGCTGCCGGGCGCGGTGCCCTCGGTGACCGGGGCGTCCCGGGCCGCCGTGCTCGGCTCCTGGACCCCGGCGGGCCCGTCCGTCACAGCGCCCCGCCCACCCGCGCCCCGGCGGCTGGTGGTCGACGCCTGACCTGGGTCGATGCACGGCCGGGCTGCGGACTGTTCCGCGGCCGATAGACTCTCCGGTCATGAGTGTTGAAGAGGGCACGGCCAACCACGGTCGGCTGCTGGGCACCGTCCGCGGCCCGCAGGACGTGAAGCGGATGACCGCCGAGCAGCTGGACATCCTCGCCGCCGAGATCCGTGACTTCCTGATCGCCAAGGTCTCCCGCACCGGCGGCCACGTCGGCCCCAACCTCGGTGTGGTCGAGCTGACCCTGGCGATGCACCGGGTCTTCGACTCCCCGCGTGACCGGCTCCTCTTCGACACCGGCCACCAGGCGTACGTGCACAAGATCCTCACCGGCCGGCAGGAGGGCTTCGACAAGCTCCGCCAGCGTGGTGGCCTCTCCGGCTACCCCAGCCAGGCGGAGAGCGAGCACGACCTGATCGAGAACTCGCACGCCTCGACCGCCCTGTCGTACGCCGACGGCCTCGCGAAGGCGTACGCGCTGCGCGGCGAGAAGCGCTCGGTGGTCGCCGTGGTCGGCGACGGCGCGCTCACCGGCGGCATGTGCTGGGAGGCGTTGAACAACATCGCGACCGCCGGCAACCCGCTGGTGATCGTCGTCAACGACAACGGCCGGTCCTACTCGCCGACCATCGGCGGCCTCGCCGACCACCTGTCGTCGCTGCGGCTCAACCCCGGCTACGAGAAGGTGCTCGACACGGTCAAGGACGCGCTGGGCAACACGCCGTTCGTCGGCAAGCCGATGTACGAGGTGCTGCATGCGGTCAAGAAGGGCATCAAGGACGCGGTCGCCCCGCAGGCCATGTTCGAGGACCTCGGCATCAAGTACGTCGGCCCGGTCGACGGCCACGACGTGCCGGCGGTCGAGGCGGCACTGCGCGCCGCGAAGAACTTCGGCGGCCCGGTGATCGTGCACGCGGTCACCCGCAAGGGCTACGGCTACCGCCCCGCCGAGGACGACGAGGCCGACTGCCTGCACGGCCCCGGCGCGTTCGACGCCGAGACCGGCAAGCTGCTCGCCGTGCCGTCGGTGAAGTGGACGAACGTCTTCGCCGACGAGCTGGTCGCGATCGCCGACGAGCGCCCCGACGTGGTCGGCATCACCGCCGCCATGGCCGAGCCCACCGGCATCGCCACGCTCGCCCGCAAGTACCCGGAGCGGGTGTACGACGTGGGCATCGCCGAGCAGCACGCCGCCACCTCCGCCGCCGGCCTGGCGATGGGCGGGCTGCACCCGGTCGTGGCGGTCTACGCCACGTTCCTCAACCGCGCGTTCGACCAGGTCCTGCTGGACGTGGCCATGCACAAGCTGCCCGTCACGTTCGTGCTGGACCGGGCCGGCATCACCGGCCCGGATGGGCCCAGCCACTACGGCATCTGGGACATGTCGGTCTTCGGTGTGGTGCCCGGCCTGCGGATCGCCGCGCCCCGCGACTCGGCCACGCTGCGCGAGGAGCTGCGCGAGGCGGTCGCCGTGGACGACGGCCCGACCATCCTGCGCTTCCCGACCGGCACCGTCGCCGCCGACCTGCCGGCGGTACGCCGGGTCGGCCCGGTCGACGTGCTGGCCGAGTCGGCGCGTACCGACGTACTGCTGGTAGCGGTCGGCTCGTTCGCCGGCCTCGGCGTCGAGGTCGCCGCCCGGGTCGCCGAGCAGGGCTACGGCGTGACTGTGGTCGACCCGCGCTGGGTGCGCCCGGTGCCGGCCGAACTGGTCGAGCTGGCGTCCGCGCACCGGCTCGTGGTCACCGTGGAGGACGGCGTACGCATCGGTGGCGTCGGTTCCGCGCTCGCCCAGGCGATGCGCGACGCCGACGTCCGCGTACCGGTCAAGGACATGGGCGTACCGGCCGACTGGCACCCGCACGGCACCCGCGCGCAGATCCTGGCCGATCTGCGGCTGACCGCGCAGGACGTGGCGCGCGACGTCACCGGCTGGATCTCCGGCCTGGACGCCGCCCCGGTGGACCCGGCCACGAACGGAGCCCGAGCCCAGAGCTGAGCCACCGCCCCGCCTGACTCGTCGATCTTGCACTTGCGGCCCTCCTGATGTCGGTTTCGCCCGATAAAGGAGGGCCGCAACCGCAAGATCGCGGGGTGTCTGGGGTCGAGGGAGGGTGTTGTGGAGATTCGCGAGGCTGGGTTGGGGGATCTCTCGGGGATCGTCGGGCTGCACAGCCGGGCGCGGGTGGCCTACTACGGGGCCGGTGGGCTGCCGGTCGGGGAGATCCTCACTCCGGAGCTGGCCCGGGAGCAGCGGGAGGGCTGGGCGGCGGCGATCAGCTCGGCGCACAAGCGGGTGCGAGTCGCCATCGTGGACGGCGCCCTGGCCGGTGTGCTGGCCGTGGGGCCGCCGCACTCGTCCGACCTGGATCCGCGGACGACGGCGCAGCTCTACCAGATCCACGTCGACCCGCAGCGCTGGAGCCGAGGCGTGGGCAGTGCGCTGCACGCGCAGTTCGTGCGTCACCTGGCGGACGAGGGGCTGGTGCTGGGCGTGCTGGAGGTGTGGGAGCGCAACACCCGGGCTCGCGCGTTCTACACCCGCCACGGCTGGCGCCCCGACGGCACCTCCCGCCCCGGCCCAGCCGAGACCCCCTACCTGGGCATGCAACTCAGCCCCCGTTGACCCGGTGGGGTGATCATGAGGTTGGCGGTGGTTCGTGTCCGGTTTGTCGCGGTCAACTTCATGATCGACGGGGTGGGCCGACCACGGGGGCCGGTCAGGGGGTGGGGAGGGAGCGGTACCAGGTCTTCTCGGTGCCGGCCAGGCTGAACGTCTGCCTCTGGTCGGTGTGCTCCACCACCACCAGGCCGGGACGGTCCACCAGACGCGTCGTGCCGGGCGGGGCGGAGAACGAGGCGTCCCGGGTACGCCAGGACAGCACCGCCAGCGGCCGGCCCGGCATCGGCAGGTGGTACGCCTGAAGCGTGGTGGACCGGTCGGCGGGGGAGACCACCGGGGTGCCGCCGTCGGCGGGCCGGTAGACCACCGCCGTCATGGTCGCGCCCGGCGTCTCCCAGCTGAGCTGCTCCAACTCGCCCGGCTCCCCGTCACCGAGGGCCACCGAACCGAGCGAACGCGTCGCGATCTTCGCCATCGGCCAGGACTCCGGCGCGGAGCGGGGCGCCTCCCGGTCGCCGATGCGGCGCGGCACACTGCCGAACGGGCCCCGCTCACCGGCGAGCACACAGGTGTCCAGCCCGGTCAGCGCGCGCTTCCCGGCACCCGTCTCGTCGCGTACCAGGGGGTAGCGGGGCGCTTCGGTGGCCGTACCCAGGTCGAGGACGCGGTCCGCGGCCCGGCCGCGCGGCAGCGACGGCGTGGCCCGCAGCGTCGCGGTCAGTTCGACGGCCCGGCAGGCCGGTACGGCGACCGGGTCGCTGACGCCGTCGGTGCCGCCGAGCACCTTGCCGTCGGGGCCGGTCAGGCGTTCGACGCGGGCCGAGGTGAGGTAGCGGCGGCCGGACGGCTCCCGCACCGGCAGCACGTCGGAGTAGACCAGGTAGCCGGGGTCGGTGTACTCGGTGGCGTGGACGACCCGCCAGCGCTGCCCGTCCCGGTCGAGTTGCAGCAGCCACGAGGCGGCGTCACCGGGCACGTCGGCGGCGACCAGCGCGAGCGCCGACCCGGCGACCTGACCGGAGAAGAGGATGCCGGACGTGGGCACGTGCACCCGGTCGTCCACCGGGGAGCGCCAGTCGCGTACCGCTGTGGTGATCGCGGCGGTGGCCGCGGCGTCGCGGGCCAGGCTGCCGCGCGGCGGCCACACCGCGAGGGTGCCGTCCAGACTGTCGTAGCCGACCCGCAGGTCCGCCGGCCGCCGCTCGGCGACCGGTCCGCAACCGGCCGTGACCAGCAGCAGAGCTGCCAGTGCGATGCCCGTCGTAGCGCCTCGGCGGGCTGAAAGCACCCTGATCCCCTCGCCGGTCGTCGGTCGGAAGCCCACATGGTACGAGACGGCCGGTCACCCGGCCGCGCCCGGCTCACCCTTTCGGCCGATCGGCCACTGCGGAACGTGACGGGCGATTCGGGTACCAATATCCGGCTCCGGTAGACTCCGCCGACTGTGACGCCTGCCGAGACCCGCGGCGCCTCGACGCCGGACGCCGCCGCACCGACGGGCCACCGCGCCGTCACCCTGGACCCACCATCGGTCACCATCACCGCCGAGCCGGAGCCGGCGACCACCACCCCGCCCGAAGCGCCGGCCGAGCCGGAGGCGCCGGGCGCACGGCGCGCGCGCCGGTGGCGGTGGACGCGCCGCCGGATCGACCTCACCGTGTACGGCGGATTCCTGCTCGCCGCGATCTGGGTCACCAGCGGCATCTGGGTCGACCCGGCCGGGCGGGTCGCCGCGCTCTACAGCAGCGACCCGGCGCAGGTGCAGTTCTTCCTGGCCCACTCGGTACGGGTGGTGCTGCACGGCGAGTTCCCGTTCTTCACCGAGCAGTTCAACTACCCCGACGGCGTGAACCTGATGGCGAACACCGCCATCCTGGCGCTCGGCATCCCGATGGTGCCGGTGACCCTCCTGTTCGGACCGGCGGTCTCCTTCGTCACGCTGGTCACGCTCGGCCTGGCCGGCACCGCCGCCGCCTGGTACCGGGTGCTGTCCCGGCACCTGATCCGGCACCGCCCGGCCGCCGCCGTGGCGGCCTGGTTCTGCGGCTTCTCACCGGCCATGCTGTCGCACGCCAACTGGCACCCGAACATCATCAGCCAGTTCCTGCTGCCGTTCATCGTGTGGCGGGTGCTGGTGCTGACCCGGTCAGCCCGGCCGGTCCGCGACGGCGTGCTGCTGGCGCTGCTGGTCACCGCGCAGGCGTTCATCAACGAGGAGATCCTGCTCTTCACCGCGCTCGCGCTGGGCGTGTTCCTGATCGCCGTGGTGGTGCAGCAGCGGGAGCGGTGGAGCACCGCGTGGCGACCGCTCGGCGCCGGGCTGGCGGTCTGCGCGGCGCTGGCCGGGGCGCTGCTGGCGTACCCGCTGTGGGTGCAGTTCGCCGGCCCGATGGCGTACCACGGGCTCAGCGACGCGGTGCGCGACTACGGCAACGACATCGCCGCGTTCTTCGCCCCCGGCTCGCCCACGTTCGGCGGCAACGAGCGCGCCAACGTCAACCTCGCGCCGAACTACTCGGAGGAGAACGCGTTCTTCGGCTGGAGCCTGTCGCTGCTCGTCGTGGGCATCGTGGTGTGGCTGCGGCGGGACGTGATCGTCCGCGCGCTCGCCGCCACCGGGCTGTTCTTCGCCGTGCTCTCCCTCGGCGAGCGGATCTCCTGGTGGGACCGGGAGATCGCCACCGGCCCGTGGGAGCTGCTGGTACGGCTGCCGCTGCTCGACGCCGTGGTGCCGACCCGATTCGGCCTGATCACCGGCGTGACGGTGGCGATCCTGCTCGCGTACGCGGTCCGGCGCGCCTGGGCGCTGCGCGGCGTGGACCGGCGGACCGCCCGCAAGCTCACCGCCGCGGGCCTGGTCCTCGCGCTGCTGCCGATCGCGCCGATGCCGTTGCAGGTCACCACGCGGGAGCCGGTGCCGGAGTTCATCACCGCCGACAGGTGGCGCAAGTACGTCGGTCCGGATCAGACGCTCGTCTCCGTGCCGGTGCCCGCGATGGGCAACACCGACCCGATGCGCTGGGCGGCCAGCACCAACCTCGACTTCAAGATCCCCGGCGGCTACTTCCTCGCGCCGCGCAACGGCGTCACCGGCGACCCCGGGCGCTTCGGCGGCCGCCCCAGCGGCATCGGCGAGATGCTGCGGGAGGTATCGTCCACCGGCCGCACGCCGAAGCTGGACGACCGCCAGCGGCGCCGCTACCTGGACGAGCTGCGGCACTGGAACGCGGCGGTGGTGGTGCTGCCGCGCGACGAGCAGAACGCCGAGCCGCTGCGCCGCACCGTGGAGCAGCTGGTCGGCCCCGGACGGCAGGAGCTGGACGTGTGGCTGTGGGACGTGCGGAAACTGACCAGCCGGTCCGCCTGACCGAACCGGCGGTCCCCGCCCCCGCGCCCCGCCGCCGCCGGCCCCGCCCGGTCGACGTGCTGGTGGTGGCCGGCTACCTCGGTCTCGCCGTCCTGCTCACCACCGGCCAGTGGCGCCGGCCGGAACGGCTGTTCCACCAGGCCGGCGACCAGATGCTGTTCGAGTGGATGCTGGCCCGGGCCGCCCGCGCGGTCACCGGCGGCGAGAACCCGCTGTACAGCGGCGCGCTGAACGCCCCGGACGGGGTGAACCTGATGGCGAACACGTCGGTGCTCGGACTGGGCGTGCCGCTCACCCCGGTCACCGTCGTCTTCGGCTCCCAGGCGGCCTTCCTCGTCGCCGTGACGCTCAGCCTCGCCGGCACCGCCACCGCCTGGTACGCGCTGCTCGCCCGCCGGCTGGTCCGCTCCCGGGCCGCCGCCGCGGTGGGCGGCCTGTTCTGCGGCTTCGCCCCGGGCATGGTGGCGCAGGCCGGGGCGCACCTGCACATGGCCGCGCAGTTCCTGGTGCCGGTGATCCTCGCGCTGGTGTTCCGCCCGGCCGGCGATCGGGTCCGGCGCGACGGCGTGCTGCTCGGGCTCGCCGTCGCGTACCAGGTGTTCCTCGGCGAGGAGGTGCTGGTCTTCCTGGCGCTCGCAGCCGGGGTGTTCGCCGGGGCGTACGCGCTCGCCGACCGGGCCGCCGCCCGCCGCCTGGCACCGGTGGTGGCCCGCCGGCTGGGCGTCGGCGCGCTGGTGGCGGGCGTGCTGCTGGCGTACCCCCTGTGGTTCCAGTTCGCCGGGCCGGGCCACTACCGGGGGATGCCGTTCCACACCGAGGGCTACCGGCTGGACGTGGTCTCGTTCGTCACCACCGCCCGGCAGAGCGTCGTCGGGGACGCCCGCCGGGCCGGGCTGCTGTCGCCGAACCCGACCGAGCAGAACTCGTTCTTCGGCCCGTTCCTGCCGCTGCTGGCCGTCCTCGTGGTGGTGCGGCTGTGGCGGCGGCCGCTGGTGCGCGCGCTCGCCGCGTGCGGCCTGCTGTTCGCGCTGCTGTCGCTCGGTTCCCCGATGGTGGTGAACCGGCACGACACCGGGCTGCCCGGCCCGTACCGTCTGCTCGCCGGGGTGCCGCTGCTGGACCTGGTGGTGCCGGCGCGGTTCGCGCTGGTCTGCGTACCGGTGCTCGGGGTGCTGCTGGCGCTCGCGCTGGACCGGGTCCGGCACGGCGGCGTCCGCACCTGGGCGCCGTGGGCCGGCGCGGTCGCCGCGGCGCTGCTGCCGCTGGCGCCGACGCCGATCCGCACGGTGCCGGTCGCGCCGGTCCCGGCCGTGGTGTCCGGCGGCGGCTGGCGGGAGTACGTGCCGGCGGGCCGGACGCTGGTGCCGGTGCCGCCGGTGACCGGGGCGGCGGTCAGCCCCGCCATGTTCTGGTCGGCGCGCACCGGGCTGGCGTTCGACGCGCCGGGCGGCTACTTCATCGGCCCGCGCTCGGCCGGCGACCCGGCGGCCCGCTGGGGCGCGCCGGACCGGCCCACGTCGCTGCTGCTGCGCCGGGCCGCCGAGACCGGCCGGGTGCCGCCGGTCGGCGAGACGGAACGCCGGCAGGCGGTCGACGACCTGCGGCACTGGCGCGCGGCGGCACTCGTGCAGGGCGACTCGTCACCCGGCGACCCGGTACGCGCCACAGTGGACCTGTTGGTCGGCCCCGGCCGGGACGTGCCCGGCGGACACCTGTGGGACGTCCGCCCGCTCGTCGGCTGACCGGCGCGGAGTCACACCCGGTCGCGGACGTCCCAGATCCACACGTCGTCGACCCGCTGCGGCGGGCCGAGCAGCTCGGCCATCAGGTCGCGCAGCACCGCCTCACGCGGGCCGGCCCCGAGCACCACCACCGAGGCCCGCCAGAAGCGCAGGTCGTCCACGGCTTGGCGGCGGTTCTCCTCGGTGATCTCCGGAACCTCGTTCGCGTCCATCGTGGAGTAGATGAGCGTGCTGGTGGGCCGGTTCGGAGCGCCGAACACGCCCTCGCCGCGCTCGTTCGGGCCGATGAAGTAGCCACCCGGGATCGGGAACTCGTGCCCGGTCAGCGCGCTCCAGCGCAGCGTGTGCAGCCCGTGGACGTTGCTCGGGATCGGCACCGGCACGAGCGTACGGCCCTCCGGCACGTACGGCCGCCAGCCGCCCGCGGTGATGAAGTGCGGCGGCGGGTCGATCCGCTCGGCCGGCAGCGGACGCGGGATCAGCGGCAGCACGGCGGCGGCGATGGCCACGAGCCCGGCCAGGCGCAGCACCCGGCGGCGCGTTTCGCGCGCGGCCGTCCCGCCGTCACCGTCGTCGTCTCCGCCGTCGTCGGCGCCGGAGCGGGGGGCGGGCACCGGCGGGCGGCCGGCACCGGCCAGCGCGTCCCACGCCAGGGCGAGCAGGACACCGACGGCGGCCACCACGACCAGGCTCAACCGCGTCGGCATCATCATCTCGACCAGCGGCAGGTCGTCCGGCACGTACGCCCACGGGCCGTCGATGTCGGTCTCCGCGCCGTTGAACCGGACGACCGGGCCGATCGAGGCGATCGTGAACAGCACCACCAGCACGGCCAGGATCCGCGCCGGCACCGACCGGCGGACCAGCAGCACCAGCGCGGCCAGCGCCACCAGCACCAGCGGCCAGCCGAACCAGGTGTTCTGCTCGGTCAGCCCGATGGTCTTCTCCACCGCCTCGTCACCGGCGATCGTGTCCCGGGCGAACGTGACGAAGGCGACCAGGTCCTCGCCCCAGTTGTGGAAGACGCCGCCCTGCAACCCGCGGTAGGACTGCGGGCCGTTGAACTGGAACCAGATCGGGTACGCGGTCAGCAGCAGCGCCAGGCCGCCGCCGAGACCGAGCGCGGCCACGAACGACCCGGCCCGCTCGCGGGCCGCGCGGGGCCGCTGCACCGCGTACGCCACCACGACGACCAGGCAGGCCAGCGCGGTCAGCAGCAGCATCTCCTCGTTGATGAAGATCTGGTACGCGACCAGCAACCCGAGCGCCGGCCCGTTGCGCCGCCAGCGGCCCGGCTCGCCCAGCCGCAGCACCCGGGCCACGATCAGCGGCAGCAGGAAGTTCGACACGAAGTTGGGCTGGCCGTTGGCGTGGTGCACGATGCCCGGCGCGAAACCGAGGAACGCGCCGCCGACGAACGCCCCGGCCCGGGACCGGACCAGGTGCCGGGACAGCACCCAGTACGACGTTGCCGCGGTCGCGGACAGCGCGGCGCCCAGGTAGAGCGCGTACATCACCTGCGGGCCGAGCAGCAGCGTCAGCGGCGCCAGCGGCAGCGTCACCCCGAGCAGCGAGGTGTTCGCCATCATGTTCACCCCGTCCGGCGCGTTCTGCCGGGTGGTGAAAAGCGGGTTCTCCAGGTGCTGCACCGAGTACGCGCCGTGCGCGAACAGCCACTCGAACCAGCTGTGGTCGGTGGGCAGGTGCGAGGAGACCCGGTTCTCGACGTCGCCCCAGTAGTTGAGGCAGACGAGAACGCCGAGCAACACATAGGCTCCGATGGCCAGCACGTCGGCGCGGGCCGGCCGGCGACGTGCTCGGCGTGGCGGGTCGGCCACGACGGCGTCCGCCTCGACGGGCGAGGGGTTCAACGAGGGGTCCACCACGGGCACGGCCACGACGCGCCATCGTACAGGCGGTTCGTCACACGGCCGGTCACGGTCGGGCGGCGGCTCGGCGCGCGGGAGAGGATGGTCGTGACCGTCATCGATCTGGGGGAGCTGCGCGACGACGCACCGCCCGGCCCGGTGCCCCGCCCCCCGCGTGCCGTCGGACGGCCGTTCCGCCTTCTCGTGGTGCTGTTGGTGGCGTTGCTCACGCTCACCGCCGCGACGCCGCCGCGAGGTCCGGCCGAGTGGACGCTGCCCGGCGGGCTGGGATCGGCCGTGTTCGTCTCCGGCGACGTGGTGTACGTGGTACGGCCGGACCGCGCAGGCGCCGGCGGCGGGCGGGAACTCCTCGCGTACCGGGGCGACCGGGAGCGGTGGCGCAGCCCGCTACCCGGCGTGGGCACCGCCGTGTCGGTGTGGGAGCAGGACGACCGGGTGATCGTGGCCGGCCGGGGCGTCGACGACACGGACTGGCAGACAATCACGTACGACGCGGCCACCGGCGCGGACGTCTGGCGCCGGCCCGGGATCGCGTTCGCGGTGGGCCGGGTGCTGCTGATCCAGTCGGCCGCATCCGACACCACGACGTCGATCGGAGGGCTGGACCCGGCCGACGGCCGTACGGTGTGGACGGCGCCCATGACGGGCGCGCTGGGGTTCGACGCCGAGCCGGCCGGGCCGGTACGCATGGTGTTGTCCCCGGCGACCGGGGAGACGGTGGTCGTGGACGTGCGCACCGGCGCGCGGCTCGTGGCCCGCGACCTGTACCCGGTACGACGGCCCGGCCCGCGCCGGTTGCAGATCGCCCGCGGGCTGCTGCTGGAGTTCCGCGACGGCGACGGGGCCATCGAGGCGTACGACCTGGGCACGCTCCGGTCGCGCTGGACCGTCGCGCGGAAGCTCGTCGGCCACGTCGAGGGTTGCGGCGCCCTGCTCTGCGCCGTCGGGCCGGCCGGCGGGATGACCGCGCTCGACCCGGCGACCGGCGCCGTGCGCTGGAACGTGGACCGGTGGGCGGGCGTGGCGGCGGAGCGTGGCGGGCGGCTGCTCGTCGGCGTCCCCGACACCGCCAGCGACGACGGCCTGGCGGTGCTCGACCAGGACGACGGGCGGCTGATCGCCGACCTGGGCGGCTGGAGACCGGTCCCGCAGCACGAGTCGGGCGGGCCGCTGCTGGCGACACGGCCGCTGGGCGGCGGCAGACGGCCCCTGGCCGAGGTGGGACTGTCCGGCGATGCGCCCTCGATCCGGGGCGCGCTCACCGGCACCGACTGCACCACCGGCGTGACGCTTCTGGTCTGCCGCCGGCCCGGTGGCGACTACATGGTGCGGCGGCTGACGTGAGCCCGGTGATCGAGCTGGGGGAGATGCGGCACGGCGAGTCCGCCGACGAGCCGGTCGCCGCACCGCCCCGCCGGCCGCCGGGCCCCACCGCGCGGGTGGCGCTGCTCGGCTGCCTGGTGCTGCTCGTGGTCACCGCTGCCGCCGGGCCGCCGCGACGGCCCGAGCCGATCCGGGTGCCCGCCCCGCAGGGCGCGGCGTTCGTGGTCCTGCCGGACCGCGTGGTGGTGGCCGACGGCCCGGGCGCGATCGGCCGGGGTGGGCGGGTGGTCGCCGCGTACCGGCTGCCCGGTGGGGACCCGGCGTGGCGGTTCGCGCTGACCGACGGCGACCACGTGCTCGGCCTCACCGCAGTGGCCGGGGGACTGCTGGTGACGAGCAGCCCGGCCGGGGACGGCGACTCCGTGTCGGCGATGCTCGACCCGGCCACCGGCACGCTGCGCTGGCGGCAACCCGGCTACCCGGTCCGGACCGCGTCAGGCGGGCTGCTGCTGGAGAACCCCCGCCCGCCCGGTGCGGGCACAGTGCGGGCCGTGGACCCGGCCTCCGGCGAGGTGCGGTGGACGCTGCCCGTACCCGGCCAGGAGGTGGGGTACCGCCGCGACGACCACGGGGTGACGCAACTCGTGCTGGTCACCCCGCAGGGCCGGGTGACCGTGTACGACGCGGACTCCGGCGCGGTCGCGCACACCGGCCGGGTGGCGCCCGCGGCCGATCGCGCCGCCTACCGGTACGCGCAGGTCGTGGCCGACCTCCTGCTGGTCGAGGACGCCCGGGGCACTGTCACCGGGTACGGCCTGGACCGGCTCGACGAGCGGTGGAGCCTGCCGGTCGGCTCCCGCGCCGGGCTCTGGTTCGCCGACTGCGCCGGGATGGTGTGCCTGCGCGACCAGGTGGGCGGCGCGCAGGCCCTCGACCCGGCCACCGGCCGTCCGGCCTGGACGGACGAGCGCTGGCTGGGGATGGGACCGGTCGGCGACCGGCTCATCGCGGCCGAACGCGGCGTCGGGGAGGAACTGGAACTGTCGGCGCTGGACCCGCCGACCGGCCGCGTGCTGGCCCGGCTGGGCCGCTGGCGCGTCTCCGGCAACGACCTCCCGTCCGGGCCGCTGCTCGGGCTGCGCACGCTCACCGAGGACCGCACGCTGGTCGGCGCGCTCGACGTGGCGGCCGGGCAGGTGCGGATCCGGGGGATCCTGCCCGGCGCCTGGTCCGAGTGCGCGGACACGGGTACGCAACTGGTGTGCCTGCGCCCGACCGGTGGCATGGCGATCTGGCCGGCCGGGCGCTGATCACCAGTTGGCCTGCGCCGGGGCCGGCGGCAGCGGCGTCGACTCGGGCCGCAGCACGTACGCGATCCCGCCGCTGCCCACCTGCCAGGCGCGCTCGAACGGCGCGCGCGGCACGGTGCGGCGGACCCGCTCGTCGTCCGGCGCGTACGGGTCGTTCAGTACCGGGTCGCCGTCGGCGGTGAAACCGGCCAGCACCATGAGGTGTCCCCGGGTGTCGTAGTCCAGTCCGGGTACCTGACCGGCGGTGAACGCGGCCGAGACGATCAGCGGGATGCCGGCGGCCACGAACAGTTCCGCCTCGGCCAGCGAGCGCAGCCGGGTGACGAAGGCGTCCACCCCGTGCGTCGCCGCGTACGCGGTGTTGAACGGCCAGTTGCCCGGCCCGCCGTAGGCGTGGTCGTAGCAGTGCCGGGCGGCGTGCACCACCTGCGGGCGGGGGCCGGGCGGCGCCACCCAGGCGTACCGGTCCGGGGCGGGGCCGGCGTCCCAGAAGTCGAGCACCATCGACACGCAGGTGGGGCTGCACCAGGAGTCGCCGCCGCCACCCCAGCGGGTCTCCCCGGCGGCGTGCAGCCGCTGCGCGTAACGCGGCACGTCCAGCACCCGCCCCCACGCGCGCGCATCCCCGGCGCCCGTGGCCTCCGTGCCGGTGGGCGGGTCGGCCGAGGCGACCACGCCCACCGTGCGCAGCACCGGGCCGTCGGGCGCGTCGAGGCGGCGCAGCAGGGTCACCCGGACCTGCCAGCCGGTCACCGTCGCGCCGGTCACCCGCAGCGTGTCCGCGGCGACCCGCGCCCGGTCGTCCTCCTGCCCGGGTACCGAGGCGCGGTGCACGGCGCTGTCGTCGGCCCCCCAGTGGCCCAGGTCGTACCAGCCGGTGGTGGCAGTGCCGCCGGCCCAGCCGCGCAGCTCGACCCGCAGCCAGCAGCCGGGCGGGGTGTCGGCGGTCCACGAGGGCACCAGCTCGGTGACGCCGAAGCCGGCGGACGTCACTGGGGAGGTCCAGGTGCCGGCCGCGTACTCGGCTGTGGTCCCGGAGTGCGGGTCGGTGTGCGCGACCGGGCCGGCCGCGCCGTCGGGCGTGAGCCCGTCCGGCCCGTCGCGCAGCCCGTCCACACGACCCAGGTCGCGGTCCGCCGGGAAGCGGAACCGGCGGTACGCGATGTCGCGGCCGGTCATCGGGAACCCGCCCGGCACGGACGTGGCAGCCGGCTGGAGTGCGTGTCGATCATCGCCGCCGAGCATCGCGTACCCGAAGGTTTTCTGCAACGGCCGCACGCGCCGTGGGCCGTAACCCACCGACCCGCCCCGCGGTCACGGACCGTGGTTGCAGCCCGACCCCGGCAGAGTCACCGCGCAGCGGTATCTCCGGCGCTGCGGAGCGGTCGGCTGTTTCCCCTGGTCAAGGCGATTCGAATCGACGGGGCGTTCGATGTGCCCTGTGGGCCTACATCACGGTGCGTGATACCACGCCGAATCGTCCTCGGTGTTACGGCGAGTGACAATCGTGATCCGCGTGCCGGTGGCCGTCGGCTCCTGCGGCTGCCGGTTTTGCCTGCCGCACTAGGTTGTCAGGGGTCACGAGGTGGGAGGCCGGGATGCGGGTACTGGTGGTCGAGGACGAGCGCAACCTCGCCGACGCGATCGCGCGCGGGCTGCGCAAGCGCGGCATGGCTGTGGACGTCGCCTACGACGGCGACGCCGGGCACGAGGCGGCGTTCGTCACCCGCTACGACGTGGTGATCCTGGACCGTGACCTGCCCGGCGTGCACGGCGACCGGATCTGCGCCGACCTGGCCACCTCCGGCGCGCTGACCCGGGTGCTGATGCTGACCGCCAGCGGCACCGTCGCCGACCGGGTGGAGGGGCTGCAGCTCGGCGCCGACGACTACCTGGCCAAGCCCTTCGCGTTCGACGAGCTGGTGGCCCGGGTGCAGGCGCTCGGCCGCCGCGCCACCCCGGCCGCGCCGCCGGTGCTGGAGGTGGCCGATCTGGTGCTCGACCCGGCCCGCCGGGTGGTGAGCCGGGGCGACGTGCCGCTCGACCTCACCAACAAGGAGTTCGGCGTGCTCGCCGAACTGCTCAAGGCGCGCGGCGCGGTGGTGTCCAGCGAGGAACTGCTGGAACGGGTGTGGGACGCCAACACCGACCCGTTCACCACTATCGTCCGGGTCACCGTGATGACACTGCGCAAGAAGCTCGGCGATCCGCCGCTCATCGACACGGTCGTGGGCGCGGGGTACCGCATCGGTGGGGTACGGCAGTGAGCGCGCCGGCCACGCGCCGGGTACGGCCGACGCTGCGGCTGCGGCTGACCCTGCTCAACGGCGTGCTGCTGGTCGGCGCCGGGGCGATCCTGGTGCTGCTGGCCTGGCTGCTGGTCCGCGACGCGCTGCGCCCCACCGACGAGCTGCTACCCGGCACCACAGTGGTGCTCAGCGACGGGCGCACCCTCGACGCCGGGGAGTGGCAGCGGCAGCTCGTCGACGCGGCGTCGCAGGAACTGCTGGTCAAGGGGCTGCTCGCGCTGGCGGCGATCAGCGTGGTCGGGGTGGCCGGGGCGTACCTGGTGGCCGGGCGGGCGCTGCGCCCGCTGCACCAGGTCACCGCCACCGCCCGCCGGCTCGGCGAGGCCACGCTCGACGAGCGGATCGGCTGGTCCGGCGCCGACGACGAGGTGGCCGAGCTGGCCGAGACGTTCGACGCGATGCTCGACCGGATCAGCGGCGCCTTCGAGGCGCAGAAACGGTTCGTCGCGAACGCCTCGCACGAGCTGCGGACGCCGCTGGCGGTGATGCGTACCGAAATCGACGTGACGCTCAGCGACGACGACGCCGACCTCGCCGAGTACCGCCGCATGGCCGGCGTGGTGCGCGACGCCTCGGAGCGCGCCAACGGCCTGGTCGACGCGCTGCTGGTCCTGGCGCGCAGCGAGGCACAGACCGGCCGGCGGCTGGGCCGGCGCGCCGAGTCGGACCTCGCCATCGGCACCGCCAACGCCCTCTCCGCGGTCTCCCGGGAGGTCGAGCGCATCGGCCTGAAGGTGCACACCTCGCTGCGCCCGGCGCCGGTGGTCGGCGACCCGGGCCTGCTGGACCGGCTCGCCGGCAACCTGGTGGAGAACGCGGTCCGCTACAACCACCTGCACGGCCGGATCTGGGTACGCACCGGCACCGACGGCGAGCGGTCCTGGCTGGTGGTGGGGAACACCGGCTTCGAGGTCGCCCCGGCCGACGTACCCGGGCTGTTCGAACCGTTCCGGCGCGGCGGCCAGGAACGCACCGGCGCGCGCGGCTCCGGTCTCGGCCTGTCGATCGTGCGGGCCGTCAGCGACGCGCACGGCGGCACGGTGAAGGCGGTCGCCCAGCCCGGCGGCGGCCTGGAGGTGACGGTCACGCTTCCGTCGGCCGACCCGGCGGCGGCCACCTGACCGCCGAGCCGGCCCGCCCGGCCGGTGAGACGGCCTCATCTTTTCGTGCGGGCGGCCTCGGCTGTCCTGGCCGGACCCGACGGTGGTCGGCCCCCGGCGCACGGTGGTCGGGCAGAATGCGCCGCCCGCGCTGGACGCGGAGCCGGGGATCAACGGAGAGTAAGCGCAGCGACGCCTCACCCTGCTCACCCACCGGAGCTGCCCGTGACCCACCACTCGGCCCCGCGCCGCCGCCGCATCCTCGCGGTCCTCACCGCCGGCGCCCTCACCGTCGCCGGCCTCTCCCCGGCCACGCCGGCGGCCGCCGCCGCGCCCGGCCACGACAAAGTGGTCCACACCGTCCCCTCGGCCGCCTCGCCCGACGTCCAGGACGGCTCGGTCGACGCGATCCACGACGCCGGTACGAAGATCATCGCGGGCGGCTCCTTCACCCGGGTGCAGAACCGCAACTCCGACGTCGACATCCCCCGGGACTACCTGCTCGCCTTCGACAAGGCCACCGGGCAGGTGGACACCGCGTTCGCGCCCACGCTCGACAACGAGGTGACGGCGGTCGTCGCCGGTCCCACGGCGGGCACGGTCTTCGTGGCCGGCAAGTTCAACACCGTCAACGGCGTGACCCGGCGCAAGGTGGCCCTGCTCGACGTCGCCACCGGGGCGGTCGTCACCAGCTTCGCGCCGCCGGCGTTCAACGGGCTGATCAAGGACATCGCGCTGGTCGGTGACCGGCTGCTGGTCGGCGGCATCTTCACCACGGCCGGCAACCCCAACCCGCGCGGCGGGCTCGCCTCGCTCAACGCCACCACCGGCGCGGTCGACAGCTACCTCACCACCACGCTGACCGAGAACCACAACTGGGACGGCGTCAGCGGCGCCAAGGCCGGCGTGGGCGCGGAGAAGCTCGCCGTCTCCCCGGACGGCACGCAGCTCGTCGTCATCGGCAACTTCAAGAAGGCCGACGCGGTCCTGCACGACCAGATCGTCAAGATCGACCTGGGTGTCACCGCCGCCACCGTCGCGGACTGGAACACGGCCCGCTACACGCCGCGCTGCAAGTGGCAGTCGTTCGACTCGTACGTCCGCGACGTCGCGTTCTCCCCGGACAACAGCTACTTCGTGGTGGTCACCACCGGTGCCCCGTACGGCGGGACGCTCTGCGACACCGCGGCCCGCTGGGAGGCCGCCGCAACCGGCGACAACCTCCAGCCGACCTGGGTCGACTACAGCGGCGGCGACACGTTCCTGTCCGTCGGCATCAGCGAGCAGGCGGTCTACGTCGGCGGTCACCTCCGCTGGCTCAACAACAGCACCGGCGCCGACAACGCCCGGGCCGGTGCGGTCGGCCGGGCCAGCATCGCCGCCCTCGACCCGGTCAACGGCCTGCCGCTGTCCTGGAACCCGGGCCGGCACCCGCGCGGCATCGGCGCCTCGGAGATGCTCGTCACCGAGTCCGGCCTCTGGGTCGGCGGCGACACGCTCTGGATCGGCAACTTCCAGTACCGCCGCGAGCGGATCGCGTTCTTCCCGCTCGCCGGCGGCAAGGCCCCGCACCCGACCAGCACCGCCACGCTGCCCGGCAACGTCTACCAGGCCGGCCTGCCGAAGCCGACGAACGTGCTGTACCGGGTGAACGCCGGCGGCCCGCTGGTCGCCGCCACCGACGGCGGACCGGACTGGGCGGCCGACACCAGCTCCAGCCCCAGCCCGTACCACAACACCGGCAGCTCGACCTCCAGCTTCAACACGGTCGGCAGCCTGGACGCGACGGTGCCGGCCGGCACCCCGGCCGCGCTCTACAGCGACGAGCGGTACGACCCGGCCGGTGGCGCGGAGAT
The DNA here is from genome assembly GCF_015354395.1 of Micromonospora sp. ANENR4. Lineage (NCBI taxonomy): Bacteria > Bacillati > Actinomycetota > Actinomycetes > Micromonosporales > Micromonosporaceae > Micromonospora > Micromonospora sp. ANENR4. The sequence continues at coordinate 116,519 of NZ_JADKYQ010000018.1, forward strand.
GCTCTGGCAGTTCCCCGTGCCCACCGGCACCGAGGTGCACGTGCGGCTCTACCTGGCCAACCGGTACGACGGCACCTCCGCCCCGAACACCCGCGTCTTCGACGTCGCGCTGGACGGCACTGTCGTCCTCGACGACCTGGACCTGTCCGCCGGCGTCGGGCACAACGTGGGCACCATGCGGGAGTTCACGGTGACCAGCGACGGCACCGTCGACATCGAGTTCCGCCACGTCAAGGAGAACCCGCTCGTCGACGCCGTCGAGATCGTCAAGACCGGGCCGCCGCCGACCGGTACCGGCGAGGAGGTGCAGGTCCGCTCGTACGACGGGCTGACCGGCGTCGGTACGCCCAGCCCGGTGGCGAACCCGGACGAGACGGTGTGGTCCGCCACGCGTAACGCGTTCTGGGTCGGCGGGACGCTGTTCTACGGCGCCGAGGGCGCGCTGTGGCGGCGTACGTTCGACGGCACCACGTTCGGCACTCCCGAGCTGGTGGACCCGTACCACGACCCGTACTGGGACACCGTGGTGACCAACTCCGGCCCGGCGGGGCAGACGTACGTCGGCGCGACCACCGGCTTCTACGCCGAGATCCCCAACGTGACCGGCATGTTCTACCGGGACGGGCGCCTCTACTACTCGCTGAGCGGGCAGAACGGCCTGTTCTGGCGCTGGTTCACGCCCGACAGCGGTGTGGTCGGCGCCGACCGGTTCACGGTGGCCGGGGCGAGCGGGTTCGCCGACGCGGGCGCGCTGTTCGCGGCCGGCACCACGCTCTACAAGGTGAACCGGAGCACCGGTGACCTGTCCGCCGCCGACTGGACGGGCGCCGCTCCGTCGACGACGTTCACGGTGCGCAGCGGCCCGGCGGTCGACGGTGTCGACTGGCGGGCGAAGGCGGTGTTCGTCGGCCCGTGACGCGGCAGTGCCCGCCGGCCCGGTCCCGCACCCGCGGGGCCGGGCCGGCGGCTTGTTCCGGCCGGCCGGCGATGGCATGATCGACCGGTCAGCCCGAGAGGTGGAAGGGGGTGTGGTCGATGTCCGTCGTGAACCGTCCCGCGCCCCGCGTTCCCCGCTGACGTTCCCACTCCGCCGGGGCGCGCTCCCCACAGGAGGAAGCACAATGAGTGCACAGATCCACTGCGTGACAGTCGAGACCGACGACCCGTACGCCCTGGCCGGCTGGTGGGCCCGCGTGCTGGACCGCCGGCTCGCCGACGACGACCACCCGGGCGACCCGGAGGCGGTCCTCGCCGCACCCGGCGGGCACGGCCCCGACCTGCTGTTCGTCCAGGTGGGCGAGCGGCACGGCAAGGGCGCGTTCCACCTCGACCTGCACCCGGCCGAGGGCACCCGGGACGAGGAGGTGGCGCGGCTGCGCGACCTCGGCGCCACAGTGGTGGCCGACCGGCGCCGACCGGACGGCACCGGTTGGGTGGTGCTGGCCGACCCGGAGGGCAACGAGTTCTGCGTGTGCCGTAGCGCCGCGGAACGGGCTGCGTCCGCCTGATCCGGAAACGACACCGGGCCCCCGCCGTGACGGCGGGGGCCCGGTGCGTGAACCGGTGTCAGTCCTGCTTCTCGATCTCGCCGCGCATCGCCACGAACTCCGACTGGAGCTCGGCCGCGGACTTGAAGTAGACCACCACCATGCCGAGGCTGCCCCGGTCGGCCCAGATGCAGACGGCCACCGGTACGTCCGACGCCTTGCCGTCGGAGCACTTGGCGTCGCCGCCCAGCGGGCCCGCGTCGACAGTCTTGAAGTCCTTGGTGGCCAGGTCCGGGGTGACCGCCGCGGTGGCGTCGGCCAGCTCCTTCTTCGGGTCCGCCATGACGCCGGACACGGCCACGATCATGACCAGGTCCTTCTTGGCCGGGTCGCCGTAGAACGCACCGACGGTGCTGGTCGCGTCCGGCACGTCCTTGCTGAGCTCGGACTTCATCTGCGCCGCGGCGGACTGCAGCTGCGGGTCGGTGACCTTGGCCCGGCCGCCGAGCGTCTGCGGCTCGACCACCCGGGTCTTGGTGGCGGTGACCACCTCGTCGACGGTGTCCTTCGTGGCGAAGTAGGCGGCGACACCGCCGCCGACGCACAGCACCAGGACCACGGCGAGGACGATCAGCAGGACCTTGCCGACGCCGGACTTCTTCTTCGGCGGGACCGGCGCACCGAGCTGGCCACCGTACTGCGGCTGCTGCGGAGTCTGCGGGTAGTCACCGCCGTACTGCGGCTGCTGCGGCGGCTGGAAGCCACCGGGCTGTTGCTGGGGGGAGGGGTAGTTGCCGGAGTAGGGACTGGACGGCGGCTGGGACATGTAGGCAGCTCCTGTGAGAAAACTGGACGCGTGATCGTAGCCAGCACCACCGACAACCCGCTGTCCCGACAAGGGACGACGACGGAAAACCGCGACCTACCCGTGACCTGGGCCGCAGACGCCGATCGCGGTGGCCGGACCGTCCGGAACGGACAGCCCGACCACCGCGATCGATGCGTTGCGGTCGCCTCAGCGCAGGCTTGCCACGCCGCGCGGCAGGAACCGCTTGCCGGTCACCCGCTCGGAGGTGCCGGTCCGGTCCAGGTACGGCGTGACGCCGCCCAGGTGGAACGGCCAGCCGGCGCCGAGGATCATGCACAGGTCGATGTCCTGCGCCTCGGCGACGACGCCCTCGTCGAGCATGAGCCGGATCTCCTGCGCCAGCGCGTCCAGCGCGTTCTGCCGGACCTGCTCGGCGGTGAGCGGCTCGTCGCCGACCACGAGCAGCTTCGCCACCTCGTCGTTGATCTGGTCGTCGACCACGATCGGCTGGCCCGAGTCGGCGATCCGCTTGAGGTTCTCGCTGACGCCGAACCGGTCCGGGAACGCCTCGTGCAGGGTGCCGCCGACGTGATACGCCACGGCCGGCCCGACGAGCTGGAGCAGCGCCAGCGGACGCATCGGCAGGCCCAGCGGGTCCAGCGCGCTGTTCGCCACGTCCAGCGGGGTGCCCTGGTCGACGGCGGCGAACACGGTGCCGAGGAAGCGGGTCAGCAGCCGGTTCACCACGAACGCCGGAGCGTCCTTGACCAGCACCGACGACTTCTTGAGCTGCTTGCCGACAGCGAACGCGGTGGCCAGCGTGGCGTCGTCGGTCCGCTCACCGCGGACGATCTCCAGCAGCGGCAGCACCGCGACCGGGTTGAAGAAGTGGAAGCCGACCACCCGCTCCGGGTGCTCCAGCTCGGCGGCCATCTCGGTGATGGACAGCGAGCTGGTGTTGGTGGCGAGCACCGCCTCCGGCTTGACGATCTTCTCCAGCTCGGCCCAGACCTGCTTCTTGACGCCCAGGTCCTCGAACACGGCCTCGATGACGAAGTCGGCGTCGGCGAAGACGGACTTGTCGACCGAGCCGGACACCAGGCCGTACAGCTTGGCCGCGGTGCCCTTGTCCATCCGGCCCTTGCTGACGGCCTTCTCGATCTGGGTGTGCACGTAGCCGACGCCCTTGTCCACCCGGGACTGGTCCAGGTCGGTCATCACGACCGGCACCTGGAGCCGCCGGGCGAACAGCAGCGCGAGCTGGCTGGCCATCAGGCCGGCGCCGACGATGCCCACCTTGGTGACCGGACGGGCCAGGCCCTTGTCCGGCGCGCCGGCCGGGCGCTTGGCCCGCCGCTGCACCAGGTCGAAGGCGTACAGGCCGCTGCGCAGCTCCTCGGAGAAGATCAGGCCCGCGAGGGCCTCGTCCTCCGCCGCGGTGCCGGTGGCGAAGTCGGCGTCCTTCGCCGTCTCCAGCAGGTCCAGCGCCTTGTACGCGGACGGGACCGCGCCGTGCAGCCGCTGGTCCAGGGTCTGCCGGGCGAAGTAGAGCACGCCCGCCCACATGTCCTTGTCGACCTCGGGACGGGTCACGGTGACCTCGCCCCGGACCACGCCGGCGGCCCACTCCAGCGACCGCTCCAGGAAGTCGGCCGGCTCCAGCAGCACGTCCGCGATGCCCATCTCGGCCGCCTGCTTCGGCTTGAGCATCTTGTTCTGCATCAGCGGGTTCTGGATGATCACCTGCGTCGCGGCCGGGATGCCGATCAGGTTCGGCAGCAGCTGCGTACCGCCCCAGCCCGGGATCAGGCCGAGCGAGACCTCGGGCAGCGCCAGGGCCGCCGCGCCCGCCGACAGGGTCCGGTAGTGGCAGTGCAGCGCCAGCTCCAGGCCGCCGCCCATCGCCGCGCCGTTGACGAACGCGAAGGTGGGGACGCCGCTGTCCTTGAGCCGGGCGAAGACCCGGTGGCCCAGCCGCCCGATCTCCAGCGCCTGCTCGCGGTTCTCCAGCGCGGGCAGGCCGACGATGTCCGCGCCCACGCAGAAGATGTACGGCTTGCCGGTGACCGCGATGAACGCCGGCTCCGCCGCGAGCGCGGCGGTGATCGCCTCGTCCAGGCTGGTCAGACCGGCCGGGCCGAAGGTGTTCGGCTTGGTGTGGTCGAAGCCGTTGTCCAGGGTGATGAGGGCGGCGGGCCGGTCCAGCCCGGGTACGGCCACCTGGCGCAGCAGCGCCTTGGTGACGACCTCGTTCGGTGCGGCGAGGCTCACTTGTCTCCACCCTCCCAGTGCGGGTTCTCCCAGATCACGGTGCCGCCCATGCCGATGCCGATGCACATGGCGGTGAGGCCGTAGCGGACCTCGGGGTGCTCGGCGAACTGGCGGGCGAGCTGGGTCATCAGCCGGACGCCGGAGGACGCGAGCGGGTGACCGATGGCGATCGCACCGCCCCACGGGTTGACCCGCGGGTCGTCGTCGGCGATGCCGAAGTGGTCCAGGAAGGCGAGCACCTGCACCGCGAACGCCTCGTTCAGCTCGAACAGGCCGATGTCGTCGATGCTCAGGCCGGCGATGCGCAGCGCCTTCTCGGTCGACGGGATCGGGCCGACGCCCATCACCTCGGGCTCGACGCCGACGAAACCGAACGACACCAGGCGCATGCCGACCGGCAGGCCCAGCTCGCGGGCGGTCTCCTCGGCCACCAGCAGCGCGGCGGTGGCGCCGTCGTTCAGGCCGGCCGCGTTACCCGCGGTGACCTTGCCGTGCGGCCGGAACGGGGTCTTCAGGCTCGCCAGCTTCTCCATCGAGGTGTCGCGGGGCGCCTCGTCCACGGTGGCCAGACCCCAGCCCGCCTCCGGGTCGCGGACCGCCACCGGCACCAGGTCGCCCTGGAGCTTGCCGTTGGCGTACGCCTTCGCGGTCTTCTGCTGCGACGCCAGCGCGAACGCGTCGGTGCGCTCCTTGGTGATGTGCGGGACGCGGTCGTGCAGGTTCTCCGCGGTGGAGCCCATCACCAGAGCGGACGGGTCGACCAGCTTCTCCGCGACGATGCGCGGGTTGGGGTCGACGCCCTCGCCCATCGGGTGGCGGCCCATGTGCTCGACGCCGCCGGCGATCGCGACGTCGTACGCGCCCACGGCGATGCCACTGGCCACTGTGGTGACGGCGGTCATCGCGCCGGCGCACATCCGGTCGATGGCGAAGCCGGGCACGGTCTTGGGCAGGCCGGCCAGCAGGGCGGCGGTGCGGCCGATGGTCAGGCCCTGGTCACCGATCTGGGTGGTGGCGGCGATGGCCACCTCCTCGACCTTCTCCGGCGGCAGTTGCGGGTTGCGGCGCATCAGCTCGCGGATGCAGCGGATCACCAGATCGTCGGCGCGGGTGTTGGCGTACATCCCACCCGCCTTGCCGAACGGGGTGCGGACGCCGTCGACGAAGACGACATCCCGGACTTCACGGGGCACTTGGAGCCTCCCTCGGCACGGGCATTTCCCCGGATGCTACTCGCCAGTAACCAAACGTGGCACCACCCCCCGCGTGGCCCACCTCACACCTGCCACCGACGTTACTGCTGGGGGGTGCGCAGCGCCTCGGTAAGAGCGGGCAGCAGCAGACCGATCTGCCACTCCCGGGCGCCGAAGCCGCGCAGCGTCTCCGCCACCGTCTCGTCGGTGATGTCCGCCGGTGGCTGCCACGCCAGCCGGCGGATCGAGTCCGGCGCGATCAGGTTCTCCGCCGGCAGCCGGTGCGCCCCGGCGGTGCCGACCACGACCTCCCGGGCCCGGGCCAGCCGCCCGGCCGCCACCGGGTCGCGCTCGGCCCACCGGTGCGGCGGAGGCGGCCCCTCCACGGCCGGACTGACCGGCAGCGCGTCGTCCGGCAACTGGCGCGCGTCGTCGAGCGCCGCGAGCCAGGTACGCGCCAGCCGGCGCACCGACCGCCCACCGAACCCGGGGAGCGTCAGCAGCGTCTTCTCGTCCTTCGGGTCCAGTTCGGCGGCGGCCACGATGGCCGAGTCGGGCAGCACCCGGCCCGGCGCGGCGTCCCGGCGGGAGGCGATCTGGTCCCGCGCGTACCAGAGGGAACGCACCCGGGCCTGGGCGCGCGCGCCGCGTACCCGGTGGATGCCGGACGTGCGTCGCCACGGCTCGGCGCGCACGCGCGGCGGACGGGCGCCGTTGCGCACCAGCGCGTCGAACTCCTCCGCCGCCCAGCCGGACTTGCCCTGCCGCTGCAACTCCTCGTCCAGCGCGTCGCGCAGGTCCACCAGCAGTTCCACGTCCAGCGCCGCGTACGTCAGCCAGGACTCCGGCAGCGGCCGGCTGGACCAGTCGGCGGCGGAGTGGTGCTTCTCCAGGCTGAACCCGAGCAGCTGTTCGGTCAGCGCGGCCAGGCCGACCCGCTCGAATCCGGCCAGCCGGGCGGCCAGTTCGGTGTCGAACAACCGGCGCGGGCGCAGCCCCACCTCGGCCAGGCAGGCGAGATCCTGGCTGGCCGCGTGCAGCACCCACTCGGTCTCGGCGATCGCCGCGTCCAGGGCGGACAGGTCGGGCAGCGGCAGCGGGTCGATGAGCGCGGTGCCGGCGCCGCCGCGGCGCAGCTGCACCAGATAGGCGCGCTGGCTGTAGCGGTAGCCGGAGGCACGTTCGGCATCGAGGGCCACCGGGCCGGTGCCGGACGCGAAGCGGGCCACCACCTCGTCCAACTCGGCGGGTGTGGCCACCGGGGCGGGCGTGCCGTCGCGCGGCGCGGTGAGGGGGACGGCCGCGCCCGTGTCGGTCTCGGTCCCCGCGTCCGCCGGCTCCGGCAGGGCCGACGTCGGAGGGGCGGACGCCTCTCCGGTACGGCTTTCGGCGGCCCGACGGCGCAGGGGTGGTTCGTCGGTCACCTGACAACCCTAGTAGGCCGGACGATCCGGTGTGCGCAGCCGGTCCGGCGCGTGTCGGCGCGATGGCCGTCGGGTGACCGGAAGGTGCGGGTTGCGGGGCCGTGAGAGGGTCGGACAAGGGGGAAGACAAAGCCCGTTCCCGCCGGTACGGTCCATCGAGCCGCGAACGGCGTACGGGTGCCGCAGCGGGTCGGGGGGCGTCGGCGAGGCCGACGGGGAGGACGGGCGAGCATGACAGGCGGGTACGGAACCGGCGACGACGTGCCGGGGCAGGGCGGCGAACCGGCAGCCGACCGGCCGGGACCGCTGCCGCCGCGTTTCGCCCCGCCCGCCGGTTCGGCAGCGGTGCCGGGGTCGTTCCCCGGTGGATCCGAGTGGGCCGGCAGCCCCGGCTACCCGGCGCGGGCCGCCGTCCAGCCGCCCGCCGTCCAGCCGCCCGCCGGCTACCCGAACCGCCCGGACCAGGCCGGGACGCCGCAGGCGACGCCCTACGCGGCCTCGTCCGGCGTCGCGACCCCGCCCGCCACGACCCCGCCCGCCACGACCCAGCCGTCCTACGGCTCCGCGCCGGCCCAGCCGTCGTCCTTCGGCTCCGTACCGGCGCAGACCTCCCGGCCCGCCGCCCCGGCGTACCCGGGACAGCCGGCCGCCTCGCCGTCGTATCCGGGCCGGCCGGTCTCCGCGTCACCGTCCTATCCGGGCGGGCCGGGCTCGTCGTCGTACCCGGACCGGACGCCCGCCGCACCGCCGTACCCGGGCCCGTCCGGCAGCGGCCCGTCGTATCCCGGCCAGCCCGTGTCCGCGCCCGCCTACCCGGGGCAGCCGGTGTCGGCGCCGTCCCAGCCCGGCTCCGCGTACCCCGGTCAGCCGGCCCCTGTCAGCGGCCCGGCCGGCTTCGGCGCTCAGCCGGCGCGGCGCAGCCGGGTGGCCGTGGTGGCGCTGGCCCTGGCCGCGGTGCTGGCGGTGGTCACCGGCGTGCAGGCGTACCAGATCTACCGGCTCGACGACCGGCTCGCCGCCGCCGACAAGCGGATGGCCGAGGGGCAGGGCGCGGACGCAGACCGGCTCGAGGGCCTGGAGCAGCGCGCCGGCAGCCTGGAGAAGCAGGCCGACGCGGCCTTCAACCCGGAGGCGGTGGCCAGCGCGGTCCTGCCGAGCGTGTTCCGGGTGCGGGCCGGGCAGTTCACCGGTACCGCGTTCGCCGTCGGCAAGGCCCCGTCGGGCGGCGGCACCACTCTGCTGACGAACTTCCACGTGGTCGAGTCGGTCTTCACCGCCGGTGAGCGCAAGGTGTTCCTGGAGCGCAAGGACCAGCGGTTCGAGGCGACGATCATCGCCACCGACAAGGACAAGGACCTGGCGCAGCTGCAGACCAGCGCCAAGTTCACCGGACTGGTCGCGGCCCGCGCCCCGGTGCGGTCCGGCCAGCAGATCATCGTGGTCGGCGCGCCGCTCGGATTGCAGGACAGCGTCACCACGGGCGTGGTCAGCGCGTTCCGCGAGGACGAGCGCGGCGGCGGTCCGGTGATCCAGTTCGACGCGCCGATCAACCCGGGCAACTCCGGCGGCCCGGTGATCAACGGCTCGAAGGAGGTCGTCGGCATCGCCACGGCCAAGGCCCGCAACGCCGAGGGCATCGGGCTGGCGGTGCCGATCAAGACCGCCTGCGACCGGTTCCGGCTCTGCTGACGGCGGCCACACCGGCCCCGCCGCACCGCATCGACCCCGGCCCATCGGGCCACCCCGCGGGGGACCAGCACATCTGGAGGAACGACATGTCCTACCCACCGGCCGGGGGCGACAACCCGCCCCCGGCGCCGGGGGGCACGGTCTACGGCAACGTGTACGGCAGCCGGCCCGCGCCCCAGCAGTACGACCCGAACCAGCCCGCGCCGACCCTGCACCAGCCCGCCGCGCCCGACGGCGCCCCCGGGTACGGCGGATACCAGCCCACCGCGCCGGGACAGCCGGGCTACTCGCCCGGCGCCGCCCCGGTGCCCCCGCCGGCGCAGCCGATGTCGGCGCCGCCGGTCTCGGTCCCGCCGGTCTCCGGGCCCGGCTACGCGCAGCCGATGTCGGTCCCGCCGGCGTCCGCTCCGCCGGTGTCCGGCCCCGGCTTCGCGCCGCCGCCGATGTCCGGGCCGCCCGGCCCGTACGGCCCGATGGGCGCCGCGCCGGCCGGCGGCGGCCGGAAGTGGGCGCCGCTGGTGCTCGGCCTGGTGGCCGCGTTGCTGTTCGTCTTCGGTGGCGTGATGACGTTCCTGTACGTCTCCACGAACGGCGAACTGGACGAGTCGCGGCAGACGGTCAGCCAGCGGGACGGCACGATCTCGGCGAACCAGCAGGAGATGGAGAAGCTCAAGGGTGAGCTGAAGGCGGTCCAGGAGCGGCTGTCGGACACCCAGCAGGACCTGACCGGCACCAAGAACGACAGGGACGAGCAGGCCCGGCAGAAGAAGGTCATCGCGAGCTGCCTGGACAAGCTGACCACTGCCATGTCGGCGGCGTCGCGCGGCGACCGGGCCGCCTTCGAGGCGGCCAGCAAGGGCCTGGACAAGATCTGCGACGAGGCCGAGAACTACCTCTGACCGGTGTCCACCGAAGGCCGTCCCGGTTCGTCCCGGGGCGGCCCTTCGCGTGTCCCGGGGCGGGGTGCGGTCAGGCGGCGCCAGCCGCGCGGCGGGTGGGCAGCGCGGTGACGCCGGGCGGCGGCAGGCCGGCCGTGGAGGCCAGCAGCGTGCACCAGCCGAGCAGGTGCGGGCCCAGGTCGGCGCGCAGCGGCGTCCACGAGGCGCGGATCTCGATGTCCCCGGCGGCGGGCGGCCCGGCCAGCTCACCGAACCGGGTGGAGAGCGTCTGGGTGACGGTGCCGCCGATCGCCCGGTGCCCGGCGCCCTGCGCGTCGAGCGCGTCGGTCAGCCAGGTCCAGCCGACGCCCGGCAGCAGCGGGTCGCTGGCCAGGTCGACCTCCAGTTCGGCGGTGACGTACGTGACCAGGCGCAGCGTGCCCTGCCACGCCTCGTGCCCGGCCGGGTCGTGCAGCAGGATCAGCCGGCCGGTGGCCACCTCGTCGTCGTCGCGCATCACGGCGGCGGAGAGCGCGAACGCGTACGGGGCCAGCCGCTGCGGCGCGCCGACCTCCTCCAGGACGATCTCCGGGCGGGGTGTCACCGATCGCAGCCCCGCGACCGCGCGAGCGAACGTTTCCGGGAGCGCGATCGGGGGGGCCATGCGGGCAGCCTATGCCGCGCTCACCGCACGGCGCGCGACGGCACGCCGGGTGATCGACGGTTGAGGGCCTTCCTTCTACGTCACAAATGCGGACGGTGAGCGCGGGCGCGCGCCGGGGGCGTGGCACGATGGCCGCGATGACCACCGACACCACGGGCACTGCCGCCCGAGACGGAGAACCCCGCCGCGGCGGGCCGGCCGACTCGCCCTTCGTCCGCGCCTGCCGGCGCGAGCCGGGCCCGCACACCCCGGTCTGGTTCATGCGCCAGGCCGGCCGGTCGCTGCCGGAGTACCGGGAGATCCGGGCCAACGTGCCGATGCTGGAGTCCTGCCGCCGGCCCGAGCTGGTCACCGAGATCACGCTGCAGCCGGTGCGCCGGCACGGCGTGGACGCGGCGATCCTGTTCAGCGACATCGTGGTGCCGGTCGCCGCGGCCGGCGTCGACCTGGACATCGTGCCCGGCACCGGCCCGGTGGTGGCCGAGCCGGTCCGGACCGCCGCCGACGTGGAGCGGATCAGCCCGATCGGCCGCGACGACGTGTCGTACGTGGACGAGGCGGTCCGCCGGCTCGTCGTCGAGCTGGGCGACACCCCGCTGATCGGCTTCGCCGGCGCCCCGTTCACGCTCGCCAGCTACCTGGTCGAGGGCGGGCCGTCGCGGACCCACGCCAAGACCAAGGCGCTGATGTACGGCGACCCGGACCTGTGGCACGCGCTGTGCGCGCGGCTGGCCGAGGTGACGCTGGCGTTCCTCCAGGTGCAGGTCGACGCCGGGGTCTCCGCGGTGCAGCTGTTCGACTCGTGGGCCGGCGCGCTCTCCGAGGCCGACTACCGCCGTTTCGTGCTGCCGCACTCGACGTACGTGCTGGGCGGGCTCGCCGACTCCGGCGTGCCGCGGATCCACTTCGGGGTGGGCACCGGCGAGCTGCTCGGCGCGATGGGCGAGGCCGGGGCCGACGTGGTGGGCGTGGACTGGCGTACGCCGCTGGACGTCGCCACCGGCCGGATCGGGCCGGACAAGGCGGTGCAGGGCAACCTCGACCCGACGGTGCTGCTCGCCCCCTGGCCGGCGGTGGAGACCGAGGTGCGGCGCATCGTCGAGCAGGGCCGGGCCGCTCCCGGCCACGTGTTCAACCTCGGTCACGGCGTCCTGCCGGAGACCGACCCCGAGGTGCTGACCCGGGTGGTCGCGCTGGTGCACGAGCTGACCGCGCGACCGGAGCGCTAGGAGGAGACAGTGGTGCGACCGTGGCGGGTGGCGATCGTCGGTGGCGGGATCACCGGGCTGGCCGCCGCCGTCCGGTTGCGCGACCGGGCTGGTGAGGGCACCGAGATCACCGTGTACGAGCAGTCGGGCCGCCTCGGCGGCAAGCTGTTCACCGGTGAGCTGGCCGGCGGGCCGGTCGAGTTCGGCGCCGAGTCGTTCCTGATGCGCGACCCGGCCGGTGGCGAGTCGGCGGCGGTGACGCTGGCCCGGCGCCTCGGCCTGGACGCATCGATCGTGCACCCCACGGTCGGGCAGGCCGCCCTGCTCGTCGACGGCACGTTGCACCAGGTGCCGGGCGGCACGCTCGTCGGCGTACCCGGGGATCTGGACAAGGTGGCGGCGGTCGCGCCGCCGGCCGCGGACGCCGACCGCGACGGGGGCCGGCCGCTGCTGGCCGACGGCGAGGACACCTCGGTCGGTGAGCTGGTCCGCAAGCGTCTCGGTGACGCGGTGGTGGACCGGCTGGTCGACCCGATGCTCGGCGGCGTGTACGCCGGGCGGGCCGACGACCTGTCGCTGGTCACCACGATGCCGGCGCTGGCCCGCGCGGCTCGCGCCGAGCACACGCTCGTCGGTGCGGTACGCGCCGCCCAGGCCGCCGCGCCGCGCGCGCCCGGCGCCCCCGTCTTCGGCACCCTGGCCGGTGGGCTGAGCACGCTCGTCGAGGCGGCGGCGACGGCGAGCGGGGCGACGATCCGCCGGGGCGCGGCGGTACGCGAGCTGCGCCGCACCCCGTCGGGCTGGCGGCTCACCGTCGGGCCGACCCGCGACGCCGAGCACGTCGAGGCCGACGCGGTGCTGCTCGCGGTGCCGGCCCGCCCGGCCGCCCGGCTGCTCGCCGCCGCCGCACCCGAGGCGGCCGAGACGGTCGGCGCGCTCGACTACGCCAGCGTCGCCCTGATCACCCTCGCGCTGCCCGGCCCGGCCCTGCCGGAGCTGTCCGGCTTCCTGGTGCCGGCCGTCGAAGGGCTGACGATCAAGGCGTCCACGTTCTTCACCACCAAGTGGGGGCACCTGCGGCGGCCGGACGGGCTGGCGCTGGTGCGCGCCTCGGTGGGCCGGTACGGCGACGAGACGTCGCTCCAGCTCACCGACGACGACCTGGCCGACACGGTGCACCGGGAGCTGTCGGCGGTGCTCGGCGCGCCGCTGCCGGCCCCGGTGGCCCGGCACGTGCAGCGGTGGGGCGGCGCGCTGCCGCAGTACACGCCCGGGCACACCGCCCGGGTGGCGGCGGTCCGGACGGCGCTGCGCGCCGCCCATCCGACGCTTGCGGTGGCCGGCGCCGGCTACGACGGCGTCGGCATCCCGGTCTGCGTCCGCTCCGGCGAGACGGCGGCCGAAGAGATCATCACGGCACTGGAAGGATCGGCAGCATGACCGAGCAGACCAACGCGGCGCGGCTGCGGGAGCTCAACGAGACCATCCGCTACACCATGTGGTCGGTGTACCGGGCCACCAGCCCGCTGCCGTCGCTGCGGGAGAACGTCGTCGACGAGGTCGAGTCGCTCTTCACCGAGCTGGCCGGCAAGGACGTCACGATCCGGGGCACGTACGACGTGGCCGGGCTGCGCGCCGACGCCGACCTGATGATCTGGTGGCACTCGTCGTCCAGCGACGCGCTGCAGGACGCGTACCTGCGGTTCCGCCGCACCACGCTGGGCCGGGCGCTGACCCCGGTCTGGTCGCAGATGGCGCTGCACCGGCCGGCCGAGTTCAACAAGAGCCACATCCCGGCGTTCCTGGCCGACGAGCAGCCGCGCGCCTACCTGTGCGTCTACCCGTTCGTGCGCTCGTACGAGTGGTACCTGCTGCCCGACGCCGAGCGGCGTGAGCTGCTGTCCGAGCACGGCAAGATGGCCCGGGGCTACCCGGACGTGCGGGCCAACACGGTCGCCTCGTTCGCGCTCGGCGACTACGAGTGGATGCTGGCGTTCGAGGCCGACGAGCTGCACCGGATCGTCGACCTCATGCGCGACCTGCGGGCCTCCGGCGCCCGCCGGCACGTGCGGGAGGAGATCCCGTTCTACACCGGCCGCCGCCGCCCGGTCGCCGACATCGTCAACTGCCTGGTCTGAGCGTGCCCGGCCGGGACCGCGAGCGCGGTCCCGGCCGGATCCCGGTCAGGCGGTCGTCGTGCAGGACAGGATGCCGGGCACCGGGTTCGTCGCACCGGCCGAGCCGGTGAAGCCGAACGAGGTGCTGGCACCCGGTGCGAGTGAGCCGTTGTAGGCCACGTTGCGTGCCGTCACCAGCGTTCCGCTGGTGGTGACTGTGGCGTTCCACGCCGAGTTGACCTGCTGGCCGTTCTGGTAGTTCCAGCTCACCGACCAGCCGCGGATCGGTGAACCGCTGCCGTTTGTCACCTTCACCTCGGCCTGGAAGCCGCCGCCCCACGAACCGGTGATCGCGTACGTCGCGGTGCAGCCACCGGCCGGGTTCGGCGTGGTCGGGGGCGGGCTGGTGGGCGGCGTGCTCGTCGGCGGGGTGCTGGTGGGCGGGGTGCTGGTCGGCGGCGTGCTGGTCGGCGGGGTGGTCGGGCCGGAGCCGCCGAAGTCCACGTCACTGCACAGGTAGTAGGACTGGTCCAGGTGGCTGGCCTGCCAGATGGTGTAGACGATGTGCCGGCCGGTGCGGCCCGGCGCGTTCGCCGGGATCTGGATGGACACGCCGTCCACCTCACGCGTCCACTGGCTGGCCGGGGTGTTGCCGATCTGGCCGACCAGTTCCAGGTCGCTCCAGCGCAACGGCGAGGTGAGCGCGTTGAAACCCTGCTTGGTCACGTACACCCGGATGTAGTCGGCGCCGTGGCTGGCCTGGTCGAAGAACTTGACCCGGAAGCTGTTGGTGACCGGCACGGTCTTCCAGGCGCCGACCGTGTCGAGCGCGTTGTACCGGCCGCTCTGGGTGCGGCCGCCGCTGCACAGCTGCCCGTCCGGGATGGCACCCTGGTGGTTGCCGGCCACGCCCTCGCGGAACAGGCCGTTCCAGTTCCACATGGCGTTCGGGTCGGCCTGCCACGCCTGCCAGCACATCGGGTCCTGGGTGGCCATGGCCGGGTTCTGGAAGTCACCGCCCCAGCGCTGCCAGCAGCTGTAGGCGCGCGAGGCCGGGTCGACGACCGACCCGTGCGCCGAGGCCGGGCCGGAGAACGCGGTGGTGAGCAGCGCCGCCACCACCGCGCAGACGGCGAGGATCGCCGCCGCGAGCGGTAAGGGGCGGCGGTACGGAGTGGACATGGGAAAGCCTCCGGGATGGGGTGTCGGTGCACGACGCCCGGACTGTCGGGAGTTGCCCTCTCCCGCGTGGCGGCTCCGCCCGCACGCTGCCACAAAAAGCGACAAACGTCAATGAGTCGGGTCGCGGCGCATCGGGGTGTGCGGGATGCCGTCCTCGACGTAACCGGGGCCGTCGACGGCGAAGCCGAACCCGGCGTAGAAGCCGACCAGGTGCGTCTGCGCGTCGAGCACGCACGGCCGGTCACCCACCACGGCCAGGGCCTCGGTCATCAGCGCACCGGCCAGGCCCGCGCCGCGCGCCGCCGGCGCCACCACGACCCGTCCGATCCGTGCGACGCCGCCCGGGTCGGCCAGGATCCGCAGGTACGCCACGACGGCGCCGTCGCTGGTCAGCCACAGGTGGCGGGTGCCGGGTTCGACGTCCCGGCCGTCCAGTTCCGGGTACGGGCAGGACTGCTCGACCACGAACACGTCGATGCGCAGCCGGAGCAGGTCGTGGAAGGTGCTGGTGTCCAGGTCGGCGAAGCCGGCCAGGTGGGACTCGACGGGCATCGGCCCAGGGTAGGCGGCCCGATTCCGGCCGGTCGTGCGCACCCCGTGCGCGCGGCGGTCCGGCGCGCCGGGGCCGGCCCGGTCCCGGCGTGCCGGTTCAGCGCGGTCCGGCGTGCCGATTCAGGGCGCCGGACCGGCGCGCCGGCTCAGCCCTTTGACGCGCGCAGCCCGGTTGCGGTGGCGGTGACGGCGCGTTCGAACCAGGTGCCGGTGTCGGCCGCCGAGCGGGTCCACACCCAGACGCACTGGGTCACCCGGCCCTGCTGGAGGCAGCCGTAGCGGTGCGGGAAACGGGTGCCGTCGGACACGGTCATGGTGGCCGACACCATCCGGCCCGGCACGCCCAGCCCGGCGGGCAGCGTCCCGGCGGTGTGGCCGGTGGTCACCTGGCCGGCCTCCTCGTCGCGCTCGCACGCCTCCAGCACGTCGAAAATTCGCCGTACCGCGTCCGCCGCGGTCGGCTCGTCCGGGTAGACCACCGTCTCCTGGGCCACCTCGACGAACTCGCCGGCCGGGGTGCCCTCCGGCGTGCCGAAGACCCGGGTGGACACGACGAGCCGCCGGTCGAGCAGGGGCAGCGGGCGACCACAGGCGACGCCGTCGGAGTCGAGCTGCTCGCTGGCGTTCTCGGGCTTCTCGGCCAGGCCGGCCAGGTTACCGGTCGCCGCGTACCGGTCGCGCAGCGCCGCGGCGGCCCCGCCGTCGGTGGGTGAGGGCGCGACGAGCGCCGGATCGGGGGCGGTCGTGGCGCCGGGCTCGGTGGCGGGATCGCAGCCCGCGAGGACGGCGACGAGTGCCGCCGCGATGATCAACCGTCGGGTCACGGAGGGATGCTAGTCGGAGATCGACTCGGACGGTGTCCCCGGAGCGCGGCCGCCCGCGTGCGTGGCCGCCGCGCGTCAGGCGGGGCGGGCGCCGACCGCGTCGCGTACCTCGGCGCCCTGCTCGCCCTCGACGGCGCGGGCGCAGTGGGCGCAGCAGAAGAAGCGGCCGGAGACCTCGACGCCGTGCCCGACGATCTTGATCTGGCAGTGCTCGCAGATGGGCGCCATCTTGTGTACCGCGCACTCGAAGCAGTCGAACGTGTGCCGCGCCCCGTCGACGGTGCGCACCTCGAACGCCATCCAGTAGTCGTTGCCGCAAACCTCGCAGGCAGCCATGCGAAACCCCCCGAAAACGGACCTGTCATCCGAGGGTTGCGCAGACGACACCTTCGAGCAACCGGAACCGGCGAACCTGATCCGGCCCCACGGCGAGTCGCTCCCGGCGTGTCGCGCGTTGACCCCGGTGACCGCCGAAACTCCCCGGAGGATTCGTGATCAAGCGCAACAAGCTCTTCGGCAACCAGACCCGGGTGACGTTCTCGCTACCCCGGGACACCCCGGCCGGCACGGTGAGCGTGGTCGGCTGCTTCAACGGGTGGGAGCCCGGCCGCCACGAGCTGGTGCCGCGGCGCGACGGCACCCGTACCGTGACGGTCCGGCTCGCGCCGGGGGAGTACCGCTTCCGCTACCTCGCGACCGGCGGGGTGTGGCTGGACGACGAGGCCGCCGACCAGGTGGACGAGGCCGGCGGCCTGCTGCGGCTGTGACGCCGCCGTCAGCCGGCGCTGGGCTCCAGCCGCACCGAGATCGA
Source organism: Micromonospora sp. ANENR4 (assembly GCF_015354395.1). Lineage (NCBI taxonomy): Bacteria > Bacillati > Actinomycetota > Actinomycetes > Micromonosporales > Micromonosporaceae > Micromonospora > Micromonospora sp. ANENR4. The sequence goes on from NZ_JADKYQ010000018.1 coordinate 133,627, forward strand.
GTTGACGCAGTGCCGGGTGTCCTTCGGGGTGAAGCCCTCACCCTCGAAGACGTGCCCGAGGTGGCTGTCGCAGCGCGCGCAGCGGATCTCCACGCGCCGCATGCCGAGCGTGTTGTCCGGGATCTCCTTGACCGCGCCCGGGATGGCGTCGTCGAAACTCGGCCAGCCGCAGTGCGAGTCGAACTTGTCCTGGCTGCGGAACAGTTCCAGCCCACAGGCCCGGCAGTGGTAGACGCCGGGGGTCTTGGTGTCGACGTACTCACCGGTCCAGGGCGCCTCGGTGCCGGCCTCGCGGAGCACCCGGAACTCCTCGGGGCTCAGCCGCACGCGCCATTCGTCCTCGGTACGGGGCAGTTCGTTGTCGGAAAGACTCACCCCTCAACGGTACGTCGGCTGTCGGTGGCATCGCATATGGTCGCGTGATGGCGGGCAAGAGCGCGGTCGAGGAGATCGAGGTAGCTGGGCACACGGTGCGGCTGAGCAGCCCCGATCGGGTGATCTTCCCGCAGCGGGGCTTCACCAAGGCCGACGTCTTCCGCTACTACCTCGCAGTCGGAGAGGGGATCATGCGCGCGCTGCGCGACCGGCCCACCACGCTCCAGCGCTTCCCCGACGGCATCGAGGGGGAGATGTTCTTCCAGAAGCGGGTGCCGCAGCGGGGCGTGCCCCCGTGGGTCAGCACCGCGCGGATCGCCTTCCCGAGCGGCCGCCCGGCCGACGAGCTGTGCCCGGCCGACCTGGCGCACGTGGCCTGGGCGGCGCAGATGGGCACCGTGGTGTTCCACCCGTGGCCGGTGCGCGCCGCCGACACCGACCGCCCGGACGAACTGCGCGTCGACCTCGACCCGCAGCCCGGCACCGACTTCGCCGACGCGGTGACCGCCGCCGGTGAGCTGCGCGGGCTGCTCGACGAGCTGGGCGTGCCCGGCTGGCCGAAGACCTCCGGCGGCCGGGGCGTGCACGTCTACCTGCGCATCCAGCCGCGCTGGACGTTCGTGGAGGTCCGCCGCGCCACCATCGCGCTGGCCCGGGAGCTGGAACGCCGCCGGCCCGAGCTGGTCACCACCGCCTGGTGGAAGGAGGAGCGGGGCGAACGCGTCTTCGTCGACTTCAACCAGATGGCGCGGGACCGCACCATCGCCTGCGCGTACTCGCTGCGCGCCAACGCCCGCGCCACCGTCTCCACCCCGGTCGACTGGGACGAGCTGCCGCAGGTCGACCCGGACGACTTCCACCTGGGCACGGTGCCGGCCCGGTTCGCCGAGCGCGGCGACCCGCACGCCGGCATCGACGACGCCCCGTGGGACATCACGCCGCTGCTGGAGTGGGCCGAGCGGGACGCCGCGGACGGGCTGGGCGACATGCCGTACCCGCCGGAATACCCGAAGATGCCCGGCGAGCCGAAGCGGGTCCAGCCGTCGAAGGACCGCGACCGCCCCCGCTCCTGACGCCCGCCGCGCTCACGCCGCGCACGGGCCGTCGTGGTCGTTGCGGTGGCCGCACCGGCCGGCGCCGTCGAGCCGGGCGTCGCACCAGACCCGGGTACGCACGAACTGGCTGTCCTCCTCGCTCAGCGTGGTCTCGCCGAAGTCGAGAACCGTGACGTGGCCGAGCGAGTCGCGCAGCGTCACCGCGAGGGCGGCTGCCTCGTCGGCGCTGGTCAGCGTGGTGGGCAGGTGGATGACCCAGCGCTGTGCGGTCATCGTGGCCACCCGCCCGGCGGGGCGTCCGGGTCACGGAGACGACAGGCGCGGTGCTGGGACTGCCACTGCCGCAGCGCCTGGCGGACGCGTTCGGCCTCGGTCCGCGTGGTGACCAGCTCACGGCTCAGCCGATCGAGTTCGTCGGCGACCCGGTCGAGGTGGTCGCGTACCTGGGCCGGGTCGAGGCCCCGCCAGCGCCGGTCGAAGAAGGCGGCGCGGACGTGGTGCGGCAGCAGGCGTTCCCCGGTCACGTAGATCACCGCACGGGCGCCGTCTGCTCGGCGACGAGCGTGTGGATCTGCCGGTCGGTGAGGCCACGCAGGTCGAGCACCCGCCGGCCCCAGCGGTGCAGCCGGCACGGGTGGGGCGCCCGGTCGTTGCGGCAGCGCGGTCCCTCGGGCCACTGCTCGGGGGCGTGCACGGTGATCGCCCGGACCGCGAAGGTGACATCCTCGGCGGTGACGTAGGGCGGAAGCGGAATGTCGCCCAGGATGCGATCGATCGAGTCCATGACTCTCCTTTGGAGATCGGCGCCAGGTGCGGGGACGGATGCCGGGATGAGGTTTCGGGGAAAGGCATCCGTCCCCGCGAACCCGCCGCGTCCCCGGCGGGCACCACAATGGTCAATTCACCTCTGGCCCGGGACAATCTTTCGCGGCAGAATGCAGACCAAGGGATGAGGTGCCTTACGCGACAACACCAAAGGAGATGACGTGGACGACTCGGGAAGCACCGTCCCGCGTAGGCAGCTCGGCAGATATCTGAGAGAACTTCGCGAAGGCGCGCACGTCACGGTGACCGCGGCGGCCAAGGAACTGGAATGGTCGGCGCCCCGGATCTGGCGTTACGAAACGGGCCAGGTGCCGATGCACCCGAACGACGTGGAGGCCATGTGCCGCGTTTACGGCGCGTCGCGAGAAACCATCGAAACCATGCGCGCTCTGGCCCGGGAAACCAAGGCGCACGGCTGGTGGCACAGCTACGGGGAGGCAATCAAAGACTGGTTCAAGCTGTACGTGGGCCTGGAAGCCGCCGCGACGAAGATTCGCAAGTACGAGGCCAATTTGGTACCGGGCTTGCTGCAGACCGTCGAGTACATGACCGAGGTGATTGCTACCGACAACCCGCAGTTGAGTGACGCGGAGCGGCAAGCGAAGGTGGACGTCCGGCTGCGGCGGCAACGGCTGCTGGCCCGTGCAGTGCCGCGAGCTCCCTA
>NZ_JADKYQ010000019.1:0-126470 GCF_015354395.1 Micromonospora sp. ANENR4
CGCCCTTCTCGCCGCCCTTCCCGCCCTCGGCGCGGGAGTCGTCGGCGGCGTTCTGCGGCGCGGCGGCGTGGTTCTCCGCCACCGGTTCGGTGCCGGACTTGTCGTCGCGGGCGGCGAGCCCGCCGAGTGCCGCCAGCCCGACGACGCCGGTCAGCCCGGCCACGCCGGTGGCGACCCAGAGCGCCCGCCGCTTGCTCGTCCGCGGCGGGGGCGCCATCGGAGCGCCGCCGTCGGGTGTCGTTACGTCGTTCGACATGAGAGCCCTTTCGGTTCTTCCCAAACGGGTCGCACCGCCCCAGGCCGGGCGACCAGCTACAAACCGGTTGTAGCCTCTGATCAGCACCGTATGAGAAGGTTCCTCGCGAGGAAGACGTATCCGAAAAAAGCCCGCATTCCTCCCACGAACGGCGGTCGGTGACCAACCACGTCAGGGGGACCGCAACGGCCCAGACGGCGGCGGGCCCCACCACCCGCCGTCGAGGCGCGGTGGTGGGGCCCGAAGGTTCGCGGCCGCGGGGATCAGCCGGGCAGGCGGGGGCCCGCCTCACGCTGCTCGGCCAGCCAGGTCTCCACCTCGGCGGAGGCGCGCGGCAGCCCGGCCGACAGGTTCACCGGGCCGTCGGCGGTGACCAGGATGTCGTCCTCGATCCGCACGCCGATGCCCCGCAGCTCCTCCGGGACCAACTCGTCCTCCGGCTGGAAGTAGAGCCCCGGCTCGACGGTGAGCACGTACCCCTCGCCGAGCGGCCCCTCGCGGTAGGTCTCCTTGCGTGCGTTGGCGCAGTCGTGCACGTCGATACCGAGCATGTGGCTGGTGCCGTGCAGCGTCCACCGCCGATAGACCGTGGAGGCCGGGTCCATCGCCTCGTCCACGCTCACCGGCAGCAGCCCGAGATCCTTCAGCGCCTCGGCGAGCACCCGCATCGAGGCCAGGTGCACGTCCCGGAACGCCACGCCCGGCCGGCACATCTCGATGCCGGCCTGCTGCGCGGCGTACACCGCGTCGTAGACCTGACGCTGCAACGGCGTGAACCGGCCGTCGACAGGCAGCACCCGGGTCACGTCGGCGGTGTAGAGGTTGCGGTTCTCCACGCCCATGTCCATCAGCAGCAGCTCACCCGGACGGGTCGCGCCGTGGTTGTGCACCCAGTGCAGGATCGTGGCGTGCTCGCCGGCCCCGACGATCGAGCCGTAGCCGACGTCGTTGCCGTCGTGCCGGGCGCGCAGCGCGAAGACACCCTCCAGCAGCCGCTCGGAGACCCCGCGGTCGGCCGGCAGCGCCCGCGCCACGTCCTCGAAGCCGCGCACCGTGGCGTCGCACGCCTCCTGGAGCTGCGCGATCTCCCACTCGTCCTTGACCAGCTTCAGCTCGGCGATCGCGATCGCCAGCTCCCGGTCGCGGCCGGGCTGACCCTCGGCGCGCGCGCCGTCGTACTGACGCACCGCCGCGTCCACCCGAGGGTCGAAACCGCGGAGCACCCGGGTGCGCCCCGGGGCCAGGTCGGCCAGCGCCGCGTCCAGCTCGCTCAGGTCGGCCGTCGGCAGGCCCAGCTCGGTCGACTTCTCCCGCAGCGTCGGCCGGCGGCCCACCCACAGCTCACCGTGGCGGCTGCGGAAGAACTCGTCGGTCACCCGCGACGACCGGGGCCGCATGAACAGCGTGGCCTCGCCGCCCGGCCGCAGCACGAGGACGCTGTCCGGCTCCAGGTCGCCGGTCAGGTACGCGAAGTCGCTGCCCGGCCGGAACCGGTGCTCGGTGTCGTTGGCGCGTACCTTCTCGTTGCCGGTGGGGATGACCAGCGTCTCGCCCGGGAAGGCCTCGGCCAGCGCGGCCCGCCGCTTGGCGTGGTTGGGCACCTCCGCGCGCGGGGTGACCGGCAGTTCGGTGTCCCGCCAGCCCTGCCGCATGAACGACAGGAACGCCTCCGGGAAATCCGGGTCGTGCGACTCCGTGCCGTCCGCCGCCTTGCCCTGCCGGGTCCGCTCCTCGGCCATGATCCGCCCCTCCCTGAGCCTCGTCGCTGGTCCCGACGGTACCGCGCGCACGACAGCGGGAGGTGCCTGCGGTGCCGCGACGGCGGCTTCCGGCGCGTGGAAAGATGGCGGCCATGTGCGGACTCCTGGCCTTCTTCAGCGCGCGCGGCGACGCCGCCGCCCACCGCGACAACATCGCCGGCGCACTGGAGTGCCTGCACCACCGTGGCCCGGACGAGACCGGGGTCGAGGTGGTCGGCGACGCCTCCGGCCGGTACGCGGACGGCGTGTTCGCGCACAAGCGCCTGGCGATCATCGATGTGGCGCTGAGCCACGAGCCCCTGCCCTACGCGGGCGGGCGGTACCTGCTCACCTTCAACGGCGAGATCTACAACTACATCGAGCTGCGCGAGGAGCTGATCCGCGACTACGGCGCCCAGTTCGCCACGAACGGCGACGGCGAGGTGATCGTCGCCGGCTACCACTACTGGGGTGAGCAGGTGCTCACCAAGCTGCGCGGCATGTTCGCGTTCGTGATCTGGGACCGGCAGGAGCGGCGGGCCTTCGGCGCGCGGGACTACTTCGGCATCAAGCCGCTGCACTACCTCCAGACGCAGGACGGTCTCTACCTCGCCTCGGAGAAGAAGGCGCTGCTGCCGTTCGCGCACTCGGCATACCAGGGCGACGCGGGCATCGACACCGCGAACCTGAGCCACTACCTGACGCTGCAGTACGTTCCCGAGCCGGGCACGCTGCACAAGGGGATCAGCCGGATCGGCTCGGGGGAGTACCTGACCTGGACTCCTGGTGGCCGGATCGAGGTGCGCCGCTGGTACCGCCCGGTGTTCCGGCCGGCCCCGGTCTCCGACGAGCAGCGGCTCTACCACGACATCCGGGAGACGCTGCGCGAGAGCGTCCGGATGCACATGCGCTCGGACGTGCCGGTCGGCTCGTTCCTGTCCAGCGGCATCGACTCCACCGCGGTGGTGGCGCTGGCCCGCGAGTTCAACCCGAACATCCTCACCTTCACCGTCGGCTACGACGTGCCCGGCTACTCCGAGATCGACGTGGCCCAGGACTCGGCCCGGCACCTCGACGTGACCACGATCCCGACCAAGATCGGGCCGCAGGACATGATCGACGCGCTGCCGAAGATCGTCTGGCACCTGGACGACCCGGTCGCCGACCCGGCGCTGGTGCCGCTGTACTTCGTGGCGAAGAAGGCCGCCGAGCACGTCACCGTGGTGCTCTCCGGTGAGGGCGCGGACGAGTTCTTCGGCGGCTACACGATCTACCGGGAGCCGCTGTCGCTCAACGCGGTCAACAGCCTGCCCGACGGCGTGCAGAAGGGCCTGCGCGCGGTGTCCAAGGCCATCCCGCAGGGCGTCAAGGGCAAGAGCTTCCTGGAGCGCGGCACCACCCCGATCGAGGAGCGCTACTACGGCAACGCCCGGATGTTCACCGAGGAGGAGAAGCAGCACCTGCTGCGCCGCTACGACCCCTCGGTGCGCTACACGGACGTGACCGCGCCGATCTACGCCGAGTGCACCGAGCTGGACGACGTCACCAAGATGCAGTACGTCGACCTCTACACCTGGCTGCGTGGCGACATCCTGGTCAAGGCCGACCGGATCTCGATGGCGCACTCGCTGGAGGTGCGGGTGCCGTTCCTGGACCGGGAGGTGTTCAACGTCGCCGCCGGCATCCCGGTCGACCTGAAGCTGCCGCCGCGCTCCGAGGCCACCAAGTACGCGATGCGCCAGGCGCTGCAGGGCGTCGTGCCGCCGGCCATCGTGAACCGCAAGAAGCTGGGCTTCCCGACCCCGACCCGGGTCTGGCTGCGCGGCGAGATGTACGAGTGGGCGCGGCACGTGCTGTCCACCTCGGGCGCGGGTGACCTGATCGACCTGTCGTACGCGCTGCGCCTGCTGGACGAGCACAAGCGGGAGGAGGCCGACCACTCCCGCAAGGTGTGGACCGTGCTGATCTTCTGCATCTGGCACGCCATCTTCGTGGCCAAGACGCTCGACCCGGGCATCCAGCGCAACCAGTCCGCGCTGCTCACCAAGCCGGTCGTGGGCAGCATGGTCCGCTGACCCGAGCGTGACGAGGAAGGGCCCCCGGGATGTTCCCCGGGGGCCCTTCTCAGCGCGTGATCAGCGACCGGTGCAGGTGACTGTCGGCAGGGTGTTGGTGCCGGAGAAGTTCGCGGTGAAGCCGAAGGTCGTGGTGCCCTCCGGCGGGACGCTGCCGTTGTAGGCGGCGTTGGAGACGCTCACCGACGCCCCGCTGCCGCTCAACGTGCCGTTCCACACCTGGTTGATGGTCTGGCCGCTGGGCCAGGTCCAGTTCGCGGTCCATCCGGAGTAGGTTCGGGTGCTGTGGTTCATGATCGTCACTTCGCCCTGGAAACCGCCGCCCCAGGCGGTGACCACCTTGTACACCGCCATGCACGAGCCGGCCGGCATGGTCGGGCTGGTCGTCACCGGCGGAGGTGAGGTCGGCGGCGCGGTCGTCGGGGGCGCGGTCGTCGGCGGCGCGGTGGTCGGGGGCGCGGTCGTCGGGGGGGTGCTGCCGCCCGAGCCGATCCCGGTCACCTCGCCGTTACCGCCGTCGAACGTCACGTCCGAGCAGCCGAAGAAGTTCTCCTGGCTGTCCGAGCGGACCCAGCGCGAGTAGATGATGTGCCGGCCGCTCTTGTTCGACGGCAGGTTGCCGGTGAAGTAGTAGTGACCGTCGTTGGTGCCGACCGCGCCGCGCTGCGGCGGGTTGGTCACCTGCAGGAACGGCTGCTCCTCCAGGTCGCTCCAGGCCAGCGGCCGGTTCGGGCTCCAGCTGTCCTTGGTCACGTAGAAGTAGAACGTGCCCGGGTGGTGGGCCCAGTTGCTGTACCGGAACTCGATCGACCGCCCGGCCGTCAGGTGCGTGAGCGGCCAGTCGTTGCGCGCCGCGTCGTACCCGCTGAAGCCGGGGTTGCCGCCGCTGCACAGCTTGCCGTCGGGGATGAACCCGACGGTGCGCCCGCCTGCGTCTGAGCGCAGCACGCTGAACCAGTTGTACAGCGAGTTCGCCCCGCTCTCGGCCACCGCCGACGAGCAGGCGGGGTTGTTCGGCCGGATCTCACCGGTTCCGGTGAGGCCGTCCTTCCAGCACAGGTAGGTGCGGGCGCCCGGCGTCATGGCCGCGCCGTGCGCGGCCGCCGGTCCGGAGTTGGTGACCAGGGCGAACGCGCCCAGGGTCAGGGTGGCGGCCGCGGTGAGCAACGCGGCCGTACGGGATCGGGTTCGGTGCACGGGGATCTCCTGACTCGCGGAGCGTGGCCCGGTTCGGCCCGCTCCGCTGCGACGAGCGGATGCGACGATCGCGGTGCCCGCGCCCGGTCGGCGTGCGGCCGGGGCCGTCGACGGGCGCGCACCGTCTGCGGTCCGTCGCCAAACGGACCGTGGATGCCCTCGCGTCGGATCGACCCGGCGGCCGGTGACGCGGCAGCCCCCGCGTCGTCACCCGGCACCGCCATCCCACCACGTCCGCACGCCGCCCGCAATAGGCGGCGCTCGATGCCCGGGTCCCGGCGCGCGGTGGCACCGGCATGCGACAGGATCGGGGGAGAGGACGACGAGGGGAGCCAGGATGGGGTACGCGGTGGTGCTCGGCGAGGCACTGGTGGACCTGCTCGATGCCGAACACGACGGGGAACCCGTCTACCGGCAGGCGATCGGCGGCGGCCCGCTCAACGTGGCGGTGGCGATCGCCCGGCTCGGCGGGGACGCACGGTTCGTCGGGTCGCTCGGCGACGACGCGCTGGCCGGACGGATCCGCGCCTTCCTCACCGGGGCGGGAGTGGACGTGAGCGGGACGGTGACGGTGCCGGCCCCGACCGCGCTCGCCGTGGCCACGTTCGCCGCTGCGGAGCCCGACTTCCGCTTCTACGGCGAACCCCGTTCGTACGCGCTGCTCGGCCCGGACGACCTGGACGTGGCGCTGGTCGAGGGCGCGGACGTGCTCTACTGCGGCTCGATCGTGCTGCTCGACCCGCTGGTGCTCGCCGCCGCGCGGCGCGCCTGGTCGATCGCGGGCGCGCTGCGGGTGTTCGACCCGAACGTGCGGCCCCGGCTGCTCACCGCGCCGGGCGCGCTGGACGGGCTGCGGGCGGTGGTCGCCGAGTTCGCCGCCGCCGCGCACCTGGTCAAGCTCAGCAGCGCCGACGCGCGGCTGCTCTACCCGGACGAGCCGGTCGAGGGCGTGGCCGCGTACCTGCGGGAACTGGGCGCGAGCACGGTCGTGGTCACGCTCGGCGCGGACGGCGCCCTGGTCGCCGCCGGCGACGACGTGGTCCGGGTACCCGCGCCGAAGGTGGATGCGGTGGACGCGACAGGCGCGGGCGACTCGGTGATGGGCGCGCTGGTGGCCGACCTGCTGGCCGCCGGTGAGCCGGCCGACCCGGCCGGGTGGCGGGAGCGGGTCGCGTTCGCGCTGCGGGTGGCGGCTGTGGTGTGCGAGTCACCGGGCGGCGCCACCGCCATGCCCACCCGCACCGCGGTCGCCACCCGCTTCCCGTGACCCGTCCGCCCCGTGCTCAGGTGCGCGGACGGGCCAGCGTCACGACGGCGGTCAGCGACAGGAACGCGGCGCCGGCCAGCACCACCGCCATCGGCAGCGCGCTGCCCTCGCCGCCGAGCCCGACAAGCGGCGCGGCGAGCGCGCCCACCACCGACTGGATGCCGCCCATCAGCGCGGCCGCGGTGCCCGCGTGCCGGGCGTGCGCGTCCAGCGCCAGCGCGGTGCTGTTCGGCATCACCATGCCGAGCGAGCCGACGAAGGCGAACAGCGCCACCGCCGTCACGGCCAGGCTGCCCGCCAGCGCGCCGCTCAGCACGCCGATTGCGGTGACCAGGCCGGCCACCAGCGTGGTGACCAGCAGCCGGCGCGGCGTGAACCGGTCGAGCAGCCGGGCGTTGGCCTGCCCGACCGCGACCAGGGCGAGCGCGTTGACGCCGAAGATCACGCTGAACACGGCCGCGGAGACGCCGAAGACGTCCTGGAACACGAACGACGACCCGGAGATGTACGCGAACAGCCCGGCGAACGCGAAGCCCTGCGTCAGCGCGTACCCGAGGTAGACCCGGTCGGCGAGCAGCGACCGCATGGTCCGGACGGTGGCCCCCAGGCCACCGGTGCTGCGGCGCTCGGCCGGCAGCGTCTCCGGCAGGCGCAGCGCGACGGCGACGGCGAGCACCGCCCCGATGACGGCGAGCGCCACGAAGACCGCCCGCCACGAGCCGAACCGCAGCACCAGGCTGCCCACGCCCGGCGCCGCCACCGGCGCCACGCCGAAGACCAGGGTGAGCCGGGAGAAGTACTTCGCGGCGTCCCGTCCCGAGTAGAGGTCGCGGACCACCGCGCGGGCGACCACCACGCCCATGCCGCCGGCGACGCCCTGGGCGAACCGCGCGGCGGCGAGCAGCGGGGCGTTCGGCGCCGCGGCGCACGCCAGCGCCAGCACGGTGTACGCGACCACACCGACCAGCACCGGCCGGCGGCGCCCCCAGCGGTCACTCAGCGGACCGGTGACGAGTTGACCCAGGGCGAGACCGATCAGGCAGGTGGTGAGCGAGAGCTGGATGCCGGCCTGGTCGGCGCCGAGGTCGCGGGTCATGGCCGGGAACGCCGGTAGGTACATGTCCAGCGACAGCGGGCCGATCGCGGTGAGCGCGCCGAGCAGCACCAGCAGCGTCACACCACCGGTGGACGCGGTGGTGCGGCCGGCGGCCGGGCGCGCGGCGGTCGGCGCGGCGTTGCTCACGAGTGGGTACCCCCTGGATCTGGTGCGTCCGGGGTACCTTACATCTGTAGTCAGAACTATTGCGATGTGAGGCGGGTGACTCCGTGGCGACGAACGAGCAGGTCGCGCGGTTCGGCGCGGCCCTGGGGGAGCTGCACCGGCTCCTGCGCCGCCGGACCGGAGCACGGGTGGGCCGGGATCCGCTGCCCGAGGCGCAGGTGGAAGTGCTCCTGCTGGTCCGGGAGATGCCGGGGATCAGCGGCAAGGAGGTGGCCCGGCGTCTCTGCACCGCGCCCAACACGGTGAGCACGCTGGTTCGCGACCTCACCGACGCCGGGCTGCTGGCCCGTGACCGCGACCCCGACGACCGCCGTGTGGTCCGGCTACGCGTCACCGACGCCGCCCGGGAGCGGATGGCCCACTACGAGGCCCACCGCGCGGCGTTGCTCGCCGACGCCCTGGCCGAGCTGGACCCGCCGGTACGAGCGGCGATCCTGGCCGCCGCCCCGCACCTCGACGCGCTGCGGGACGCGCTGCGGGGCCCCGCCCGCCCCGGGCCGGCCCCCGGAAACCCGGTGGCCGCAGCGCCGTCCCGCCCCGCATGATCACCCGATGGCCCTGCACCAGGACGAGATACCCGTGGACGAGCAGGTCGTCCGGGCGCTGCTGACCGCACAGCGCCCCGAGTGGGCCGCCCTGCCGCTCACGCCCGCGGGCGCCGGGACCGACAACACGATGTACCGCCTCGGCGCCGACCTGCTCGTCCGCCTGCCGCGCACCGCCGAGAAGGCCGGCGCCCTGCGCAAGGAACAGCGGTGGCTGCCCCGCCTCGCGCCGCTACTGCCGTACCGGGTGCCGGAGCCGGTGTACGCCGGCGTCCCGGCCGACGCCTTCCCGCTGCCGTGGTCGGTGCAGCGCTGGATACCGGGCGACGAGGTCCGGGCCGGCACGGTCGCGGACTGGGCCGCGCTCGGCGCCGACCTGGCCGCGTTCGTCCGGCGCCTGCACGCGACCGACCTGATGGGCGCGACCCGCGCTGGCCCGCTCAGCGGCTACCGCGGCGGCAGCCTCCGGCCCTGCGACACCTGGATCTCCGCGGCGCTCGACGACTGCCGGACCCTGATCGGCGACGAGACGGACGTCGGCACCCTGGTCCGGCTCTGGCGTGACGCCCTCACCCTGCCCGAACCCGCCGGGCCGCACGTCTGGCTGCACGGCGACCTCAAACCCACAAACCTGCTGGTGCACGACGGCCGGCTGCGGGCGGTCATCGACTTCGGCGGCCTGACCGTCGGGCACCCCGACGCCGAACACGCGCCGATCTGGGACCTTCCGCCGCCGGCCCGGCACGCCTACCGGGATGCGCTCGGGGTGGACGACGTCACCTGGGCGCGGGCCCGCGCCTGGGCGCTCGGCGTGGCGGCCAGCGGCGTCTCCTACTACTGGCACACGTTCCCGGCGTTCGTCGCCGAGTGTCGCAACCGCCTCCGGGAGATCCTGGCCGACGCCGGCTGAACCCGGCCGCCGGTCAGGCCGTGCCGTCCAGCTCCGCGTAGCCGCGACGGGCGGCGATCAGGCCCGGCCGGGCGCCGAACGGCGACTCGGCCGCCACCCGCTCCGGCGGGGCGCTGCCGGTGTGCCCGGCGCGGATCAGCCACGCCTGCCGCGCGAGCTGCGCGTGCTGCTCGCGGACGAAGTCCGCGCCGACCGGCTCGCCGTGGCCGGGCACCACCACCGTCGTGGGCGTGGTCAGCCGCAGCAGGTCGGCCAGCGCGTCCGGCCACTTCAGCGGGTACGACTCCTCGAACGCCGGCGGTCCGCTCTGCTCCACCAGATCGCCCGCGACCAGCACGTCCGCATCAGGCACGTGCACCACCAGGTCGGCGTCGGTGTGCCCGTGCCCGGGATGGCGCAGCACCACCCGCCGGCCGCCGACGTCGAGCACCGTCTCCTCGTGCACCTCGTGTGTCGGCGCCCGCAGCTCGGTGTGCGCCAGCTCCTCGGCCAGCGCCGGGTGCCCGGCACGCATCTCCTCGTACGCGGCGCGGCGCACCGCGTCGGACCGGTCCCGCAGCGCCGCCGCGGCCTGGGCCTGCGCGTAGATCGCGGTGTCCGGCCCGGCCAGCGTGGCGTTGCCGAAGCAGTGGTCGAAGTGGTGGTGCGTGTTCACGATCGTCCACGGGTACGGCGTCACCGCCCGCGCCGCCGCCGCCAGTTCCCGGGCCTGCCCGGCGGTGGAGAGCGTGTCCACCAGCAGCGCCGCGCCGTCACCGACCACCAGCACGACGTTGACCGCGAGCGTCGGCTCGCGCAGCACGTGCACCCCGGCGGCGACCTCGGAGAACCCGGCGGTCATGACTGGCGCACGGCCCGCTCGACGAAGCGCTGCCGGTCGACGAGCACCCGCTCGACCCGGCCCTGCGCCGCCACGGTGGGGCCGTCGGTGACCGTCACGTCGAAGACGAGCCGCTTCCCGTCGACCTTCACCAGCTCGGCGTGGGCGGCCACGGTACGCCCCACCGGCGTCGCAGCGCGGTGCTCCAGCTCCACCCGGACGCCGACGGTTGTCGACCCGGACGGCATCCGGGTCGCGGCGGCGGCCACCGTCGCCGCCTCGGCCAGCGCCAGCACCCGGGGTGTGCCGAGCACCGGCACGTCCCCCGAGCCGACCGCCTGCGCGGTGTCGGCGTCGGTCACTGTGAGCTCGACCCGGGCGGTCAGGCCCGGCGTGAAGGGCGACTCCGGCTGCTCCTGCATGCGGCCGAGCCTAGTGCAGCCGGCCCGCGCCCGTCCGGCGTCCGAGCCGCCACCGGTCCGGTCGCCACCGCCCGCCCGCATGCCCGCCCGTCGCCCGCCGTTAACCTTGTCCGCGATGGCCGAGCTGACACAATCTCCGACCCCCGCCCCCGACGCGACCACCGAGTCGCCCGACGGCGGGCGCCGCCGTGTGATCGCGATGACCATCTGGGGCGTCGCCTTCGTCGTCGCCTGGCTCGCCATCGGCCTGCCCACCGACCCGGCGTACGCGTTCCTCTGGATCTGGGCCGGCACGATCGCGTGGAACTCGGCCCGCCCGTGGCGCAGCCACCTGCGGTTCGCCCGGGACTGGATCCCGGTGGTGCTGCTTCTGGCCGCGTACAACCTGTCCCGCGGGTTCGCCGACAACGGCGCCACCCCGCACGCGATGGAACTGATCATCGCCGACCGCTTCCTCACCGGCTGGCTCACCGGCGGCGAGGTGCCGACGATCTGGCTCCAGGAGCGCCTGTACGACGCGTCCGAGGTGCGCTGGTGGGACGTGCTGGTGAGCTGGATCTACTTCTCGCACTTCGTGGCGACGTTCGCCGCCGCCGCGGTGCTGTGGATGCGCAACCGGCGGCGCTGGATCGCGTACATGTCCCGCTGGGGCTTCCTGTGCGCGGCCGGCCTGGTCACCTACTTCGCCTACCCGGCCGCGCCGCCGTGGTGGGCGGCGCAGAACGGCCTGCTCACCGAGGTCGCGCGGATCTCCACCCGGGGGTGGAAGGAGATCGGCATGCACGGCGCGGGCAACCTGCTCAACGCCGGGCAGATCGCCTCCAACCCGGTGGCCGCGATGCCGTCGCTGCACACCGCGTTCGCGCTGTTCGTGGTGCTGTTCTTCATGCGGTCGGTGCGTAAGCGCTGGTGGCCGCTGATGCTGGCGTACCCGCTGGCCATGACGTTCACGCTGATGTACAGCGGCGAGCACTACCTGATCGACGTGCTGGTCGGCTGGGCGTACGTGGGCATGACGTTCCTGGTGGTCGGCCTGGCCGAGCGCTGGTGGGCGGCGCGGCAGGCCCGGCGGGCCGGTGAGCCCGCCGTCGCCGCAGGCGAGCCGTCCGCCGACGGCGACGCCGACACCCCGGACCGCGCCGCCGACGACCGGGACGCGGTGCCCGCCGAGCGCCGGTAGGCCCGCGCCACCGGCCGTCTCGGGCGGCCGGGTCGTAGCCGCGCCGCCGTCGTTGCCGTACCGCCGTCGTGGCGTCGCGGCCCGCCGGGGTCAGCGGCCGCTGTCGGTACGGCGGGCGGCGCGCGACCGCTCGGTCAGCTCCGCGGCCAGCTCCCACGCGTCGGCCAGATCCCGGTCGACGGCCGCCGCCCCGGCCCCACCGGCGGTGTCCGCGTGCACGGTGGCCAGCCGCAGCAGCCGCTGCACCGGACTCCGCGTGACCCGCACGCTCTGGATCCGGGCGTACGGCACCAGCGTCAACCGCCGGGTCAGCAACCCGGAGCGGGCCACGAAGACCCGCTCGTCGAGACCGGCGCCGACCACCTTGCGGCTCAGCGGCCGCAGCCACCGGGCCCGTGACGGGGGCGGCGTGGCGGGTAGCGCGTCCAGCCGTACGCCGGGCAGCACCTCCGCCACGACCATCGCGCCGGTGCCCGCGTCGCCGACCGGCAGCAGCCGGTCCGGGCGGTTGCGGTCGTCCGGCTCACCGGCCGAGTAGCCGGCCACCTCCAGCCGCAGCCGCAGCCACCCCTTCATCCGCCACAGCAGCGGCCACGTCGCCCGTACCGTCTGCACCCGGTGCAGCGGCACGGTCTGCATCCGCGTCTCCAGCAGCCCGTTGTGCACGCGCAGCGTGCCGTCGTCCCGGTCGAGCCGGAAGCTCCAGTCGTCGAGCACCCGGCGGATCGGTTGCAGCACCACACCGGCCATCGCGGTGAGCGTGCTCGCCACCGCGATGAACGACCACGAGCCCTCGGAGAGGAACTGGGCGCCGACGAACACCAGGCCCAGCGGCAGCAGGAACGCCTGCGGCGTGAGCAGCTGGCTGACCAGCAGGTCCTGGTTGCGGACGGCGTGCAGCCGGCGACCCTCCGGCACGGGCGGCGCGACCGGCGCGCCGGGCTCGGCCGCCGGCACCGGTGCCGGGGCGGAGCGACCGGCGACCGCGAGCAGCCGCTGCCGCAGCGCGGTGGCCTCGGCCACGCTGAGGTAGGCCAGCGGCGCCTCGGTCTTGCCCCCGCCGACCACCTCCAGCCGCAGCTCGGCCAGGCCGGTGAGCTGGGCCAGCAGGGGCCGGACCACCTCGACCGCCTGCAACCGCTCCAGCGGGATGGCCCGGGTGCGCCGCCACAGCAGGCCCTCGTAGACCCGCAGCTCGCGGCCCACCAGGTGGTAGCCGGTGTTCCACCAGCTCACCACCGACAGCACTGTGGCGCCGAGCACGAAGACGGTGACCAGCACCGCGAACCAGCCGAACCCGACGCGCGACAGCGTCGACCAGGAGAGCCCGGCGATCACCACGACCAGCGACTTCGCGCCGTGCAGTGCCGGGCTGAGCGGATGCAGCCGCTGCCGTGGCTCCTCGCCGCCGGGCGGTCCGGCCGCCGGACCCCACGGTCCCGGGTACGGCGGCAGCGGCGCGGGCCACGGCCCGGGCGTCGCGTCGGGTCCGGGCGGGGGTCCGTACCCGGATGGTGGTCCGGGGGTCGGGTCGGGCCGGTCGTCGTGGGGCGGCGGGGCGCCGGAGTCGCTCCGTTCGCTCACAGGCCCTCCGCCCGGTCCTCGCCCAGCGCGGTCAGTCGGTCGCGCAGCCGGGACGCCTCGGCCGGGCGCAGGCCGGGCACGCGCGCGTCGCTCGCGGCGGCGGCCGTATGCAATTGCACGGTGGCGAGGTCGAACGCGCGCTCCAGCGGACCGGCGCTCACATCGACGAACTGCATCCGCGAGTACGGCACGATGGACAGCCGCCGCACCAGCAGGCCGTGGCGCACGAGCAGATCGTCGTCGCGCTCGGCGTACCCCCAGGCGCGGACCGCGCGCACGATGGTGACGGACCGCCAGACGCCCATCAGCAGCGCCACGCCGACGGCGGCGCCGAGCAGCCAGTGCCCGGACAGCGCCCAGGCCACGCCGAGCACCACGAGCGCCACGGCCAGCCCGATGCCGAGCCGGATCAGCTCCACCCAGATCAGGTCGCGGGAGATCGGCTGCCAGTGGACCGTGTCCGGCCAGGGCTCCAGCGCGCTGCGCGAGGCGGGCGGGAGGCCGGCGGGGCCGTCACCGCTCATCGGGGAGACCTGCCGTGCTCGCCGCCGGTACGGACTCGGGTCGTCTGCTCGCTCACGCTTCGAGCGTAGGCGATCAGGGAAGCGGGACCACCTCGCGGAGGAAGCCGCGTGCCTCGAGGAAGTCACCGAGGGAGCCGCGGTGCTCCGGGCAGGCCAGCCAGGTCTTGCGCCGGTCCGGCGCGTGCAGGCGGGGATTGTGCCAGCGGAGCTGGAAGGCGGCGGGTGCGAGACACCCCCGCGCCGAGCAGATCAGCGTCTCGTCCGGGGTGGTGGGAGTCGTCACCGGGGCGAGTCTAGAGGCCGCACGCCGGGAGTTTTAGCGCCGGGCGGCCACGGGGGGAGCCGCCCGGCGACGGGGTGAATCGTACACACTGCGGACCCCTTGTTGTCCACCCGTGTTCAGCGTTTCCCGCGCGGCGGGACGGTGTGGTGGGACGGCGCGGCGAAAATCGTGCCTCTCCCACCCTCGGCTCTCAGCGAGGCATGACAGTCTTGATACGCACCACGCCACGACGACGACCCTGCTGTGGAGGACCGGTGGCCCAGTCGACCACACCCGACGTGCCGAACCCGACCGAGGCGGCGCCGGACGCGCCGCCCCCGGCGGGCACCACCCCGGCCCAGGACGCCACGCTGCTGGAGCGGGCACTGTTCGAGACCAAGCGGGTGATCGTCGGCCAGGACCGGATGGTCGAGCGGATGTTCGTCGCGCTGCTGGCCCGGGGGCACTGCCTGCTGGAGGGTGTGCCGGGTGTGGCCAAGACGCTCGCCGTGGAGACCCTGGCCCGGGTCGTCGGCGGCTCGTTCGCCCGGGTCCAGTTCACCCCCGACCTGGTGCCTGCCGACATCATGGGCACCCGGATCTACCGGCAGTCCAGCGAGAAGTTCGACGTCGAGCTGGGCCCGGTCTTCGTCAACTTCCTGCTCGCCGACGAGATCAACCGCGCGCCCGCCAAGGTGCAGTCGGCGCTGCTGGAGGTGATGAGCGAGCGGCAGGTCTCCATCGGCGGCGAGAGCCACCGGGTACCGGACCCGTTCCTGGTCATGGCCACCCAGAACCCGATCGAGCAGGAGGGTGTCTACCCGCTGCCCGAGGCGCAGCGGGACCGGTTCCTCATGAAGATCGTCGTGGGATACCCGACGGACGCCGAGGAGCGCGAGATCGTCTACCGGATGGGCGTCGCGCCGCCCGAGCCGGCCCGGGTGTTCGACACCCCGGACCTGGTCGCCCTCCAGCGCAAGGCCGACCAGGTGTTCGTGCACAACGCGCTCGTCGACTACGCGGTCCGGCTGGTGCTCGCCACCCGGGCGCCCGCCGAGCACGGCATGCCCGACGTGGCCCAGCTCATCCAGTACGGCGCCAGCCCGCGCGCCTCGCTCGGCCTGGTCCGGGCCACCCGCGCGCTGGCGCTGCTGCGCGGCCGGGACTACGCGCTGCCGCAGGACGTGCAGGACATCGCCCCGGACATCCTGCGCCACCGGCTGGTGCTCAGCTACGACGCGCTCGCCGACGACGTACCGGCCGACCACATCGTGCACCGGGTGATGTCGACCATCCCGCTGCCCGCCGTCGCGCCCCGCCAGCAGGCCACACCGCCGCCACCGGCCGTCCCGCACAACGGATGGCCCGGGCAGCGGCCGTGACCTCGCCCACCCCGCTGAGCGCCGCCGGCGACCGCTCGGGGGCCGTGCTGGCCCGGCTCCAGATCATGGTCACCCGCAAGCTGGACGGGCTGCTCCAGGGCGACTACGCCGGGCTGCTGCCCGGACCGGGCAGCGAGGCGGGGGAGTCCCGGGAGTACCGGCCCGGCGACGACGTGCGCCGGATGGACTGGCCGGTCACCGCCCGCACCACCATGCCGCACGTCCGGCGTACGGTGGCCGACCGTGAACTGGAGACGTGGCTGGCCGTCGACATGTCGGCCAGCCTGGACTTCGGCACCGGGCGGTGGCTCAAGCGGGACGTGGCGGTCGCCGCGGTCGCCGCGCTGGCCCACCTGACCGTGCGGGGCGGCAACCGGATCGGCGCCGTCGTCGGCACCGGCGGGGCCGGCGGGCCGGGGACGATGCTGCGGCTGCCCGCCCGTTCCGGCCGCAAAGAGGCCCAGGGGCTGCTGCGGGCGGTGGCGGGCGCCGAGATCCGGCCCGGCCGCAGCGACCTCGGCGCGCTCGTCGACATGCTCAACCGGCCGCCCCGGCGGCGTGGCGTGGCGGTGGTGATCTCCGACTTCCTCGCGCCGCCGCAGCAGTGGGGCCGACCGCTGCGTAAGCTGCGGGTCCGCCACGACGTGCTGGCCGTCGAGGTGGTCGATCCGCGGGAACTGGAACTGCCCGACGTGGGGGTGCTGCCGGTGGTCGACCCGGAGAGCGGCGAACTGCACGAGGTGCAGACCGCCGACCCGGGCCTGCGCCGCCGGTACGCCGAGGCGGCCGCCGCCCAGCGCGGGGCGATCGCCGCCGAGCTCCGCGCCGCGGGCGCGGCCCACCTGCGCCTGCGTACCGACCGAGACTGGCTGCTGGACATGGTGCGTTTCGTCGCCGCGCAGCGGCACGCCCGCACCAGAGGGACGACTCGATGATCCGTTTTCTGCAACCGTGGTGGCTGCTCGCCGTGCTGCCGGTGCTCGCCCTCGCCGCCGCGTACGTCTGGCGGCAACTGCACCGCCGGCAGTACGCGCTGCGGTTCACAAACGTCGACCTGCTGCGTACCGTCGCGCCCAAGGGACTGGGCTGGCGGCGGCACGTCGCGGCGACCGCGTTCCTGCTCTGCCTGCTGGTGCTGGCGACCGGGCTGGCCCGCCCGGCGATCGACACCCGCGAGCCGCTGGAGCGGGCCACCGTGATGCTCGCCATCGACGTGTCGTTGTCGATGCAGGCCGACGACGTGTCGCCGAACCGCCTGGAGGCGGCCCAGGAGGCGGCGAAGCAGTTCGTCGGCGAGCTGCCGGAGAGCTACAACCTGGGGCTCGTCTCGTTCGCCAAGTCGGCGAACGTGCTGGTGCCGCCGACCAAGGACCGGGCCGCCGTCACCAGCGCGATCGACGGGCTGGTGCTGGCCGAGGCGACAGCCACCGGCGAGGCGGTGTTCACCTGCCTGGAGGCGATCCGCTCGGTGCCGGCCGACGGCGCCGCCGGTATCCCGCCGGCCCGGATCGTGCTGCTGTCCGACGGCTACCGCACGTCGGGCCGCTCGGTCGAGGAGGCCGCCGCGGCGGCGCAGGCGGCGAACGTGCCGGTGTCCACCATCGCGTTCGGCACCGACTCGGGGCAGGTCGACATCGGCGGGCAGCTCCAGCGGGTGCCGGTGGACCGCACCGCGCTGTCCCAGCTCGCGGAGACCACGCAGGGCTTCTTCTACGAGGCCGCGTCGGCCAGCGAGCTGAAGCAGGTCTACCAGGACATGGGCAGCTCGATCGGTTACCGGACCGAGCCGCGCGAGATCACCCAGTGGTACGCGGGGATCGCGCTGCTGCTGGCGCTGTGCGCGGGCGCGCTGAGTCTGCTCTGGACGTCCCGGCTCGTGTGAGCCGGAACCGGCCGGCGGTGGTCAGTGACCGCCGCCGGCCAGCACGAACAGGACGGCCACCCAGACGGCGGCGAGGGTGAAGCCCAGCGGGGCGACGTAACGGCTCATGGGTGTGCTCCGTGGCGACGGTCGGCCCGGTGCGGGCCGTGGGAGGGCGGGGCGTACGCGCACGAAGTCGTGACCGGGTGCTCCGCCGCGCGGCAGGCCACACCCCGGCGTGGTCGCCGGAGAGCGGATGCGGTGCGGGGGCGGGAAGCGGGTCAGCCGCGTCGACCGAGCCGTGGCTCAGCGGGGCTGACGGTGGGCCCGGCCACGACTGGGAGGATCGCTATCTCGCACAGCGATCACCTCCAGCGGTCGGCGGGGCCCGGCGCGGGCGCAGACCGGCCCGCAGACGCGATCATCGTACACCGGGGGTGCGGGTGCCGCGCGCGCGGTCGCCGGTCCCGCGGACCCCGGCGGGAGCGGTG
Source organism: Micromonospora sp. ANENR4 (assembly GCF_015354395.1). NCBI lineage: Bacteria > Bacillati > Actinomycetota > Actinomycetes > Micromonosporales > Micromonosporaceae > Micromonospora > Micromonospora sp. ANENR4. The sequence continues at coordinate 17,798 of NZ_JADKYQ010000019.1, forward strand.
CCGTGACCTGCGCGGGTTAGCGCTTACCTGTCGGTAACCCCTAGGCTCCGACCGACCGAGAGATCACTGGAGCAGAGGGGGATCCGTGGCCCGAACCGTGCTGGTGACCGGCGGGAACCGGGGGATCGGCCTGGCCATCGCGCAGGCGTTCGCCAAGCAGGGCGACCGGGTGGCCGTCACCTATCGCAGCGGCGGAGTCCCCGGTGCCGGAGCAGCCGAGCCGGGGTTTGGCGCAGGCGGAGCCGGCCATCAGAACGGCCTGTTCGGCGTGCGGTGCGACGTGACCGACGCCGAGTCGGTCGACGCCGCGTTCACCACGATCGAGGCCGAACTCGGCCCGGTGGAGGTGCTCGTCGCCAACGCCGGCATCACCGACGACACGCTGATCATGCGGATGTCCGAGGAGCAGTTCGCCCGCGTCCTCGACACCAACCTGACCGGTTCGTTCCGGGTCGCCAAGCGGGCCTCGACGAAGATGCTCCGCGGTCGCTGGGGGCGGATGATCTTCATCTCCTCGGTGGTCGGTCTCTCCGGCGGCGCGGGCCAGGTCAACTACGCGGCCAGCAAGGCCGGCCTGGTCGGCGTGGCCCGCTCGATCACCCGCGAGCTGGGCGCCCGCAACATCACCGCGAACGTGGTGGCGCCCGGCTTCATCGACACCGACATGACCGCCGGCCTGCCCGAGGAGCGCAAGGCGGAGATCCGCAAGTCGATCCCGGCCGGCCGGATGGCCACCCCGGACGAGGTCGCGGGCGTCGTCACCTGGCTCGCCTCGGACGCGGCCGGATACGTCACCGGCGCCGTCATCCCGGTCGACGGCGGCCTCGGCATGGGCCACTGAGCAGAGCACGGAGGAGACACGCAATGTCCGGACTTCTCGCCGGTAAGCGGCTGCTTGTCACCGGCGTCATCACCGACGCGTCGATCGCCTTCTCGGTGGCGAAGCTCGCCCAGGAGAACGGCGCCCAGGTCGTGCTCACCGGCTACGGCCGGCTCTCCCTGGTGGAGCGGATCGCCAAGCGGCTGCCCGAGCCGGCGCCCGTGATCGAGCTGGACGTCACGAACGAGGAGCACCTGGCCGGGCTCGCCGACAAGGTACGCGAGCACGTCGACGGCCTCGACGGCGTGGTGCACTCGATCGGGTTCGCCCCGCAGAGCTGCCTCGGCGGCGGCTTCCTCGACGCCCCCTGGGCGGACGTCGCCACCGCGCTCCAGGTCTCCACCTACTCGTACAAGTCCCTCGCGATGGCCGCGCTGCCGCTGATGTCCGCCGGCGGCGCCGTGGTGGGCCTCACCTTCGACGCCACCAAGGCGTGGCCGGTCTACGACTGGATGGGCGTGGCGAAGGCCGGGCTGGAGTCCGCCTCCCGCTACCTGGCGCTGCACCTGGGCAAGCAGGGCATCCGCAGCAACCTGGTCGCGGCCGGCCCGCTGCGCACCATCGCGGCCAAGTCCATCCCCGGCTTCGACCAGTTCGAGGACGCCTGGACCGAGCGGGCCCCGCTGGGCTGGAGCCTCACCGACCAGGAGCCCGCCGCGCGGGCCTGCCTGGCGCTGCTGTCCGACTGGTTCCCGGCCACCACCGGTGAGATCGTCCACGTCGACGGCGGCTACCACGCCATCGGCGCCTGAGATGTAAGGAAGGGCCCCTTCTCAACGCCTCGTGCAGCGGAAGGGGCCCTTTTTAACACGCTGCGGCCCGGGTGGTCACCACACCGACCAGGGGGCGTCGCCACGCCGTGACGGCGGGCGAGGAAGAATGGCCCCATGGCGTACGACGCGTTGGTGCTGGTCTCCTTCGGCGGCCCGGAGCGGCCCGAGGACGTTCTCCCGTTCCTGCAGAACGTGACCCGGGGGCGGGGGGTGCCGCCCGAGCGGCTGGCCGAGGTCGCCGAGCACTACCTGCACTTCGGCGGGGTGTCGCCGATCAACCAGCAGTGCCGTGACCTGCTCGCGGCGATCCGCGCGGACTTCGCCGCCAACGGCGTCGACCTGCCGGTCTACTGGGGCAACCGCAACTGGGATCCGATGCTCGCCGACACGGTGGCGCGGATGCGCGACGACGGGATCACCCGGGCCCTGGCGTTCGTCACCAGCGCGTACGGCGGCTACTCCTCCTGCCGGCAGTACCAGGAGGACATCGCCTCGGCCCGCGCCGCCGTCGGCCCGGACGCCCCGCTGATCGAGAAGCTGCGCCAGTTCTGGGACCACCCCGGCTTCATCGAGCCGCACGCCGACGCGGTCCGCGCCGCGCTGGCCCAGCTCGACCCGGCGAAGCGGGACAGCACCCGGCTGGTCTTCACCGCGCACTCCGTCCCGATGTCCGCGGCGGCCACCGCCGGCCCGCACGGCGGCCGCTACACCGCCCAGCTCGAGGAGGTCGCCCGGCTGGTGCACGCCGCGGCCGCGCCCGACCTGGAGTACGACCTGGTCTGGCAGAGCCGGTCCGGGCCGCCGCAGGTGCCGTGGCTGGAGCCGGACGTCAACGACCACCTGGCGACGCTGCCCGAGCAGGGCGTGACGAGCGTGGTGGTCAGCCCGATCGGTTTCGTCTCCGACCACCTCGAGGTGGTGTGGGACCTGGACACCGAGGCGCTGGAGACGGCCAAGCAGCTCGGCCTGGACTTCGTCCGCGCCGGCACCCCGGGGGTCGACCCCCGGTTCGTGACGATGGTCCGCGAGCTGGTGCTGGAGCGCACCGCCCCGGACGGCGAGCGGCTGCGCCGCCGACTCGGCGAACTGCCGGCCTGGGACACCTGCCCGGCGCTGTGCTGCGTACCCCCGGCCCGCCGGCCCTGAGCCCGACCCGACGACACCCCTGGGGACGACACGATGCTTGACCGCAAGCCGGTGCAGAGCTGGCTCACCGACATGGACGGCGTGCTGGTGCACGAGGGGCAGCCGGTGCCCGGTGCCCCGGAGTTCGTCAAGAAGCTGCGTGCCTCCGGCAAGCCGTTCCTGGTGCTGACGAACAACTCCATCTACACGCCCCGCGACCTCCAGGCGCGGCTGGCCCGGATGGGGCTGGACGTGCCGGAGGAGGCGATCTGGTCGTCCGCGCTGGCCACCGCCCAGTTCCTGGCCGACCAGCGGCCGGGCGGCACCGCGTACGTCATCGGTGAGGCCGGCCTGACCACGGCGCTGCACGCGGTGGGGTACGTGCTCAGCGACTTCGCCCCGGACTACGTGGTGCTGGGGGAGACGCGCACCTACAGCTTCGAGGCGATAACGAAGGCGATCCGGCTGATCAACGACGGCGCCCGGTTCATCTGCACCAACCCCGACGCCACCGGCCCGTCGATGGAGGGCGCGCTGCCGGCGGCCGGCTCGGTGGCGGCGATGATCTCGAAGGCGACAGGTGTCGACCCGTACTTCGTCGGCAAGCCCAACCCGATGATGATGCGCTCGGCGCTGAACACCATCGACGCGCACTCCGAGTCGACCGCGATGATCGGCGACCGGATGGACACCGACATCCTGTGCGGCCTGGAGGCCGGACTGGAGACGATCCTGGTGCTCACCGGCATCAGCAGCCGGACCGAGGCCGAGCGGTACCCGTACCGTCCGTCGCGGATCGTCGACTCGGTGGCCGACCTGATCGACGAGGTCTGAGCCGCGGCGTCCGTCCGGTTCCGGTGCCGCGAGGGCCAGGCGGCGGGCGGCCACCGAAGTTCGACAAGACCGACTACCGCGAGCGGCATGCGGTCGAATGCGGCGTCAACCGGCTCAAGCGCCATCGTGCGGTCGCCACGAGATACGACAAGCGTGCCGTACGCTACGAGGCGGCCGTGCCGGTCGCAGTCCTCAACGAACGGCTGTGACCAGGGGCACTACCCTCAGGTTGCCGCCGCATAACACCGGACGGCGACCTTCTGCTCCGGGCTCCACCGCTGTTCGACTGTGGCCAGCAGCTGCCAGCCGAGCCTCTCGTACAGAGCCGCCGCCGCAGTGTCAGAAGCCACCACGTCGAGCACGGGATGCAAACCGCGATGCTGTGCTTCTTCGACAGCCTGCGCCATCAGCAGCGCACCGATCCCGTGGCCGCGGGCCGACGGAGCGACGAACAACCGGTTGACCACGGCAGTCGCGTCGATACTCACACCTGCACGAGCGCCCCACAGCCCAGGTGCCGCGTCTCCCGCGTCGCTTCGGGACAAGCCGATATGACCGACCATGCGGCCACCCAGTTCCGCCACCCAGGAGGCGATGAGCGATGGCGGCGTGAGCCATGCGGCCGGGAAATCGGGCCAGTTCACCGGATAACCGTCGCGCTCATGAACCTCTGCCAGCACCCGCACACAGTCACTGAGGTCGCGATCAGACCGCTGTCGGACAGTCGGGGGTACGTCCGCGCCGAACACGTTCTCGCTCCTCACTGCGGCATGGGAACACAGCCCGCGGCCCGTGGCCAGGGACTTTCACACCAGACCCTAGAGTCGCAGCGGCGCGTTGCAGGCGGCCACCAGGGCCTGCCGGCACGCGGTGGTGAGCGGCCGCAGGGCCGCGTCCCGCTGCTGCGCCTCGTAGGTGTTCACCGCGCCGCCGGGCGCGCTCTCCCCGGCCAGCGCGAGCACCCGATCCAGTACGGCGGCGCGGGCGAACAGGCGGCGGGCGCGCGGGTCGAAGCCGGGCGGCAGGTCGGTGGCGCCGTCCGGCCGGCGCAGCGCGGCGAGCGCCCCGGCGAGTTCGGGCCGCCACTGTGCGACGTCCAGCCGGGTCAGCGTGGCGGTGGTCTCGGCCAGCACGGCGGCGAGTTCCGCCTCGGCCTCCGCCGCGCCGGGCGTGGTGAGGGACGCCTTCGGCGCGTCCGCCGGTAGCGGATGCACCCGCCAGAGCACCGTCTCCCAGGTCATCCCCGAGCCGGACGTGTGCGTACGGACCTCGGGCACCAGCCCCATCCCGCTCGCCACCACCGCCTCGCCCGCCACCAGCGCCGCCCCGGCGAACGCACCCGGACCGGGCAGGCCGCGCGGGTCACCGGGCGCGGGCAGCACCAGGCGGATGTCGTCTGGTGAATGCTTGGCGAGGCTGGGCAGCGCCTCCCGCAGCGACACGTCGGTCCAGGTGCCGGGGGCGTCGGCGACGAGGTGCTCCTCGTCGCCGGCGACGGCGTCGGCCACCTCGTCGAAGGGCACCAGGCCGGCTCGCCAGGCACGCACCCAGGCGACGAACCGGCTCGACCGGCGCGGAGCCAGTGTGGCCGCGCCCGTTGCGGGGGAGGACATGCGGAAAGGGTACGTGCTCCGCGCCGCTGCTGTCTCGGCTGCCGCTCCGGCGGCGCGACCTGACCCCAACTACCCCCTTCGCACCGTTTCGTGCCGACGGATGACGGCCCGGTCGGCGCGTCGGCGAGCGACACGCCGGGGCGCTGGTTAGCGTCAGCGGCATGGCGGGGCGATACGACGGGGACGTGCTGGCCGGTGACTGGCGACGACGGAAGGTCACCCCCGAGGTCGACGCCGAACCCGACCTGGTGGTCGAGGACGCCGACTCCGGGTTCTGCGGCGCGGTGGTCGGCTTCGACTCCGGCGCGGTCGTGCTGGAGGACCGGCACGGACGGCGGCGCAACTTCCCGCTGCTGCCCGCCGCGTTCCTGCTCGACGGCAGGCCGGTCACGCTGCGACGCCCGGCCCGCGCACCGGTGCCCGCCGCGCGCCGCCGTACCGCGTCCGGGTCGATCGCTGTGGACGGCGTACGGGCGCAGGTCGCCAAGGCCAGCCGGATCTGGGTCGAGGGCGTGCACGACGCCGCGCTGGTCGAGCGGATCTGGGGCGACGACCTGCGCATCGAGGGCGTGGTGGTGGAACCGCTGGACGGCATCGACGCGCTCGCCGACGAGGTACGCGCGTTCGCGCCCGGCCCGGGTCGCCGGCTCGGTGTGCTCGTCGACCACCTCGTACCCGGCTCGAAGGAGAGCCGCATCGTGGCCCGGGTGAACTCGCCGCACGTGCTGGTGACCGGGCACCCGTACGTCGACGTGTGGCAGGCGGTACGCCCGGCCGCGCTCGGCATCGCGGCGTGGCCCGTGGTTCCTCCCGGGCGGCCCTGGAAGGAGGGCGTCTGCGCGGCGCTCGGGGTGGGTGAGCCGGCGGACATGTGGCGGCACATCCTGTCCCGGGTGGACAGCTTCGCCGACGTGGAGACGCCGCTGATCAACGCGATGGAGCGCCTGATCGACTTCGTCACCGAGCCTGTCTGACTGGTCGCTGCCCGGTCGTGGTCGTTGTCAGGGCCGTGGTTGCGGTTGGGGTCCGGGGGCGACCGTGCCCGGCTCCGGGCGGTCAGGCTTGATCCCTGCGCCGGTCACGGTCGCCCCCGGCCCCGCCGTGCGCCGGCTCCGCCCGCCCCCGGATCTCCTGTCCCCGCCCCTTCCGGGTTCTGTTCCGGCGCCCTCGTGCCCCTCGCCTGGTTGATCAAGGAGTTGTGGGCGTGCTGGAGATCAACGCCGACGCAAACTCCTTGATCACCGGGGTGAAGGGCGGCCACGTGCGTCGATCATGGAGTTGTGGTCCCCGCGGATCGGGCATAGCGGGGCGAAATAGGGGCCACAAGTGCAAGATCGGCGGGGCGGCGGGGGCGGCGGGGGCGGGGGCGAGGGATGTCAGGGGAGGTCGTCGGGGGTTCGGGTTAGGACGAAGGTGGCTATGTCGAGGGCTGTCGGGGTGCCGGAAGCGTCGCGGATCACCGTGAGGATCTCGCCGTCCTGGGAGCCGGAGCGGCCCCGCCACCGGTCCGGGCCCTCCGGCGTGAAGCGGAGCAGCGGCCGGCCCACCTGACCGCCGACCAGGTCACCGGCGGCGTCGACGCGGAACTCGTACTCGCCGCCCATCCACCACCAGCGGCCGGTCAGCGCGGCCACGTCGGCGGCGGGCGGGCCGGCCGGGCGCCACGGGGCGGGCGCGGCCGGTTCTGCGTCCAGCACCAGCGTGAGCGCCTCGCGGCCGAGCGCGCCGATGTGGTGGCCGCGCAGCCCGTACGCGTTGGCGAAGTTGACCACGGCGGTGCGTGTCGGCCGGTGCACGGCCAGGCCGGCCACGTACCCGGGCATGGAGCCGCCGTGTCCGACGTACACCCGGTCGCCGACCCGGTAGAGCTCGATGCCGAGGCCGTGCCCGCCGGTCCACGCGTCCAGGTCGTTGATGACGACGGGGGCGCACATCTCGGTGAGCGTGGCGGGGGAGAGCACCGCCGGGTCCGGGTCGGCCAGGAACGCCGCCCAGCGGCCCAGGTCCTCGACCGTCGACCAGAGCTGCCCGGCCGGCGCCATCGCCCCGGTGTCGGTGCGCGGCTCCTCCCGCAGCGTCTCGTGCCAGGGGTGGACGACGTAGCCGTGGGCGTACGGCTCGGCCGGGTGGTACGTGGTGCGGCGCATGCCCAGCGGCGTCAGCAGCCGCTCGGTCAGCAGCTCCGCCCACGGCGTGCCGGTGATCCGTTCCAGCACGGCGCCGAGCAGCCCGTACGCCAGGTTCGAGTAGTGGTAGACGAAGTGCGGCGGATAGGCGATCTTGCCCGGTGTCAGCCCGGCCAGCAGCGTGTCCAGGTCCATGCCCTCGGCGCGTTCCCACCAGTCGCCGTCCGGCTCGCGTTGCAGGCCGCCGACGTGGCCGAGCAGTTGGCGCACGGTCACCGCGCCGACCGGGGTGCCGGGCAGGTGGGCGTCGAGCGGGTCGTCGAGTGCCAGCCGCCCGGCGTCGCGCTGCTGCATCACCAGCACCGCGGTCATGGTCTTGGTGATCGAGCCGACCCGGTACTGGAGGTCGCCGTCCGGGCGGGGCGTCTCACCGGCGACCGCCAGGTGCGCCAGGCGGCCGTCGCGGACCACGCCGAGGGCGAGCGAGGGACCCCGCCCCTCGGCCTGGGCCCGGGCGACCAGCAGGTCCACCTGACGCGCGGTCTCGGGCAGCAGGGGCATGTCGTCCTCCTCGTCGGCCGGCGGCGCGGTACGCCGTGCCGAGCCTAGCGATCATGACAGTTCGATGACACGTGCGTTGACGTGTCAGGATTGTTCTCGTGGACGCCGTGTTCTGGATCGTTCTGGGTGTGGTATTAGCGGTCGCCGAGATCTTCACGACGACGCTCTTCCTGATCATGTTCGGGGTCGGGGCGTTCGCCGCCGCCGGCGCCGCGGCGCTCGGTGCGCCGGTGGCGCTCCAGGCGGTGGTCTTCGCGGTGGTGTCGGCGCTGTCGGTGGCGGTGGTCCGTCCGGTGGTCCGGCGGCATGCCCGGCCGGCGCTGGAGACCGGGGAGCAGCCGTTCGGGGTCGAGGCGCTGGAAGGGGCCACCGCTGTGGTCCTGGAGCCGGTCGACGCCGACCGGGGCATGGTCAAGATCGATGGTGAGCTGTGGACGGCCCGCTCGTACGACGCGACGCGCACGTACGCCGAGGGTGAGCGGGTGCAGGTGATAAAGGTCCGGGGCGCTACCGCCCTGGTATGGCAGGACGACATTTCCACCCCGGGCGAGCTGCCCGAAGCGAAAAGGTGAACGGTATGGAGTTTCTGGCGATCCTGATGATCGCGGTGGCGTTGATCGGTGTGGTGACGCTGTTCAAGGCGGTGCGGATCGTGCCGCAGCAGCGTCAGGACGTGGTGGAGCGACTCGGCCGGTACAAGCGCACGCTGAACCCGGGCCTGAACCTGCTGGTGCCGTTCGTCGACGCGGTGCGTACCAAGGTCGACATGCGCGAGCAGGTGGTCAGCTTCCCGCCCCAGCCGGTGATCACCTCCGACAACCTGGTCGTCTCGATCGACACGGTCCTCTACTTCAAGGTGGTCGACTCGGTTCGCGCCACCTACGAGATCTCCAACTTCCTCCAGGCCATCGAGCAGCTCACCGTCACCACGCTGCGTAACGTGATCGGCTCGCTCGACCTGGAGCGCGCGCTGACCAGCCGCGAGGAGATCAACCGGCACCTGTCCGGCGTGCTGGACGAGACCACCGGCCGCTGGGGCATCAAGGTGACCCGGGTCGAGATCAAGGCGATCGAGCCGCCGCCGAGCATCCGCGACTCGATGGAGAAGCAGATGCGTGCCGAGCGGGACCGCCGTGCCGCGATCCTCAACGCCGAGGGGCACAAGCAGTCGCAGATCCTCACCGCCGAGGGTGAGAAGCAGGCCGCGGTGCTGCGCGCCGACGGTGACCGCCAGGCCCGGATCCTCCAGGCGGAGGGCCAGGCCAAGGCGATCCGTACCGTCTTCGACGCGATCCACACCGCCAACCCGAGCCAGAAGGTGCTTGCGTACCAGTACCTCCAGGCGCTGCCGCAGATCGCCAACGGCACCGCCAACAAGGTCTGGATCGTCCCGACCGAGCTGACCAAGGCCCTGGAGGGCATGGGCGGCGCGCTGGGCGGGCTGGCGAACATGGCCGGCGACGTGCCGTCGCCGGAGGCCGCCAAGAGCGCCGGCGAGGTCGAGCGGGAGGCCGCCGAGGCCGCCCAGGCCGCGGCCGTCGCGGCCCAGGAGATCCACGACGAGGTACGCGTGGCGGAGGCGCAGGCCACCGGCGGCAACAACCCGAAGGGTCTGCCCGCGCCGGAGCCGGTGTCCCCGGCCAGCCTGGTGAACGACCCGGCGGACCAGCGCGAGCGGGGCTGACCGGCAAATCCGAGAATCCCTCATGCGGCGCTCCGGCGACTGCCACCATCGGTTTCAGGACGGGTGGTGAGCAGGGCCGGAGCGCCGTTGCGTGCCCCGGGCCACCCGCGGCGCGAACGAGGTGAGGCATGAAGGACCCGGCGAACCGGCTGTTCTCCCGTACCCCGGTCCCCGGCGCGCACGACCCCGCCGGACCGATCGGTTCCCGGCGTACCGGAGGGGGTTTCGGGGTCCTGCCGTTCGTCTCCGAACCCGGCCCGGGAGCGCCGGCCACCGACGCGACCTGGGCCTGGTCGATCCGCCGGTTCGCCCGCGCGGCGGTCTGGCTGCTCCCGGCGTACGCGGTTCTCTACGGCCTGGTGGCGATGGCCAGCGACGGCGGCGTGGGCAACGACCCGTACCCGGCCGACGGCCGGCCGCTCTACCTGGTCGGCTGGGTCGCCTCGGTGTGGCTGGGGCTGCTCGCCCTGCTGGCGCTCACCGGCCTGCTCGCCGCCACCCGCTGCCGCCGCGTCGCACTGGCCGGGCTGCTGGCGAGCATCGGCGGGATGGTGCTGATGCTGCCGTTCGCCGGGCTGGCCGAGCAGACGCCGGTGTTCGGCGTGACCGCGCGTGGCATCGTGCTGTTCGGCGCCACCCTCTACAGCGCGGGCTGGTTCCTCACCGGCTGGTCGGTCGCCCGGTCCGGGATGTTCTCCTACGGCGACGGGACGATGCTGATGATCGCCGCCCCGCTGCTCGGGCTGGGTGGCGCGCTGATCGGCTCGCTGCAGACGTTCGGCGCGATCTTCGTGCTGGTCGCCGGCATCGGCATCGGCTACCGCAGCGGCCGCCTGGTGCCCGAGACCATCGCCCGGGACGCCGCCGCGGCGAGCGTCGCCGCCGCACCCGTGCCGCCCGCGTCACCGAAGGGCCCACTCGGGGCGGGCTGACCGTTTCTTCAGCTGGGCGGTCGCCGTGAAGTAACTGACAGTTGCCTGGCGAGGTGGCCGGTAGGCGGCTTTCGTGGCAATCCTTGCGTCCATGCCGTCTCCCAGGTCGCCGCTGTCGCGGCTGTTCACCGTGCTGCTGGCCGGCCTGCTCGCCGGGCTCGTCCTCGCGCTCGCCGCGCTTCCCGGCGGCCTGCTCGGCGGGTTCGCCGCCCGGGCCGCGCTCGGCGCGTACGCGGAGCTGCCCGACGCGCTGCGCACCCCGGTGCAGCCGCAGCGCTCCTACCTCTACGCAAACGACGGCAAGACGCTGATCACCACGTTCTACGACGTGAACCGCACCGACGTGCCGCTGGCCGAGATCGCCCCGGTGATGCGGCAGGCGATCATCGCGGCCGAGGACCGGCGGTTCTACTCGCACGGCGGCGCTGACCTGCGCGGCATCGCCCGTGCGCTGGTGGCTAACGTCAAGGGCGGCGGCACCGAGCAGGGCGGCTCCACGCTGACCATGCAGTACGTCCGCAACGTGCTCAAGACCGACCCGAACCGCACCCCGGAGGAGCGGCAGGCCGCCACCGAGCAGACCGTCGGGCGCAAGCTCCAGGAGATCCGGTACGCGAACGCGCTGGAGCAGTCGCTGTCCAAGGACGAGATCCTCAACCGCTACCTCAACATCGCGTACTTCGGTTCCGGCGCGTACGGCGTCGCCGCCGCGAGCCAGCGCTACTTCGGCAAGGCCCCGGCCGACCTGACGCTGGGCGAGGCGGCGCTGCTCGCCGGCCTGGTCCAGTCGCCCGACGCGTACAGCCCGATCGACGGCGACAAGGACCAGGCGCTGACCCGGCGCGGGTACGTGCTCGACGCGATGGCCGAGACCGGCGCGATCACCGCGCAGCAGGCCGCCGCGGCCAAGGCCGAGGCGCTGACGCTGCGCCCGACCGCCCAGCCCAACGGCTGCACCGCCACCGCCCAGGGCCACGACGACTGGGGCTTCTTCTGCGACTACCTGCGCCGCTGGTGGATCACCCAGCCGGCGTTCGGCAGCACCCCCGAGGAGCGGGAGCAGGCGCTGCGCCGCGGCGGCTACCGGGTCGTCACCACGCTCGACCCGAAGATCCAGGAGACCGCGCAGGAGCAGGCCACCAAGGTCTACGGGTACGGCAACAAGCGGGCGCTGCCGATCGCGGCGGTCGAGCCGGGCACCGGCCGGGTGCTCGCGATGGCGGTGAACCGGCACTACAGCCTCGACGCCAACCCGGACGGGCAGGCCAACCACCCGAACACGGTCAACCCGCTGATCTCCGGCGGCGCCAGCGTCGACGGCTACCAGGCCGGCTCGACGTTCAAGATGTTCACCATGCTGGCCGCGCTGGAGGCGGGCAAGCCGCTGTCCACCGGCTTCGACGCCCCGAGCCGGCTGCCCACCCGGTACGCCTCGGACGACGAGGGCAATTGCGACGGCACGTGGTGCCCGGCCAACGCCAACCCGCAGTGGATGGACGGCTACCGGATGATATGGGACGGCTTCGGCCGGTCCGTCAACACGTACTTCGTCTGGCTGGCCGAACAGGTCGGCGAGGACAAGGTGGTGGAGATGGCCCAGCGCCTCGGCATCACCTTCCGCGCCGACTCCGACGCCGCGTTCGCCCGCGACAACGCCGCCAACTGGGGCGCGTTCACGCTCGGCGTGGCCGCCACGACCCCGCTGGACCTGGCGAACGCGTACGCCACGGTGGCGGCCGAGGGCACGTACTGCACGCCGCTGCCGGTGGTCTCGGTGACCGCGCCCGACGGCGACGCCGTCGACGTGGCGCAGCCGTCCTGCAAGCGGGTGCTCGAACCGGACGTGGCCCGCGCCGCCACCGACGCGGCCCGCTGCCCGGTCGGTCAGCAGTCCGCGTTCGAGCAGTGCAACGGCGGCACCGCCACCGCCGTCGACCGGATCGTCGGCCGCCCGGTGGCCGGCAAGACCGGCAGCTCGGAGCGCAACGCCACCGAGACGTTCGTCGGCTACACCCCGCAGGTCGCGGTCGCCGGCATCGCCGCCAACCCGGACGACGTCACCGACCTGGTCGGCTCCGCCGTGCAGGCGAAGGTGATCGACGCGGTGGCGCGGACCATCAAGACGGCGCTCACCGGCAAGCCGGTGGCCGACTTCACCGCGCCGAGCCGGGCGCTGGTCGGCGACCCGCAGCGCCCGCAGCCGCCCCGGCGGACCGAGCCGGACCGCCGCGAGCAGCGCCAGGAGAGTGAGCTGCCCTCGGACGTGCTGCGCTGGTTGCGTGAGCGGGGGTAACGGCCTCTCTCACCGCCGCGCCGCACGCACCGCCGCATCGAGGGCGGCGGCCACCTCGTCCGGGGTGCCGTCGCCGTCGAGCGTGACGAACGAGCCGAACTCCGGCAGCGCCCGGTATGCCCCGTCCAGCGCGCGCAGGTGCGCCAGCTCCTCGGTGTCGATGGCCCGCGCGGCCACCCGCCGCTGCGCCACCTCGGGCGAGGTGGCCAGGAAGCACACCACCGCCGGGCGCGGGAAGACCGCGTAGACGGCGCGCACCACGTGCCGTCCCCGGTCGCCCCGGGCCGCCATGATCACGTCCTGGCACCAGGTCCACCGGTCCAGCACCGCCACCCGTCCGGTCAGGCGGGCCACCGCCACGGTCCGGGCCATCGCCGCCGCGCGCACCGTCGCCTCCAGGGCCGGATAGACGGTACGACCGAACAGCGCCACCCCGTCCGGCCGGCCGAGCGCCCGCGCCAGCCGGTTCCACAGCGGCCGCCCACCGGCGTTCTCGAAGTACCGCGCCCGGACACCCCGCTCCCGCAGCCGCGCCGCCAGCGCCCTGGCCTGGGTCGTCTTGCCGGAACCGTCGACACCGATCAGTGCGATCATCAGGGGGCGGGCCACGCCCGCAGGCTAGCCGGAAATCGACGACGCCCGGTTGTCGGATCCGGTCCGGCGGCTCCGACCCACCGGTGAGCGCGCCCGGCCGGGACGCGCCGCGACGCGGAGGAACACATCATGGGCAACGTCATCTACGGGGTGCACACGTCGGTCGACGGCTTCATCGAGGGCCCGAACGGCGAGTTCGACTGGCCGGAGATGGGAGAGGAGCTGTCCGCGTACTCGATCGGGCTGGCCGAGCGGGCCGACGCCTTCGTCTACGGGCGGCGGGTGTGGGAGATGATGTCCTCCTACTGGCCGCAGGTCGAGTCGATCTCCGACCACCCGCACGACCTGGCGTTCGCGCCGGTCTGGCGGCGTACCCCGAAGGTCGTGGTCTCCCGGACGCTCGCCGAGGCGGGCCACGGCGCCGTGGTGGTCGGCGGTGGCGACCTGGCGAAGGAGTTCGCCGAGGTCCGCGAGCGGTTCCCCGGCGACCTGCTGGTCACCGGCGGCACCGGGGCGGCGACGGCGCTGGCCGCGCTCGGGCTCGTCGACACCTACGAGGTGATCGTGCACCCGGTGGTGCTCGGCGGCGGGCGGCAGGTGCTGCCCGGCCTGGCCCGGCAGGGCCTGCGGCTGGTCGAGACGCGCGCCTTCGACGCACGGTCGGTGCTGCTGCGCTACGCGCGGGCCTGACGCCTCAGCGGCCCCGGCGGCGGGGCCGGTACGTGGCGAGCGCGGCCGGTACGCCGCGCCGTACGATGCCGGCCCGGTCGCTGTCCCCGCGCAGCACCGCGGCGGCGGTCTTGCGGGCCTGCTCGGCGGTGAAGTGCGGCGGAAGCATCAGCTCGGCCGGGTCCACCACGGCGTTCACCACCACCGGGCGGTCCGCGTCGAGTACCCGCTGCCACAGGCCGTCCACCCGGCCGGGGGAGTCGACCAGCTCACCGCCGAGGCCCAGCACCTCGGCCCACCTGTGGTACGCCACATCCGGCAGGTCCTGGCTGTCCGGGAACATCGGCGTGCCCTCGCTGGAACGCTGCTCCCAGCTGACGAACGCGAGATCCCGGTTGTTGAGCACCAGCACCACGAACCGCGGGTCGGCCCACTCCCGCCAGTACTTCGCCACCGTGATCAGCTCGTTGACGCCGTTCATCTGCATCGCGCCGTCGCCGAGCAGCGCGATCACCGGCCGGTCCGGGTGGGCGAACTTCGCCGCCAGCGCGTACGGCATCCCGCCGCCCATCGAGAGCAGCGTGCCGGAGAGGCTGGCCAGCATGCCGGGGCGCACGCGCACGTGCCGGGCGTACCAGGCGGTGGCGGTGCCGCAGTCGACGGCGAGCATGGCGTCGTCCGGCAGCGCGTCGTCGAGCGAGGTGAACAGCGACTGCGGGTTGACCGGGTCGGCGGGCTGGGCGGCGACCTCGCGTTGCGAGGCCCGCCACTTGCCGGTGGCGTCGGCGAGGGTGGCCCGCCAGGCGGTCGGGCCCGGCCCCGGGCCCAGTTCCTCGAGCAGGGCGCGCAGCGTCGGTCCGGCGTCGCCGGTCAGGTTCACCTCGGTCGGGTAGCGCAGCCCCATCCGGGTGCCGTCGATGTCGATCTGCACCGCCCGGGCCTGGCCCTCCGGGGGATAGAACTCCGAGTACGGCATCTGGCTGCCGACGATCAGCAGCCTGTCGCACTCGCGCATGAGCTGCCAGCTCGGGCGGCTGCCGAGCAGGCCGATCGCGCCTGTGACCCACGGCTGGCGGTGGTCGACGGCGGTGAAGCCGAGCAGCGCGGTGGCGACCCCGGCGCCGAGGCGGTCTGCGATCCGGCGTATCTCGTCCACGGCGCCCAGCGCGCCCTGCCCGACCAGCATCGCCACCCGCTCGCCGCCGCGCAGCACCTCGGCGGCGCGGCGCACGTCGGCCTCCGGCGGCACCGTCGGCTCGCTGCTCGGCACCGCGCTGGTGTGGTAGTAGCCGTGGGCGTGCGGCGGGTGGGGCACCGCCGGCAGGTCCTGTACGTCCGACGGCAGGACCAGGGCGGTCACGGTACGCCGGGCCAGCGCCGTGCGGCAGGCCCGGTCGACCAGGTGCCGGGCCTGGGACGGGTCGTCGAGCTGGGCCAGGAAGGCCGAGGCCACGTCCTTGTAGAGCGCGAGGAGGTCCACCTCCTGGTAGTAGCCGCCGCCCTCGGCGGGCAGCGCGGTGTGCCCGAGCAACGCCACCACCGGCTGGTGGTCGAGTTTGGCGTCGTACAGGCCGTTGAGGGCGTGGATCGCGCCCGGGCCGCTGGTCACCACCACGCAGCCGAGCGGGCCGCCGCCGTACTTGACGTGCGCGCCGGCCGCGAACCCGGCGGTCTCCTCGTGCCGGACCTGGATGAACCGGGCCCGCCCCTCGGCGCGCTGCAACGCCGAGGTCATGCCGTTGATCCCGTCGCCCGGGTAGCCGTAGTAGCGGTGCACGCCCCATTCGGCGAGCCGGGCCACCAGGTAGTCGGCGACTGTGGCGTCGCGGGGGAGGTTGCCGTCGTGATCCGCGCCCATCCTGGTTCCTCCGTCACCGTCGGCCTCCCGGCTTGCTTCCCCGCCCGGGACGCCGGAAACCCGGCCCGCGCCGGAGCGGCCGGGCGGGCCGGGCAGAATCGCCTGGTGCCCGTCCACGAGATCACCGACCCCGACGACGACCGGATCGCCGACTACCGCGCGCTCACCGACGTGGAGCTGCGTACCCGCTGGGAACCGCCGCACGGGTTGTTCATCGCCGAGGGGGAGCTGGTGCTGCGGCGGGCGCTGCGGGCCGGCTACCCGGCCCGGTCCTACCTGGTCGACGCGAAGCGGGTGGACCAGCTCGCCGACCTGGACACCGGTGACGCGCCGGTATACGCGGCCACGCCGGACGTGCTGCAGCGCGCCACCGGCTTCCACGTGCACCGCGGCGTGCTCGCGTCGTTCCACCGCAAGCCGCTGCGCTCCGCCGACGAGGTGCTCGCCGCCGCCCGGCGGGTGGTGATCCTGGAGGACGTCAACAACCACACGAACCTGGGTGCGATCTTCCGGGGCGCCGCCGCGCTCGGCGTCGACGCGGTGCTGCTGTCCCCGACCTGCGCCGACCCGCTGTACCGGCGCAGCGTACGGGTCAGCATGGGCGAGGTGTTCGCGGTGCCGTACGCCAAGCTCGAGCGCTGGCCCGCGGGGCTGGACCAGGTCCGGGCGGCCGGGTTCACGGTGCTCGCGATGACGCCCGCGCCGGATGCCGTACCGATGCAGCGGCTGACTCCGGCGCAGCGGGTGCGGGCGGCGTTGCTGCTCGGGGCGGAGGGGCCGGGGCTGACCGCGGCGGCGCAGGCGGCCAGCGACGTGCGGGTGGTGATCCCGATGCGGCGCGGTGTGGACTCGCTGAACGTGGCGGCCGCCGCGGCGGTGGCGTTCTGGGAGCTGGGGCGTGAGGACGCGCTCTGACGGACCAGCTTGCATGACCATGCGAGACCGTGCATAATCTTCCTTGTGTCCAAGGTTCTCACCTCCCTGCCCATCGGCGAACGTGTCGGCATCGCCTTCTCCGGCGGCCTCGACACCTCGGTAGCCGTCGCGTGGATGCGCGACAAGGGCGCCGTCCCCTGCGCCTACACCGCTGACATCGGCCAGTACGACGAGCCCGACATCGCGTCGGTGCCCGGCCGCGCGCTCAGCTACGGCGCCGAGGTCGCCCGCCTCGTCGACTGCCGCGCCGCCCTGGTTGAGGAAGGGCTGGCGGCGCTGACCTGCGGCGCCTTCCACATCCGCTCCGGCGGGCGGGCCTACTTCAACACCACGCCGCTGGGCCGCGCCGTGACCGGCACGCTGCTGGTCCGCGCGATGATCGCCGACGACGTGCAGATCTGGGGCGACGGCTCGACGTTCAAGGGCAACGACATCGAGCGGTTCTACCGGTACGGCCTGCTGGCGAACCCGCAGCTGCGGATCTACAAGCCGTGGCTGGACACCGACTTCGTCACCGAGCTGGGTGGGCGCACCGAGATGTCGGAGTGGCTGCTGGAGCGCGGCCTGCCCTACCGGGACAGCACCGAGAAGGCGTACTCGACCGACGCCAACATCTGGGGCGCCACCCACGAGGCCAAGACGCTCGAACACCTGGACACCGGCATCGAGACGGTCGAGCCGATCATGGGCGTCAAGTTCTGGGACCCGACCGTGGAGATCCCCACCGAGGACGTCACCATCGGCTTCGACCAGGGCCGCCCGGTGACGATCAACGGCAAGGAGTTCGGCAGCGCCGTCGACCTGGTGCTGGAGGCCAACGCCATCGGCGGCCGGCACGGCCTGGGCATGTCCGACCAGATCGAGAACCGGATCATCGAGGCCAAGAGCCGCGGCATCTACGAGGCCCCCGGCATGGCGCTGCTGCACGCCGCCTACGAGCGGCTCGTCAACGCCATCCACAACGAGGACACCCTCGCCAACTACCACAACGAGGGCCGCCGCCTCGGTCGCCTCATGTACGAGGGCCGCTGGCTGGACCCGCAGGCGCTGATGCTGCGCGAGTCGCTGCAGCGCTGGGTCGGCACGGCAGTCACCGGCGAGGTCACGCTGCGGCTGCGCCGGGGCGAGGACTACTCGATCCTCGACACCACCGGCCCGGCGTTCAGCTACCACCCGGACAAGCTGTCGATGGAGCGCACCCAGGACTCGGCGTTCGGCCCGGCCGACCGGATCGGCCAGCTCACCATGCGCAACCTGGACATCGCCGACTCCCGGGCGAAGCTGGAGCAGTACGCCTCAGTCGGCATGGTCGGCGGCGGCACCCCGCAGCGGGTCGTCGGCGCCGCCCAGGCGGCCTCGACCGGGCTGATCGGCGCCATGCCGCAGGGCGGCGCCGAGGCCATCGCGTCCCGGGGCGTGCCCACCGCCGAGGACGAGGCGCTCGACCGGGCCGCGATGGAGTTCGGCGTCGACTGATCGCCATCCTTCGTTCCGTCCGCCCGCCGGTCCCCGCCTTCTCGGCGGGCCGGCGGGCGGTGTGGCTTTCGGCAACGGTGGTGACGCAGGGTAGCGTGTCGCCCGTGTTCCCTACCGTGCGTGAGGTGCTGGAGCTGGTGCCCGTGCGCCACGGCGCGCCGCGCCTGGTCGCGGGGAACGCCGGACTGGACCGGTCGGTGCGCTGGGTGCACATCGCCGAGGTACCCGACATCGCCACCCTGCTCGGCGGCGGCGAACTGGTCCTGACCACCGGGATCGGCCTGCCGGGCGACGACGCCGGGCTCCGCGAGTTCATCGGTGCCCTGGCCGACGTCGGCGTCTCCGGGCTGGTGGTCGAACTGGGCCGCCGCTACGTCAGCGGAGTCCCACGGGTGATGGCCGCCGCCGCCGAACGACGCGGACTGCCCCTGATCGAGCTGCGCCGGGGCACCCCGTTCGTCCGCATCACCGAGGCGGTGCACGCGCTGATCGTCGACGCCCAGCTCACCGAACTGCGCGCCACCGAGGAGATCCACCAGCGGTTCACCGAACTGTCAGTGGAGGGCGCCGAACCGGCCGAGGTGCTGCGGCAGGCCGCCGAACTGGCCGGCTGCCCGATGGTGCTGGAGAACCTGTCCCGGCAGGTGCTCGCGTACGACCCGGCGGGGGAGAACGCCCAACTGCTGCTGGACGGCTGGGAACGGCACTCGCGGCAGATCCGCCCGCCCGGGCGCACCGCGTACGACCCGGACAGCGGCTGGCTCGTCACCACAGTCGGCGCGCGGGGACAGGACTGGGGACGGCTGCTGCTGCGCTGGCCGGCCACCGAGTCCACCCCGCCGACCCGGCTGACCATCCTGATCGAACGGGCCGCCTCCACGCTGGCGCTGGGCCGGCTGATCCGGCGCGACGCCGAGGGGCTGGAACGGCAGATCCACCGCACGCTGCTGACCGCGCTGATCGACCACACCCGCCCGGTGGACGAGGTGGCGCTGCGCGCCAAGGCGCTCGGCGTCGTCCTGGACCGCCGCCACCTGGTCGGCGTCGTGGTCCGCCACCGCGCCGACGAGCCGTCCGGCGACGCGGGCGCCCCCGACGACGAGCCGGCCGCCGCCCGCCGGGGCGCGCGCCGCGACACCGACGCCGAGGACCCGGAAGCCGGCCCGGCCCGGCTGCGCGACCTCGCCGAGGCGGTCAGCCAGGCCGTCCGGGACGCCAAGCTCACCGCGCTGACCAGCCCGCTCGACGACCAGGCCGTGGGCGCGCTGCTGGCGCTCCCCGACCCGGCCGCCGAGGAGAAGGCACTGTCCGCGTTCGCCGCGGCGTTGCGCCGGGTACGCCTCGACGCCGCCCCCGCCGCCCGCCCGGCGTCCCGCCCGTCGGAGTCGCCTGACCGTCCCGCCGGACGGGCCGTCGCGTCGGGGAGCGCGCGGCCGGTCGACGCGCCGCCCCGGGCCGCGATCGTGGTGGCGGCCGGGTCCGGTGTGAGCAGCCTGCGCGAGGCACGCCGGTCACTGATCGAGGCGCGGCAGGTCGCCGAGGCGGCCCGGCGGGATCCCCGGGATCTGCCCTGCTACCGGCTGCCGCACGTGGGGCTGGCCGGGCTGCTGCACCTGTTGCGCGACGAGCCCCGGTTGCAGACGTTCGTCGAGCGCGAACTCGGGCCCCTGCTCGCCTACGACGCCCAGCACCCGCGGGAGCAGTTGCTCGGCACGCTGCGGGCGTACCTGGAGCAGGGGCGGAACAAGTCGGCCGGCGCCGCCGCCGCGCACCTGTCCCGGCCGGCGTTCTACGAGCGGCTGGCCCGTATCGGCCGCATCCTCGACGCCGACCTCGACTCGGTCGACAGGTGCCTGTCCCTGCACGTGGCCCTGCTGGCCCTGGACGCCATCCGCACCCCCTGACCGCGGCCCGCCCTCCCGCCCTTCCGGGCTGGCCCGCGCCGATCTTGGAGTTGTGGCGCCCGGAATGCCTACTACCACCGTTATCAGAGGTGCCACAACTCCAAGATCGATGGGCTGTGGGGGTGATCATGAGGTTGAGCCGGTGATTCGCCGGAATTCGCACCGTCAAGTTCATGATCGACGGGGCGGGGCGGGGCGGGGGCGGGGGCGGGAGGAAAGGGGGTGGGTCAGGTCAGGGCGGTCAGGGTTTTGGCGTAGGGGGCGGGGATGAAGTTGTCGCCGCCGGGGGTGAACACGTCGGAGGTGGCCGCCGCCTGCCAGGCGGTGTCGGGCAGCGCCGCCACCAGGGCGCGTACCACAGGGGCGTCGCGCCACTGGTCCTGCTGGGCGAGCAGGCTCAGCGCGACCACAGACTCCTCCACCTCGCCCACGCACTCGAACGGCTTGTGCCCGTCGATGCCGAGCAGCTCCCGGTAACCGGGGATCTGGGACTCGTCGGCCAGCAGGTCACCGCCGAAGATGCCGGTCAGCCGCTCGCGGGGCATGAACGGCGACATGGCCAGGAACACGAACCGGCACTTCGGGCAGTCGCGGCACCAGCGCTCGCTCGCGTCGCGCAGCTTGAACGCGGCGTTGCAGCTGGTCACCACCGCGTCGTACCGGTCGATCTCGGCGAACAGCCGGGCGATGTGCAGCTCGGACAGGGAGCGCAGCAGCGAGAAGTACGGCTCGGTGAGCCCCGCGTGCTCGGCCAGCGCCGCGCGCAGCAGCCCTTCGGCCTCGACGCCCTTCGACCACTGGTGGTTGATCTCGTGGCCGTTCCAGATCAGGTTCGGGTCGGACGCGGAGCGCTCGTTCGACATCACCACCGGGCCGAGCCCGTGCAGGACGGCGGTGGCCACGGCGATCAGCGAGTTGATCGCGGTGACCGGGATGTGCCCGTTGCGCGCACCGGCCGCGTTCAGCTCGAACAGCACCGGGTCCAGCCGCCGCCGGGCGGCCAGCGGCACCAGGTCCGACGCCTCGTTCACCGACACGATCACGTGGTTCGGGTTGACCGAGAACGGCACCGGGTCGAGGCCGGCGCGGCGCAGCGCCTCCAGCGTGACGATGGAGTCCTTGCCGCCGCCGACAGCCGACAGCGGACGACGGTCGGAGTTGTCCACCGGCACCGCGGGGTCCACGGTGCCGGACGGCACCTCGGGCCGCAGTTCCAGCACGTGCGGCAGCTCGTTGCGGTACGCGTACTCGGCGAGGCCCTTGGTGTAGACGGCGGTGACCAGCTCGACGGCGGCGGCGCCCAGCGGCGCGGGCAGCACCAGCCGGGGCGGCGCGGCGGCCTTGTAGTAGCTGACGCCGGCGACCACGTGCAGCAGCTCCAGCACCCGGGACAGGGTGGCAGCTGTGGCGTCGGAGACCGGCTCGGCCGGCAGCGGAAGCATGATCACCTCGGTGAACCGCTGCTCGCCGTCGGGACCGGTCAGGGCGTAGTCGAACAGGACCTCGCCGGTGGCGAAGTCGATCGAGTAGGACGGGAAGGTGAAGGCGTCCATCCGCCGCAGCTGCTCGTTGGGCACACGCCATACTAGGCCCTGGTTCGTCCGTCCGTGTCCGGCTGGGCCGGACCCTGCCCGCCGTCGACCGAGTCCGAGGAGAGCCCGTGCGCCTGTCTGATCTGCGCGGACGTCATGTCGCCGTCTGGGGCGCCGGCCGCGAGGGCCGGGCCGCGGTGACCGCGATCGCCGCGCACGGGCCGGCCGGCCTGGTCGTCGTCGACGACAGCGCCAACTTCCTCACGCTGCCCTGGGACGGCCCGCTGGCCGCCGCCGCGCCGCTCGTCACCGGCGAGGAGGGCTTCGAGCGCCTGGCCGCCGCCGACGTGGTGGTCCGCTCGCCGGGTGTGCCGAACACCCACCCGTGGATGGTGGAGCTGCGCCGCCGGTCCGTGCCGGTCACGCAGGGCAGCGCGCTGTGGATGGCCGACCACGCGGACCGGACCGTCGGGGTGACCGGCAGCAAGGGCAAGAGCACCACGTCCAGCCTGATCAGTCACCTGCTCACCGCGATGGACCGGCCGAACGTGTTCGGCGGCAACATCGGGGTGCCGCTGCTGGATTTGCCCGAGGCGGAGCTGTACGTGCTGGAGCTGTCCAGCTACCAGTGCTCCGACCTGACCGATTCGCCGCGCGTGGCGGTGGTGACCGCGCTGTTCCCGGAGCACCTGGACGCGCACGGCGGTGAGCGGGAGTACTACCGGGACAAGCTGAACCTGATCGCGCACGGCCCGCACGCCGTCGTGGTGAACGGCGCCGACCCGCGGCTGGCGGCGGAGCTGGGCGACCGGGCCGCGATCCGGGCCGGCTCGCCGGACACCACGCACGTGGCCACCGGGCCGGACGGTACGCAGTGGTTCCACCTGCGGGACACGCCGCTGTTCCCGCGCGCGGTGCTGCCGCTGGTCGGGCGGCACAACGAGGGCAACCTCTGCGTCGCGCTCGCCGTGCTGGACGCGCTCGGCGTCGACGTGGTGGCGCGCAAGGACAGCCTCGCCGTGGCGGTCGCCGAGTTCCAGGGCCTGGCGCACCGGCTCACCGAGATCGCCGACCCGTCCGGGCTCACGTTCGTCGACGACACGCTCGCCACCAGCCCGTACGCGGCCATGCACGCGATCGACGCGTACGAGGGGCGGCCGTTGACGGTGATCGTCGGCGGCGCCGACCGGGGGCTGGACTACAGCCCGCTGCGCGCGCACCTGGCCGATCGGGAGATCACCGTGATCGGCGTGCCGGACAGCGGCCCCCGCATCGTGGAGGCGCTGTCCGGACTGCCGTCGGTGCGTACCGAGCTGGCCGACGACCTGGTCGCCGCCGTCGGGCTGTCCCGCAAGCTCACCCCGGCCGGCGGGGTGGTGCTGCTGTCCCCGGCCGCGCCGAGCTACGGCCGGTTCCGCAACTTCGAGCACCGCTCCGAGGTGTTCGCGCAGGCGGTCGCGGACACCGCCCGCTGAGTCAGCCGCGCTCCGCCCGCGTGTGCCGCGGCGGCCCCGGCTCGGCCGACAGGAGCGCGTCGAGCGACTCGGTGGGCGCCGAGCCGTCCACCGGCTCGCGCGGCCCGGGCGTCGTGCCGGCGGGCGTCGCGCCAGCGAGCGTCGTGTCGGCGGGCGTCGTGTCGGCGGGCGTCGTGTCGGCGGGCGTCGCGGCCGGGCCGGCGCGGGGAGCCCGCCGCTTCACCGGCGTCCAGGCGAACGCGAGCGCCCCGCCGACGAGCGCCAGCAGCATGCCGATCAGGAAGCCGCCCAGGTTCGAGGTGAGCCAGGAGACCAGCCCGAGCACGAGGGAGAGCACCGCGTAGAAGACGCGTTGCTGCGGCGTGGTGATCAGCAGCACGCCGCAGATCACCAGGACCAGGGGGACCAGGTACGCGGCCAGCCCCTGCGGCCCGACGTGCAGCAGCACCCCGAGCGGCGCGCGCAGCGTCACGAGCATCTCCGCGCCGCCGAGCGCGATGAGCAGCCCGGCGGTGAACGGCCGCGCCCGGCGCCAGCGCCGCCAGCGTGTCCGGACGCCGGCGGCGGGCGCCGCGTGCTGTCCCGCGCTCACCTCAGCACCCTTCGGAGCTGAAGCCCATGCGCAGGTTGGGCAGCGTGAAGACGGCGGCGGTGGTGGCGTAGTTGTTCTGCCGCAGGTTGGTGATGGTCACGGTGTCGGCCTGCTGGGCGAACACACCCGGGTTGCCCTTGACCCCGGGGACCTTGTCGACGGTGCTGGCGTCCTGCCCGACGTCGATGTTCTTGAAGGAGGCGTTACCGGCGATCTCGTCGCCGTCGACCACGAGCGTGCGGGCGGAGACGGGCTTGCCGGAATTGCCGGCGGTGATCCGCAGGTTGGTCCCGCCCAGGTTGATGCTCTGGCAGAGATTGGTCAGCTCGGCCTTGTCGATCGCCGAGACGATCACGAGCACCTGGCCGCCGGTGTCGCCCTGGTTGGGGCTGTCCGGGATCATCTGGTCGAGCGTGGCGAACTGCTCGAATCCGGTGCCCTCCAGCTTGTCGGCGGTGACCGTGAACGGCATGCCCGAGATGGCGAACTGCGCGCCGAGCACACCCTGCGCGGTCAGCACCACCATGCCGGCCGCGCCGGCCGCCACGGCGCCGAACGTGACGGCGAACCGGCGCCAGCGCACGCCGCTTCTCGGTTGATCGGTCTCGACCTGATCGATCTGCTCCGACATGCCGGCCCCTTTCGAGATCAATTCATCTGCGACGATGTGAATTGGCTTCGCAGGATGTGCGCGCCGAGGGGCGCAGGCCGAAGTTACCGCTGAGTAAAGGGGCGGTCAACTGCCTGTAGCAGTTCGTTGGGCGGCATTTGCCAAAAGCGGCCAAAGTGAAAAACCGCTGCGGTTTCCGACCGGTCAGGGCTGGCCGGGTGCGCAGGGCGCGGTGGCGGCCGGGCCGTCCTCCGTCCCCGCCGCCCGCGCGACGCGGCCCGCCTCGCGTGGGCCGAGGAACGGCGCGGTCGCCGCGTACGTGAGCGCCGGCAGCAGCGACGGCAGCTCCTCGGCCCGCCCCTGCGCCACCCGCTCACGGATGGTGGCGTGGATGCCGCCGACCACTGTGGACAGCAGCGCGTCCCGGTCCACGCCGGCCGGATCCGGCCCGGCGCCGGCGAAGAACCGGCGGAAGCTGCTCAGTAGCGCATCGCGCTCCCGGCGTGCGTCCGGGCCTGCGGCGTCCACCTCGACCAGTGCCATCCGGGCGAAGGCGGGCACGCTCGCCAGCACGTCGAGCAGCGTACGCAGCGCCGCCCGGGCGGCCTGCGGCCAGTCCGGGCCGGCGTCGCGGAAAGCGTCCTCCATCAGGTGCGACACCACCGCGATGCCGTGTCGGTACGCGGCCAGGAACGCGTCCTGCTTGCCGCTGAACAGCGCGTAGAACGCGGGCCGGGTGACCCCGGCGGCGTGGCAGATGTCGCTGACCCGGGCGTTGTCGTACCCCCGGCCGGCGACCTCCCGGACCAGGCCGTCGAAGAGGCGGTCGCGCTGGGTCGCCGCCACCTCCTCGGCCGGCACGCGGCGCGGGCCGCGCTTGATGGCGCGGTCCGGGTCGCGGCCGTGGCGGGCGCCCGGCAGGGGCACGGGCGCCGGCGACGGCGGGCTCGGGACTGTCACTCATCGACCTTTCTTGATGCGTTGACTTTACGACCCTCCGAGGTTTATAACTTTCGACACGCTCAGTTCATGCCTCGTCACCGCTGGTGATCTCTCCTGATCGGTCACCCGAACGCGTCGAAGGAGGGCCGGATGGCTGCCATTATCGCCGCGCGGACCCGTCCCCCCAAGACCGGAGAGACCCAGGTGACGCGGCGACGCCGCACTGCGCCACGCCGCCCGGCCCGCTGAGGCCGCAACGGCGCACCACCACCTGCGGCGGTCCCATTCCGGCCGCCGCACCCACCGGCTCCGTCCACCCCGGACGCCGCCGGCACCGTTTCCTGTCCCACCGCCGGAAGGAACAACCATGCCCAGGTACGGACGCATCGGCGCGGGCCTCGCCGCCCTGGCGCTGCTGACCGGTCTGGTCGGCGCCGCCCCCGCCACCGCCGCACCCACCACCTCGCTCGCCAGCGCCGTGCTGACCTACCCGACCGTCGCCGGCACCGCCGTTTCGGTGGGCGACGTCATCCAGGCCAGCCTCCGCAGCGGCACCAACGCCACGTTCTACTCCTCGACCAGCGGCACCACCGGCATCAAGTGCGCCGCGTCCAGCTTCAGCGCCAAGGTGCTGACCAATCCGACCGCTCCCGGCACCGCGACCGAGAGCCTGACCGCGCAGTCGTTCTCCAGCTGCACGACGAACGTCTTCGGCACCACCGGCGTGCAGAGCGTGACGGTCAACAACCTGCCCTACACCACCTCGGTGACCAGCGCCGGCGTGGTCAAGATCTCCGGGACCACGGCGGCGCCGATCCAGAGCACCGTGGTGCTCAACTCGCTGCTCGGCGCGATCACCTGCGTCTACCGGACCAGCACGAACACGCTGACCGGTACGGCGTCCAACGGCACCAACTCGATCAGCTTCACCAACCAGGTCCTGACCAAGTTCTCCGGGCCGTCGCTGTGCTTCGGCACCGCGTACTTCACCGCCTCGTACTCGCCGGTGAAGGACACCAGCAAGACCGGCAGCCCGGCGGTCTACGTCAACTGACACCCGGCTCTCGGGCCGGTGCGCGGCGAATCGCCGGGCACCGGCCCGGACGCCGGTTCAGCCCGCCGTCAGCGTCGCGTGCAGCGCGCGCATCGACCGCAGCGCCGACCGGATCTCCTGGAGGTAGCGGCCCGGCGTCAGGGTCGGCTCCGGTACGGCGACAGCGGCGCGCGCGGCCGGGTCCACGCCGACCGTCTCGATGCCGCACCGGTACGGCACGGCGAGCGTCCGCAGCGCGTCGCAGTGCTGGAACGGCACGTAGATCGGGGCGGTCACCATCAGCACCGGGTCGTCCGCGCGCAGCCGCACGTGCTCGGCCCAGAACCGCTGCGTGTCGGCGGTGTGCGCGCGACGCCGGTCCGGTTCACTGGACGGCGCGGCGAGCACCCGTACCGGGGGCAGCCCGGCCGGCCGGTACGTACGCGAGGACCAGGCCCGGTGCGGATGACCGGCCGGCTCACCGTGCTCGTCGTCCGGCGCGTCCACGCCGAAGGCCAGCCGTACGCCGGCATCGAGGACGTCCACCTCGGTGGCGCAGCCGGGCAGGCCGGCGGCGTCGAGCGTGCGGGACTCGGCTGCCGACAGCGGCCGGAAGCTGCCGAGCACGGCCACCTCGCCGGTCACCTCGGCCACCGTCCGGGCCAGCGTCGCCGCGTACGCGGTGCGCCGCAGGCAGGCGTGCGCCAGCCCGCCGAGCACCAGCAGGTGCGCGTACCCGGATCGGGCCGGCGCGACCGCGCGGACCAGGCCCAGCGACGCGGCGGCGCTCAGCACCAGTCCGGCGGTGGCCGGGTCGAACGCCGGTTCCCGGGCGTCCGGGCGTTCCCGTCCCTGCCGGAAGTCCCAGCGGCGGGCGGAGAACGCGTCCAGGCCGGCCAGCACCGCCGCGAGGTCGCCGTCGGGCCAGTCGCCGCCGAAGTGCGCCACGAGCTGCCGCACCGGCGCCGACTCCACCCAGGACCGGACCCCGTCGAGCAGTTGTGCCCGCGTCGTCCCCGCCGCGCCGCCCGGCAACGTCACCTGATCCGTCCGCACCCGGCGGATGCTACCGCCGGGCCGACTCGCACAGTGCCGGTTGTCCCGGCCCCGGTCGTGGTGGGAACGTGCGGGGATCCACCTCCGCTGAAGGGTGCGCCGATGACCTCCGACGACCTGCTGGCCCGGCACCGGGCCGTGCTCCCGTCCTGGATGCCGCTCTACTACGCCGAACCGCTGGAACTGGTGACCGGTTCCGGCCGCCGGGTCACCGACGCGGCCGGCCGGACCTATCTGGACTTCTTCGGCGGGGTGCTGACCACGATGGTCGGCCACGACATCCCGGAGATCCGCGAGGCGGTCGAACGGCAGCTGCGGACCGGGCTCGTGCACACCTCGACGCTCTACCTGATCCGGCAGCAGGTCGAGCTGGCCGAGAAGATCGCCCGGCTCTCCGGCATCCCGGACGCCCGCGTCTTCTTCACCAACTCCGGCACCGAGGCGAACGAGGCGGCGCTGCTCGTCGCCACCAACCACCGGCGCTCGCACCAGATCCTTGCGGTGCGCAACAGCTACCACGGCCGGTCGTACGCGACGATGGGCGTCACCGGTAACCGCGGCTGGTCGGCCAGCGCGCTCAACCCGTTGCAGGTGGCCTGGCTGCACTCCGGGGAACGGCTGCGCGGGCTGCTGGCCCGGCTCGACGCCGCCGACCGGGTCGACGCGGCGGTGGAGGACCTGCGCGAGGTGCTCGCCACCCAGACCGCTGGCGACGTGGCCTGCCTGATCGCCGAGCCGGTCCAGGGCGTCGGCGGCTTCGTGCACGGCCCGGACGGGCTCTTCGCCGCCTGGAAGAAGGTGCTCGACGAGCACGGCATCCTGCTGATCAGCGACGAGGTGCAGACCGGGTGGGGCCGGACCGGCGAGCACTTCTGGGGCTACCAGGCGCACGGCGTGACGCCGGACCTGCTCACCTTCGCCAAGGGCATCGGCAACGGCTTCGCGCTCGCCGGCGTGGTCGGCCGGGCCGAGGTGCTGGAGTCGGTGCCGGCGATCAGCTTCTCCACCTTCGGCGGCAACCCGGTCTCCACCGCCGCCGGCAACGCGGTGCTCGACTACCTGCTCGACCACGACCTCCAGGCCAACGCCGCCCGGGTCGGCGCGATCCTGGGCGACGGCCTGCGCGCGGCCACCGCCGGGGTGGACCAGGTCGCCGAGGTACGCGGCAAGGGCCTGATGCTCGCCGTCGAGTTCGTCCACCCGGGCGCCGTGGAGCCGGACGCGGCGCTGACCACGCGGGTCTTCGAGGCGTGCCGGGCCGGCGGTCTGCTCGTCGGCAAGGGCGGCCTCTACGGCAACGTGATCCGGATGGGCCCGCCGCTGACGCTCACCGAGGACGAGGCCCGGGAGGGCCTGGCGATCATCGTCGACGCGATCCGCGCCTCGATCGAGGGGTGAGCGTCAACCCGGCCGGCGCCGTCCCGCCCGTCCGGACCTGAGCAGCCGCAGCAGACCCGCCCCGGCCAGGTACGCCACCAGCGCCGGGGCGGGCAGGCCCAGCGGCTCCGACGTCGCCTTGGGCGCGAGGCTGTTCAGCAGCAGGCCGACCAGCACGCCCGCGTACCCGGCCACGGCCGTACCGGCGCGCAGCCGCCGGCCACCCGCCCCGGCCGGCCCGGTCGCGGCCGGGCGGCGGGTGCGGGCCTCGACCGGACCGAAGACGGCGACCAGTACGGCCAGCACCGCGGCCAGCGCGAGCAGCCACGGTACGCGCCACGCCCACCAGGCCGCCGAGCCGACCGGGGGAGTGGGCAGCACGCCGAGCGCGTCCAGCAGGCCGACGAGCAGCACCGCGGCGGTCAGGTGCCAGAGGAACAGCGTGAGTACCACCGCGTTGACGGCGAGCACCGCCTGCCAGGGGCCGGACCGGCGCAGCCGGCGCCCGGCCGGGCGCCGCAGCAGCAGGATCAGACCGAGCTGGGCGACGGCCGCGGCCATCAGCGCCAGGCTCGGCGGCGCCGCGTTGTCCAGCCGCTCGCCCGGTACGTGGAGCATCGCCACGGGGTAGGGCCCGGCCACCGTGAGCAGCACCAGCGCGACCAGGCCGCCGCCGAGCAGGAGCACGCCCGCCCGGCGGGACAGCGGCAGCCGACGGCGGAATAGGCCCCGGGTTCCGGTGCCGGCGGTCGCCCCGGCGCCGGTCACGCCGGCGGGCTGACGGGTGTCCGCCTGGGCGGCGTCGTACCAGGCGAAACCGACCTGGTGGACGGCCAGCCAGCCGAACAGGTAGTTGCCGTCGGTGAGCGCGGCCGGGCCGAGAAGCCGGCCGAGGTCGCCGAGCGCCACGAGGACCACGAGCGCCGTGGGCACGGCGAGCCCGAACCGGCGGTGCAGCGCGTACATCGGCGGGGTCAGCGTCACCACCGCGATGTAGGCGACCAGGAACCACAGCGGGATGGTGGCGAACCAGACCACTGTGCGCACCTGCGCCGGGTCGGCGCCGCGCAGTGTGGCGATCCCCGCTCCCGCCGCCAGGACCAGCAGCAACACGGTGGTGGGGCGGATCAGCCGGGCGCTGCGGTCGACCAGCCATCCGGCCGCCGACCCGCCCCGGCGCCGGCGGGCGGCCAGCGAGGCGGCGTTGGCGTAGCCGCCGACCAGGAAGAACACCGGCATCACCTGGGCCACCCAGGTCAGCGGCCAGGCCCAGCGCAGATCCCCCAACGCGGAGTGACCGGCGGGGCGGCCGTGGTCGTACCCGATGACCGTGACGCCCCAGTGGCCGAGCACGACCATGGTGATGGCCAGCGCCCGGAGCAGGTCGATGTAGCGCTCCCGCCCCGGCGGCGTGCGTTGCGCGAGCTGCCGCAGGCGGCGCATGGGGTCAGGCTAGGCCAGCCGGGCCCGACCGGTACGGATAACGGATCGGTCGAGAGGTCTTGTGGTCCCCGTCGCACTGTCGTAGAAATTCTTCATTGGAAATGCGTCTTGTGAAGACAAGCGACAGGGTGCTCACCGCGCGTACCCGGACCGAGGAGATGCGATGAACAGGCGTGAGATCCTACGGCGCAGCGCCGCCGCCGGTCTGCTGGCCACCCCCGCCGCCGGGCTGCTCGCCGGCTGCGCCACGTCGGGTGGGGGCGACGAGGGCGACAAGGCCGCGTACAAGGGCACCAAGAGCGAGCAGAACCCGCTCGGCGTGGCCGAGGACGCCCCGCTGGAGGTGGTGATCTTCAACGGCGGGTTCGGGGAGGACTACGCCAAGGCCCACGAGGCCATGTACAAGGAGCGGTACCCGAAGGCGGAGATCAAGCACTCGGCCACCGCGGAGATCAGCAAGACGCTCCAGCCCCGCTTCGTCGACGGCAGCCCGCCCGACGTGGTGAACAACTCCGGCGCCGGCCAGATCGACTTCAACGGCCTGGTCTCCCAGAACGCGCTCGCCGACCTGGGCGAGCTGCTCGCCGCGCCGAGCCTCGACACGCCCGGCAAGACGGTCAAGGACACACTGCTGCCCGGCACCGTCGAGGTCGGCTCATACGACGGCCGGTTCCTGGTGCTCAACTACACCTACACGGTGTACGGCATCTGGCACTCCACCAAGCTGTTCGCCGACCGCGGCTGGGAGGACGCCAAGACCTGGGACGACCACATCGCGCTCTGCCGCCGGATCAAGGCCGCCGGTATCGCCCCCTGGACGTACGCCGGTGTGCACCCCCGCTACATGAGCTGGCCGCTGATCTCCACCGCGATCAAGCTCGGCGGCCCGTCCGTGGCACTGGCGATCGACAACCTGGAGCCGAACGCCTGGAAGTCGGACGCGATGAAGACCGCCGCCGACGCCTGGCACCAGATCGTCAAGGACAAGTTCATCCTCGACGGTTCCCCGGGCCTGGACCACAAGCAGTCGCAGACCGCGTGGTGCCAGGGCAAGGCCGCGTTCATCTCCTGCGGCTCCTGGCTGGAGAGCGAGCAGAAGGACGTCACGCCGGCCGGGTTCAACATGACGGTCGCGCCGACGCCGAGCCTGGGCAGCGGCGACAAGCTGCCGTACGAGGCGATCCGCGGCACCGCCGGCGAGCCGTTCATGGTGCCGGCCAAGGCGCGTAACGTCGCCGGTGGCCTGGAGTACTTCCGGACGATGCTGTCCCGCAAGGGCGCGCAGGACTTCACCCGGAAGGTCGCCAGCCTGCCCGTGGTCGCCGGCGCGACCGAGGGCATCGAGCTGCCGTACGGGCTCAGCACCGTGGTCAAGGCGCTCGACGCGTCCGGGTCCAACGGCTTCAACTGGGTCTACAACAACTACTACCGCAAGCTGGAGCGCAACCTGGTCGACGCGGCCTGCGGCGAGTTCTTCAGCGGCCGGATCTCCCCGGCCGAGTTCCTCGACCAGTGCCAGAAGGGCGCCGACTCGATCGCCGGAGACAGCTCGGTCAAGAAGTACAAGCGGTCCGCGTGATGCGACAGGGCCGCCTCCCCCTGATCCTCACGTTCCTCCTGCCGCCACTGGCGTTGTACGGCATCTTCGTGCTGTCGCCGTACCTCCAGGCTTTTCAGATATCCACCACCGACTGGATGGGCTACTCCGCGCAGGCCGACCCGGTCGGCATGGCGAACTTCCGCACGCTGCTGCACGACGGGTACGTGTGGAACGCGTTGAAGAACAACGCGATCCTGCTCGCCGTGGTGCCGGTGGTGACGATCGGGCTGGGCCTGTTCTTCGCCAGCATGCTCACGATGGGCGGCCGCAAGGGCCGGGCCGGTGTGACCGGGGTGCGCGGCACCTCGGTCTACCGGCTCGTCTACTTCTTCCCCCAGGTGCTCTCGGTGGTGATCATCGCGCTGCTCTGGAAGGAGATCTACAGTCCGACGAGTGGCCTGCTCAACGGTGCCCTGCGCGCCGTCGGGCTGGCCACCCCGGCCTGGCTCGGCGACCCGCGCTTCGCGTTCTGGTGCGTGCTGGCGGTGATGGTGTGGAGCAACGTCGGCTTCTACGTGGTGCTCTTCGGCGCCGCCATGCAGGCCATCCCGCGTGACATCTACGAGGCGGTGCTGCTCGACGGCGCGTCCCGCACCACGATGCTGCGGAAGATCACCATTCCGCTGCTCTGGGACACCATCCAGGTGGCCTGGATCTACCTCGCCATCGCCGCGCTGGACGGCTTCATCCTGGTCCAGCTCATGACGAACGGCGGGCCGAACTTCTCCTCCGACGTGATCGGGCTGCGGATGTACGACACGTCGTTCGGCAGCGAGAACAAGTTCGGGTACGCCTCGGCGATCGGCGTGGCGATGTTCTTCCTGACCCTCTCGGTGGCGGTGCTGGCGCTGCGCACCGCCCGGCGTGATCGGATCGAGTACTCGTGACCACCGTGGACACCGGCGCCCCGGCCGCCGACGCGACCCGTGCGGCCACCCCTGCCGACCGGCCGCCCCGCCGCGAGCTGGGCGTGGCGAACGTCTTCTCGCACGGCTTCCTGCTGCTCTGGGCCGCCATGACGATCCTGCCGCTGGCCTGGATGGTGCTCAGCTCGCTCAAGACCAACGGCGAGATCGTCGCCGAGCCCTGGGGGCTGCCCGAGGCGCTGCGCTTCGACAACTGGACGCGCGCCTGGACCACCGCCCACATCGGCCGCTTCTTCTTCAACAGCCTGGTCGTGGTGACCGGCTCGCTGAGCCTGACCATGCTGCTCGGCGCCACCGCCGCGTACGTCTTCGCGCGCTACGAGTTCCGCGGCCGGCAGGTCGTCTACTACCTGTTCGTCGGCGGCATGATGTTCCCGGTCTTCCTGGCGTTGGTCCCACTGTTCTTCGTGGTCCGCAGCGTCGGCATGCTCGGCACCTGGCCCGGCCTGATCCTGGTCTACACCGCGTACTCGCTGCCGTTCACCGTGTTCTTCCTGACCGCGTTCTTCCGGACGCTGCCGACCTCGGTGGCGGAGGCCGCGCTGATCGACGGATGCGGCCACTTCCGACTGTTCTTCCGGGTGATGCTGCCGATGGCGCGACCGGGATTGATCAGTGTGGGGATCTTCAACTTCCTCAGCCACTGGAACCAGTTCCTGCTGCCCCAGGTGCTGCTGCCCGGCGACGGGCAGGACCGGATGCTCGCTCAGGGACTGAGTTCGCTCGCGGTCAGCCAGGGCTACGCCGGTGACTACGCCCAGTTGTTCGCCGGCCTGACCATCGCGGTGCTCCCGGTGCTCGTGGTGTACGTGGCGTTCCAGCGCCAGGTCCAGTCCGGACTGACCGCCGGGCAGCTCAAGTGAGGTGGTTGCCACAGGCAACGGGGCAGTGGAGAAGATCGAGCTGACCTAGGGTGAGCCGGCACGCTCATCTATCGACAGGAATCTCATGTTCTTCCTCCTCTACACACTGTTGCTGCTGCTCGGCGGCATCGCGATGATCGTCGTCGGCGTGGCCGTCAAGGAACAGGGCAAGGGCTCCCGGATCCTCAACGTGGTGATCGGCCTGGCCTTCTTCGGGTACGGCTTCTACCTGCTGTTCCTCTTCGACGGCGACAGCTACCGGATCTTCTTCTACGTCTTCGTGCTGCCGATCCTGCTGATCGTGCGCGCGGTCAAGGCACGCAAGGAGGCCCGCGAGCAGGCCGCGGCGCAGCAGTACGCGGGCGGCCAGCAGTACCCGGGCGGCCAGCACTACCCCGGCGGGCCGCAGCAGCCGGGCCCGTACCCGGCGGCGGGGCACGGTCAGCCCGGTCCGGCGTTGCCGCCCGCCCAGGGCCAGCACGCCCAGGGGCAGCCCGTCCCGGGTCAGTCCGCACCGTATGGTGCCGCGCCGCAGGGGCACCCGGCTCAGCCCGCCCCGCAGGGCTGGCACCCGAATCAGCCGGCACCTCATGGCATCGCGCCGCAGGCTCACCCGGGCCAACCCGCTCCGCAGGGCTGGCACCAGGCTCAGCCCGGTTCGCAAGACCGATACTGATCGGCGCGAGTGCCGGCTCACGCCGAGAACTGCAGGAAGCGGCGAGTGGAACGTCATGGGTGTCAAACGGGCGTTTTGACACCCATGACGTTCCACCCAACGGCCGCCGCCGCGGCGGGGCGCAGCGCAGCGCGGCAGGGCGGGCGGGTCAGGTGGGTGGGGGCACCAGGCGGGTGTGGAGTGCCGCCGGGTCGGTCACCTCGGGCAGGTCGCGGGCGGCGAGCCAGGCCGCGGCGGCCGCACCGTCCCCGGCGCTGTGCAGCGGCGCGTCCGGCCACCGGTCGGCCAGCTCGGCGCGTACCGCGCCGGCCAGCGGGGTGTCGCCGGTGAGCAGCCCGCCGCCGAGCACCACCGGATCTGCCGCACCCGGCGGGCGGATCCGGGAGACGCTCTCCGCCAGCAGCGCCGCGGCCTCGGTGATCAGCGCGACGGCCGTCGGCTCCCCGTCCCGTGCCGACGACACCACGAGCGGCGCGAGCCGGGCCAGTTCCACAGGCGGCCGCCGGGTGACCGCCTGCACCACGGCTCCGGCCGTCACTCGCGGCTGAGCGTCCACAGCGGGCGTGCCGGTCAGCTCCGCCAGCACCTGCCGGTTCAGGGTGCCGGGGGTCTCCGCGCGGTCCAGGTCGGTCAGCAGCCGGCGGACCGCCTCGCGGCCGAGCCAGAACCCGGAGCCCGCGTCGCCGAGCAGCCAGCCGTGGCCGTCGGCGGTCCGGTCCAGCCGCAGGTCGCGTACCTGGGCGGCGATCGCGCCGGTGCCGGCGACGAGCACGGTGCCGTCCGGTGCGGCGGTGCCGGAGGCGTAGGCGACCAGGGCGTCGCCGTGCACGGCGTACGGGCACCGTAGTCCCGCCTCGGCCCAGGCCCGGTCGAACGCGTCCCGGCCGTGCGCGTCGGCCAGGAGGCGGCCGGCCCCCGCGAGGCCGATGACGCCGGCGCGTACCCGATGGGGGTCGATGCCGGCGAGCGCCGCGCGCAGGGCGGCGAGCAGCTCGGCGGCGGCCCGGTCGGCGCCGTGGCTGGTGGGGTTGCCGCCGCCGGCGCGGCCGGCGCCCAGGCGGGTGCCGTCGAGGCTCAGCGCTGTGGCGCGGGTGGAGGTGCCCCCGACGTCGAGGCCGACCACGACGGTGTCCGACATGGTCCCCATGCTGGTCGGCCGCGTCTCCGGGCGCAAGATCGCGCCGGTGCGGCAGGTAACAGTTTGAAAACTTCGCCCACGCCCTTGACACGGAGGGGCCTTCAGTAAGAACTTTTACCACTAACAGTTAACACTCTTTTCCGAAAGGCGCCCGCCGATGGCCGAGCACGAGGTGGAGACTTCCGCGGCGACCGCGGTGGTCGATGCCGGTCCGGCCGACCGGCTGGGCGCCGACGGGGTGCTGGCCCGGGTCCGGGCCGGCACGGGGGAGCTGACCGGGGCGCTGCGCCGGGTCGCCGAGCACGTGCTCAGTGACCCGGAGGCGGCCGCCCGGGCCACCATCGTCGAACTGGCCGAGCGCAGCGGCACGTCACCGGCGACCATCACCCGGTTCTGCCGGGCGATGGGCTTCGAGGGGTACGCGGACCTGCGGCTCGGCATCGCCGCCGAGACCGGCCGGGCCCGCTCGGCCGGCTGGACCGTCGACATCGGACGGGAGATCCAGCCCGGCGACCCGCTGTCCCGGGTGCTCGACCAGATCATGGCCGCCGACACGCGGGCCATGCACGACACCGCCGCGCTGCTCGACCTGGCCGAGGTGGAACGCGCGGCGGTCGCCATCGCCGGGGCCAGCCGGGTGAACATCTTCGGGGCCAGCGGCAGCGCGCTCGTCGGCGAGGAGATGCAGTTCAGCCTGCACCGCATCGGCGTCGCCGCGTGGGCCTGGAGCGACGTGCACGAGGGACTCGCCAGCGCCGCGCTGCTCGGTGCCGGGGACGTCGCGCTCGGCATCTCGCACACCGGGCAGACCCGGGAGACGATCGAGCTGCTCGCCGAGGCCGGCAGCCGCGGTGCCACCACCGTCGCGCTCACCGGCTTCCCCCGCTCGCCGCTGGCCGAGCTGGCCGACATCGTGCTGGTCACCGCCAGCCAGGCCACCACGTTCCGGCCGGACGCGCTCTCCGCCCGGCACCCGCAGCTCGTCGTGCTCGACCTGCTCTACATCGCGGTGGCGCAGCGCACCCACGACCGCGCCCACGCGGCCTTCCGGCGTACCGCCCAGGCCGTCGACGGGCACAAGGCCGCGAAGGGGGCCCTCTCATGATCAGTGCCCAGAGGTACGCCGACGCGGTCCGCCCGGTGCTCGACCGGCTGGTGGACAGCCAGTCCGTGGCGGTGGACCGGGCAGCCGACCTGATCGCCTCCGGGCTGCGCGCCGGCGGCGTCCTCCAGGCGTTCGGCGCCGGCCACTCGGAGGCGTTCGCCGCCGAGCTGGTCGCCCGGGCCGGCGGCCTGGTCCCCGCCAACCGGCTCTCCCTGCACGACCTCGTGCTGCACGGCGACGCGCCCCGCGACGTGCTCGCCGACCCGAAGCTGGAACGCGACCCGGCCGTGGCGCACCAGCTGTACGCCCTGGCGGCGCCGCAGCCGGGGGACGTGTTCGTGGTCGCCTCGCAGTCCGGCATCAACGGCTCGGTGGTCGAGCTGGCGACGCTCGTCAAGCACGGCGGCCACCCGTTGATCGCTGTCACCTCGGTCGAGCACACCGCCCGGGTAGCTCCTCGGCACCCCTCCGGGCACCGGCTCGCCGACCTCGCCGACGTCGTGCTGGACAACGGCGCGCCGTACGGCGACGCACTGCTGCCGCTCGAGGGCGGCGGCGCGGTCTGTGCGGTCTCCTCGGTCACCGCGGCGCTGCTGGCGCAGCTGCTGACCGCGGAGGTCGTACGACGGTTCCACCAGGCCGGAGAGGTACCCCCTGTCTACCTCTCCGCCAACGTCCCCGGTGGGGACGAGCACAACCTCGCCCTCGAGTCGCGGTACGCCGGGCGTCTCCGGCGGACCGCCTGACCCGACCCACAAGGAGAGACAAGATGTCGGTTTCCCCCGAGAAGTTCGGCGACGTCAGCCGTCGGACCCTGCTGCGGCGCGCCGCGGCGGCCGGTCTGCTGGCCGTACCGGCGGCGGGTCTGCTGAGCGCGTGCGCCGGCAGTGAGCCGAGCAAGTCCGACGGCGGCGGCGCGGCCAAGAGCAAGGACAACCCGTTCGGTGTCAAGGACGGCAGCGCGGTCAAGGTGGTCGTCTTCAACGGTGGCCTGGGCGACCAGTGGGCCAAGGAAGACAAGGTCATCTTCAACGCCAAGCACGCGAACGTCACGGTCAACATGTCTTCGACCCAGAAGATCAAGACCGAAGAGCAGCCCAAGATGGCGACGCAGCCGAGCGACCTGGTGATGAACTCGGGCGCCGACATGATGGACCGCAGCACGCTGATCAACGAGGGCGCGATCGAGCCGCTGGACGACCTGCTCACCGCGCCGGCCTGGGACAGCGAGGGGACTGTCGCCGACAGCCTGCTGCCGGGCACGGTCGCCGACGGTACGCAGAACGGCAAGTTCTACGTCGTGAACGTGGCGTACACGGTGTGGGGCAACTGGTACAACGCCGCGCTCTTCAAGAAGGAGGGCTGGACGGCGCCGACCACCTGGGACGAGTTCTTCGCGCTCGCGCCGAAGATCAAGGCCAAGGGCATGGCGCCGTACGTGCACGACGCGGTGCACGGCTACTACCCGCGCTGGGCGCTGTTCGCCAGCATCTGGAAGGCCGTCGGCAAGCAGGCGGTCGTCGACATCGACAACCTGAAGGACGGCGCCTGGAAGGCCGACGGCATCGTCGCGGCGCTGGAGCCGTGGGAGAAGCTGGTCAAGGACAAGCTGCTGCTGCCGGGCAAGCTCGACCACACCCAGTCGCAGCAGGCGTTCCTGGACGGCAAGGCGGCCTTCATCCAGGTCGGCACCTGGCTGAAGAACGAGATGGCCGCGACCATCCCGCCGGGCTTCGAGATGACCATCTCCGACTACTGGAGCAAGAGCGGGGACAAGGCCGCCAAGGATGTCTTCGCCTCGTCCGGCGAGGGCTTCGTGGTGCCGAGCAAGGCGCCGAACAAGGAGGCCGCGAAGGAGTTCCTGCGGGCCATCCTCTCCAAGGCCGGTTCGGCGAAGTTCGCCGAGCTGACCAAGTCGCTGGCCTCCACCAAGGGCTCCGGCGACAACGTCCAGGACACCGCGCTGGCGTCGGCGAACTCGCTGATGAAGAGCGGCAGTTCGGACCTGATCTCGGTGAAGTTCCCGGACTTCTACGCCGACCTGGACAAGGAGAGCCAGAACCTCTCCGAGGAGCTGATGGCCGGCCGCCTGACCGCGCAGCAGTTCGTCGACAAGATGCAGGCGGCCGCCGACAAGGTCGCCAAGGACTCGTCGATCAAGAAGCAGACCCGCACCGCCTGATCACCGCGAGGAAGTGAGTCCAATGCGGCACGGAGTCGCGCGTTTCGTCACGGGCTTCCTGGCCCTGCCCGTCGCGCTGTACCTGTTCTACGTGGTGTGGCCGTTCGCCCAGGCGGCGGGATACTCGCTGACCGACTGGGGCGGGTACTCCGATTCCCAGCGCTTCGTCGGGCTGGACAACTACGTCCGGCTGTTCTCCGACGAGCTGATCCGGAAGGCGTTCTGGCACAACGTGTTCTTCCTGGTCACCGTGCCGCTGTTCACGATCGCGCTGGCCCTGTTCCTCGCGTTCCTGCTCAACGTGGGCGGACGCGAGGACAGGGCCGGCATCCGCGGAGTCTTCGGCTCCGGGATCTACAAGGTCATCTTCTTCTTCCCGCAGGTGCTGTCGCTGGTGGTCATCGCTGTCATGTGGCAGCAGATCTACCGCACCGACGGGCAGGGCCTGATCAACGGCCTGCTCATCAAGATCGGGCTGGTCGACGCGGACAACCCGATCGCCTTCACCGCCGACCCGGAGCCTTTCCTCGGCGTGCCGGCGGTGCTCTGGTGGCTGCTGTTCATCGCGGTGTGGAGCGGCGCCGGCTTCTACATGGTGCTGTTCTCCGCCGCGATGCAGTCGATCCCGAAGGACATCTACGAGGCCGCGATCCTCGACGGCGCGGGCCGGTTCCACACGTTCTTCAAGGTGACCCTGCCGCTGCTGCGGGACAGCATCTCGGTCGCCTGGGTCTATCTGGGCTTCATCGCGCTGGACATGTACGCGCTGGTGTTCGTCATGACGCCGAGCCAGGGCGGGCCGAACCACGCCAGCGAGATCTTCGCCTCGGTGATCCAGTTCAACGCGTTCCAGAAGGGCCAGTTCGGTTACGCCTGCGCGATCGCCGTCGCGTTGGCCATCTTCACCATCCTGCTGGCCGCGCTCCAGCTGAGGATCACCCGCCGTGAGCGGATCGAGTACTGAGGAGGTCTGGACGATGAGCACTGTGACCCACGCCTCCGGCCCGGCCCGGTCCGACACGGCACCGCCGGACCGGCCGCCCGCGGACCGGCGGAACGTCGGCAACGGCTTCGGCGGCCGGATCTTCAACGGCTTCTCGCACCTGTTCCTCGCGGTCTGGGCGATCATGGTGGTCTACCCGCTGCTGTGGGTGGTGATGTCGGCGCTCAAGACCGACTCCGAGGTGATCCGCGAGCCCCTGTCGCTGATCCCCGACGCCCTGCAGTGGGACAACTTCGCCCGCGCCTGGACCGCCGGGATCGACAGCTTCTTCCTGAACACGCTGCTCGTGCTGGTGTTCAGCGTGACGCTGACGATGCTGCTGGGTTCGATGGCCGCGTACGCCCTGGCACGCTACGAGTTCCGCGGCAACCGGCTGATCTACTGGATGTTCCTGTCCGGGCTGACGCTGCCGATCTACCTGGCCGCGGTGCCACTGTTCAAGGGCGTCTACAACACCGGCGTCAGCCTCCCGTTGCTCGGCCCGAACAAGCACCTCATGCTGATCCTGGTCTACGTGGCGTGGTCGCTGTCGTTCACGATCTTCTTCATGCACTCGTTCTTCCGGACGCTGCCCGACTCGATCGCCGAGGCGGCCCAGGTCGACGGGGCGTCGCACACCCGTACGTTCTTCAGCGTGATGCTGCCGATGGCCAAGCCGGGCCTGATCAGCATCGGCATCTTCAACGTGCTCGGCCAGTGGAACCAGTGGTACCTGCCGACGCTGCTCATGCAGTCGGTCTCGGGCGAGCCGAAGAACCAGGTGATCGCCCAGGGGTTGATCGAGTTGTCGGTCAACCAGGGGTACAAGTCGGACTGGAGCGGACTCTTCGCCGGGGTGACCATGGCGATGCTGCCGGTGCTTATCGTGTACATCGTCTTCCAGCGCCAGGTGCAGTCCGGCCTCACCGCCGGCGTCGGCAAGTAACGCGCGGGCGGCGTCGGCAAGTAACGCACGGGGTCCCGGCTCGACGAGCCGGGGCCCCGGCCTGTCGGTGGCACCGGGCAGAATCGCGTCCGTGCTGGTGGCGGTGGAGGCGGACGAGCGGGGCGGCGGCGTGCTGCAACCGCTGCACGCCGACGGCACCCCGTCCGGCCCGCCCGAGGAGGTGGCCGACCTGGCGACCGCCGTGGCCGCCCGGGAGGCCGCCGGCCACCCCCGCTGGATCTGGGCCGCCTGGACGGGCGTCTACCCGGCGCTGCTGCGCGCCGGGGTGCGGCTCGACCGCTGCCACGACGTCGAGCTGACCGAGGCGCTCCTGCTCGGGCACGCCGGCCGGTGGGGTGAGCCC
This sequence comes from Micromonospora sp. ANENR4, assembly GCF_015354395.1. NCBI lineage: Bacteria > Bacillati > Actinomycetota > Actinomycetes > Micromonosporales > Micromonosporaceae > Micromonospora > Micromonospora sp. ANENR4. Next base: position 58,898 of record NZ_JADKYQ010000019.1, read on the forward strand.
CGCGCGCTGCCCGCCGCCTGGGCCCGGGTCACCGGCGCGCCGGTCCCGCCGGACCCGGCACCCCGCCCGCCCGAGCCGCCGGGCCACGCCCAGGCCGCGTTGTTCGAGCCGCCGTCCGGCCCGCCCGGTCCGGGCATCACGGCGTTGACCCGGGTGTACGCCGACCAGCTCGCCCGGATCGCCACGACCACCCACCCCGGCCGGTTCCGGCTGCTGGTGGCCGCCGAGTCGGCGGGCGCGCTGGTGGCGGCCGAGATGGGCGCGGCCGGGCTGCCGTGGCGCGCCGACGTGCACGACGCGATCCTGGCCGACCTGCTCGGCGAGCCGTCACCGGTCGGCGGGCCACCGCGCCGGCTGGCCGAGTTGCAGGCCCGGATCGCTGACGCGTTCGGCGTACGCCAGGTGCACGCCGACTCGCCCGCGGAGCTGTTGCGGGCGTTCGCCCGCGCGGGCGTGGACCTGCCGAACACGCGCGCCTGGGTGCTGCGCGGGGTGGAGCACCCGGCGGCGCCGCTGGTCCTGGAATACAAGGAGCTGTACCGGATCTGGACGGCGCACGGCTGGGCCTGGCGCGACGCCTGGGTCTCCGGCGGCCGGTTCCACCCGGAGTACGTACCAGGCGGTGTGGTCTCCGGCCGGTGGGCGACCCGGGGCGGCGGGGCGTTGCAGATCCCGAAGGTGATCCGGCAGGCAGTGGTGGCGGACCCGGGCTGGACGTTCGTGGTGGCCGATGCGGGTCAGCTCGAACCGCGCGTGCTCGCGGCGGTCTCCGGCGACGAGCGGCTCGCTGCGGCGGGCGGCGCCGGTGACCTCTACGCCGCGCTGGCCCGGGACGCGTTCGCCGGTGACCGGGCGAAGGCCAAGGTGGCCCTGCTCGGGGCGATGTACGGGCAGACCGGCGGGGCGGCGGTGCCGGCCCTGGCGGTGCTGCGGAAGAACTATCCGACCGCGTTCGGCTACGTCGAGGCGGCGGCGCGCACCGGCGAGGCGGGCGGGCTGGTCCGGTCCTGGCTGGGGCGTACCTGCCCGCCCGGGTCGGCGGGGTTCGCCGAGGGGGAGGAGCCGTTGCCGGAGGGCGGGGCCGATCCGCACAGCCCGTCGGCCCGGGCGGCCCGTTCGCGGGGGCGCTTCACCCGCAACTTCGTCGTCCAGGCCACCGCCGCCGAGTGGGCCTCCACGCTGCTGGCCACGTTGCGCACCGAGCTGGCCGGGACGGAGGCGGAGCTGGTCTTCTTCCAGCACGACGAGGTGGTGGTGCACTGCCCGGCCGGGCAGGCGGCGGTCGTCGCCGAGGCGGTCACCGCCGCCGGCGCGCGGGCCACCCGGCTGATGTTCGGCGACACCCCGGTCCGGTTCCCGCTCGACCTGTCCACTGTCGACTGCTACGCGGACGCGGCATAGTCACGCAATTTTCCGTTTTGCCCCGCTACTTGCCCCCGGCCGTGCTCGTTGGGTCCGGTGTGCGTACGACGGGACGGACCGGGCGGCTGTGCCCGGTCCGTCCCCTGATCGAGGGGGCACCGCTGAACCGGATCGCTGCAATGATCATCGCCGCCGGTGGCGGCCGCCGCATCGGCGGACCCGAAGCGCTGCTGCACCAGGGCGAGAAGCCGCTGGTCAGCCAGATGATCGACACGATGGCCGAGGCGGGCTGCGCGCAGGTCGTGGTCGTCCTGGGCGCGGCGGCCGAGCAGGTGCGGCAGACCACCGACCTGACCGGCGCCACAGTGGTGGTCAACCGCGCCTGGGGCACCGGGGTGGGCTCCTCGATCCGGGCCGGGCTCGCCGCGCTCACCGACGACGACATCGAGGCCGTCGTCGTGGTGCCGGTGGACATGCCCGGACTGACCGCGGCGGCGGTCCGCCGGGTCACCGCCCTGCCGTACCCGGACGTGCTGGTCTGCGCCACCTACGACGGGCTGCGCGGCTACCCGATGCTGTTCGGCCGCCGGCACTGGTCCGGCATCGCCACGCTCGCCAGCGCCGACGTCGGGGCGCGGCCGTACCTGCTGGCGCACAAGGACCAGATCGTCGACATCGCCTGCGACGCGGTGGCCGACGGCAGCCGGATCGACAGCCCGGAACTGATGGCGCTCTACGGCCTGTCCATCCCCGAACAGCGCGTCGGCGCCTGAGCGCGTCCCGCTGTCGGACCCGGATGCCACGATGCCGTCATGGCCTACGACGAGGACCTGGCGAACCGGGTACGCGAACGCCTCGGGCGCGAGCCCGGCATCACCGAGCGGCGCATGTTCGGCGGCCTGGCGATGATGCTGCGCGGCAACATGGCGGTGGTGGTGCGCGGCGCGGGCGGCCTGATGGTCCGGGTCGACCCGGCCGAGGCCGAGCGCGCGCTCGCCGAGCCCGGCGCCGAGGCGACAGTCATGCGGGGCCGGGAGATGCGGGGCTGGGTCACCGTGTCGCCCGATGCCTGCGAGCGCGACCCGGACCTGACCCGCTGGGTCGAGCGGGGCGTCCGCGTCGCGCGCACCCTCCCGGCGAAGTAGCGCGGCAGCGGGAAATCCGGCTGCGCGCCCGGGCCGCCCGGCCTACGCTCCTGACCTGCCGCCGACGACGGCGGCGGATCGGAGACGGGCGGATGGCTGTTCACCTCTACGCGGTCAGCCTCGACGCGGGCGACCCACTGCGGCTCGCCCGGTTCTGGTCCGGGGTGCTCGGCCGGGAGATCCTCGACGACCCGCGCGAGGGCGTGGCGCTGGGCGGCGACGCCCACAGCGACTTCCGCATCCGGTTCCTGCCCAGCGCTGCGCCGAAGACCGTGCAGAACCGGATCCACTTCGACCTGACCAGCGCGTCGCCGCAGGCTCAGCGGGACACCGTCGACCGGGCGCTGACGCTGGGCGGGCGGCACATCGACATCGGCCAGGGGCCGGACGACGACCAGGTGGTGCTCGCCGACCCGGAGGGCAACGAGTTCTGCGTCATCGGGGCGGGCAACACCTTCCTCGCCGGCTGCGGCCCGGTCGGCGCTGTCAACTGCGACGGCACCCGGGCGGCAGGCCTCTTCTGGAGCGAGGCGCTGGGCTGGCCGCTGGTCTGGGACCAGGACGAGGAGACAGCGATCCGGTCGCCGCGCGGGGGCGCGAAGGTCACCTGGAGCGGCCCGCCGCTGATGGACGCCGGTGGGCGGGACCGCGTACACCTGGATCTGGTCGCGGACGGTGACCGGGACGCGGAGGTCGACCGGCTGCTGGCGCTCGGCGCGACCCGGGCCGGTACGGGCCGGCACACCGCCGGCGACGTGGTGCTGGCCGACCCGGACGGCACCGAGTTCTGCCTGCTGACGGCCCGGTGACGCGGGTGCGGCCCGGGGGACCGCACCCGCGTCGTCCGGTCAGCGCAGCCGCAGGCTCGGCTCCAGCGTGACCTCGAACAGCCGGTCCCACGGCAGCTCGACCCGCACCGCGGTGACCCGGTCCAGCGTCGTGGTGAACGTCTTGCGTCCGCGTACCCCGAGCACCAGCTCGTGCCCGGCGAAGTGGTCGGCGAAGTACCGCTCGGTCAGCGGCACCAGCCGGTCGCGTACCCAGCCGTCGAAGTAGCGCTTCTGCTCGGCGTTCAGCGCCAGCGGATCCCAGCCCTGCGCGCGGGCGTGCGCGTACGCCTCGACCTGCACCACGTTCTTCCACGGGTCGTCCTTGACGAACCGGTAGAGCAGGTACTCGGCGTGCGCCCGGGCCGGCCCGCGCAGCTCCGGCACGCCGAAGCCGCTGCCGGAGCTGCGCAGGTACGCCCACCGCGCGGTGCCGTGCGCGAGCGCCAGCCCGAGCGCGTTGCCGCCGGTGTTCCACCCCGAGTACGACAGCAGCGCCGGCAGGTCCAGGCGGGCCTCCATCCGGGACACCAGGTCGTGGTCGCCCTTGTTGACGATCAGCGGGTCCACCACGATCACCGGGGTGCCGGCGGCCAGCAGCTCACCGATGCGGCCGACGAACGCGTCCAGGTCGGCGGCCCGCTGCCCGGCCGCCGCCGAGGGGGTGTTCACCGCGAGGACGATGTCCGCGTCGCCGGTCACCACCCGGCCGCCCACCGAGGTGACGTGCCGGCGGATGTTCTCCGCGAACGGGATGCCCTCCAGCGCGGCGGTCCAGCCCTCGCCGGACACCCCGGCGTACTCCACCCGGTAGGTGGGCGCGGCACCGGCGGCGACGACCCGCGCGACCAGCAGCGCGTTGACCTCGTCGGCGCCGGGGAAGATCTCCACCCGGTCGCCGACGCCGAGCCGCGCCACCAGCGCCTCCAGCTCGACCCGCTCGGCGCGGGCCAGGCCGACCGGCGCGGTGTCGTCCTCGGAGAGCACCAGGTGGCTGATCGTCCCGTCCGCGACCCACTCCACCATCAGCCGGTTGACCTGGTGGTTGCGTGCCCGCGCGGCCAGGTAGTCCTCGACCACGGCGTCGGGGATGCGCGCCCGCACGGCGTCGAGCTGGCCGCGCAGCGACTCCTGGCCCAGGTTGACCACCTGGTCGTACAGCTTGGCCCACTGGACCAGCAGGTCACGGTAGTTGTCCAGGTCGGTGCCGGTGCTGGTGATCGCGAGCCGCTGGATCGTGTCGTGCACCTCGATCACCGCGCCGGACCGGCGTGCGCGCAGCCGCCGGATCGCCTCCAGGTTGCGCAACGCGTCGGCCAGGGCCGGTGCGGCGGTACGTGAGGCGATCAGGCCCCCGTACGCCAGCATGCTCACCGAGATCACGTACCCGTCGACGCCGTCGGTGCCGTCGAGCCAGCGGGCGATGCCGGCACCGTCACCGGGGGTGAAGAAACGGCCCAGCAGGTTCCGCGGCGGCAGCAGCACCTCGGCGTCGGCGCTCGCACCGGTCATCTCCGCGCAGTACGTGTTGACCGGCCGGTCGTCCAGCGGCACCAGCGCCACGCTCGGTCGCCGGCCGGCGGGCCGGGCGAAGGCGGGGCCGCCGAGGGCGACGGTGGCCAGGCCGGCCGCGCCGGTGGCCGCAAGAAGGGTTCTTCTCTTCATCGATGCTCCCTTTTCTCCGGCGCGCTCGCCGCCCGGGGGGTGGCCGGAACCAGCCGGCGGGTGATCCACAGCGGTGAGGTGACGGCGTTGCCCGTCACCACCGCGTGGGCGCCCGCCTCGAAGGCCCGGCTGATCTGCTCCGTGGTCCGGTAGCGCCCTTCGGCGATCACCGGTACGGGCAGCAGCGCGGCGAGTCGCGCCACGAGCCCGAGGTCGGGCCCGTCGATCGGTGGGCCGGCCGGCGTGTAGCCGGACAGCGTGGTGGCGACCGCGTCCGCGCCGGCCTCGACGGCGGCGACGCCCTCGGCCACAGTGGCGACGTCGGCCAGGACCAGCGCGCCGGTCTGGTCGTGCACGGCGCGGACGGTGTCGGCGAAGGTCCGGCCGTCGGGCCGGGGGCGGTCGGTGGCGTCCACCGCGACGACGTGCGACCCGGCCCGCGCCGCTTCGAGGGCGTGCCCGGCGGTCGGGGTGATGAACACGCCCTGCGTGCCGTGCTTGTACAACCCGATCACCGGCACGTCGACGGCGGCGCGTACCGCCCGCACGTCGTCGGGGCCGTTGACCCGGACCGCCACCGCGCCCCCGCGGACGACGGCGGCGGCCACGCGGGCCTGGACGTACGGGTCGCGCATCGGGTCGCCGGGGTCGTCGGGCAGCGGCTGGCAGGACACGACCAGCCCGCCGGCCAGGTCGTCCAGGACACTCACGTGCTTGTTCCTCCGTCGTGGTGGATCGGTGCGGTGGCGAGCCGGGCGGCGCCGACCACCACCGCGTCGGCGCCCAGCGCCGCGGAAAGCAGCGGCACGTGCGCCCAGCCGTCGGGTAGCTCCGCCCGGTAGGCGGCCGTCGCGGCGGGAAGCACTGTGGCGGCGGCGCCGCCGGCGACCACCACCGCGTCCGGGTCGAGCAGGGCGACCAGCCCGGCCAGGGCCGCGCCGAGCGCGGCGCCGGCCCGGTCGACGACCTGCCGGGCGGCCGCGTCACCGGCCGCCGCACGCCGCGCCACCTCCCGGCCGGTGACCGGGTCACCGCCGGTGAGCGCGTACGCGGCGGCCAGGCCGGTGCCGGAGGCGATCGCCTCCAGGTGCCCGTACCGGCCGCAGCCGCAGCGCAGCCGGTGCGCGCCCGGGACCGGCAGGTGCCCGAGCTGGCCGGCCGCGCCCCGGGCGCCGACCTCGACCCGCCCGTCGTTGACGATCGCGCCGCCCAGCCCGGTGCCGACGGCGGCCAGCAACACGTGCCCCCGGCCCCGTCCGGCGCCGGCCCAGCACTCGCCGAGCGCCGCCGCGGCGACGTCGTTGGTGACGCGCACCGACCGGCCCAGCCGCGCTGCCAGCTCGTCGGCGACCGGGGTGCCGGCCCACCCGCGCAGGCTGTCCGTGGCGTACCGGATGGCGCCGGTCGCCGGGTCGACGGTGCCCGCGGTGCCCACCCCGACCGGCCCGGGGCCGGCGGCGGCGAGCAGCTCCGCGGCCAGGCCGGCGGCGGTGTCCAGCACCGCGGCCGGCCCGCCGCGCGCGGGGGTGGTCGCCTCGCGGCGGTCGAGCACCCGCGCGCCGGGACCGACCAGGGCGACGGCGGTCTTGGTGCCGCCGATGTCGATCCCGACGACCGGCTCGGTCATCCCTTCAGACCGGTGTGCGCGAGGCCCTCGACGAACTGCTTCTGCGCGATGACGAACACCGCCAGCACCGGCAGCGCGGTCATCGACGCCGCCGCGAGCTGCACGTCCCACATCGGACCGCCGTACGCGTCGACGAACTGGGTGAGCGCCTGCGGCAGGGTGAACTTGTCCGGCGAGGAGAGGAACACGATCGGTTCCAGGTACAGGTTCCAGCTGTGCAGGAACGTGAAGATGGCCACCGCGCCGAGCGCGGGCCGGGACAGCGGCAGCGCGATCTTCCAGAACGTGGCGAAGCGTCCCAGCCCGTCGACCCGCGCCGCCTCCTCCAGCTCACCGGGGAGGCTGATGAAGAACTGCCGCATGATGAACGTCGCCAGCACGCTCGGCGCCCCGAAGATCGGCACCAGGATCAGCGGCCAGTGGGTGTCGATCAGGTCGAGCTTGAAGAACATCTGGAACAGCGGCACGATCGTCACCTCGCTCGGGATGAGCAGGCCCGCGAGGACGACCAGGAACAGCACGTTCTGCCCCCGGAACCGGATCCGCGCGAACGCGTACCCGGCCAGCGACGCCACGGCCAGCGTGCCGACGGTGACCAGCAGCGCGATGTAGAGGCTGTTCAGGTACTGCTGCCCGAACGGCTGCAGCTCGAACACCCGCCGGTACGCGTCCAGCCGCGGATCGGTCGGCAGCAGCTGCGGCGGGAAGGAGAAGATGTCCGCCACCGGCTTCAGCGACGAGGTGACCATCCACCAGGTGGGGAACACGAACGGGACGGCGAGGACCATCAGTACGCCGTAGAGCACCAGCTTGGTCCGCCGGGACAGGTCACGATTCATGGAAGACCCACCTCTTGCGCATCTGCCACTGCAGCACCGTCAGCGCGAGCACGATGACGAACAGCAGGATCGACAGCGTCGCGCCGTAGCCGAAGTGATGGAACTGGAAGGCCTGCTGGTAGAGGTAGTAGACGAGCACCGTGGTCGAGGTGCCGGGCCCACCCTGGGTGAGCACCGCGATCTGCGCGAAGACCTGCAGCGAGCCGACCACCGTGATGATCGACGTGAGCATGATCGTCGGGCTGATCAGCGGCACCGTGATCCGCCAGAACTGGCGCATCCGGCTCGCGCCGTCCACCTCGGCGGCCTCGTACAGCTCGGCCGGCACGCCCTGCAGGGCGGCCAGGAACAGCACCATGTTCAGGCCGACGTTCTTGAACACCTGCACGACGATCACCGACAGCATCGCCGTGCCCTCGCCGCGCAGCCAGTTGGGGCCGTCGACGCCGATCGTGTCGAGCAGGCCGTTGATGCCGCCGTTGTCCTGCAACAGGAAGCCCCACACGATGGTCCACGCGACCAGCGAGACCACCACGGGGGAGAAGAACAGGGTGCGGAACACGATGGTCCCGCGCAGCCTCTGGTTGAGCAGGACGGCCAGCAGCAACGCCAGGCCGAGGTTGAACACGACCAGGCCGACCGAGAACAGGCCGGTCGACCGCAGCACCGGGCCCAGGTTGGGGTCGTCGGCCAGCGCGGCGTAGTTGTCGGTGCCGATGTAGTCGAAGCTGCCGGCCAGCACGTTCCACTCGTGCAGGCTGTACCAGACCACGAGGACCAGCGGCAGGATCACGAAGACCACGCTGCCGAGCAGCTGCGGGGTGATGAACAGGTATCCGGTGAGCTGGTCCCGGCGGCGGGTGGTCCAGAACGGCCGGGCCCGGCCCGGGGCGGGCCCGGCAGCAGCCGGGCCCACCCTGGTGTCCGTCTGGGTCATGATCCTCGGCCCTACTTCGCCAGCAGCGGCTGGATCTTGGAGCAGACGCCGTCGAGTACGCCCTTGACGTCCGCGTCCGCCTTCCACAGCGGGTCGAGCGCGGCGCGCACCTGCTGGCTCAGCTCGGCCTGCCCGGAGTGGCTGGGCTTGACGGTGCCGTTGGTGATGCCGTCGATGACGACCTTCTGCAGCTGCTCCGGCTTGAGCTTCGGGTTCGTCTTCGCCAGCGTCTCGGCGGTCAGCTGGGACTGCCGCGGCGGCGGGAAGAACTGGGCCAGCTTCGCCGAGTTGGTGGGGTTGGTGAAGAAGGCCAGGAAGTCGGCGGCCTGCTCGGCGTGCGGGCTCTTCTTCATCACGCCGATGCCGGCCTGGCCGACCACCGCGTACGGGCCCTTCGGGCCGGCCGGCAGCGGGACCAGGTCCCAGTCGAAGCCGTTCTCCTTCAGCAGGGAGGCACGGGAGATCTGGGTGACGGTCATGGCGGCGTCACCGGCGAAGAAGTCGGCGGTCGTGCCCGGACCGGGCAGCGCCTTGCCGGTGAAGATCGCCTTGTGCAGCGTGGTCATCGCCTCGACCATCTCCGGGCTGTTGAACCCGCAGCTGCGGCCGTCCTCGCTCCACGCCTGGGCGCCCCAGCCGGTCCAGAACGTGGCCAGGTTGTCCCAGCCCTTGTAGTCGAAGTCGCGGACCACGAGCCCGGCCTTGCCCGACTTCGCGGCGGTGGCGCCGGCCGCGGCGAGCGCGGTGTCCCAGTTCCACTGCCCGGCCGCGATCAGCTCGGCCGGGGTCTTCTGCCCGGCCTTCTTGAGCATGTCGTTGTTCACGAACACGCCGAACGGCGAGGTCGAGAACGGGTACGCGAAGAGCTTCCCGTCGTTCTGCCAGAGCTTCAGCGTGGCGGGGGACAGGTCGTCGTACTGGTAGCCGTCGGCCTTCTTCAAGGTGTCGTCGAGCGGGCTCAGCGCGCCGGAGGCGACGAAGTCCGGCGCCGAGTTCTCGAAGATCCACGCGAGGTCCGGCGCGTTGCCGCCGGCGATCTGCGTGGTCAGCGTCGTGGTGTAGTTCTCGAACGGCAGCGGGTCGAACTTGATCTCCGCGACGTCCGGGTTGTTCTTGCGGTACTCGTCGGCGATCTCGTTGAACAGCTTGAGGTGCGCCTCGTTCGCCGACCAGACGGTCATCCGCAGGCTCGCCGGACCGTCGTCCTTGGCGTCGCCGCCACCGCCGCAGGCGGTCAGGGCGAGCACACCGGTCATGGTCGCCGCGACCAGGCCGGACAGTCTTCCGTATCTCACTTTCTTCTCCTCACCGGGGGTTCAGTAGCCCGCGATCTGCGGCCAGCGGCATTCCACGCCGGCGGCCGAGATGCGGTCCGTGAATTCGGCCAGCAGGCGGGGGGTGCCGCGGACCGCGCGCGGGGACTCGCCCCGCGCAAGGCAGAAGTCGGCCAGCAGGCCGGCGACCTCACCGACGTTCCACTCGACCGGGTGCAGTCGGTAGCTGCCGTTGGTGATGTGCGTGGTGCCGATGTTCTTGCCGGCCGGCAGCAGGTTCTCCATCCGCTGCGGGATGAGCGCGCCGAGCGGGATCTCGAACGGGCAGGAGCCGACGTCGATGTAGTTGTCGCCGCCGGTCGACGGGTGCAGGTCGATGCGGTACATGCCGACGCCGATCGAGTCGGGGTAGCTCACCGCGCCGTGCTCGCCGCGTACGGCCAGGGAGAGGTCCTGCTCGACCACGGTGTACTCGGCGCGGATGCGGCGCGACTCCCGGATGTAGGGCGCCTGCGCCAGCCCGTCGGGGCTGCCGGTCACGTCGCCGCGCAGCCGCAGCCCCGGGTAGCCGGTGCCGCCGTCGGCGCGGGGCGCCTCGGTCTGCAGCCAGTACAGGACGGAGTACGACAGCTCGCGCGCCTGGGACAGGTGCCAGGACGCGTTCGGCACGTCGATGACCGGGCCCTCGAAGTAGTCGATCATCGGCCAGTTGACGAGCGTGATGTCGCTGCCGTACGCGCCGTCGACGAAGTTGCGCCGCGCCGCGATGCGCCGGAACGTCCACAGGTTGCCGTCGCCCGGGTTGAGCCGCTGGTCGGCGTTGACGCCCAGCGGGTCGTCGTCCGGGTTCGGCGTGAAGCTGCGCTCGACGATCTCCAGCGTGCGCGGGTGCGGCGACCGCCAGGACAGCAGCCGGTCGCCCCAGAAGTCCGGCTTGTAGTCGCGCCAGAAGTCGTAGCCGGCGGGCCGGTCGATGGTGTGGTCGCCGTCGACGTGGTCCAGCGCGAAGCAGACGGACACCGCCTGCATGTTCAGCGGCTGAGCCTCGGCGGGCGCGCTCGGCTCACCGGTCTGCGCCTGCGACTCGAACCCGGTCACGTACTCGGTGCCGGTCAGCGGCAGCAGCTCACCGGTCTCGGTGGCGTCCAGGACGTACGGCGCCTCCACCTCGATCCGCTCGTCGCGGTCCCGATGGGCGAGCGTGACGCCGGTGACCCGGTCGCCGTCGGTCTCGGCCGCGACCGGCCGGTAGGGCTGCAGCACCGTCAGCCGCCCGGACCCCCGGTACGGCGCGAGCATCTGCTCCAGGACCGCGACCGCGACGCGGGGCTCGTGGCAGAGCCGGCTCACCCAGCCGGCACCCGGGTTCAGGTCGGTCCACGCCCGGGACCGCTCGGTCAGCGGGTAGTGGCGGCGGTAGTAGTCGCGGATGCCGTCGCGCAACTCCCGGTAGCTCGCGGTGGCGCCGAACTGCTCGATCCAGGAGTGCTCGTCCGGCGGGACCGCCTGGCTGGTGAGCTGCCCGCCGAGCCAGTCGAACTCCTCGGTCAGGATGACGGACCGGCCGGCACGGGCCGCGGCCAGCGCCGCGGCGACACCGCCCAGTCCGCCCCCGACGACGAGGACGTCCGCACGCATTAGTACCACTTGCTTCCTTCCAGTTGCGCGGCCGGGCGTGTCAGCGCCGGTCGGCCGCCGATCCAGGGACGCCGAGGGTGTCGCCCTCGACGAGTTCGCAGGGCAGGAGCCGTTGCTGGAGGCCGCCGGCGCTGCCGTCGATGACGCCGGTCAGCACCTCGACGGCCTGGCGGCCCATCTCCTCGCGCGGGATGCGGAACCCGGTGAACGTGATGTCGGTGGGCACCGGGACGGTCGGGTCGCCGAGGGTCACGACGGACAGGTCACCGGGCACCGTCAGCCCCTTGCGGCGGGCGGCCGCCTCCAGCGCCACGGCGGTGGCGAAGTCCTCCACGAAGGCGACGGTGCTGCCGTCGGCCCGCAGGTCGTCCACTGTGGCGTCGGCGGTCTCCGCCGTCGCGGTGATCTGGCGGGCGCCGTCCGCGCCGGTCGCGCCGGCGTGGAAACCGCTGCGCCGGTCGTGCGAGGACTCGGCCGAGGTGCCCATGCCCACGTACGTCAGACGCCGGTGTCCCAGTTCCACCGCCCGCTCGGCCAGCCGGTGGACCGCGCTGGCGTAGTCGGCGCCGACGTAGGGCACCGGGCCGCCGGCGTCGTCGCGGCGTCCGACGGCGACGTAGGGGAACCCGTCGCGGTTGAGCCGGAGCAGCTCCGCGCCGTCGATCTCCCGGCCGAGCAGGATGCAGCCGTCGGCCAGCCGCAGCCGGTTGTCCTGGTGGAAGATGCGCCGCCGGCCGTCCACCACCGGGGCGCTGGTGAACAGCAGCAGGTCGCAGCCGACCCGTTCGGCGTACTCCTCGATGCCGAGCAGGAACGGGTGGAAGAAGTCCCGGCTGCCGCTGGGGAAGGCCGGCTCGTAGGTGAAGACGCCGATGATCCGGTTGAACCCGGAGGCGAGGCGGCGGGCGGCCGGATCGGCGGCGTATCCCGTCTCGGCGATGACCTGCAACACCCGGTCCCGTGTCTCCGGCGCGATCCGGACGTCGGCGTCGGTGCGGTTGTTGAGCACCAGCGACACGGTCGCCTGGCTGACGCCGGCCATGCGCGCGATGTCACGCTGGGTGACACGCCTGGGGGGAGGGGTCACGTCGGTCCTTCCACTTCCGCTAATGCGTATTAGCGATCGGGTCGGGATGGAGCCTCTCTGCTCTCCCGGCGTCCTGTCAAGGGGTGGCCGGAAGATTTCCGTTCGATGAACTCCCTGATGTAATGCGGATTAGCAACCGTGTCCGCCGCCGTCCGGCGGTTGTTCGGGCGGAGATCTTGACAAGGGTCGACCGAGCGCGCGACAGTAGGCGAACCTCGCGCTAATGCGCATTAGCGTGTCGTCGATCGTCCGCGCGGACGATCGACGACTACTACTTCCCTACTCAGAGTGATGCCGGGCGCGGCCTCTGTCCGCCGCCGTCCCGGGCACTACCGTTCTCATCGGACGGTCGTGGCGCCGTCCGCACGGGGGAGGGGGACAACGTGGGCACCACTGTCGCTCGTCATCTCGCCGGAGCAGTCGCGGCGTGGCTCGTCGTCGTCGCGGAGGCGGTCGCCGGCTACCTCGGCCTGCTGGCGTACGCGCTGGTCACCGGCGCCGACCCGGGCGGCCTGCTGGCCGGACCGCTGCTGGTACTGATCGCGGCGCTGCTCGGTGTGGCGGCGCTGCCGCTGCTGTTCGCGCCGGCCGTCGCGCTCGGTGCGGCGGCGGGACGGCGGCGGGCCGGTCCGGCGCTCGCGTACGCCGGGCTCGTCGCAGTCGTGCTGGCCGCCGGCTACACCGCCGCGACGGCGGTCGCCACGGACGTGCCCGGCCCTCGGGTGCCGCTGGTGGCCGGGATCGCCGCGCTGCTGGCCCTCCCGCCGACGGCGGCGTACGCGCTCACCGCCCGCGGCGTGGGCTGGACCGCCCGGCTGATCCGGGCCCGGGCGGCCACCGCCCGACCGGTACGCGCCGAGGCGCGCTGACCTACACCTGGATGTCGAAGCGCTGCAGCACCGACGGGGCGACCAGCCCCACCGCGGCCAGGACGGACAGGATTGTCATCGCGGTGCGCAGCACCACCGTCTCGGCCTTGCTGCCGGTACGCAGGGCGATCTTGTTGGGCAGGCCGACCATCGTCCACATCCGGCGTTTGATCGGGATGGGCCACAGGATCGGCACCCCGGCCCGGGTGATCATGTCGCCGAGGATGTGCACGAAACAGCCCACCCCGACCGCGAGCCCGATCATCGGATAGCCCCGGTCGCCGGGCAGGTTGGCGAACGTGAACCAGGCCGCGGCGGCGGACACCAGCGTGACCACCACCCAGCCGGCACGCTCGGCCCACTTGTCGAACAGCCCGCGCAGCGCCAGGCCGATCATGAAGAAGAGGATGCCGACCACCGCCCACTTGCCGTAGTGGGCGCACAGTGCGGTGGTGCCCCAGCCGACGAGCACGGTGAACGGGATGGTGTGGGTCAGCGTGCGGTGCCCGTTGTTGCGGCGCGGGTCCTTGCTCAGCTTGGTGGCGTAGTAGACGCCGAGCGAGATCTTCTCCATCACCTCGGCGACGAAGAGGCTGACCACGCCGAAGGTGCGGGCCACGGTGGCGCCGCCCTGGTTGCGGGTGACCTTCCCGGACAGGTCCAGGTCTGGGAAGAGCGCCCCGCCGGCGCAGACCGCGGTGCCCACCGCCAGGGCCAGCGGTGTCTGGTGGTAGTCCGCGAACTGGGCCATCGCCCAGGAGCCGGTCAGCCACACCGCCGCGCCCGAGAGCGCGTGGGACGGTCCCATCATCTCGGCTCGCCCTTCCCGAAGATCTTGATCCACAAAAACTACGCCACTGTAGTCAGCCCGTGCGACAGCGGGGCATCAGCCGGACGGTCCACTGGGGAAGTGGTGCCCACCGCGCCGCATCAGCCCGCGGTACGGGTGGGCCGGACCGTGCCGAGGCTCGCGCGGATGACGGCGAACTGCTTCGAGGCGGCGGGCCAGTCGGCGTCGGAGGTGGTCCAGCCGAGCGTCCATCCGGCCCGCTCGCCTGGCAGCACGCGCAACGCGCGCATCCGTTCCCCGTACGGCGCGGTCCAGCGGCACTCCCACGCCGCGCCCTGGCCGTCGGACTCCAGCCGGACCTTCTGGTAGTGCGGCAGCCGGCCGGCCGAGGTGAGATCCCGCTCGGACGACTTCAGCCGGCCCACCGGATCACCGCCCGGGTACGGCTCGACGCCCAGGATGCGCCGCGTCTCCGGGTCCTGGAAGCAGGTGGTGTCGCCGGAGCGCAGCTGCAACCAGCCGGCGGGCAGGGCGATCCGGAAGCCGCCGGTGTCGGCGGGCCAGACCCAGCCGGCCGGAACGGTCACCGGCGGGTCGTCCGGTGGTGGTCCCTTGCGGACCGGTGTACCGGCCACGTCGGGCCGGACGCAGGGGAACGGCGGAGGCGGCGCGCCCGGCCCGGGCGGGCGGTCCCACGGGCGGGCGACGGCCTCGGTGGAACTGCCCGCCTGCGGCGGATCGTCGCGGCCACCGGTGATAGCCAGCGCGGTGCCCACCCCGGTCGCCACCGCCAGCAGCACGGCGCCCAGCACGATTCCCCAGCGGTGCAGCGGGTTCCCGTCGCCGGAGGTGAGCGGGGGATCGGCGGGGCGGGGGACACCGGCGGGCCGGGGCGGGGCCGGGTGAACGGCGCCGCTGTCGACCGGCCCGCTGTGGGCGACCGGTGGAGGCTTGCCTACCGGCGCGGCGCCGGGGCCGACGATGTGCACCGGGCTGAGGGCGTCGGCGCGGGGCGCCGACTCGGGGCCGCCCGGGCTGCCCGGGTCGACGAAGCTGGTGAGGACGGTGGGGCCGAGGCTGATCGGGGCCGGGCGGGCCGGCCCGCCCCGGGACGGTTCCGCGGTCGCGGCCTGCTCCGGTTCGGCCGCCTGGCCGCGTTCCGGTTCACCGGGCCGGGCGCTCGTCGGTGGTGCCGCGCGACCCACAGCGGCCGCGCGGCCGACCGCACCCGAGCCGCCGTCCCCGGCCGGGCCACCGGCGGGCGGACCGCCCGCCGCGGAGGGCCCACCGACCGTCCTCGGGCCTCCGACCACCTGCGAACCGCCGCCCGGGCCGGCCGCGCCCGCGCCGACGACCGTGCCTCCGACAGCCCCTCCGACCGCTCCCGAGCCGCCGACCGCTCCCGAGCCGCCGTTCGCGTCCGGACGGAGGTTTCCCTCCGCACGGCCGATCGGCGCCGACGAACCGGCCGCGTCCGTGCGCCCGAGCGCTCCCGAGCGGCCGGCCGGGGACGCCGGACCGCCGATGTCCGCGCGGGCGGCCGGGACCGAACGGGCGCCCGCACCGGCCGGACCGGAGGCGTCGGCCGCCTCGCCGCTCGGTGGCGCGCGGTCGCCCTCGGCGGGCGGGGCCCACTCGCTGCGCTTCGCCGCCCGGCTCCACGCGCGGGCGGCGGCGGCCGGTGGCATCAGGTCCGGGTAGATGCCACCCGGGGCCGCCGGGTTCCCCGGTGACCCCGGCTCGTCACCCGCCGCGTCGGCCTCGCGTCCGCCGGCCGGCCGCTCGGCCGGCGCGGCGGTGGCGCGGCCCGCCGACCCGGCGGCCTCCGCGTCGGCCTCCGACACCGCGGCGACGCCGAGCAGGCGGGCCGTCTCGCGGTGCCCCAGGCGGGTACGCGGATCGCGCCGCAGCAGCCCGGTCAGCACCGGCGTCAGCGGGCCGGCGTGCGGAGCCGGGTCGGGCGGCCGGGTGGCGAGCGCGGCGAGCGTGGCCATCGCGGTGCTGCGGGCGTACGGGGAGCGGCCCTCCACCGCGGCGTGCAGCGTGGCGCCGAGCGACCACATGTCCGCCTCGACGCTCGACACGCCGTCGGCGGCCCGCTCCGGGGCCACGTACTGGGGGGAGCCGAGGACCAGGCCGGGCCGGGTCATCGCGCCGTCGCCGCCCTGGAACACGGCCAGCCCGAAGTCGGTGAGCAGCACCCGCCCGTCCCGGGCCAGCAGCACGTTCGCGGGCTTCACGTCCCGGTGCAGCACCCCGGCGTCGTGCGCGGCGCGCAGCGCGGCGAGCACCGACAGGCCGATCTCGGCGGCCCGGCCGGGCGGCAGCGGCCCGTCGGTCTCGATGATCTCCTGGAGCGAGCGCGACGGGACGTACTCCATGATCAGCCAGGGTTCGCCCTGGACCCGGACCACGTCGTAGACCCGCACCACGTTGGGGTGGTTGAGCCGCGCGGACGTCCGTGCCTCGCGCAGCGTACGGGCGCGCAGCTCGTCCTGCTCGTTCTCGGCGAGCCAGTTCGGCGGCACGACCTGCTTCACCGCGACCTCGCGCTGCAGCTCCTCGTCGCGCGCCCGCCAGACCTGGCCCATCCCGCCGCGGCCGACCAGTTCGAGCAGGCGGTACCGCCCCGCGATCAATACCTCCCGCACCGCACTCCTCACCGCTGGTCAGTGGTCCACAATAGCCAACGGATCGGACGGTACCTATCGCATGTCAGTGCGTCATGCCCCTAACTTGCGGCGCCGGCGAGCAGGTTCCCCTCCGGGACGGTGATCGGGGACCGGTCGCCGGCCAGCAGGGCGGTGGCCCGGCGGGCCTGGAACGTGTCGTGGTCGCGGCGGGCGGTGGCATAGGCGGCGGCGGTGCGGGCGGCGATCGCCGACCAGGTGTAGCGCCGGCTGACCATGCTGCGCGCCTTGCGCGCCACCCGCCGGGCGAACACCTCGTCGCCGAGCAGCCGGTCGACGGCACCGGCCAGCGCGTCCGGGTCGCCGTGCGGGAACGTCACACCGGTAACCCCGGGCTCGACGATCTCCGCCAGCCCGCCGGTACGCGCGACCGCGAGCGGCGCTCCGGCGGCCGCCGCCTCCAGCGCGATCATGCCGAACGGCTCGTAGAGGCTGGGGATCACCGTGGCGTCGGTGGCGGCGAGCACCGCGGGCAGTTGAGTGGCGTCCATGAAGCCGGCGAACCGGACCGTGTCCCCGAGGTGCAGCCGCCGCGCCTGGTCGACCAGCTCGTCCCGGTACGGCCCGTCTCCGGCGATCACCACCCGCAGGCCGGGGTGCCGCCTCGCCAGGTGCGGCACGGCGTGCACCAGGTGCTGCACGCCCTTCTCGTAGACCAGGCGGCCGGCGTACCCGACGAGCGGCCCGCCCGCGGCGAAGCGTGCCCGGGCGGAGGCGACCGCGTGCGGCCGCGCCCGCCAGGCCCGGTCGTCGACGCCGTTGGCGACCACGTCGATGCGCCCGGACGGTACGCCGAACAGCCGGGCCACCTGGTCGCGCATGTACCCGGAGCAGGCGATCACCCGGCCGGAGGCGTTGCTCAGCCAGTGCTCGACACCGTGGATGGTGCGGTTCATCTCCTCCGGCAGCCAGCCCTGGTGCCGGCCCGCCTCGGTGGCGTGGATGGTGGTCACCAGCGGCACGTCCAGGTGCTCGGCCAACGTGACGGCGGTGTGCGCGACCAGCCAGTCGTGGGCGTGGATCACGTCGTAGGTGCCGGACGAGGCGGCGCGCAGCGCGGCCCGGGTCAGCGTGTGGTTGAACGCCATCGTCCAGGCCAGCAGCGAACCGGTGGCCAGCGGGAACCGGACCGGATCCTCGGCGGCGCGGACGACGCGCACGCCCTCGGCGTACTCCTCCAGGGGAGCGCCCTCGGCGTGGCGGGTGACGACAGTGACCTCGTGCCCGGCGGCGGCAAGCGCCACTGACAGCGCGTGGACGTGGCGGCCGAGGCCACCGACGAGCACCGGCGGGTACTCCCAGGAGAGCAGCAGCACCCGCAGGCGCCGGGCGGGCTGGATGTCGATCACTTCGGCGTCAGCTGACACGCGGCCCCCTTTGAGTTGTGGCGTCCCCACCCCGGCGGCGGCGTCGCCGCGGTGTCCGGTGGGGTCGGCACCCATCCTGCCGAGGGGTCGATAACCGGCGGCGACGCGCCGGTTGCCGGTCTGTAACGCGTTACCGGCGCATCCGCCGCGCGCGCAGCAGCTCGGCCACCGACCACGCCTGGAACGGGCAGCCGGTGGCCGCGTGCGGCGCCGCGCCGTCGGCGGTCTCGCTGACCGAGCCCAGGCCGTCCTCGGCGAGGTGGCCCACCAGACCCACGAGCAGGTCGTCGGTGGGCAGCCCGGCCCGGCGGTACGCGTCCAGCAGCGGCCCGGTCAGCCACGGCCAGACGGTGCCCTGGTGGTACGCGGAGTCCCGCTCGGCGGGTCCGCCCCGGTGCCGCCCGGTGAAGCCGGGGGAGTCCGGGGCGAGGCTGCGCGGCCCGAGCGGGGTGAACAGCGCCTCGGTGATCCGGCGCAGCGTGGCCTCGTCCGGGTCCAGTGGCGCGTGCGGCAGGGACCAGGCGAGCAGCTGGTTGGGGCGCAGCAGGTCGTCGTCGTGGTGTGCGGCCCCGCCCAGCGGGTACGCGGGCGCCGGCGCGTCCACCACGTCGTACAGCCAGCCGGCCGGGGCGGGGAAGCGCTCCCGGAACGCGGCGGTGGCCCGGTGGTGCAGGGCGTGCAGCGCGGCGGCGTCGCGTCCGGCCAGCTCGGTCAGCTCGGCGAGCCCGGCCAGCCCGTTGATCCACAGCGCGTTGACCTCGACCGGCTTGCCGGTACGCGGGGTCACCGGTACCCCGTACACCCGGGCGTCCATCCAGGTGAGCGCCACGTCCGGCGGGCCGCCCTGGGCCAGCAGCCCGTCGGCCGGGTCGACGCCGATGCCGTACCGGGTGCCCGCGACGTGCGCCTCGACCACGCCGTGCAGCGCGGGCAGCAGCTCGTCGCCCAGGTCGGTGTCGCCGGTGACGGTGACGTGCCGGTGCACCGCGTGCAGGAACCACAGCGTCGCGTCGACGGTGTTGTACTCGACCCGGCCGGTGTCGGCCGTGTTCGCCAGCATGCCCTCGTTCAGCGTGGCCGCGTACGCCCGCAGCAGGTCCCGGCCCTCGTCGGCCCGGTTCGTGCACAGGAACAGCCCCTCGTAGGAGATCATCGTGTCCCGCGACCAGGCCCCGAACCAGGGGTAGCCGGCGACCACGTCCGGGCCGGTGGCGGTGCGTACCACGAACGCGTCGGCGGCGAGCGCGAGCGTCGCCTCGACCGCGTCGCCGGGTTTCGCCGCCGCCACCACCGCGCGGCTGCGCCGCCGGGCCGCCTCGACCACGGCGGTCGCCGGCGGCGGCTCCTCGGCCAGGTCGTCCGCCCAGGCCAGCACCGACACGGTCGCGCCCGGCTCGTCGAGCGCGCCGGTGAACCGGCCCGCGTACCAGAGGTCCTCGTCCGGGTGCAGGCCGCGCTCGGCCTCGGTCCGGTGGCGGACCCCGTGCCACCACTGCCCTTCCGGGGTCCAGTCCGGTCCGGCCAGGCGGTACGCGCCGTCGACCACCGCGCCGCCGGCCGCCGGTTCCAGGCGGGGTGCGGGGCCGTCGGCGCG
The DNA here is from genome assembly GCF_015354395.1 of Micromonospora sp. ANENR4. Classification (NCBI taxonomy): domain Bacteria; kingdom Bacillati; phylum Actinomycetota; class Actinomycetes; order Micromonosporales; family Micromonosporaceae; genus Micromonospora; species Micromonospora sp. ANENR4. The sequence continues at coordinate 78,609 of NZ_JADKYQ010000019.1, forward strand.
CCGCTCGCCGTGCGCGTCGCGCCAGGTGCAGGCCGCGGCCAGGTCCAGCCGCACCGGGCCGCCGGAGATCAGCCGGTGCACCACAGCGACGCAGGAGCGGCCGTACGTCATGGCGATCTCCCGCTCGATCACCACGTCGCCGACGCGCCACCGCCAGCGCGGCACCCCGTCGGCCAGGTCGAAGTGCTCCAGCAGCTCGAAGCCACGCGGGTCGACCACGCCCGAGGACCACTCGTGCGCGCCGAGGCGGACCTGCCGCCCGGACGGCAGCGTCACCGCCGGGTCGAGGCTCACGAGTCCCACCTTGCGGGACGCCGGCGTGTCATCGGCCACCACGAGCAGCCCGTGATACCGGCGGGTACGCAGCCCGGCAACGGTGCCCATCGCGTACCCGCCGCGCCCGTCCGTGACCAGCCATTCCCGCGCGGTGGCGGCGGACAGCTCGCCGCAGACCCGCGGCCCGAAACGGATGTCGATCAACTTTCCTCCACCGGCAGCGAGGTGTGACATGCCACGGCGACAATGGCCGCTGTGGAGAAGTACCCCGGTGGCGTCGAAGATGTGCCAGTGATCACCGACCGGTCGACCTCCGCGTCCCCCGACCCCGAGCGGCACCGGCTCGCCCAGGCCGACGCCGGGGAGCAGGACTGGCGCGCATGGGGCCCCTATCTGTCCGAGCGGGCGTGGGGGACCGTCCGGGAGGACTACAGCGAACACGGCACGGCGTGGGACTACTTCCCCCACGACCACGCGCGGTCCCGAGCGTACCGGTGGAACGAGGACGGCATGGCCGGCGTCTGCGACGACCGGCAGACGTTCTGCTTCGCCCTCGCGCTGTGGAACGGGCGCGACCCGATCCTCAAGGAGCGGATGTTCGGCCTCGGCGGCGACGGCGGCAACCACGGGGAGGACGTCAAGGAGTACTGGTGGTACCTCGACAGCACCCCGACGCACTCCTTCATGCGCTGGCGCTACCACTACCCGCAGGCCGCCTTCCCGTACGACGAGCTGGTCGCGGTGAACGCGCTGCGCGGCCGGGACGACACCGAGTACGAGCTGGTCGACACCGGCATCTTCGACGACGACAGGTACTGGGCGGTGACAGTCGACTACGCCAAGGCGTCACCGGTCGACATGTGCGTGCTGGTCACCGTGGCGAACCGGGGCGCCGAGGACGCGACACTGCACGTGCTGCCCACGCTGTGGTTCCGCAACACCTGGGCGTGGGGCCTGCCCGGCACCGACCGGATGCCGAAGCTGACCGGCGAGGAGGCCGGGGCGCAGGGCGGCGCCCGGCTCGTCGGTGACCACTGGGTGCTCGGCCAGATCCTGCTGGAGGGCGACGGCGACCCGGTGCCGCTGCTGTGCGACAACGAGACGAACGCCGAGCGGCTGTGGGGGCTGCCGGGGCGGTCGGCGTACCCGAAGGACGGCATCAACGACCACGTCGTGGCCGGCGCCGCCACCGTCAACCCCGACCGCACCGGCACCAAGGGCGCGCTGCACTACGTGCTGGACGTGCCGGCCGGCGAGCAGCGGCAGATCCGGCTGCGGCTGACCCGTACCGCGCCGCCGCCGGCCGCCGCGCCGCCCGCCCCGGCCGACCTGGGCGACGGGTTCGACACCGTGCTGTGGGCGCGCCGGGCCGAGGCGAACCGGTTCTTCGACACCGTCATCCCGGCCGCCGCCACCGCCGACGAGGCGCTGGTGGCCCGCCAGGCGATCGCCGGGCTGATGTGGGGAAAGCAGTTCTACCACTTCGACGTCGAGCGCTGGCTGGCCGGCGACCCCGGCTCGGCGCCGCCGCCGGCCGGCCGCCGGCACGGGCGCAACAGCGCCTGGTGGCACATGAACAGCTTCGACGTGATCTCCATGCCGGACCCGTGGGAGTACCCCTGGTACGCCGCATGGGACCTGGCCTTCCACTGCGTCACCATCGCCCGGGTCGACCCGGGCTTCGCCAAGGAGCAGATCCTCCTGCTGCTGCGCGAGTGGTACCTGCACCCCAACGGGCAGATCCCGGCGTACGAGTGGGCGTTCGGAGACGTCAACCCGCCGGTGCACGCCTGGGCGGCGCTGAAGGTCTTCGAGATCGACGGCTCCCGCGACCACGAGTTCCTCGCCCGGGTCATGCACAAGCTGCTGCTCAACTTCACCTGGTGGGTCAACCGCAAGGACACCGGCGGCAACAACGTCTTCGAGGGCGGCTTCCTCGGGCTGGACAACGTCGGCCCGTTCGACCGCTCGGCCGCGCTGCCGGTCGCCGGGACGCTGGAGCAGTCCGACGGCACCGGCTGGATGGCCATGTACGCGCTCAACCTGCTCGACATGGCGATCGTGCTGGCCGAGCACGACCGCGCGTACGTGGACACCGCCACCAAGTTCTTCGAGCACTTCGCGTACATCGCCGCGGCGGCGTACCACCAGGGGCTCTGGGACGCCGAGGACGCGTTCTTCTACGACGTGCTGCGTCTGGCCGACGGCACGAAGGTGCCGCTGAAGGTCCGCTCGGTGGTCGGGCTGCTGCCGCTGGCAGCCGTCACCCGGCTGACCGCCCGGACCATGCGCCGCCTGCCCGAGCTGGGCGCGCGGCTGCGCTGGTTCCTCACCAACCGCCCCGAGTACGCCGAGGTGATCGGTGCCCGCCGGCTCGGGCCGGACGGCCGCCAGCAGCGGCTGCTGTCGATGGTCGCCCCGGACCAGGTGGTACGGCTGCTGGCCCGGATGCTCGACACCGACGAGTTCCTCTCCGAGTACGGGCTGCGCACGCTGTCCCGGGCCCACCTGGACAAGCCGTTCACGGTCACGCTCGGCGGGCAGGAGTTCAGCGTCGGCTACGAGCCGGCCGAGTCGACCAGCGGCCTGTTCGGCGGCAACTCCAACTGGCGCGGCCCGATCTGGATGCCGACGAACTTCCTGCTGATCAGCGCGCTGCGCGACTACGCCGCGTTCTTCGGCGACGACCTCCAGGTCGAGTACCCGACCCGGTCCGGGGTGAAGCGCACCCTCGACGAGATCGCCGACGACCTGTCCGCGCGGCTGATCTCGCTGTTCACCCGCGACGGGTGGGGACGGCGACCGATCTACGGGGCCGCGCAGCTGTTCCAGACCCACCCGGACTGGCGCGACCTGATCTGCTTCCCGGAGTACTTCCACGGCGACAACGGCGCCGGCCTGGGCGCCTGGCACCAGACGGGCTGGACCGCGCTGGTCGCCGACCTGATCCTCACCCTGCGCCGCTGACGCGGCCGATCCTCACCGTGCGCCGCTGACGTGCGGGGCGCGGCGGGGGTACCGCCGCGCCCCGTACGCTCACGGCAGCGGCAGGAACGCCAGCCGGGCGTGGTACTCCCCGGCCACCGTCACCGTGTCGCTGCCGATCCACAGGCCGCGGTCGGTGGCGTACAGCTCCTGGGTGCCGACGCCCCGGTCCTTCGTCGGATTCCACGGCAGCGCCTTGCCGGTGGTCGGGTGGATCGCCCCGATGCCCGGCCGCGGCACCGCGCCCGGACCGGCCGAGTTGCGGCCCAGCGGGTTGTCCAGCCAGCGCTGATGGCCGCCGACGTAGACCGCCGCGCCGGTCACCGCCACCGACAGCAGCGTGTCGCCGCCGGTGTAGTTGGCCCAGGTCGGCTGCTTGCCGCCGGTGGCCGTACCGAACTCGAACCGCGCCGCGGTGTCGCAGAGCGTGCCCGGGAACGGGCCGCCGGTGGTGACCGCCGCGAACCAGGTGCCGTCCGGCGAGATGTCGACGCCGCGCATGTAGACCGGCATCGTCCGCGCGCACTGCGGCTGGTAGCGGTCGGTGGCCCAGCCGGAGAGCGTGGCACCGGCCGCGCTCAGGTCGGCGACGGCGATCTGGTGCCGCGCCACGCCCGCGACGCTGCTGAAGCCGCCCACGAACACCAGCCGCCGGCCGTCGGCGGAGACGTCCAGCGCCTCGACCTTCACCGGCGCGGTGGCACCGGAGGTGGTCGTGCGCGGACCGGCCAGGTTCAGGTTGACCGACGCGTCGGCCGCCCCGGTGGTGGCGTTCACCGCCGCGAGGGCGCGCCGGGTCACCCCGCCGACGGTCTGGAACGCGCCGCCGACGATCAGCCGGTTACCGACCAGGCGCATGTCGTTCACCTGGTTGTTCAGCGCCGGCGTGGTGAACCCGGCGACCCGGGCGCCGGTGGCCGCGTCGATCCGGGCCAGCCGGGACGCGGCGGTGCCGTTGACAGTGGTGAACGCGCCGCCGATGTAGAGCGAGCGGCCGTCCGGCGCGGCGGCGAGCGCCTTGACCGCGCCGTTGACCTGTGGCCGGAACGTGGTGTCGATCCGGCCGGTGGTCGCGTCCAGCGCCACCAGCCGGGGCATCGCCAGCTGGGCCGTCTGGCCGGCGTTGCGCACCTTGCTGAACGTGCCGGCGACGTACACGCGGTTGCCGATCTGGAGGATGCGGTGGACGGTGCCGTCCAGCGCGTGCGGCGTCCAGTCGACCGGGTTGGTGCCGACCACTGTGGTGTGTGCGGCGTTGACGGCAAGTGCCGGGGCTCCCGGCAGCGCCGCGCCCGCGACGGCGAGCGTCGCGGCCACCGCCACGGCGGCGCGCCGCCGGCGCCGGCGTCCAGGTGGATGATCGGGTGAGATCGTCATGGCCGAAGCATGCCGTCCGACCAGGGATTCCGCAGTCGGGTAGCCGCCGGTAACCGGCGGCCGACCGGATAATCCGCGTGGCCCGTCCGGCGACCGGGCAGTACGGTGTGCGGGGTCCGCGAGGGGGAGGGGAACGCGATGCCGTCGCGCCGGGACGCCGCCGTGCTGGTCTTCGACGCCGACGACACGCTCTGGGAGAACAACGTCCTGTTCGAGCGCGTCATCGACGACTTCCTCACCTGGCTGGACCACCCCACGCTGGACCGGGCCCGGATCCGCGCGGTGCTCGACGACATCGAGCGCGCCAACGCCGTCGCGCACGGCTACGGCAGCAAGGTCTTCCTGCGCAGTCTCGGCGAGTGCCTGGAGAAGCTGCGCGAGCGTCCGGCCACCGCGCGGGAGCGCGCCGAGATCGAGCAGCTCGCGGCGGCGCTGGTCGGGCACCAGGTGGAGCTGATGCCGGGCGTGGCCGAGACGCTCGACGACCTGGCAGGCCGGCACGAGCTGCTGCTGCTGACCAAGGGTGAGCGCGAGGAGCAGCAGCGCAAGCTGGACGCCTGCGGGCTGCTGCACCACTTCCGGGCCGCGCACATCGTCCCGGAGAAGGACGCGAACACCTACCGCTGGCTGGCCCGAGAGCACGCCTTCGACCCGGCGGCCGCCTGGATGATCGGCAACTCGCCGCGCTCGGACATCCTGCCCGCCCGGGCCGCCGGGATGAACGCGGTCTTCATCCCGAACGAGAACACCTGGGTCCTGGAACACGACGAGCTGGACCCGTCCGACCAGCGGGTGATCCGGCTGGCCGCGTTCCCCGACCTGGTCCATCACTTCTGAGCGGGCCGGTAACGTCCGGGACGTGCCGCTGACCTTCCCGTCGCACCTGGCGCCGGTGCTGCCGCTGAAACGGTGGCGGCCGGGCTGGTTCGACGGGGTGGCGCTGTGCACCGGCGCGGTGGCGCCGGACGTCGGGTACCTGGTCACCGGCACGCCGCTGGCCCTGAACCTGCGGACGCACACGCTCGGCGGACTGCTCTGGTGGTGCCTGCCGGTCGCCCTCGTGTACGCCTGGGTGGTGCGCCGCGTGGTCGCCGGCATCGCGGTGCACCTGCCCGGGCAGCGGTTGTTCGGCTGGCCCTGGTACGTGACGCTGGCCCGGGTGCGTCACCCCTGGCAGGTGACCGTGTGCTCGGCGCTGATCGGCGCATTCAGTCACGTGGCGTGGGACCGGCTCAGTCACAGCGAGCGACTGCCCCGGCTGCTCGGCGTCGCCGACTTCCGCGCGCTGACCGGCGTCTACTGGTTCCAGTTCGCGGATGTGGTCGCCGGCCTCGGCGGCGGACTGCTGGTGGTCGTCCTGGCCGTGCACGAGGCCCGCCGCGGCCTGCGGGCGGGCGGCGTACCCGTATCCGCGCCGGAGGCGAACCCGAACGTGTTCTGGCGGGTGGCGCTGGCGGTCACCGGGCTCGGCGCGCTGCTGATGCCCGCGCTGCCGGCCGCCGGCGTCCCCGCCCCGGCGGGCGTACGGGTGCTGCACGTGGCCGCGCTGGCGCTCGTCGCCGGTGCCGTCGCGGCCCGGACCGTGCCGCCGCGGCAGGCCGGGCGCAGTCCGCGTCTCGAAGTCGAACAGCGCGAAACCGGGTGACCCCGTTACGCCGACATGCCGCAATTCGGCATAGACATCAATCACAAGTGTGGTCGCCGGTCATCGCTTGTCCGGCCTGCGCGGACGCGCCTAACCTGAGCCCGCGCCCACGTCTCGTCGGGGTGAGACGGGGGCGCACCGGAGTCCGGTGGTAAGAGCACCGTGGAGCTGAGTGCGGGCATACGGCTCGCCGCGCGGAGCCCGGCGGAAGGCGTCGTGCCACGCCTGCCGGGTTCCCGTGGCGCAGACCGCTACCGAACCGGACGGCCGGGGTCAGGACCGGGGAGTTGCGGACCCGGTCCTGACCCGTCCGGCCCCATTTACTGCCTGGCGGATTCCGGGTGGGACGCCTCTGGTGCGTGAGCCGGTCACGGAGCGACACTGAGTCATGACTCCTCAGCGCGCACCGCTGCTCGCCGGCCTGGTCGTGCTGCTCGCGGCGGCCTGCACGGCGACCGGCCACGACGGTGCGTCCACGGCGCCCACCCCGACCGTCGCGGCGGCGTCCGCGCCGGCCGCCACCGGGACGCCGGAGGCCACGCCCACCCCGCCGGTGCCCACCGAGGCCGAGCCGGTCGCCGGGTCCTGGCACGCCACCTGGGGCTGGGCGGTGCCCGGCGGCCCGGTCCGGGTGGCCCATCGGGTACGGGTGCCGGTCGCCCCGCCGCCCGGGGAACCGCTGCCCGTCCTGGTGGCGATCGACGTCGGCGACCACCCGGTGGAGGGGTTCAGCCGGATCACGTTCGCCTTCCGCGGACCCACACCGTCCTACGAGGTCGCCTACGTGCCGCAGGTGGTGACCGAGGGGCGCGGGGCGCCGGTCACGCTACCCGGCACCGCGTACCTGTCGGTGCGGTTCGACCCGGCCCAGGCGCACGACGCCCGCGGCGGCGGGACGGCGGACCTGCCACCGGCGGCGATCCGCTTCCCGACGCTGCGCGGATGGGCGGTGGCCGGTGACTACGAGGGACACCTCAGCTTCGGGCTCGGCCTGCGACCGCCCGACGGCGGCCGGCTCCCGGTGCGGCTGGGGGAGGCCGACCGCCCGGACGGCACCCACGTCGTCTCGGTCGACGTCCGGCGGAGCTGACGCGGGCCTTCGTCAGCGGTCGATGACCCTGTTGTCCTCGTCGATGCCGTGGGTGCGCCAGTAGACGTCCCACTCGTCGTCGACGTACTTCGGCACCTTGCCGTCCGGGTAGCGCACGTACGGCGGGGACGGCTCCTGGCCGTCCGGCACGCAGGAACTGCCGCCCTGCGGGCCGACCGCGATCACCGGGTACTCGTCGCTGCCGCAGATGCTCTGCCGCAGGGAACACCCGGTGGTCGCCATCAGCCCGGTCAGTCCGAGCACGGCAAGAACGATCATGATTCGAGTTCGCACGGGGAGAATTCTCGCCGCCCCGGGCGGACCCGCCATCGGTACGCGTACTCAATTCCGGGTTGGCCCGGGGCTCAGGTCAGCTCGCCCCGCACGATCGCCACCGCCACCCGGCAGAACTCGTCCATGTCCGGCTGGAAGCCGGCCGCGATGTCCGGGTGCAGGCCGGAGCGGGTCTCGTCGAGCAACCGACGGCAGACGTCCTCCACCGGCTCGCCGGCGTAACCGGCGCGGACCCGGTCGGCGGCCGCCTGCAGGGCCGACGTCAGCTGATCCTCCAGCGGGCCGCGCAGCTTCTGCTGCACCGGGTCGAGCCCGCTCGGGTCGAGCGTGACATGTGGCTCCGACATCGGCACTCCCTTCGTCGGCGTCCGCGGTACCCCACCGCGGACGTCGGTCAAACCATCGTCGGTACGGCCGACACCCGGACCAGATACGAGAACTCCTCCGCCGGCTCCTCGACGTACGACAGCCGGCGGATCTGCCGGTCGTCGGACCAGAGCGCGACGTCGACCAGCACCCCGAGGTGGGCGAGGCCGATGGAGGAGACCCGCTTCTTGTCCTGGAGCACCGCGCACACGCCGCCCAGCAGCGTGCTGGCGTCGGAGGTGCGGTGCCCGGGCGGACAGCGCAGGGTCAGGTCCACCTCGACCGGACCGGTCAGCGGGGTCCACCCGGTGCGCTGGGCCGCCGTGCAGGCGGCCTGGAGCAGGGTGCGGACCCTCGTCGCCTGCCGGTGCCCGGCGGCGAAGATGGACAAGGCCTCGGTCTTGACCGGGGGCAGGCCGCTCACCTCGAACGTCAGGGCGAGAGCGCGGGTGTCCTGCACGACGGCACCTCCTCGGGGGAATCCTGCCCAACCGGGGAACGCGCGCACGGCACTTCCCGTCAGAACCAACCGATCGGGCGGGCGATGGGGGACGGCCGGAGGCGCATCGGCGTCGACGGCGACGCGCCGGCTACGGAGCCAGCCCCACGCTAGTGCAGACCGCTGACGCTGGGTAGCCTCCCCGTTTCACTACGTGGGACGAGCTGTCGGTCGTCCCGGCCGGTTCGTGCTGTCGCCGTCACATGTCCGTGATGTTTCGCTCCGTCGCAGGTCGGGCACGTTCAGCCGCACGACACGCCCGGGGCGTCGGGCGATCGGGCCGATGCCCCGGTCGTATCGCCGTGCACCGGGGCACGGGTCACCCCCCGGTTCTTCGCCGAAGAGAGGGGGAGGGTGATGACGACAGTCCCCGACACGGCCGCACGGCGGCCGGCCGGACGCGCGGCGGCGGCAGCCGCCGCGCTGGCGTTGGTGGCCCCGCTGGCCGCCTGCGGATCCGGCGGCGACGGCGGCGTCCCCACGATCAACCTGTACTACCCGCCGGAGCAGAACCTGCAGAAGGTCGTCGACACCTGCAACACGCAGGCGCAGGGGCGGTACCGGATCGACTACCGGGTGCTGCCGCGCGAGGCCGACGAGCAGCGGGTGCAGATGGTGCGCCGCCTCGCCGCGCAGGACAGCGGGATGGACGTGCTCGGCCTGGACGTCACGTGGACGCAGGAGTTCGCCAGCGCGAAGTGGATCCGGGAGTGGACCGGCCAGGACAAGGCCGAGGTCGAGCAGGGCACGCTGGCCGGCCCGCTGGACACCGCCCGGTACGAGGACGAGCTCTACGCCGCGCCCAAGAACACCAACGTGCAGCTGCTCTGGTACCGGTCCGACCTGGTGTCGCAGCCGCCGAAGACCTGGGACGAGATGATCTCGGCCGCCCAGCAGCTCAAGGAGCAGGGCAAGCCGTACCAGGTGCTGACCATGGGCGCCCAGTACGAGGGCCTGGTGGTGCTCTACAACACGCTCGCCGAGAGCGCCGGCGGCAAGATCCTCAGCGACGACGGCAAGAAGGCGGAGATGGACGCCGGCGCGGTCCGCGCGCTCGACCAGCTCCAGAAGTTCGCCACGTCGGGCGTGACCTCGCCGTCGTTCAGCAACGCGCTGGAGGACCCGGTGCGGCTGGAGTTCCAGTCCGGCAAGGGCGCGTTCCAGGTGAACTGGCCGTTCGTCTATCCGGCGCTCCAGGAGGCCAACCCCGATCTGGCGAAGAACGTGAAGTGGGCCCGGGTGCCGGGCATCGACCCGGGCACCCCCAGCAAGGTCACCATCGGCGGGGTCAACCTGGCGGTCAGCACCTACTCGAAGCACCCGGAGGAGTCGTTCGAGGCGGCCCGCTGCCTGCGTAATGCCGAGAACCAGAAGTTCTCCGCCGTCAACGACGGCGTACCGCCCACCATCGAGGCCGTCTACGACGACCCGGAGATGACCGAGGCGTACCCGATGAAGGAGACCATCCTGGAGGAGCTGAAGGAGCCGGCGGTGCGGCCGCTGACCCCTGCCTACCAGAGCATCTCCACGGTGATGTCGGCGATCCTGTCGCCGCCGTCGGCGATCCGGCCCGAGCAGACCGCCGACGAGCTGCGCAAGGCGATCTCCGACGCGCTGGAGTCCAAGGGGGTTCTGCCATGAGCGTGAACGCCACCCCGGCCGGCGCGCAGGCCGCCGCCGAGGCCGAGGCCGAGCAGCCCGGCGGACGGCACGCCGCCGTACCGGAGCAGCGGTCCCGGCGCGGCTCCCGCGCCCCGCTGAGTGACAACAAGCGTGCCGAGCGGCGCCTCGGCCTGCTGCTGTGCGCGCCGGCCGCGCTGGTCATGGTGCTGGTCACCGCGTACCCGATCCTGTACTCGGTCTGGCTGTCACTGCAGCGCTTCGACCTGCGCTTCCCCGACGAGCGGCAGTTCGTCGGGCTGGAGAACTACGTCACGGTGCTGACGAACGACTTCTGGTGGACCGCGTTCGGGGTGACCGCGCTGATCACCGTGGTCACCGTCGCGGTCGAGCTGGTGCTCGGCATGGGCCTGGCGCTGATCATGCACCGGACGCTCGTCGGCCGCGGCATCGTCCGCACCGCCGCGCTGATCCCGTACGGCATCGTCACGGTGGTCGCCGCGTTCTCCTGGCGGTACGCCTGGACGCCCGGCACCGGCTACCTGGCGAACCTGTTCGACGGCAGCGCCCCGCTGACCGAGCGGGCCAGCTCGCTGGCGATCATCATGCTGGCGGAGATCTGGAAGACCACCCCGTTCATGGCGCTGCTGCTGATGGCCGGGCTTGCGCTGGTGCCGGAGGACCTGCTCAAGGCGGCCTCCACCGACGGCGCGACGGCCTGGCAGCGGTTCACCAAGGTGATGCTGCCGGTGATGAAGCCGGCCATCCTGGTCGCGCTGCTGTTCCGCACGCTCGACGCGTTCCGGGTCTTCGACAACATCTTCGTGCTCACCAACGGCGGCAACGAGACGTCGTCGGTGTCGATGCTCGCCTACAACAACCTGATCCGGGGCCTGAACCTCGGCATCGGCTCCACGATGTCGGTGCTGATCTTCATCACCGTGGCGATCATCGCCTTCGTGTTCGTGAAGCTGTTCGGCACCGCTGCCCCGGGCAGCGACGATGGGGAGAGGCGCTGACATGGCAGTGGAAACCACCACGCGGGCGAAGGTGCGCTGGGGCCTGCTGGACGTCGTGGTCGTCGTCTTCGCGCTGGTCCCCGTGCTCTGGATCGCCTCGCTGTCGTTCAAGACCCCGGCGACGCTCACCGACGGCAAGTTCTGGCCGCGCGAGTGGACGCTGGACAACTACCGGACCATCTTCGACACCGACCAGTTCGTCCGCGCACTGGTCAACTCCATCGGCATCGCGCTGATCGCCACCGCGATCGCCGTGGTGCTCGGGACGATGGCCGCGTACGCGATCTCCCGGCTCGACTTCCCGGGCAAGAAGCTGCTGGTCGGCGTATCCCTGCTGATCGCGATGTTCCCGCAGGTGTCGCTGGTGTCGCCGCTTTTCGAGATCGAGCGGCAGCTCGGGCTGTTCGACACCTGGCCCGGACTGATCCTGCCGTACATCACGTTCGCGCTGCCGCTGGCGATCTACACGCTGTCGGCGTTCTTCAAGCAGATCCCGTGGGACCTGGAGAAGGCGGCGAAGATGGACGGCGCCACCCAGGGGCAGGCGTTCCGGCGGGTGATCGCGCCGCTGGCCGCGCCCGGCGTGTTCACCACGGCCATCCTGGTCTTCATCTTCTGCTGGAACGATTTCCTGTTCGCGATCACGCTCACCTCGACCGAGCGGTCCCGCACGGTCCCGGTGGCGCTGCAGTTCTTCACCGGCGAGTCGCAGTTCGAGGACCCCACCGGGGCGATCTGCGCCGCCGCCGTGGTGATCACCGTGCCGATCATCCTGTTCGTGCTCTTCTTCCAGCGCCGCATCGTCTCCGGTCTGACCTCCGGCGCAGTCAAGGGATAGGTGGTAGCAATGGCCGACATCGTGCTGGACAAGGTGAGCAAGCGGTTCCCGGACGGGACCACCGCCGTACAGGACGTCGACCTGGAGATCGCCGACGGCGAGTTCGTCATCCTGGTCGGCCCGTCCGGCTGCGGGAAGTCCACCACGCTCAACATGATCGCCGGGCTGGAGGACATCAGCTCCGGTGAGCTGCGCATCGGCGGCGAGCGGGTCAACGACAAGGCGCCCCGGGACCGCGACATCGCGATGGTCTTCCAGTCGTACGCGCTCTACCCGAACATGACGGTGCGGGAGAACATGGCGTTCCCGCTGCGGCTGGCGAAGGTGGACAAGGAGACCATCAACCAGAAGGTCGACGAGGCGGCGAAGGTGCTGGAGCTGACCGCGCTGCTGGACCGCAAGCCGGCCAACCTGTCCGGCGGCCAGCGGCAGCGGGTGGCGATGGGCCGGGCGATCGTGCGACAGCCCAAGGCGTTCCTGATGGACGAGCCGCTGTCGAACCTGGACGCCAAGCTGCGGGTGCAGATGCGCACCGTGGTGTCGCGGCTGCAGAAGCAGCTCGGCACCACCACCGTCTACGTCACCCACGACCAGACCGAGGCGATGACGCTCGGCGACCGGGTGGTCATCATGCGGGGCGGCGCGGTGCAGCAGGTCGGGCCGCCGCAGGAGCTGTACGACCACCCGCGCAACCTGTTCGTCGCCGGGTTCATCGGCTCGCCCTCGATGAACTTCGTGCACGCCGTCGTGGAGGACGGCCGGCTGCGGACCGCGCTCGGTGACGTGCCGGTCGGCGACCGGATCCGCCGCGAGCTGGAGGCCGGTGACGCGCCCAAGGAGCTGATCCTGGGCATCCGCCCGGAGCACTTCGAGGACGCGGCGCTGATCGACGACGAGACCCGCCGCCGGGGCATGGAGTTCGAGGCGCCTGTGGACATCGTCGAGTCGATGGGCTCGGACAAGTACGTCTATTTCACGGTCGAGGGGGAGCGGGCCACCGCCGCCGAGCTGGAGGAGCTGGCCGCCGACACGGGTGCCGCGGACTTCGCCGGCGCCGGGTCGAACCTGGTCACCCGGCTGTCGGCGGAGTCGCCGGTACGCGAGGGCGAGTCCCGCCGGGTCTGGTTCAACCTGGAGAAGATCCACCTGTTCGACCCGGGCAGCGGCCGCAACCTGACGCTGCACGAGGGCCGGTCGGCCGGAGCGCTCGCCGACTGATCCCTGGATGCGTGCGAAGGGCCGGTGGCGGTGCACGCCGCCGGCCCTTCGGTCTGCTCGCGTCCCGGGTGCCCACGCTGTCACCAGGAGTGGCGCAACTCCAGCCCGAGGAAGCTGGCATAGCCGGTCAGGGCGGCCCCCACCTGCTCGCGCAGCGCGGCGTCGAAGGGCACGAGCTGCTGGACCGTCACCGTGACCGCCTTCGCGCCGACCGTCCGCGTCCAGGTGCCGGCCACGCGCCCGCCCCGCACCACAGTCGACCGGAACACCCCGTTGTTGCCGGGGACCACAGCGGCGGCGTGCGCCGGGTCGAGCATCAGCGAGCGGTCCTTGAAGCCGAGCAGGTATTCGTCGAAGCCGGGCAGCGTGTGCACGTCGTCGACCGGCGCGCGGGGCGCGTCGAGCAGCGCGGCGTCGACCACCGCGGGCTCGCCGTCGACCTCGACCGGGGCGAGCAGGTCACCGGCCAGCGTGATGGCCCGGGTCGCGTCGGTGACGGTCAGGCCGGTCCACCGCGCCAGCTCGTGCCGGGACACCGGGCCGTGGCCGCGCACGTAGCGGTGCGCCAGCAACGCCAGCGCCTCGTCGCGCTCCGGGCGGCGCGGCTCGGGCGCCCACTCGTCGAGCAGCACGAACGTCTGCTCGGTGCCGACGTGCGGCGCGATGCAGGTGACGCCGCGCTGGCTGGCGTACCAGAGCAGGTGGTAGCCGCGCTGACCGTCGGTGGCCAGCCCGGCGGCGCGCAGCGCCGCCACGCACCCGGCGCGGGAGAGCCGGCCACCGCCGGCCAGCGCCGCACCCAGCACCTCGCCGGCCCGTTCGCCGTCGGCGACGGTCAGCCCGAGCTGCCGCCACCGCCCGGCGATGCCGGCCAGCGTCCGCACCCCGGTCAGGTCCAGCATCCACCGCGCGTCGGGTGCCGGGACCAGGTGCACGGTGCCGCGCATCGGCCAGGTGCGCAGGGCCTCGCGCCGCTCCAGCGCCGCGCGGACGTCGTCCTGGACGGCGCCGGGAAGGCGTACGCCGAGCGACCACAACCCGCACGCCGCGTCCTGCGCCTGCATGGCGCCGAACCACTCGACCACGTCGGCGACACCCCGCGGGCGGGCGGTGGGGTGCGGGCGCAACAGCAGGCCGGTCATGCGCAGCGCGAGCGCCTCGGCGCGGTTGAGGCGTACGGTCACGGGCGTCAGCGTAGGCCCGGGGTACGACAGCGCGGCCCCTGATCGCGCTGCGCCGGCGGCGCTGCCGACATCAGCGCGATCCCCCGTTCAGGTTCCCGGCGCGGGGGCGGCCGCTGCGGCCGGCGCCGGTCCGATCAGCATCCCGTGTGAGCTGGACCGGGACAGCGATTGCCGGCGGAACTTGCGCAAATCTTGAGCCACGCTCAGGCCAGGCGCCGGTGCATGACCAGCAGGTCGACGTACCCCCGGGTGGGGTGCCGGAAGCCCTCCGGCACCCGGCCGATCACCTCGAAGCCCAGCGACCGCCACAGCTCGACGGCCCGGGTGTTCGTCGCCACCACGGCGTTGAACTGCATGGCCCGGTAGCCGTCGGCCCGGGCCGCGTCGAGCACGTACGCCGCCAGCGCCCGGCCGACGCCGCGCCCGGCGGCGGCCGGGGCGACCATGAACGAGGCGTTCGCGACGTGGTCGCCGGGACCGCCCTGGTTCGGCGCCAGCTTGGCCGAGCCGAGCACCGCGCCGTCCGGCGCCACCGCGACCACCGTCCGCGCCGGCGCCGGCGGCATCCAGAGCCCGCGGGCCTGCTCCTCCGTGACGTCGCGGGGCCAGGTGTACGTCTCGCCGGCCGCGACGATCTCGCGGAGGAACGGCCAGATCAGCGGCCAGTCGGCGGGCGTGGCGGTGCGGATCTCCACCCGGAGAGCATGCCATGCCCGGAGTTTGACGGGACAAGTAACGGGTAGTCGCCGGAGCTGACCCGAAACGAGGAGGGAACGTCTGATGGATGGCCAGGTCAAGGTCGCGGTGATCTATTACAGCGCGACCGGCATCACCTACCAGATGGCGCAGGCGGCGGTCGAGGCGGCGGGGGAGGCCGGCGCCGAGGTGCGTCTGCGCAAGGTACGTGAGCTGGCGCCCGACGAGGCGATCCGCTCCAACTCCGGCTGGCAGGCGCACCGGCTGGAGACCCAGGACGTGATGGAGGCGCAGCCGGACGACCTGTCCTGGGCCGACGTGATCATCATGGGTTCGCCGACCCGGTACGGCATGATCGCCGCCCAGCTCAAGCAGTTCATCGACACCACCGGCCCGCTCTGGGCGGCCGGCGCGCTCGCCGACAAGGTCTACAGCGGGTTCACCTCGACCGCCACGTCGCACGGCGGCCAGGAGGCGACGCTGCTGTCGCTGTACACGGTCTTCTACCACTGGGGCGGCATCGTGGTGACCCCCGGCTACACCGACCCGAGCCAGTTCGTCGCCGGCAACCCGTACGGCGCCTCGCACACCAGCAACAACGGCGAGGTCGCCCCGGACCACGTGGCACTGGCCGCCACCGCGCTGACCGCCAAGCGGGCCGTGCTCATGGGCGCCGCGCTGAAGCGGGGCATGGCCGGCTGAACCGACTGGCGACCGGTGGCCGGGCGGGGGCTCTCGAACCCGTCCGGACCACCGGTCGCCAGTGCCCTACCCGCGATCGGCCGCTCCATGCGCGCTCAGCGCCGGCCGGTCGAGCAGATGCCCGAGCAGATCCGCCAGGACCCGCGTGCCGTCCTGGCTCAGCACCGACTCCGGGTGGAACTGCACCCCGGCGAAGCCGGCGCCGCGCAGCGCGTGCACCGCGCCGTCGGCCGGGTCGCGGGACACCTCGACCGGGCCGTACGGGCCGGGGACCCGGTCGGCGTCGGCGCGGGCGGTGAAGCTGGCGTAGAACCCGACCCGCCGCGTCGTCCCGAACACCGGCACGTCCCGTGGCAACCCCTGGTACGGCGCGTCGCGGCGGTGCAGCGGCAGGCCCAGCAGCCCGGCGAGCAACTGGTGGCCCAGGCACACCGCGAGCGTCGGCCGGCCGGACGCGAGCAGCTCGGTCAGCAGCGCCCGCAGCGCCACCATCTTCGGCGCGGTCGCGTCCCGCGGGTCACCCGGGCCGGGGCCGACCACCACCAGGTCGTAGCCGTCCAGCGGGCCCGGGTCCGGCCAGTCCCGCCGGCTGACCGCCAGGCCCAGCGCGCCGAGCTGGTGGGCGAGCATGCCGGTGAACGTGTCCTCGCCGTCGACGATCAGCGCCCGGCGCCCGGCCAGCCCGCGCAGCGCGAGCGCCCCCGGTTCCCGCTGCTCCAGCCAGAACCGGGCCAGCGGGGCGTTGCGGGCGGCCAGCGCGGCGCGTACCTCGGGGTCGTCGGCGTACCGGACGGCCGGTTCGGTGGCCGAACGCGGCGCGTCCGGGCCAAGGCCGAGCGCGGCCAGCACCCCGGCGGCCTTGGCGTGCGTCTCGGCGACCTCCCCGGCGGTGGTGGAGTGCCGGACCAGCGTGGCGCCGACCGGCACGCGCAGCGCGCCCTCGGGCGAGATCTCGGCGGTACGGATCAGGATCGGCGCGTCGAGCGTCTGCCGGCCCTGGTCGTCGCGACCGAGCAGCGCGAGCACCCCGGCGTAGTAGCGCCGCCCGATGCGCTCGTGCCGGGCGATCACCCGGCAGGCGTTCTCCATCGGGCTGCCGGTGACGGTGGGCGCGAACATCGTCTCCCGCAGCACGTCGCGCACGTCCCGGGAGCAGCGCCCGGCCAGCAGGTACTCGGTGTGCGCCAGGTGCGCCATCTCCTTCAGGTACGGCCCGACCACCTGACCGCCGTGCTCGGCGACCACGGCCATCATCTTCAGCTCCTCGTCCAGCACCATGTACAGCTCCTCCACCTCCTTCTCCTCGTGCAGGAAGCGCAGCAGCTCAGTCCGGTCGACGGTCCCGCCCCGGTGCCGGAACGTGCCGCTGATCGGGTTCATCTCGACCAGCCCGTCGGCGACGCTGACGTGCCGCTCGGGGCTGGCGCCGACCAGGATCCGGGTGCCGGTGTGCACCAGGAACGTCCAGTACGCGCCCCGCTCCCGCAGCAGCAGCCGGCGCAGCGCGGCCAGGGCCGCCGCCAGCGGGTCGCCCTGCACCGTGGCGCACATGGTGCGGTGGATGACGAAGTTCGCCCCCTCGCCGCGGCCGATCTCGTCGGCAAGCACCCGTTCCACGATCGCCGCGTACTCGTCGTCGGCGATGTCGAAGCCCGCGTCGCGGGTGCGTACCTCGGCGTCGGGCAGGTCGTCGAGCAGGTCGGCCAGCGGTATCCGCCGGTGCTCCTGCACCGTCAGGAACTCCAGCGGCAATCCGTCGTCGACGCACTCGAATCCGCGTTCGGTGACCTGCCGGAACGGCACCAGGGCCAGTGTGTGCGGACCGGCGCCGTGCTCGGGCAGCGGCAGGTCGGCGAGCAGGCCGGCGGTGCGTACCGGGCCGGTGAACAGGTCGACGTGGTCGGTGCCCTCGCGGCGGACGAGGGCGAACGGGCCGGGGTCGCGGCCGGCGGCGACGGCGGCGAGCGGGTCGGACGGGCGGGTCATCGGTTCTCCTCGGTGGGCCGGTGGCCGCCGGTGAAGGCGACCCGGGATGCCGGGGAGAGACCGGCGGCCGCCTCGTCGGGCGGCCGCGTCGGGAAGCTACGCGCGGGGATGGGCCGCCGGGTCGGCGGGCCACCAGCAGGACAGGTGCGCGGGCATGACGGTCACTGTACGCGATCGGCGGCAGCCGGGGAACCCGATCGCGCCGCACCGGGTACGGATCTTGGCGTGGCCGCCGGTCCCGCCGGGTAGGTTGACCGGCGATGGACATTCTCGCTCTGGACCTGGGCACCTCCTCGGTGCGTGGCCTGGTGCTCGACGCGGACGCGGTGCCGCGCCCGGGCGCGCTGGCCCGGCGGCGGGTGCCCCTGGTCACCGGCGACGACGGCAGCGGGACGCTCGACGGCGCGGCCTACCTGGCGTGCCTGATCGAGTGCGTGGACGAGCTGGCCGCCGGTGGGCACCTGCGGGACGTCGACCTGGTGGCGACCTCCGCGCAGTGGCACTCGGTGCTGCCGCTGGCCGCCGACGGCACACCGTCGGGGCCGGTGCTGACCTGGCTGGACACCCGGCCGGAGCCGCTTCCCGGTGCGACCGGGCCGGCCGACCCGGACGACTTCCACCGGCGTACCGGCACGTGGTGGCACCGCTGCTACTGGTCGGTGCGGCTGCCCTGGCTGCGCGAGCGCGCCGACGGGGCCGCCCGCTTCACCGGGCTCACCGAGTACGCGCTCGGCACGCTGCTCGACGAGGCGCCGATGTCCATCTCGCTGGCCTCCGGCACCGGGCTGCTCGACCTGCGGCGCCTGGACTGGGATCCGGAGGCGTGCGAGCTGGCCGGCGTACGTCCGGATCAGATGCTGCGGCTGGCCCCGGACGGCTGGCACGGCCGGCTGAACGCGGCGTACGCGCGGCGCTGGCCGCAGCTGGCCGGCGCGCGGTGGGCGCCGCCGGTCGGCGACGGCGCGGCCGCGAACGTCGGCTCGGGCTGCGTCGACCCGACCCGCGCGGCGGTGACGGTCGGCACCTCGGCGGCGGTCCGCATGATCCAGGCGGTGCCGGCGGACGCGGCGCCGCCGCCGCTGCCGGAGCAGCTCTGGCGGTACCGGGTCGACCACCACCACGTGGTCACCGGCGCGGCGTACTCCAGCGGCGGCAACCTGTTCGCCTGGGCGGCGCGCGAGCTGCGGCTGCCGGAGGGCCGGGAGCTCGAGATGGCGCTCGACCGGTCCGCCGCCTCGGTGCGCGCCAATCCCCGCTTCGGCGGCGACCGGCCACCGGGCACCGCCCCGGCGGGCTCGGGGGAGCTGCACGGCCTGAGCTTCGGCACCACAGCTGTCGACATCCTGGCCGGGCTGATGAGCGGCCTGTGCCGGCTGGTCGCCGACGACCTGACGCTGCTGGAGGCCGGTATCGGCGAGCCGATGGAGGTGGTCCTCGGCGGCGGGGCGCTGACCGCCTCGCCGTGGTGGCGCGGTGCGTTCCTCGACGTGCTCGCGCCCCGCCGGGTGTGCTGGCAACGCAACCCGGAGATCGGCGCGACCGGCGCCGCGCTCATCGCCCTGGGCCGGGTCGCGGAGGCGGACGAGATCGCCGGGATCGGCCGGACGGACGAGGCCGCCTCGCACGCGTGACCGTCCATCCGAGGCGCTGACCGTCCTGGTCATGCCGTCCGGGCGGCCGTTGACACCGACCGACGGCCTGATTGGATGGACTCCGCTCCCCGACGTGGTGGGGCGGGACGAGGAGGCAACCGTGGGCGCAGGTCCCGACCCGGTTCGCGGCGCGGCCCCTCAGCCGCACCGGCGGCGTTCCGGGTTCCGGCTGCGGGACTGGCGGATGGGCACCAAGCTCGCCACGGTGCTGGTGATCCCCTCGCTGGCGTTCCTGGTCCTGGCCGGCATCCAGACCCGGGGCCTGGTCGGGCAGACCACCACGCTGAGCGCCTTCGCCGAACAGGTCGGGATCGGCCGGCAGATCTCCGCCGCGGTGGACCGGCTCCAGCACGAGCGGGACCGAACCGCCGGTGAACTGGCCGCGTTGCGCCGGGCCGGCACCGGCGCCGACCGGGACGCCGCTGTGGCCGCGCTCAAACCGCTGCAGGAGGCCACCGACCGCGCGGTGGCCGAGCTGCGGGACGCGGCCGCGCCGCTGGCCGACGCCGACGCCGCCTGGCGGGTCTCCTACTCCGAGGCGCTGGAGGCGTACGACCAGGTGGTGAACATCCGCGCGGCGGTGGCGCCGGCCGTGCTGTCCAGCGACACCGTGCTGAGCAACTACCACAGGTCCGTCGCGGCGCTGCTGAACCTGCTGGCCGAGCCGACGCCCGGCAGCGGCCGGCAGGAGCTGACCGAGGCGGTGCTGCGGTACGTGCAGATCTCCCGGGTCAAGGAGCTCTCCTCGCGCATCCGCGCGGAGCTCTACGCGGCCGCCCGGTCCGGCCGGTACGAGGCCGACGACCCGGTGACGCTCAGCGACCTGCGGGCCCAGCAGCTCACCGCGCTGGGCGCGTTCCGGGTCGCGGCGACCGCCGACCAGATCCGCCGCTACGACCGCACCTCGGTCGACCCGGCGTTCGTCGCGGCCACCCGGATGGAGGAGCGCACGCTGCCCGGCGGCGGCGACGCGAAGCCGGCCCTGCTCGACGCGCCCCAGTGGTGGGCGGCCAGCGAGCAGCGGCAGGAACTGTTCCGCCAGTTGGAGAGCGACATCGTCGCCGACGCGGTACGCCAGGCCGACGACGCCAGCGCCCGCCAGCTGCGCGACACGCTGCTGGTGGCCGGCGCGATCGCCACGGTGCTCCTGTCCGCGGTGCTGATCTCGCTGCTGGTCGGCCGGTCGGTGGCGCGCGGCATGCGGCAGCTGCGCGGCCAGGCGCTGCGGATCGCGCAGGTGGACCTGCCGCTGACACTGCAACGGCTGCGCACTGTGGACCGGCCGATCGGCACGATCGACGTACCGCCTGCGGTGATCGACTCGCAGGACGAGATCGGCGAGCTGGCGGAGGCGTTCGTGGCGGTGCACCGCAGCGCCGTCGACGTCGCCGTCGAACAGGCGATGATGCGGCGCAACGTCAACGCCATGTTCGTCAACCTGGCCCGGCGCAGCCAGGTCCTCGTCGAGCGGCAGCTGGAGCTGCTCGACGACCTCGAACGCGAGGAGAGCGACCCGGACCAGCTGGAGAACCTGTTCAAGCTCGACCACCTCGCCGCCCGCATGCGCCGTAACGACGAGAGCCTGCTGGTGCTCGCCGGCACCGAGTCGACCCGGCGGTGGAACCGTCCGGTGGGCCTGGGCGCGGTGCTGCTGGCCGCGAGCGCGGAGATCGAGCAGTACCAGCGGGTGCGCCACGAGAACCGGACCGACCTGCACGTCGTCGGGCACGCGGTGGGCGACCTGGTGCACCTGTTCGCGGAGCTGCTGGAGAACGCCACCGCCTTCTCCCGCCCGGACACCGCGGTGCGGGTGGTGGTCGAGCCGGACGGCCGGGGCGCGCTCGTGCAGATCGTCGACGAAGGGCTGGGCATGAGCCCGTCGGCGCTGGCCGAGGCGAACGCGGTCCTCGCCGAGCCACCGGCCGCCGACGTGTCGGCCTCGGAGCGGATGGGCCTGTTCGTGGTGAGCCACCTCAGCGCCCGGCACGGCGTCCGGGTGCGGTTGAGCGCCGGCCGGGAGGGCCTGGTGGCGCGGGTGCGGATCCCGGTCGAGCTGCTGGCCGAGGCGCCCGCGCCGGAGGCGGGCCACCCGGCGCCGGGCCGGCTCGGACGCGGGCCGGAGCCGCAGATGCTCACCGGTCCGGTCGCCGCGTCCGGCGCGCTCGCCGCGGCCACCGCCGAACTGCCGGTGGCCGGCTGGCGTCCGGCGCCGGGCCGGCCCGCCGCGCTGCCGGTGTCCCCGCTGACCGGCCGGCCGCTCGGCGACGGCACGGACGCCGCGGCCGCCACCCCGCCGGCGGCCGCCGCGCCGGTGCCCGCGCCGCGTCCCCGCCCGGGACGGGCCGAGGACGTGCTGACCCCGGACGCCGGCGCGGCGGGCGGCGGGTGGTTCAGCCGGCAGGGCCCGGCCTCGTCCACGCTGGGTGTGACGCCGGCGCCGGCGGCGACGCCGGTGACCGGAGGGACGAACGAGCGGGGCCTGCCGGTACGCGTGCCGATGGCCCAGCTCACCTCGGCCGCCCCGGCCGACCGTCAGGTGGTGCGGCACGAGCCGGACCCGGAGGCGGTCGGCGGCATGCTGTCGCGCCTCTACAGCGGGGTACGGCGGGCCGAGGCCGAGGAGACCACCGAGATGTACCTGCCGCGCGATGAAGGAGGACGACGACAGTGACGACGTTGAGCCAGGAGGCACGCGACCTGAGCTGGCTGGTGAACGCGTTCGCGGAGCGCGTTCCCGGGGTGGCGCACGCGGTGGTGGTGTCCTCCGACGGGCTCCTGGTGGCGATCTCGGCGCACCTGCCGCGCGACCACGCGGACAAGCTCGCCGCGGTGACCTCCGGCCTGATGAGCATCACCGCCGGTGCGGCCCAGATGTTCGACGGTGACGTCGTCAAGCAGACGGTGGTCGAGATGGGGCGCGGCTACTTCCTGGTGATGCAGATCCGGGACGGCTCGATCCTGGCCACGCTGGCCGGGGCGGACGCGGACATCGGCGTGGTCGGCTACGAGATGGCGCGGCTGGCCAAGCAGGCGGGCGAGATGCTCACCCCGGCGCTGCGCGCCGAACTCCAGCAGGCGCTGCCGCGCTGATCCGCAGCCGGCGCGTGCGTCCGGCCGGCACACCGCCGGCCGGACGCGCGCCGTTCACAGGCCGTTGCGGCGGATCACGTCGCGGTACCAGTGGGCGCTGCGCTTGAGCACCCGCCGCTGGCTCGCGTAGTCCACGTAGACCAGGCCCCAGCGCTGCTCGTACCCCTCGGCCCACTCGAAGTTGTCCAGCAGCGACCAGACGTGGTAGCTCTCCAGCGGCACCCCGTCGCCGACGGCCCGGTGGGCGGCGGCGAAGTGGTCGCGCAGGAAGGCGACCCGCCCGGCGTCGTCGACGGTGCCGTCCGGGCCGGGCACGTCGGGGCAGGGAAGGCCGTTCTCGGTGATGGTGATCGGCACCCGGCCGTAGTCGCGGGTGACCCGGGTCAGGATGTCGTACATGCCCTCCGGGTAGATCTGCTGCCACTCCGCCTCGGAGGTGGGCCACTTGCGGACCGTGTCGCGGGTGCCGGTGACGTAGAGCGGCGTGTAGTACTGCACGGCGAGCAGGTCGACCGGGCTGGAGATGATCTTCAGGTCGCCGTCGCGGACGCCGCGGACCATCCGGCTGTCCGGGCCGAGGTCGTCCAGGACGTCCTGCGGGTACGCCCCCTTGAAGATCGAGTCGAGGTAGAGGCGGTTCTCGTAGCCGTCGTGGAGCCGGGTCGCGGCGGCCGACTCGGCGGAGTCGTCGGCCGGGTAGCAGGGGTGCAGGTTGAGCGCCGGGCCGATCCGGCCGGTGGGACCGGAGGCACGCAGCGCCTGCACGGCGAGGCCGTGGGCGAGCTGGAGGTGGTGGGCGACCAGGTACGCCGCGTCCTCGTCGCGGATGCCCGGCGCGTGGTGGCCCCAGATGTATCCGTTCTGCACCACCGTCTTCGGCTCGTTGACGGTCAGCCAGACCGGCACCCGGTCGCCGAGGGCGCGGAACACCACGTCGGCGTACTCGGCGAAGCGCTCGGCGGTGTCCCGGTTCTCCCAGCCGCCGGTGTCCTGCAGCGCCTGGGGGAGATCCCAGTGGAACAGCGTGGCCATCGGCGCGATGTCGCGCTCGCGCAGCCCGTCCACCAGCCGGCGGTAGAAGTCGAGGCCGCGCTGGTTGGGGCGGCCGGAGCCGTCGGCCTGGATGCGGGGCCAGGAGATGGAGAACCGGTAGCTGCGCAGTCCCAGGTCGCGCATCAGGTCCAGATCCTGCGCGTACCGGTGGTAGTGGTCGGCCGCGACGTCGCCGGTGTCGCCGTTGCGGATCCGGCCCGGCGTGTGGCTGAAGGTGTCCCAGACGGACTCACCCCGCCCGTCCTCCTTGGCGGCCCCCTCGATCTGGTACGCCGAGGTCGCCGCGCCCCAGGCGAAGCCGTCGGGGAAGCGCAGCCCGCGGTCCGGCTCCGGGTCGGTGGTGCGCTCGGGCGGGCTGTCGCAGCCGCCGAGCGCGACTGTCGACGCGGCGATCCCGGCCGCGGTGGCGCCGGCGAGCCCGGTCCGGGCCGCGCCGGCCGCGGTCGCGGACAGGGCGGCGCGGCGGAGCAGGCGCCGTCGGGTGAGTAACGACATGAGGTTTCTCCTCGGAGTGACGGGCCGCCCTGGGCCGGGAGCGCTCCCATCTTAGCCAGGGAGCGGCCGGCCCCGATCCGGCGGTCGCGGCGAGGTGCGGCGCGGCCGGCGGGCGGCCGGAAAGTGGGTGGGCGGGGGCGTCGCTCGGGAACGTCGCTCGCGGCGGCGTGAGCGGCGAGGGGTGGGGTGGATAGCGAGAAAGGCCGTCCGGGTGGCGTGTCACGCCTGTCCCGTCGGCCTCTTTTGCCGTCGACAACGGGGGTTTAGTGTGGGGACGGGGGAGGGCAACCCCCGTCCCCACCGATGGTGCACACACGCACGAAGTGGAATTGGCGTCCGTCGTGCGCGTCGCGCGGGAGCCGGGCCACGCGAGTGGCTCTGGTTCCACCTCCCTCCGTCTGGCGGGTGACGGCCGGCGGCGGCGTCCGGGCTGGTCCGCCGTCGGCCTCTGGGCCGACGCGCCGGGCACGGGTGTACCCGGCGATCCAGTACTTGTATCACCGTCGATGGAAGCGCTCCCATCGGCGATGCTGCGACTGTAACGCCCGTCACGGGTTTGGAAAAGCCCCTAAACGAGATCGAAACATGGAAGCGCGTATCTGCGCTGGCCGTTGTGGTGGGAGCGCTTCCATGTCACACTCTCGTCACGCCACGCGGAGCCAGTGAACGCGAGCGCGGGCCGCCGAGGGCACCCGGTGAACAACCGGTGCGGCGCCCCGATCCCCGGCACGGCCGGGACGACCACCTTTCCGGACGCCTCCGTCCCCCCGCGTACGCCCCGTCGACGCGTGGAGGCGCCCCGCCGGGGCCCACGGTCCCGGCCCGGTCCGAGGAGACACCGCCCACATGAGACTTCTGGCCAGACGTCGCCGTACGGCGATGGTCGCCGCCACCGCCCTCGTCATAGGCGGGGTGGCCCTGCCCGCGGGCGCCGCCCAGGCCGCGCCCGCCTGCGACGTGACCTATGCGACGAGCGACTGGAACAACGGGTTCACCGCCACCGTCACCATCAAGAACCTGGGCGACGCGCTGAACAACTGGTCGCTGAAGTTCGCGTTCCCGAACAGCAGCCAGCGCGTGACCCAGGGCTGGTCGGCCAAGTGGAGCCAGTCCGGCAGCGAGGTCACCGCGACGAACGAGTCGTGGAACGGCAGCCTGCCCACCGGCGCGTCCACCAGCATCGGCTTCAACGGCAGCTACAGCGGCAGCAACCCGAAGCCCACCGCGTTCACCCTCAACGGGGTCGCCTGCAACGGCGCGCAGACCAACCAGCCGCCGACGGTCTCCCTGAGCGTGCCGTCCGGCCCGTTCGAGGCGCCGGCCGACGTCCCGCTGACCGCGACCGCGAGCGACAGCGACGGCACCATCAGCAAGGTCGAGTTCTACCGCAACGGCCTGCTCGTCAACACCGACACCACCGCGCCGTACGGCTACGACCTGCTCGACCTGCCGGCGGGCAGCTACACCGTGCAGGCCAAGGCGTACGACAACGCGGGCGGCAGCGCCGTCTCGGAGAAGTCGTTCACCGTCACCGCGGCGAGCGGGCCGAAGCTGGTCGCCAACCCGTCGGCGGTCACCGTGGCCGAGGGCGACAGCGCCACGGTCCGGTACACGCTCAGCGCGGCGCCCACGGCCAACGTGCCGGTGACCCTCGCCGTCACCGGTGACAGCGACATCACGGTCTCGCCGTCCACGCTGACGCTCACGTCGAGCAACTGGAGCACCGGCGTCACCGCCACCGTCTCCGCCGCGGAGGACTCCGACACGGTCGGCGGCACCGCGACGATCACCGCGTCGGCCACCGGCTACGCCCCGATCTCCGTCGTCGCCACCGAGGCGGACAACGACACCCCCGGCGGCGACAACGACTACATCAAGAAGTTCCTCGACCAGTACGGCAAGATCAAGAACTCGGGTTACTTCAGCCCCGAGGGCGTGCCGTACCACTCGATCGAGACGCTGATCGTCGAGGCGCCCGACCACGGCCACGAGACCACCTCGGAGGCGTTCAGCTTCTGGCTCTGGCTGGAGGCGCAGTACGGCCGGGTCACCCAGAACTGGGCCCCGTTCAACAACGCCTGGACAGTGATGGAAAAATATATCATTCCGAATCATTCAGACCAGGCCACCGCCGGCTCGCCCGGCACCCCGCAGTACGCCGCCGAGCACAACCTGCCCAGCCAGTACCCGTCGGCGCTGGACGCCAACGTCCCGGTCGGCCAGGACCCGCTGCGCTCGGAGCTGCAGTCCACCTACGGCACCGGTGACATCTACGGCATGCACTGGCTGCTCGACGTGGACAACACCTACGGCTTCGGCCGCTGCGGCGACGGCACCACCCGGCCCGCGTACATCAACACCTTCCAGCGGGGCACCCAGGAGTCGGTGTGGGAGACCGTGCCGCAGCCGTCCTGCGACACGTTCAAGCACGGCGGCCCGAACGGCTACCTGGACCTGTTCGTCAAGGAGTCCAGCGCCCCGGCCAAGCAGTGGAAGTACACGAACGCCCCGGACGCCGACGCGCGTGCCGTCCAGGCCGCCTACTGGGCGCTGACCTGGGCCAAGGCGCAGGGCAAGCAGGCCGACGTGGCGGCCACCGTGGCCAAGGCCGCCAAGATGGGCGACTACCTGCGCTACGCGCTGTTCGACAAGTACTTCAAGAAGATCGGCAACTGCGTCGGCGCGAGCACCTGCCCGGCCGCCAGCGGCCGTGACTCGGCGCACTACCTGCTGTCCTGGTACTACGCCTGGGGCGGCGCGTACGACGCCTCGCAGAACTGGTCGTGGCGGATCGGCTCCAGCCACAGCCACTTCGGCTACCAGAACCCGTTCGCGGCCTGGGCCATGACCAACGTCGCGGAGCTGAAGCCGAAGTCGCCGACCGCGGTCTCCGACTGGCAGAAGAGCCTCGACCGGCAGCTGGAGTTCTACACCTGGCTCCAGTCCGCCGAGGGCGGCATCGCCGGTGGCGCCACCAACAGCTGGGACGGCAGCTACGCCCAGCCGCCGACCGGCACCGCCACCTTCTACGGCATGTACTACGACGTCGACCCGGTCTACAACGACCCGCCGTCGAACCAGTGGTTCGGCATGCAGGCCTGGTCGATGCAGCGCATCGCCGAGCTGTACCTGGAGACCGGCAACGCGAAGGCGAAGGCGCTGCTGGACAAGTGGGTGCCGTGGGCCATCGCCAACACCACGGTCGGCACCAACTGGTCGATCCCGTCGGACATGAAGTGGACCGGCCAGCCGGCCAACTGGAACCCGAGCAGCCCGCAGCCGAACACCAACCTGCACGTCGAGGTGACGGTCAAGGGTCAGGACGTCGGCGTCGCCGGCGCCTACGCCCGCACGCTCATCGCGTACGCGGCCAAGTCCGGCAACACCGCGGCGAAGAACACCGCCAAGGGCCTGCTGGACGCGCTCTCGGCGTCCGCCGACAGCAAGGGCGTCTCGACGCCGGAGAAGCGCGGCGACTACAAGCGCTTCGACGACGTCTACAACGCCGCCGACGGCCAGGGTCTCTACGTCCCCAACGGCTGGACCGGGAAGATGCCCAACGGCGACGCGATCGCCCCGGGCAAGAGCTTCCTGGACATCCGCTCGTTCTACAAGAACGACCCGGACTGGCCGAAGGTGCAGGCGTACCTGGACGGCGGTCCCGAGCCGGTCTTCAACTACCACCGGTTCTGGGCGCAGGCGGACATCGCCATGGCGTACGCCGACTACGGCACCTACTTCCCGCAAGGGTGAGGTGACCCCTCCTCCGCGGGCGGGTGCGAACCCGCCCGCGGAGGAGGCCGACCCGGCCGATGGGGGAACGGAGCGGCCGGGTCGGCGAACGGCCTGACGCCCACGGTCAGGCCGGGTGGGCCGGCCGTCCGGCCGACGCAGCGGACCGGCCGGCCCACCACTCCGCCCGGCGACGACCCCTGGCGCGAAAAGGCACGGAAAAATCAGCGGTCCACGGGATCACATCCGGGCCGTGGACGGAGTAACGTATTTGACGGAGAGGCCGCTCCCCCCGTGGCGGCCTCTCCATTATTCTGTGCGTGTCGCCACACCGTCGGTGCCCGCCGGGTCCACCGGGTGCCGCAGCCCCGGATGCCCGGCCGGCAGCGAGCGCCGGATCACCACCCAACTGCCCGCCAGCGCCGCCGCGATCAGCGGCCAGGTCAGCGCCGCCCGCGCCACGGTGAGCGCGACCACGTGCCCGTACAACCACAGCGGCACGAACACCGCGACCCGCAGCACATAGGTGGCCGCCCACACCCAGCTGGCCCGGCCGTACGCCCGCAGCAGCGCCGGGTCGCGCCGCCACCGGGTCCGCTGGCCCAGCGCCGTGCCGACCACCACACCCAGCAGCGGCCAGCGCACCACGATGCTCACCGCCCAGGCCAGCGCGCTCGCCGCGTTGGCGGCGATCTGGAGCAGGAAGAAGTCGGCGGCCCGGCCGGTGCGCAACGCGATGAGCGCCGCCACGCAGACCGCGAGCAGACCGACCAGCACCGAACGGGGACGGTCGCCGCGCCGCCACCGCCAGCCGGCCACCGCCGTGCCGGTCAGTACCGCCGCGAGCACGCCGCCACCGAGACCGCCGAGCACCCAGCCGAGCCCGAACGCCAGTGGGGGAAGGGTCGCGTCCACCGCCCCGCGCCGGCCGCCGAGCAGGTCGGCCAGCGACTCCGGCCGCGGCCCCTCGTCCGGTTGCCGCTGTGGCGTGCCGGTCACGCGCCACCTCCTCGAAATCGCCCGCCTCACCGTACGCCGCCGCCGCTGGCGCTCCGCCGCGCGCCGGAGCGTGCCTACCGTTAAGTTGTCCGGGTGCGGGAGACGGCGAGGGGTTGGACGGCGGTCTGGTTGGTCGTACTGGCCCTGATCCAGACAGCCGCGTTCGGGCTGGTGTGGCGCTTCGCCGTGCACACCGAACTGGGCCAGTGGCTGGACACGGTGGCGCTCACCGGCAACCGGATCGGCCAGGACCGCATCGACGATCCGGTGAACACACTCCTCAACGCCATGTCGGTGGTGTCGCTGCTGGCCGCGACCGCCGTGATCGGCTTCATCGCGCTGATCCGGGGACGCAAGGCGCTCGCCGTCACCGCGACGCTGCTGATCGCCGGGGCCAACGTGACCACGCAGCTGCTCAAGCACTACCTGGCCCGGCCCGACTTCGGCATCGACCCGGAACGGGCCGCCGCCGGCAACAGCCTGCCCAGCGGGCACACCACGGTGGCCGCCTCGGTCGCGGTCGCGCTGATCCTGGTGCTGCCGCGCAAGCTGCGGGTCGCCGGGGCGTTCCTCGGCGCCGGGTACGCCGCCGCCGCGGGCGTCGCCACGCTCTCCGCCGGCTGGCACCGGCCCAGCGACGCGGTCGCCGCGTACCTGGTGGTCGGCGCGTGGGCCGCGGTCGCCGGGCTGGTGCTGCTGTTCTTCCAGCGCGAGCAGGCGGTGGTGGAGCCGGGCGACGCGCACCGGGTTGCCGGCGCCGTGCTCGGCGGCGCCGGCGTGGTGGCCCTGCTGGCCTCCGCGGTGGCGCTGTCCTGGCTCGTCGACCGTTCCACAGTCCCCGTCGAGGCGCTCGGCCGCCGTCCGCTGTTCATCGGGTACGCGGGCAGCGCGGCCGGCATCGCCGGCACGATCGCCGTGGTGGCCGCGCTGGTGCTGGTCGTGGTGCACCGGCTGGTGCCCCGCTGGAAGGGCTGACCGCAGGTGCAGACCGTACGGGCGGCGTTCCGGGCCGAGTGCGAACGCCTGGAACGGGTGCTGCGCGACCTGGACGACGCGGCGCTGGACCGGCCCACCCCGTGCCCGCCCTGGCAGGTACGCGACCTGATCGCGCACGTGAGCACCGGAGCCGGGCGCCTGGCCCTGATGCTCGCCGAACCCGCGCCGCCCCGGGCCGAGGTCGACGCCGCCGCCTACTTCGGCGCGGCCAAGTTCAGCCCGCCGGTCGACCGGGACCGCGTCGACTCGGCACGCCGGGCTGCCCGGGAGCACCCGGGCGCGGCCGAGGTGGCGGGGGAGTTCGGCCGGGCCTGGCGCGCCACCGACGAGGCGGTCGCCGCCGCGCCGCCCGGCCGGGTGGTGCGCACCCGGCACGGTGACGCGATGGCGCTGCCGGAGTTCCTGCGTACCCGCGTGGTGGAGGTCGCGGTGCACGGCCTGGACCTGGCCGACGCGCTGGACCGGCCGCCGTGGCTGACCCCGCCCGCGGCGGCCGTGGTGGCCGGCGTGCTCACCGGCGGCGCGCCGGTGCCGCCGGGCCTGCGCTGGGACGCGCTCACCGTGCTGCGCAAGGCCACCGGGCGGCTGCCGCTGACCGGCGACGAGCAGGCCGAGCTGGCCCGTGCCGGCATCGGCCGGCTCGCGTTCGGCGGCTGATCTCCGCTCAGCGCCCGGCACACCGCCGCAGGTGCTCCAGCACGATCGGGTCGATCCGGCCGGGCACGAAGCGTTCCTCCAGGTTCTCCAGGCCGGTCCAGGCCGCCAGCGCGTCGTCCAGGCCGGCCGGGCCGACCGGGTGACCGGTGGCGGCGAGCAGCTCCGCCACCTCTGCCGCGAGCGGACCGGTGAGATCCCGAAGCGTGGCCGGGTCGGGGCGGCCGAACAGCATGTGGTGGATGCCGAGCAGGCGGCGCAGCTCGGCGACCGGGTCGTCGTGGTCGTCCACGCGCAGGTCCACCAGTTCGTCGCCGGTGCCGGCGTAGCCGCCGTGGCGCTGCACCACGAGTATCGCGGCGCTCTGCCTGCCGCGCCGGTCACCGCCGGCCGCGTCACCGGCGGTGAGCGCCGCCAGCATGCGCTGCGGGAACGGCAGGTCGTCGCGGGCCAGCCAGGCGTCGCGCAGCGCGTCGATCACCTGCGGGCCGGTCAGGATGTTGCCCTGCGCGGCCCAGCCGTCGCCGGCCTGCCCGCCCGCCCAGGGGTGGCAGCGCGGTCCGGTCCAGGTGGCCCCGTCGCCGGTCGCCCCCACCACGGCGAGCTGCCGGTCGTCGCGGCCGGGGTCGGCGGCGACCAGCCCGGCCACCGCGTCGGTGGCGCTGACGCCGGTACGCAGCAACGCGAGCGCCTGTGCCCGGTAGGCGAGGTTGGCGTGCGCCTGGGTGGCGACCGCGCCCACCAGTGCCTCGGCGGCCGGCACGAGCGCCCCGGCGGCGAGGAAGCGGCTGGCCACCGCCACGCCGTACAGGTGCCCGTCGGCGGAGCGGGCGACGAGCGAGAAGGTCACGCGCGGATCGTAGCCCGGTAGCGGTGTGCCGCACCGGCGTCGCCGCTCAGAACGGCGTCGCCGCCTCCTCCGGCGGGCGGCCCCAGGCGCGGCGCGCGTCGGCCACCGCCACCGCCGTGAGGACCAGCGCGGCGAGGATCGCCGCGACGAGCGGCGCGAGGCGCACCAGCAGCGGCGCGGGCAGCAGCAGCGCGGCGATCCCCACCAGCCGGGACGGGGAGACGCGGCCGAACACCTCGTACTCGAAGCGGGCCCGGCCGGCCAGGAACACGGCCGGCCCGCCGAGGATCATGGCCAGCCAGGGCAGTTCGTTGTGCCCGGCCGGGTGCTCGATGACCAGCTCGTAGCCGATCGCGGTGGCGACCACCCCGATCACCATGACCAGGTGGGTGTCGGCGGCGGACCGGCCGACGGTGGCCGGATGGGCGGCCCGGGTCACCGCCTCGCCCAGGATCTGCCCGGCCCGCTGCACGTAGATCCGCCACAGCAGTACCGAGGTCGCGAGCGCGACGGCGAACGCGGCGACCATGCCCGGGCTGGTGGGGGAGCGGGTGAAGGCCAGGCCGGCGAGCAGGATCGTCTCACCGAGCGCGACCAGGAAGATCTGCTGGTAGCGCTCGGCCAGGTGCTCGCCGTGGATGTCCCACCGGGAGACGGTCGAGCGGCCCAGACCGGGCATCGGCCAGCCGAACCGGGCGGCGAGGTACTCCAGCAGCAGTGCCGTGGTCCAGAGCACCACCCGGGCGCTGCCCGGCAGCAGCGCGCCGGCCAGCCAGAGCACACCCGTGGCGCAGAACGTGATCAGCATGCGCAGCTTGAGCCGGCGGTACTGCTGCCTGTGCAGCACCAGCACGAGGATCGCCGGCCGGCTCACCTGGGCCACCACGTACGCGGCGGCGAACATCAGGCCGCTGTGGCTGAACGCGCGCGGGATCGCCACCCCCATCACCATCGCCGAGATCAACGCGGTGATCACGATGACCTGCAACCACAGGTGGTGCGGGTCGTAGCGGCTGGTGGTCCACGCCGTGCCCTGCCAGACGGCCCAGAGCGCGAGCAGCAACAGCAGTGTCTTGCCGCCGCCGGTCACCGCCGTCCAGCCGGTCTGCCCGCCCTCCAGCACCAGGTCCTCGAAGGCGCGCGCCGAGATCCGGGTCAGCGCGAACACGTACACGAGGTCGAAGAAGAGTTCCAGGAACGTGGCCCGGTCGGGTCCGCCGCCGGAGCTGCGCAGCGCGGCCGGCTCGGCGGTCCTCACCGCCGGGCCCCGTCCCCGGTCCGACTCATGCGGCAGTCGTAACACTCTTTCCCGGCAACTCGGAGCGGATCACCCATATCTGCCTGGATCTTGCTCCGGGCGCTGCCGGACGGGCACCATCGACGGGTGACGAACCGATGGGGAATGACCGTGCCGTTGGGCGGAATTCCGCTCGCCGACCACGCCGCTGTCTACGCGGCCCTGGACGACGCCGGGTTCACCGACGTCTGGTCGTCGGAGGTGGCCGGCGCCGACGCGTTCACCCCGCTGGCCCTGGCCGCCGCGTGGTCGCCACGGCTGCGCCTCGGCACCGCGATCACGCCGGTGTTCACCAGAGGGCCCGGACTGCTCGCGATGAGCGCCGCCGCGCTGGCCGAGGCCGCGCCGGGCCGCTTCGCGCTCGGCGTCGGCTCCTCCTCGCCGGTGCTGGTACGCGACTGGAACGCGATCGCGTTCGACGAGCCGTTCAAGCGCACCCGGGACGTGCTGCGGTTCCTGCGGGCCGCGTTGCGCGGCGAGACCGTCGACGGGGCGTTCGACACGTTCGCCGTCCGGCGGTTCACGCTCGAGCGCCCGCCCAGCGTGCCGCCGCCGGTCGTGCTGGCCGCGCTGCGCCCCGGCATGCTGCGCCTGGCCGCCGCCGAGGCCGACGGGGTGATCCTCAACTGGCTGGCCGCCGACGACGTGCCGACCGCGCTCGCCGAGGTGGGGGAGCGCCGGCCCGGCTTCGACGTCGCCGCCCGCATCTTCGTCTGCCCCACCGAGGACGCCGCCTACGCTCGCGCACTGGGCCGCCGCATGATCACCGGCTACCTGACCGTGCCCGCGTACGCCGCCTTCCACAGGTGGCTGGGCCGCGAGGACTCGCTCGGCCCGATGTGGGAGGCCTGGGCCGCCGGGGACCGGCGGGGCGCCTCCGCCGCCGTACCGGACGAGGTGGTCGACGCGCTGGTGCTGCACGGCTCGCCCGAGCAGTGCGTGGCATCCGTCCGCCGGTACGCCGACAACGGCGTCGACGTGCCGGTCATCGCGGTGCTGCCCACGCCGGAGATCACCGAGGGCGGCGCGGCGGCCTGGATGGACCTGCTGCCCCGGCTCGGCCCCGGAAAGGTGGCCTGAGATGAACCTGACCGACCGGGTGGTGGTGGTCACCGGAGGGGCCGGTGGGATCGGCGCGGCGCTGGGCCGCCGGTTCGCCGCCGAGGGCGCCGCCGCGATCGTCCTGGCCGACCTGGCCGCCGACGCGGCCCGCGCGGCGGCCGACGCGATCGGCCCGGTCGCGAGCGGCGTCGGGCTGGACGTCACCGACGAGGCGGCGGTGCACGCGCTCGTCGAGGAGACCGAGCGCCGTCACGGCCGGATCGACCTGTTCTGCGCCAACGCCGGCGTGGCCACCGGCGGTGGCATCGACGCGCCCGACGCCGACTGGGACCGGGCCTGGAAGGTGAACGTGCTCGGGCACCTGCACAGCGCCCGCGCCGTGCTGCCCGGGATGCTCGGCCGGGGCCAGGGACACCTGCTGCTCACCTGCTCGGCGGCCGGACTGCTGACCGCCGTCGGCGACGCCCCGTACACCGCCACCAAGCACGCCGCCGTGGGTCTCGCCGAGTGGCTGGCGATCACCTACCGGGACGCCGGCATCCGGGTCAGCGCGCTGTGCCCGCAGGGCGTGGACACCCCGATGCTCGCCGACGGCCTCGCCGAGGGGCACCTGGGCGCCCGGGTGATCGCCGCGTCCGGGACGATCCTCACCCCGGACCAGGTCGCCGACGCGGTCGTCGCCGGGCTGGCCGAGGAGCGGTTCCTGATCCTGCCGCACCCCGAGGTCGCCGACTACGCCCGCCGTCGCGCCGAGGACCCGGACGGCTGGCAGGCCGGGCTGCGCAAGCTCGTCCGGAAGCTGCGCGCCGGCTCCCCTCAGTCGTGACGGATCGACGGCGATTCAGCCGTCGCCACCGGTTCCGGCTGTCGCCGGCGGAGTTGCCGTCGCCACCGGCTCCGCCGCCGGCGGTCCGGACCGGGTGGGTAGCAGGAGGGCGGCGACTGCTGCGCCGGCCGCCAGTACGCCGATCACGAGCCAGACCGTGGTGATGAGGGGCAACTGCTGCCCGGCGATGCTGCCCGCCGAGGCACCCACGACGGTCGCGGCCATCTCGGCGGCGGAGAAGGCGGATCCGACCCGGCCGAGCTGGCGGTCCGGGGTGTGGCGCTGGACCTGAACCTGGACCAGCATCAGCAACGCGCCACCGGGCAGGCCGGCCAGGGCGATGAAGACCAGCGCGGCGGCGAAGTGGTGGATGAGGAAGAGCCCCGCGAAGCAGAGGGTGATCGCCGCCAGGCAGCCGGTGAACGACAGCCGGAGGAGACCGCTTCGGGACAGCACGTTGCCGACGTACGCGCTGGCCAGGAAGCCGCCGCCCAGCGCGGCCATGAGCACGCCGACATCGCCGGCGTCGCCGCCGAGGACGCTGATGACGTACGGCACGAGAAGCACGTTCAGAGCGGCGTTCGCCATCAGGAAGATGCTGGAGACGCCGAGCGTCGTGCGGAGGACG
The DNA here is from genome assembly GCF_015354395.1 of Micromonospora sp. ANENR4. Classification (NCBI taxonomy): domain Bacteria; kingdom Bacillati; phylum Actinomycetota; class Actinomycetes; order Micromonosporales; family Micromonosporaceae; genus Micromonospora; species Micromonospora sp. ANENR4. The sequence goes on from NZ_JADKYQ010000019.1 coordinate 113,738, forward strand.
GGATGCCCGAAGAGGAAGGCAAGACCCTCCCGGATCTGCCCCCGGAAAGCGGCCAGCCAGGACGACGTGCCCGGCCGGTGTCCGTCGTCGGCCACCCGCAGCCGGCCCATTCCGAAGATCAGTACGGCCGAGGCCAGGTACGTCGCGGAGTCGATCAGCACCAGAGCGTCGAAACCCACGAGGGCGTAGAGCGCGCCGCCCAGGGGCGCGCCGGCGAGGCGGACGACGCCGCTCGCCACCGTGTTCCAGGAGTTCGCCGCCTCCAGGTCACCGCCCCGGCCGACGATGGCGGGCACCACCGCCCGGGCCGCGGGCTGGAAGACGTGCCCGATCGCGCTCTCGAAGAACATCACCGTGTAGAGCAGCCACAGCATGCCCGGATCGTCGACCACGACCAGCGCGAGCACGACGGCCATGCGCAGCAGGTCCGCGCCGACCATCACCGCGCGCCGGTCCCACTGGTCGGCCAGCACCCCGGCCAGGGGCGCGAAGACGATCGCGGGCAGGGTCTGCGCGACGAAGGCGAAACCGCTGCTGAGCGTCGACCCGGTCATCGTGTAGACGTGGACCGGTACCGCGACGATCATCAGCCAATTGCCCAGGTTGGACAAGAGCGTACTGGTCCAGAGCAGACGAAAACGCCGGTTCCTGATCCAGATCACCGCTCACCCTACTTCCGTAAGCCGGCCGCCGGTGCCCCACTCAGGACGGCTCGTAGAGGTACCGGCCCGGCGATCCGGTTACGGCTGTTGATCAGCGTCGCCACCGGAGCGGCCCCGGATGGACCGCCCACAGCACCTGTCGCCACCGCGACCGGGCCGCGCGCAGCGCGTCGGCGAAGCCGGCGCTCAGCCGTGCGGCCCGCTCCGCCTGTTCCGGCGTGACGCTGCCCGGCGCGAAGCCCGCCTGGTTGAGCAGACCGGCCAGCTCGTCCACCACCGCGCCATCCGGGTCGCAGCTCGCCGCGCCCTCTCCGGGCCGCGCCGCGCGCGCCTCGGCGAGCGTCCGGCGGGCCTGCTCGGCGACCTCGGCCGCCGCCAGGTCCGGCCCGACCGGGTGCCCGGCCAGCCGCAGCGCGTCGGTCAGCTCCCGCCACGCACCGGCGACCCGTTCGCCCGGGTCACCGGCGTCCAACCGGGAGCGGGTAAGCCGGCGGCGCATCGCCACGAGCATCGCCAGCACCGCCCCGACCACCAGCAGCAGGCCACCGGCACCGCCGCCGACCAGCACCGGCGTGCCGAGCCCACGCTCGTTCCGGCCGGGCGCGGGCGCGGCGGCCGGGGGAGTGGCGCTCGGCTCCTCGGTGGGCGCCGGCACCTCCGACGGCGGCGGATCCTCCGGCTGCGGCCGGAAGTCCTCCTCCACCGGGCGGGGCTCGGAGTCCGGACGCGGCATCGGGTCGAACGGCACCCAGCCGACGCCGTCGAACAGCACCTCCGGCCAGGCGTACGCGTCGGCGGCCCGCACCGGACCGTCGCCCTTGGGCTCGAACCCGACCACCACCCGGGTCGGCAGGCCGGCGAGGCGGCCGAGCACCGCGAACGCGGCGGCGAACTGCTCCGACGTGCCCCGCTGCCCGCCGCCGTTACGCGGTCCGAACAGGAAGAACGCCAGGTTCGGGTACGCGTGCCCGCTGGGCGCGTCGGCGGTCACCCGGTAGTGCTCGGCCAGGAACGCGGCGATCGCGTCGGCACGCGCGTACGGGGCGCCGTTCGACTCGGCGAGCTGGGTGGCGAGCCGTCGCACCGGCTCCGGCGCGCCGTCGGCCACCCGCAGCACCCGGGCCACCTCGTCACCGGCGGGCACGTTCGCCGTGGGCAGCAGGTTCGCGTCCGGGCGCTCCCGCACCGACGACACCTCGTACCGCAGGCCCGGCGCGAGCCCTTCCGGCCGGATCAGCGTCCCGGTCGCCGGGTCGTACGCCACCCGCGCGCCGGTCACCTCGCGCGGCGTGGGCACCGCCGGCAGCAGCCGCCCGGTCAGGTCGCCGACGGTGATCTCCTGGCGCACCTCGTCGGTGGCCGCGTTCGGGGCCGGCTCGGCGGCGGGCAGGATCCGCCCCGCGTTGCGGTACGTGGCGCCGACCCGCCAGGTCACCCCGTCGTAGTCGCTGAGCACCGCCAGCCGGATCCGCGGCGACCCGTCCCCGGCCGCGCCCCCGCTCGTGCGCACGTCGAGCAGCCGCTGGTCCGGGTTGAGCGCCCACCCGGAGATCCGGATCAGCGGGTTCTCGTCCAGCGACTCCACCCGGGGCGGCTCCACGTAGCGGCGCGGGTCGACCGGTCGCTCGTCGACCCGGGCGGCCACCACCGGGGCGAGCAGCGCCGCCAGCGCAACCACCACCGCGAGCCCGGTCGCGCTCGCCGCCACCAGACGCAGCCGTACCGCCGCGCGTACCGCAGGACTGAGGCCGGCGACCGGATCTGGCGCCGGGCCGTCGCGGCGCCCGGGCGTCGCCAGGCCGGCCGCCGCGACGGCCGCGAACAGCACCGTCGAGCCGATCGCCGGATCGGCGTTCGGCCCCACCACGTAGAGCGCGCCCGCGTAGAGCAGCGCCGGCGGCAGGTAGCCCAGCAGCACCCGCCCGGCCCGCAGCGCCACCTCGGCGGCGGTCAGCCCGGCCAGCCACGCCGCGACCACCGGGACCAGCACCGTGTCCGGCGCCGGCTCGACCGGGATCATCGCGGTGAGCAGCCGGGGGATCGCGTTGCGGGCCGCGTCGGCGGTCACCTCGCCGAGCCCGCCGGGCAGCGCCGCGTGCGCGGCGGCCAGCCGCAGCGACAGCAGCGTCCACCCGGCCAGCGCGGCCACCGACAGCGGCGCGACCAGCCAGGACGGCAGCCGCCGGGCGGCCACGCTGACCAGCACCGAGCCGACCGCCGCGCCGGCCATGAGCCGGGTCAGCAGCGGGTCCGCGTACACCCGGCCCAGCACCACGCCGGAGAGCGCGACCAGCACGATCAGCGCGGCCGGGACCGGCACGGCCCGCAGCGCCCGGGCCACGCGCCCGTCCGCCGACGGTTCGACCCGCGGCGGCGTCACCACCGGCGGACCCCGTCCCACTCGGCGGCGAACGCCGCGCCGTCGGCCGCGTCCAGCACCGTGAGGCCCGCCGCGCCCGCCGGCGTCGGCCCGTCCGCGCCGAACATCCCGACCACCACCGACGGGTACGCGCCACGCAGCGCGCCCACGTGCCCCAGGTCGTCGCGGCCACCCGGCCCGGTCAGGAAGACGAGCGTGTCGCCGAGCCGGTCCCGGCGCAGCCTGCCCGTCGCGGCGGGCAGCACGTCCGGCCCGGCGTCCGCCAGCTCCACAGCTGCGAGCCGGTCCAGCGGCCCGGCCGCGCCCGCGGGCTCCACCTCGGCCGGTACGACGAGCAGCAGGTGCACCGGCAGGTCCTCCCGCACGGCGGCGGCCACCACCGACGCCGCCGCCTCGCACGCCGACTCGAACGACTCCGCGACGCCACCGGCCCGGCCCGGGTGCGCGGATGCGCGGTTGTCCAGCACCACCACCAGGCGCGGCAGGCTGGTGTCCACGTTCTCCCGCACCATCAGCTCACCCACCCGGGCGCTGGTGCGCCAGTGCACGCGGCGCAACTCGTCACCCACCACGTACTCCCGCAGCGAGTCGAACGTGATCGACCCGTGCGGCACGCTGTCGGTACGCCCGTCCAGGCTGCGCCCGGCGCCGGTGGGCACCGCGGAGAGCGGGTGGATGCACGGGTGCACCCACACCGGCACCGTGCCGCCGTAGCCGCGCGCCAGCGCCACCAGCCCCAGCGGATCCCGGCGCACCACCCGCAGCGGCCCCACCGGAACCACCCCACGCCGATGCGTCGGCACCTCGTACCGCGCCACCGTGTCCCGGCCCGGGCGCAACCGCAGCAGCGGCACCGGCACGAGCGCGCCGGCGCAGCGGTCCTCGGCCACCAGGTTCGCCGCCCGCAGCCGGCCGGTGTTCCGCACCGTCAGCTCCATCGCCGCCGGCTCACCCCGGGCCACCCGGTCCGGGTCGGCCCGCCGCTCGACGCTCAGCCGGGGCCGCCAGGCCGCGTTCACCACGGCGTAGCCGACCGCCACGCCGGCCGCCGCGCCGAGCACCGTCAGCTCCGGGTACGCGTACCGGAACCCCACGCCGAGCAGCACCAGGGCGGCGACGAGCAGCCCGATGCCACGGGCGGTGATCCCCACGCTCAGCCGTGCACCGCTGTGGCCTGGCCCGACGGCAGCGGCACCGGCACCGACGCGACCGCCTGACGCAGCACCTCGGCGGGCGTCACACCACGCACCTGCGCGTCGGGGGTGAGCAGCAGCCGGTGCGCGAACACCGGCTCGACGAGCGCCTTCAGGTCCTCCGGCATGATCCAGCCGCGGCCGTCGATCAGCGCGTACGCGCACGCCGCCCGGGTCAGCGCGATCACCCCGCGCGGGCTCACCCCGACCCGCACCTGCGGATGGGTACGCGTCGCCGCGGCCAGCCGCACCGCGTACGCGTAGAGCGGCTCGGCGATGTGCACCCGCCGGGCCATCTTCACCATCTCGCCCACGGTGGCGGTGTCGGTGACGGCGGTCAGCGAGTCGGGGGAGCGGACCGTGGCGCCGCGCAGCACCTCCACCTCGACCGCCTCGTCCGGGTAGCCGACCGACAGCTTCACCAGGAACCGGTCGAGCTGGGCCTCGGGCAGCCGGTACGTGCCGTCCATCTCCACCGGGTTCTGCGTGGCCACCACCAGGAACGGCTGCGGCACCGGGTGCCGTACGCCGTCCACGGTGACGGTCCGCTCCTCCATCACCTCCAGCAGCGCCGACTGCGTCTTCGGGGACGCCCGGTTGATCTCGTCGGCGATGACGATGTTGGCGAACACCGGCCCCGGGTGGAACTCGAAGCCCCGGCTGGCCTGGTTGAAGATGGTCACCCCCGACACGTCGGAGGGGAGCAGGTCCGGCGTGAACTGGATCCGCCGCCACTGCCCCTTCACCGTGGCCGCGACGGCCCGCGCCAACGTGGTCTTGCCGACGCCCGGCACGTCCTCCAGCAACACGTGCCCCTGCGCGAACAGCGCGGTCAGCGCGAGTCGCACCACCTGCGGCTTACCGAGCACGACCGCGTTGACGTTGTCGGCCAGCCGGGCGGCCAGGGCGGCGAAGCCCTGCACCTCCGGCTGGCTCAGCGGCTCGTGCGTGTTCACGGATGCGCCTCTCGGGTGCGGTCAGCAGGTGGGCAGGACGCCGAGGTCGTCGCCGCCCTCCAGGTTGAGCCAGGCCCACGGGATGTACGTCTTGCCCTTGTACTCCACCTGGACCCACCAGGTGCTCTGCTTGTTGTTGTTGTAGATCCAGGCGTCCACATCCTCGCCCTTCACCTTGCAGTACGTGCGCAGCCGGTGGCCGTCCGGCACCCAACCGGCCTGCCGGTCGTTGTCCTGCCTCGGCACCTCGAAGATCTCGTTGCCGTTGCGGCCCGGCACGTCCTTGTCGCAGTACGTCCGCTGGTCGCCGTCCGGACCGTTCTTGCACGTGGCGATGCCGTACACCGGGTCGGTGGTCTGCGCGCGGGAGGCGGTGCCCTTACCGGCGGCGTTGCTCGCGGTCAGCGTCACCGTGTACGCCGTCCCCGGCGTCAGCCCGGTCACCCGCAGGCTGGAACAGCTCCCGCTCGCCGTCTTCCCGCCCGTTGCCGCCGTGCAGGAGGCGCGACCGCCGCCCGCGTCCACAGTGAACGTCACAGTCACCGACGTGGCGTCCGCCGACGAGCCGGTCACCGTGATCCGGGGCTCGGCCACCGTCCGCGCGGTGGTGCTCGCCTCCGGTCCCGGCCCGGCCTCGTTCACGGCCTTGACCTTCACCGTCACGTTCTGCCCGTTGCCCAGTCCGCCCACGGTGGCCTGGACGTCGGTCACCTCGACGGACTTCCCCGCGGCCTCCACCACGTACTTCGTCACCGGGCGGCCGTTGTCCACCGCCGGGGACCACTGCACCGCGATCGTGCCCGGCTGGTCGGCGACTGTGGACGCGCGCAGCTCCGTCGGCGCCTTCGGCGTGGTGAACGGCACCACCGTGTTGCTCACCGGCGACGCCTTCGACCCGGCGCCCTTCTCGCTGACCGCGGTCACCGTGAACGCGTACTGCGTGCCGTACTCCAGTTGCCCGGCCGGCACCACCAACTCCGTCTTCGCCGACTCACCGGCCGGGGCGCTCGCACCCGCCGAGGTCGCCGTCACCGCGTACTTCGCGATCGTGTTGCCCTGACCGTCGGCCTCGGGCCAGCTCACCCGCACCGTGCCGTCCGGCCGCGCCTCGGCGGTCACCGACGCCGGCGGGTCCGGCACCTCGGCGGTCGGCACCACCGGGTTGCTGCGCCGCGCCGGCCCCTCACCCTTGGCGTTCACCGCGTGCACCGAGAACGTGTACGTCTCACCGTTTGTCAGACCGGTGATCTCCAGCGCGCGCTGGTTCGCGCCGACCTGGTGGGTCTGACCGGCGCCCTCCACCACGTACCGGATGATCTCGGCGCCGTTCGACGGGGCGGCCTGCCAGCTCACCCGCGCCGACGCGTCACCCGCGGCGGCGGTGACCGACTTCGGCGCACCCGGCTTGGACACCTTCGGCTTCTTCGGCGGGGGCGGCGGCGGGGCCACCGGCGGCGGGTCGCCGCCCAGCACGTCGTTTGCGTACTTGTCGACCTCACGCACCTGGTTGCGGTCGTCAACCACCTGCGCGGTGGACGAGTCCGGCGGGTTGATGAACAGGTGGTTCTCCCGGACCTCCAGCTCGACCGGGCCGGGCCGGCCGGAGCCCTTGACGGTCTGCACGAGCTGACCCTCGCCGTCGAAGGCGTACACCGTGCCGGTGGTCTCGTCGGCGCAGTAGAACCGGCCCGCCCACGCCACCGCCGGGCTCAACCGGGCACCGGCGCCGGGAACCGTGAACCGCTTCACCTCGCGGCTGTCCCGCACCACGTGCACCGACCTGTCACCGGGGACCGTGACCGGCACCTGCGGCCCGCTGGTCCGCGTCGGCAGGTTGCCCGGCGCGCTCATGCTCAGCTCCGCCCGCTGCGTCTGCCCGCCGACCACGGTCACCAGCGACGCCGAGGTCCGGTCCAGCACCGCGACACCCTCGTCCAGCGTGGACACCACCAGCTCGTGCGCCGGCTCGGCCACGTCGTACGTCTCGACCCGCTCCGGGCTGAGCCCCGCGGACGGCGCGTCACCCGGCGTCTCCGGCAGCTCGGCGGCGGTCACCGCCGAGACGGTGCCCTCGCTCGGCACCGCCACCCACAGCTTGCCGGCGCCGTCGAACGTGCCGCCGGTGATACCCGGCGGGTAGCGCACCGGCTCACCCACCGGCGTCAACGCCCTCGGGTCCAGCTGCCGGACGATGCCCTGCACCGCGTCCACCACGAACGCCGCGTCCTCGTGCAGCGCCACGCTCACCCCGAACCCCGGCGCGGTCGGCGTCGTCGCGGTGATCTGCAACGTCGCCAGGTCCAGCGAGCTGACCTGCCCGGTGTTGAGGTCGCGCAGGATCAGCAGCCGGTCGGTCTGCGCCACCTGCACCTGGTGCCGCCGCCCACCCGGCACCTCCATCCGGGTGTCCACCCGCGCGGTGACGCCGTTGACCCGGGCCAGCTCGCTGCGGGTGGTGCTCCACAACCAGGACGACGCGTCGAAGCTCGCCACCGCGTTGTCGGCCGCGCCCAGCCCGAGCACAGTCAGGCCCATCGCGGCCAGCAGCGCGGCCACCGTGCCGATGGTGACCAGCCCGCCCCGCATCCGCGACCGTGGACGAGCCTGCTCCGGCGCGGTGCCCGTGACGTCCTCGATGGTGGTCACTGCCGGCTGCCTCCCCGTGTCGGTGCGGGGAGCGACGCCGAGCACGGCCGACCCTCCCCAGAGCCGGGAGCCATCATAGGTGCCGCCCGGAGCCGGTGAAACCCGCACCGTCCCCCTGTGGACACCGAGCGTGTCGTCCGTGGACGCTCAGTTCGGCGTGGGGCCGCCCTCCCGGTCCGTGCAGACCTGACCCGAGGTGGCGTACGAATCGGTCGAGTAGACAGCCAGCACCGTGAAGCAGTAGTCCAGCTTCGCGCTCAGCCCGTTCACCGTGTAGCGGGTCTGCCCGGCGTCCACAGTCGCCATCACGCCGAGCTTCTGCCCGGCCCGGCCACCGGCCACCACGAACGGCACCCCGCCGTTCGTCGGATCGGTCCAGGTTACCGTGACGGTGGTGGTGTCGTCGCGCAGCTTCAGGTCTCCCGGCGGCGGCCCGGTCACCTTCGGCGACGCGGCGCCGGACGCGGGCACGGGAGCCGGCGGCGGCGCCGCCTCCCGGTTCAGCAACACCGCGCCGACACCGACCGCCGCGACCACCGCGAGCACCGCACCCCCGACCACAAGGGCCAGCACCGTCCGGTTGCGGCCCGGCCGTTCCGGCTCCATCGGGTACGCGTCCCGCGGCGGGACCGGCGGCGGCTGGTGGAACATCGGCGGGGTCGCCGGCCAGGCGCCCTGCTCCGGCTGGGCCGGCGGCTCCGGTCGCGTGGACTCGGGGAAGTCCAGCAGGTCCTCGTAGATCGTCATCTGCCGGTTCGGCTCCGGCGCGTCCGCGTCCGGTTCGCCGGCCGGGTCGGCGGGTGCCGGCTCATCCACTTCCAAGTCGGGATCGGTGGGCCGGTCGACCGGCTGGGACGGGGCGACGCTGCTCCACGGCGGCGCCACCATGCCCCACGGCGGTACGGAGGAACCGCTGACGGGTGCCGCGCTGACCGGCGCCGCGGGTGGTCCGCTGACCGGCGGTGGATAGGTGCCGGGGGGAGCGCTCACCGGTGGGTGTCCGGCGGGCGGCGCGCTGACCGGTGGCGGGTACCCAGGTCCGGGCGGCGCGCTGACCGGCGGTGGGTAGCCGGGTCCGGGCGGCGCGCTGACCGGCGGTGGGTAGCCGGCCCCGGGTGGCGCGCTGACCGGCGGCCCCGGAGGACCGCTGACCGACTGCCCGAAGGGCCCGCTGACCGGGTTCACAGGGGGCGCGCTGACCGGAGACGTCGAGGGCGATCCGATCGGCGGTGCGCTGGTGGGTGGAGCGCCGGCCTGGGGCGCGGCGGGCGGTGGCGCTACGTCTGCTGCCGGAGCACCGGTGGCCGGTGCGCCGGCCTCGGGCGTGTGCGGCTGCCTCATGCTCGCGGCAGCGCCGCCTTCACCCGTGGCCGAAGGGCTCACCGACGATCCGTCGACCGGGGATGCGCTCGACGGCGGTGCGCTCACCACGGGCGTTCCGGACGAACCGGCCTGGACCGGGTTGACCGGAGGTGCGCTGACGGGCGGTGAGCCGGCGGGCGGTGAGCCGGCGGGCGGTCCGCTGACCGGCCGTGCGCCGGCCGGGGTTTCGCCGACGGCACCGGCTGTCGCGGGGTTGACCGGGACGCCGGGGGCCGCCGTCGCGGCGTTGCGCGCCGCCTCCTCCTCCAGCAGCGGGCCGATCTGCTGCACCTGGATCGTCGGCTTGTCCCAGCCCGGTCCACCGGGGATCGGCGATGTCGTACCCCGTCCCGCATCGCTCGTGTCGATGCCGGCCGCCCGGTCGACGGCGGGACGCGGAGGAGCGGTTGCCTCGGCCGTCGACGGCGCCTGCTGGGCGGGCGCGGGTCGCGGCGGCGCGGGCGGCGCAGGGACCGGCGTCGCTGCGGTGGCAGCGGCCGGCGCCGATTCGGCGACCGGCTGGGAGGCGGGTGCCGGTGGCGTGGCCGAGGCCGGAGGGGTGACCGGTGGTGGGAGGGGCTGGGCCGACACCGGCGGGACAACCGGAACGGCCGGCGGCGACGGTAGAGGGCTGTTCGTCGGAGCCGGCACGCGCGGCGCCGGCGGGAGGACGGACGGAGGCGGCGGCACGAGTCCCGCCGAGGGCATCCGCGACGGTGGCGGGGCGATTCCGGCGGGAGGCGACTCGGCGACCGGCGGTGCGGGCGGCGGCGGAATGACCGGCGGGGGCGGGAGCGACGGCGCACCGGCGATGCCCGGCGTCTGTGGCGGCGGCAGCGGGCGCGCCCCGGCGGTGGGTTCTGTCGTCGGCGTTCCAGGCGTCGCTGCGGGTGGTCCTGGTGCCGGACCGGGCATCGATGTGCCGGTGGTTGCCGGGTGCGGAGGTGCGGCGGGGGCACGGGGCGGCACCGGGGTCACACCGGAAGCGGCGGCCGGTCGACCGTACGTTGCCGGCGGAGCCTGGGAGGCGCGCCGGGCCGGTGGCACCGGGATGACGCCCTGAGCCGGGGGCACCGGCCGGACACCGGGATTATGCGGGACCCTCCCGGCAGTGGGCGGCGTCGCCGGGGCGGTGGTTTCGATGGGCACCACCGGGAACCGGGAGGTCGCCTCCTCGGTGATGGGCGCGAACCGGGTCGTCGGCTCCGCGGCGGGCGGCGAGGGCGGCGCCGACGGACTGGCGGGTCCGTTCGGCCCGGCGCCGGGAGGGTGCGGCGGGGCAGGCGCCACCGGTGGTGAAGGAACGATCGGTGCGGGCTGAGGTGGCTGCCCGGGGCGGGGCGCCTGCGGTGCCGGGCCCGGGCGGGGCGCCCACTGTGAGCCGGGTGCCGGCGGATTCGCGACGGGCGCACCCGGGGCGACGGGACCTGGCGGTGCCGGAGCGTGCGGGTGCGGCGGTGGGACGGGCCGCAACGAGACGGTGGGCTCGGGCACCCCGTGCCCGGGGTGTCCGGGACCGGGGTGTCCGGGATCGGGCCGGACCGGCCCGGGGATGCCCGGCGGCGCTGGATCGACGTGTCCGGGCAGGGGCGAATTGGCGTACCCGGGGCGGCCCGGATTCGGGTAGCCGGGCGGGGGTGGAGCGGGGAGCGGTCCGGCAGCGGCGGCGGAGCCGCCGGGGGAGGGGCCATAGCCTGCGGGAGCGGCGGCGGAGCCGCCGAGGTACTGGCGGGCCGCGCGTACCGCGGGGTGGTCCGGACCGAGCACGGCGGCCCCGGCGGTCGCCACGCGGCTGTAGTTGCGGCGGGCCTCGTGCCGGTTGCCGAGTTCCTCGGACACCCCGGCGAGGTCGAAGCTGAGCGCGAGCATCAGCGGGTCGCCCTCGCCGCGGCGGCGCTCGCCAGCCGCGTAGGCCTCCTCGAGTACGCGCCGGGCGGAGGCCGGGTCGTCGGCCTCGCGGTGCAGCCGGGCCAGCAGGTGACCGGTGGCCAGGACGTCCTGGTGGTCCTCGCCGTACGCCGGGCGGGCCGCGACGATCGCGTCATGGAGCAGGCGGCGGGCGCTTGTCAGGTCACCCGCGGCGCGCAGTGCGAGGGCCTGGTGTTGAGTGGCGATCAACGGGGAGGGGTGGGACACGGGAGCAATGCTGCCCGGAATCGCCTGTTGCGCGCTACCCACCCGATCTATGTGGCCGCTGACCTGCGCAAACGCGCCGCGATGGAGCTGATGTGCATGATCGTTATGGGCCGTGTACAGTAATGCCCCGTGCGGCCCGCCAGGCCGACCGATGCGGTGAGTAGCTCACATTGGTCGACCGGGTAGGCTGGTACGTGCAGGTCCGGGTGGCGGAATGGCAGACGCGCTAGCTTGAGGTGCTAGTGCCCGTATAGGGCGTGGGGGTTCAAGTCCCCCCTCGGACACTCCCGCGTAGCATCCGTGCGACGTTGGACGTACAGGTGGTCAAGCATGCTTGGCCACCTGTTTTCACTCTCTGTTACCACCGTTGGTGGCAGCCTCGTCGTTGGGCGAGGTGGGTCATGACCGACCGGCCAATCGATTCGGTGATCCCGGCGGTGGTTCCGTCAGGCGGGCTCAAGATCCGCGGTGACTCGCGTGCCGCGATGAAGCGACCGCCTCTGCCGCTGGCGCGACTGGCTCCTACTCGTGACGGCAGCACGGTGTATGGGCTGGCGACTCTTGATGTGCATGGCCGCGTCGCTGATCGGGCGGTGATGACCGTTCTCGGCTGGGTTCCTGGCCTCAGGCTGGGCATCAGGGAAAGCGGCGGTCTGATCATCGTCGACCCTGATCCGCGCGGGGTGTTCCAGGTGACGAAAGAGGGCCATGTGCGGTTGCCCGCTGTGGTCCGCCAGTGGTGCGGGTTGACAGCCGGCGATCGGGTGCTGCTGGCGGCCGACCCGAAGGCCGGACGTCTCGTGCTTCACCCACCGGCCTCGCTGGACGCGGTGGTCGCCCGAGTGCAGGACGAGGCGTTCGCGGGCGGTGAGTCGTGAGCGGCGTGGCGGGCAAGGCCGAGCTGGAGGCCGCTCGGTTGTTGCTGTCGCGGATGGGCATCTCGCCAGCGGATCTGGTGGCAGTGGCGTCGGACCTTCCGCCGGCTCCGACGTTCGCGGAGTACGTGCCGGTCGTGGCAGCTGCGGTCAGCGCTGGCACCCGGCGGGCGTACGGGTCGTACTGGAAGCGCGTGGTCGAGCAGTGGGGCCAGCGGCGTATCGATGAGCCGACACCATCGGAGATCGAGCGGCTTGCGGAGTACGTCAAGACGCATGTGGTGGCCCGCCGCAACGCGCGGGGTGGGCGCAGTGCGGCGGAGCATCTGATCGCGGCGCTGCGATGCCTGTACCGGCGGGCGGTCGCCGACGGGCTCCTGTCCGAGGCCGAGAACCCGGCGTTGAAGGTGGCGAAGCCACGGCGGTTGCCGAGCACCCGGCGAGCGTTGGCGGATACCCGGTTGGCGGAGATCAACGAGGTGGCGGCGTCCACGGGTGATGATCCGGCGTTGGACAGTCTGCC
>NZ_JADKYQ010000002.1:0-577619 GCF_015354395.1 Micromonospora sp. ANENR4
GCTCGTCGCCTACCTGGCCGGCGACGCGGTCTCCGTCGACGACCTGCGCGACCGGCTGGGCGAGCGGCTGCCCGGGTTCATGGTGCCCGCCGTGGTCATCGTCCTCGACGAACTGCCGCGCACGGTCGGCGGCAAGGTCGACCGGGACCGGCTTCCCGACCCGGCCGGCTACCGGGCCGCGCCCGGCGCCGACACCGAACCGCCGCGTACGCCCACCGAGGAGGCGATCGCGGACGTCTGGCGGCAGGTGCTGCGCGTCGACCGGATCGGCATCCACGACAACTTCTTCCACCTGGGCGGCCACTCCCTGCTCGCCACCCGGGTCGCCATCCGGCTGCGCGCGGTCTTCGGCTGCGAGGTGGCCGTCCGCACCCTCTTCGAACAGCCCACCGTGGCGCGACTCGCGGTAGCAGTCGAGGACCGGTTGATGGCCGAGATCGCCGCGATGAGCGACGAGGACGTCGAGCAGGCACTGAAGGAGCAGCAGGCATGAGCACCATCCACGGCTTGGTCGAGGCGCAGGTCCGGCGTACCCCGGACGCGGTCGCCCTGGAGTTCGAGGGCGCGGAGCTGACCTACCGCGAGCTGGACCGGCGGGCGAACCGGCTCGCCCACGCCCTGCGCCGCCGCGGCGCCGGGCCCGAGACGGTCGTCGCCGTCGGCGCCCAGCGGTCCCTGGACCTGCTGGTCGTCCTGCTCGGTGTCCTCAAGAGCGGCGCGGCGTACCTGCCGCTGGACCTGGAGCTGCCCACCGACCGGCTGACCTACATGGCCGGCCAGGCCGGCGCGGTGGCAGTGGTCCGCGGCCCCGGCATGGACGTCGACCTGGGCCTGCCCGGCCTGCCGGAACTGACTGTCGCCGACACGGCCGACGAGTCCGCCGAGCCGTGCGACGTCGCCGTGGACGAGCGCAACGCCTGCTACGTCATGTACACCTCCGGCTCGACCGGGCGGCCCAAGGGCGTCGTCGTCGAGCACCGGGGCGTGGTCAACCGGCTGCGCTGGGGTCAGCACGAGTACGGCATGACCTCCGACGAGCGGGTGCTCCAGAAGACCCCGTACGCCTTCGACGTGTCCGTGCACGAGCTGTTCTGGCCCCTGACCGTCGGCGCGCGGCTGATCCTCGCCCGGCCCGGCGGGCACCGGGACACCCGGTACCTGGTGGAGATCATCCGCAGCCGGGAGATCACCAGCGTGCACTTCATCCCGACCATGCTGGCGCTGTTCGCCGGCGAACCCGGCGTCGCCGAATGCCACAGCCTGCGCCGCATCCTCGCCAGCGGCGAGGCGCTCCCCACCGACCTGCAGAACCGGGTGCTGCGCGTCCTGCCCGACGTCGAACTGCACAACCTGTACGGCCCGACCGAGGCGTCCATCGAGGTCAGCGCCTGGGCCTGCCGGCCGGAGTGGACCGGGGCGAGTGTGCCGATCGGCGCGGCCGTCGACAACACCCAGCTGCACATCCTGGACCCCGAACTGCGTCCCGTGACCGGCGACGACCCGGGAGAGCTGTACCTCGCCGGTGTGCAGCTCGCACGCGGCTACGTCGGCCGGCCGGGCCTGACCGCCGAGCGGTTCCTGCCCGACCCGCACGGCGAGCCGGGCGGGCGGATGTACCGCAGCGGCGACCTGGCCGGCTGGCACCGACCCGGCGTGGTCGACTACCTCGGCCGGGTCGACGAGCAGGTCAAGCTCGCCGGCAACCGGGTCGAGCTGGGCGAGATCCAGGCGGTGCTCGACGACCAGCCCGGCGTACGCGCCTCGGTGGTGGTGGCCACCGGCGAGGCCGCCGAGAAGCGCCTCGTCGCCTACGTCGTCGGGGACCGTCTCGACGTCGGCGAGCTGCGGGACCGGCTGGCCGGACGGCTGCCCGGCTACATGGTGCCGTCGACGTTCGTGCCGCTGGCCGAGCTGCCGCTGACCCCGAGCGGCAAGCTGGACCGAAAGGCGCTGCCCGCCCCGGACCGCCCGGACATGGCCGTGGCGTACCGGGCCCCGGAGAACCCGGTCCAGGAACGCCTCGCCAAGGTCTGGACCGACGTGTTCGGCGTCGCCCGGGTCGGCGTCGACGACACGTTCTTCGCCCTCGGCGGGCACTCCCTGCTTGCCGTACGGCTGATCGCCCGCCTGCGCGAGGAACTGGGCGTGGAGGTGTCGCTGCGCGACCTGTTCGAAGGACTTACCGTGTCCGCCCTGGCCGAGACCGTCGCGGACGCGCCCGCCACCGACCCGGCGCCGGCACTGGTCGCCGGAGCCGACGACGCCCCGGCGGTGGCGTCGTTCGGCCAGGAGCGGCTGCTGTTCCTGCACCGCATCCATCCGGACAGCCCCAGCTACGTCATCCCGGTCGCCTGGCGCGTCGACGGGTACCTCGACGAGGACACGCTGCGCCGGGCCCTGCACCGGCTCGCCGCCCGGCACGACGCGCTGCGTACCCGCTTCACCGGCGACACCCCGGTGGTGGACCCGGAGCCCACCGTCGCGCTGACCCGGCTCGACGCCGCCGCCTGGACCGACGAGGCGGCCGCCGCGCTGATCCGCGAGCCGTTCGACCTGGCTGCCGGGCCGCTGTGGCGTGCCACGCTGGTCCGCCTGCCCGGGCACGACGTGCTGCTGCTCGTGCTGCACCACCTGGTCGCCGACGGCTGGTCGCTCGGCGTCGTCGCGCGCGAACTCGCCGAGTTGTACGCCGGCGCGACGCCGCCCGCACCGCCGGTGCGCTACGCCGACTTCGCCCGCTGGCAGCGCGCCGACCTCAGCCCGGACCGCGTCGCCGCCGAACTGGACTGGTGGCGCGACACGCTCGACGGCGTACCCGCGCTGGAACTGCCCACCGACCGGCCCCGGCCGGCGGTGCTCGGCGCGGACGGCGCCACCCACCGCTTCGCGCTGCCGCACGACGCGCTGCCCCGGCTCGCCGCGCTGGCCCGGGAGCAGCGGACCACAGTGCACACGGTCCTGCTGGCCGCGTTCCAGGCGCTGCTCGGACGGTGGAGCGGCCAGCACGACTTCGCCGTCGGCACCCCGGTCGCCGGCCGGACACGCGGCGAGCTGGAGAACGTCGTCGGCTTCTTCGTCAACACGCTCGCGGTCCGCGCCGACCTGACCGGCGACCCCACGCTGACCGAGCTGGTCGGGCGGGTCCGCGCGGCCACCCTGGGCGCCTACGACCACCAGGACGTGCCGTTCGAGCAGGTGGTCGCGCAGCTGCGGCCCGAGCGGGACCTCAGCCGCACCCCGGTCTACCAGACCATGTTCGCGCTGCGGGACACCGCGGTGACCGCGCTGCGGCTGCCCGAGCGGACCGTGACCGAGCTGCCGCTGGGCTGGCGTACCGCCAAGTTCGACCTCACCCTCTTCGTCGACCAGGCGCCCGACGGCACCCTCACCGGTCTGTTCGAGTACGCCACCGACCTGTTCACCCCGGCCACCGTGGACCGGCTCGCCGGTGCGTACGCCCGGCTGCTCGACGCGCTGGCCGACGACCCCGGCACCCGGCTCGGCGACTGGCCGGCCGTCGACCCCGCCGAGTGGGACGCGCTGCGCGCGGCGGGCACCGCCGCGGCACCGGAGCTGCCCGCCCGGCCGCTGCACCACCTCGTCGCCGACCGGGTCGCCACCGGCGGCGACCGTGCCGCCGTGGTCGACGGCCCGGTCGTCTGGACGTACGCCGAACTGGACCGGCAGGCGAACCGGCTGGCCCACCACCTGATCGCCCTCGGCGTGGGCCCGGAGACCGTGGTGGCGGTCAGCCTGCCCCGCGGCGCCGGCCTGGTCCGCGCGCAGCTCGCCGTGCTCCGCGCCGGCGGCGCCTACCTGCCGCTGGACGCCGACCAGCCGGCCGGGCGCAGCCGGCACATGATCGCCGACACCGGCGCCACGGTGCTCGTCACCGGCGGCGGGCACCACGACGGCGCGGGCCTGGACTGCCGCGTCGTGGACCTGGTCCGCGACGCCGCCGAGGTGGACCGGCGGCCGGCGACCGACCCGGCGATCCCGGTCGACCCGGAACAGCTCGGCTACGTCGTCTACACCTCCGGCTCCACCGGCCGCCCCAAGGGCATCGGGATCACCCACCGCGGTCTGGTCCGTACCGTCCACGACGGCGGGTACCTGACCCTCGGGCCGGACGACCGGGTCGCCTTCGCCGCCAACCCGGTCTTCGACGCGGCCACCTTCGAGGTGTGGGCCACCCTGGTCGCCGGTGCGACGCTCGTGGTCACCCCGCCCGACGTGGCGCTGTCCACCGCCGCCCTGGCCGCGCACCTGGCGCGGCACCGGGTCACCACGCTGTTCCTCACCACCGCGCTGTTCCACCAGGTCGCCCGGGAACGCCCGGACGTCCTGGGCCGCCTGCGGCACGTGCTGTTCGGCGGGGAGGCCGCCGACCCGGCCGCGGTGGACGGCCTGCTCGCCCACGGCGGCCCCGGCCGGCTGCTGCACATGTACGGCCCGGCCGAGTCCACCACCTTCGGCACCTGGCACCAGGTCACCGCGCCGGCCGGCGCGGGCAGCGTCCCGATCGGCCGCCCGATGCACCACACCACCGCGTACGTGGTGGACCCGGCGCTGCGGCCCGTCCCGGTCGGGGTGGTCGGTGAGCTGATGCTCGGCGGCGCCGGGCTGGCCCGCGGGTACGTCGGCGCGCCCGCCCGCACCGCCGAGCGGTTCCTGCCGGACCCGTTCGGCGCGCCGGGAGGCCGGGTCTACCGCACCGGTGACCTGGTGCGCTGGACCGCCGACGGGGTGCTGGAGTTCGTCGGCCGGGCCGACGGCCAGGTGAAGGTCCGCGGGTTCCGAGTCGAGCCCGGCGAGATCGAGACGGCGGTCCGCCGCCACCCGGCGGTCCGCGACGCGGTGGTGCTCGCCCGCCCCGACCGGGCGGGTGTGCTCAGCCTGGTCGCGTACGTCGCCGCCGACCCGGCGGAACTGGGCGACCTGCGGGCCCACCTCGGACGGACGCTGCCGGCGTACCTGGTGCCGGCCGCCGTGGTGGTCCTCGACGAGCTGCCGCTGACCCGCAACGGCAAGGTCGACCGGGCCGCCCTGCCCGAACCGTCGTACGCCGCCGGCGCGGGCCGGCGCGAACCGGCCACGGAACTGGAACGGCACCTCGCGGAGATCTTCACCGAGGTGCTCGGCGTCGCCGACCCGGGCATGGACGACGACTTCTTCGCCCTCGGCGGTCACTCGCTGCTGGCCATCAAGGTGGTCGGCGCGGTCGCCGCGCGCACCGGCCGGGAACTCACCTTCCGGGACCTGTTCACCGCCCGCAGCATCGCCGGGCTGGCCCGCCTGCTCGACGAGGCCGAGCCGCTCGTCACCCCGATCGGCAGGGACACCGCCACCACCGGGCTGCCCGTCTCCTTCGGGCAGGAACGGCTGGTCTTCCTCGACCGGCTGGAGGGCGCCGGCCCGGCGTACACGATCCCGCTGGCCTGGCGGCTGACCGGACCGCTCGACGCCGGCCGGCTGGCCGCCGCGCTCGACGCGCTCGTCGACCGGCACGAGTCGCTGCGTACCCGCTTCACGCTCGCCGACGGCGTGGTCCGCCAGGACGTGCTGCCCGGCTGGGACGGCCTGGACCGGCGCGTCGCCGCCACCGAGGCCGAGGCGGCGGACGCGCTGGCCCGGGAGGCCCGGCGGCCGTTCGCGCTGACCACCGGCCCGCTGTTCCGGGCCGTGCTGTGGCACGCCGGTGACGTCCACCTGCTGCTGCTCGCCATGCACCACGCCGTCTCCGACGGCTGGTCGGCGGCGGTGCTGGTCCGAGAGCTGGAGGCCGGGTACGACGGGACCGCCCTGCCCCGGCCGCCGGTTCGCTACGCCGACTTCGCCGCCTGGCAGCGGCAGCGGCTCGCCGGTGACCGGCTGCGCGGGGAGCTGGCCCACTGGCGGCAGCGGCTGGCCGGCCTGCCGACGCTGGAACTGCCCACCGACCGGCCGCGGCCGGCGGTGCGCGACGGCGCCGGCGCGAGCGTCGGCTTCCACGTCGAGCCGGACACCGTGGCCGCGCTGGAACGGCTCGGCGCCGCGCACGGCGCGACGCTGTTCATGACGCTGCTCGCCGCCTACCAGGTGCTGCTGGGCCGGTGGAGCGGCCAGACCGACTTCGCCGTCGGCACGCCGGTGGCCGGGCGGGACCGACCGGAGGTCCGCGACGTGGTCGGGTTCTTCCTCAACACGCTCGTGCTGCGGGCGGACCTGACCGGCCGCCCCACCTTCACCGAGCTGCTCGGCCGGGTCCGCGACGACGCGCTCGCCGCGTACGAGCACCAGGAGCTGCCGTTCGGGCGGCTTGTCGAGGAGCTGAGCCCGGACCGGGACCTGAGCCGGTCGCCGCTGTTCCAGGCGCTGTTCAGCTACAACGACTGGACGCTCGACACGCTACGGCTCGGATCCGCCGCCGGCGCCGTCCACCCGGTCGACCGGGGCGCCGCGAAGCTCGACCTGACGCTGGAGCTGGTGCACGGCCCGGACGGGCTGACCGGCTCGCTGGACTACACCACGGACATCTTCGACGCCGACACGATCCGGCGGATGGCCGGGGCGTACCAGCGGGTGCTGCGGGCCGTGGCCGCCGACCCGGCGGCCGGGATCGGCGACCTGCCGCTGGCCGACCCGGTCGCGCCGGCGGCGGTGACCCGGCCGGCCACGCCGTTCCGGTCGCTGCCCGACCGCATCGCCGACCAGGCGCGAGCCACCCCGGACGCCACCGCGCTGGTCGGCCCCGGCGGCGAGTTGACCTACGCGGAGCTGGACCGGCGCGCCGACCAGCTGGCCCACCACCTGCGCACGCGGGGCGTCGGCCCGGAGGACCGGGTCGGCCTGCGGCTGCCCCGCGGCGTCGACACGGTGGTCGCCGTGCTCGGCGTCTGGAAGGCCGGGGCGGCGTTCGTCGGCCTCGACCCGGACCTGCCGCCGCGCCGCCTGGCGCAACTCGCCGACGACGCCGGGGTACGGCTGGTGCTCGACCCGGAGACGCTGGCCCGGAGCCGGACCGAAGTCCTGCCGGCCGACCCGCCGGCCGACCCGCCGGCCGTCGCCGCCGACCCGGCCCGGCTCGCCTACCTGGTCTACACCTCCGGATCCACCGGACGGCCCAAGGGCGTGCTGGCCGAGCACGGCGCGGTCACCGCGTACCTCGACACCATCCTGGCCCACTATCTGCTGGGCGCCGACGACGTCGTCCTGCAACGGGCCTCGCCCGCGTTCGACGCGTTCCTGCGCGACTGCGTCGGCCCGCTCACCGTCGGCGCGACGGTCCTGATCGCCGAACGCTCCGACCTGTCCACGATCGCCACCGACCTGCCCGGCCGGCCCGCGCCGACCGCGCTGCTGAGCATGGTCCCGTCGCTGCTGCACCAGCTCCTCGACACCGGTGACGTCGCCGCGGCGACGCTGCCCGCGCTGCGGCTGCTGGTGCTAAGCGGCGAGCCGTGCACCCCGGAGCTGCTCGCCAAGGTGCACACCGCGCTGCCCGCGCTGCGCCGGGTCGTCAACCAGTACGGCCCCACCGAGGCAACCGTCACCACCACTGTCGCCGACCTCGACCCGGGGACGCCCCACGAGTCGGTCACCATCGGCGTGCCGATGCCCGGCACGTACGTGCGGGTGCTCGACGAGGCGCTGCGCCCGGTGCCGGTGGGCGTCTTCGGCGAGGTGCACATCGGCGGCACCGGGGTCAGCCGCGGCTACCGCAACCGGCCCGGCCTGACCGCGGCGGCGTACCTGCCGGACCCGGCCGGACCGCCCGGCGCGCGGATGTACCGCACCGGCGACGCGGCACGCCTGCTGGCGGACGGGACGCTGGAGTTCCGGGGCCGGCTGGACCGGCAGGTCAAGGTACGCGGCGTCCGGGTCGAACCGGCCGAGGTGGAGGCCGCCCTGGCCGCTCACCCCGCGGTCGGCGCCGCGGCCGTGGTGGCCCGCCCGGACGGGCCGGACGGCTGGCGGCTGGCCGGCTACGCCCAGCGGATCCCGGGCGCCGGCGTCACCGAGGCGGATCTGCGCCGCCACCTGGAGGACCGCCTGCCGTACGCGATGATCCCGGCCGAGCTGCTGCTCCTCGACGCCCTGCCGCTGCTCGGCAACGGCAAGGTCGACCGGGCGGCGCTGCCGGAGATCCGGGCCGGGCGGCCCGCAGTGGACCGGGTGGCCCCGCGCACCGGCACCGAGCGGGTCGTCGCCGAGATCTGGGCCGAGCTGCTGGACCGGCCCGACGTCGGCGTCGAGGACGACTTCTTCGCCCTCGGCGGCCACTCGCTCACCGCGCTGCGCGTCATCTCCCGGCTGCGCGACCGGCTGGCCGCCCCGATCACCCTGCGCGCCTTCTTCGAAGCCCGCACCATCGCCCGGCTCGCCCGGAAACTGGAGGAGACCCGATGACCGCCCTCACCCCCGCCCAGCACGAGCTGCTCCGCCGGCGGCTCGCCGGAGCGGCCCCCGCGACCGCCCCGGCCGGGATCATCCGGGGCAGCGGCACCCGCGACCTGCCGGTCTCCTTCGGGCAGGAACGCCTGGTCTTCCTCGACCGGCTCGACGGCGCCGGCGCGGCGTACACCATCCCCGTCGCGTGGCGGCTCACCGGGCCGCTGGACCGGGAGCGGCTCGACGCGGCGTTCGCGGCCCTGGTCCGGCGGCACGAGTCGCTGCGTACCCGGTTCACCGTCGTCGACGGGGTGGTCCGGCAGGACATCGTGGACGGCTGGGCGGGCGTCGACTGGCGGGTCGCCACCGACGCCGCCGAGGTCGCCGCCGCGGCCCGGGCGGCGGCGGGGGAGCCGTTCGACCTGGAGACCGGCCCGCTGTTCCGGGTCACCGGGTGGCGGCTCACGCCCACCGACCACGTGGTGCTGCTGACCCTGCACCACATCGTCGCCGACGGCTGGTCGATGGGCGTGCTGGTCCGCGACCTGGAGGCGTTCTACACCGGCGACCCGTCGCCCGAGCCGCCGGTGCGGTACGCCGACTACGCGGCCTGGCAGCGCCGCACCGCCACCGAGCAGCGGGTGGAGCGGGACCTCGCGTACTGGGCCGACCGGCTGGGCGGGCTGCCGCCGCTGGCGCTGCCCACCGACGGCGACCGCCCGGCCGGACGCTCCACCGCCGGGGCCACCTGCGACTTCACCGTCGGGCCGGAGCTGGTGACCGCGCTGGAGCAGCTCGCCAAGGAGCGCGGCGCCACCCTGTACATGGTCCTGCTGGCGGCGTTCGAGGTTCTGCTGTCCCGGCTCTGCGGGCAGGTCGACTTCGGTGTCGGCACCCCGGTTGCCGGCCGGACCCGGCCGGAGGTCGAACAGGTCGTCGGCTTCTTCGTGAACACGCTCGTGCTGCGGGCCGACCTGGCCGGGAACCCGTCCTTCGGCGACCTGCTCGACCGGGTCCGCGCCGACGCCCTCGGGGCGTACGACCACCAGGAGACGCCGTTCGAGCGGGTCGTCGACCGGGTCGGCGCGGACCGCAGCCTCGACCGCACACCCCTGTTCCAGGCCATGTTCAGCCTCGACGACGACGCCGACGACCGCCCGGTACGCCTCGGCGCGGTCAGCGGCGCGCGGTTCGACCTGGACCTCGACGCGGTCAAGTTCGACCTCATGCTGCAGACCGCGCGCCGTCCCGACGGGCTGGCCGCCGCCTTCTTCCACCGGGCGGACCTGTGGCACCCGGAGACCACGCGGCGCTGGGCGGGGCAGTACCTGAGGCTGCTGGAACAGGCGGTCGCCCACCCGGACACCCCGCTGGCCGAGTTGGACCTGCTGCCCGCCGACGAGCGGCACCTGATCGCCGGCTGGACCGCCCCGGTCCGCGAGTACCCCTCGCCGGACCTGCTGCACGAGCGGTTCGCCCGCCACGTGGCCGCCGACCCGCACCGGATCGCGGTGGTGGCGGGACAGCAGCGGGTCGACTACGCCGGCCTGAACGCACGGGCGAACCAGCTCGCGCACCGGCTGCGTGCGGCCGGCGTCGGACCGGAGACGACTGTGGCGCTCTGCGTGCGCCGCGACGCCGACCTGGCCGTCGGCATCCTCGGCATCCTCAAGGCCGGCGGGACGTACGTGCCGCTGGACCCCGAGCACCCGCGGGACCGGCTCGCGTACGTGGTAGCCGACGCGGGCGTACGGCTGGCCGTCGTCTCACCGGAGCTCGCCGACCGGGTGCCGGTGGCGCCGGCCGGGGTGCTGCGCCTGGACACGCTCGACGGTGAGCCGACGACGGATCCGGAGGCGGTCACCGACGCCGACCACCTCGCGTACGTCATCTACACCTCCGGCTCCACCGGCCGGCCCAAGGGCGTGGGCGTCGCGCACCGGCAGGTGGTCCGCCTTCTCGACTCCTGCGTGGACGCGCTGGACCTGCCGCCGGGCGGGGTGTGGAGCCTGTTCCACTCGTACGCCTTCGACTTCTCGGTCTGGGAGCTGTGGGGCGCGCTGACCCGGGGCGGCACCGTCGTGCTCGTCGACCGGGACACCGCCCGCGACCCGGAGCGCTTCGCCGGCCTGCTGGCACGGGAGCGCGTGACGATGCTCAGCCAGACCCCGGGAGCGTTCCGCAACCTGCGCGCGGCGCTCGGCGACCGGCCGCTGGCCGGCCTGGGCGTGCGGCACGTGGTGCTGGGCGGCGAGAAGCTCGACCTGCCCGAACTGGACGGCTGGCTGGACGGCCCGGGCGCCGGGGTGCGGCTGGTGAACATGTACGGCATCACCGAGACCACAGTGCACGTCACCCACCGCCTGGTGACCGCCGCGGACCTGACCGGCGACGCCGTCTCCCCGATCGGGCGGGCGCTCGGCGACCTGACCGTGCACGTGCTGGACCGGCACCTGCGGCCGGTCCCGATCGGGGCCACCGGCGAGATGTACGTCGGCGGCGCCGGACTGGCCCGCGGCTACCTGGGCCGGCCGGGGCTGACCGCGGAGCGGTTCGTGCCGGACCCGTTCTCCACCGTCCCGGGGGCGCGGCTCTACCGCACCGGCGACCGGGCGCGTCACCTGCCCGGCGGCGAACTGGAGTACCGGGGACGCGCCGACGACCAGGTGAAGATCCGGGGGCACCGGATCGAGCTGGGCGAGGTGGAGGCCGCGCTGCTGCGCCATCCCGCCGTCGCGCAGGCCGCCGTGGTGGCCCGGGGCACCCGCAGCGGTGAGCACCGGCTGCACGCGTACCTGGTGGTCGGTGCCGGGCTGACCGGTGAGGAACTGCGGCGCTGGCTGCGCGACCGGCTGCCCGAGGCGATGGTGCCCGCCACGTTCACCGTGCTGCCGGCGCTGCCGCTGACCGCGAACGGCAAGGTGGACCGGCGGGCGCTGCCCGACACCGACGGCCCGGCGCTGGACGCCACCCGCGAGTACGTCCCACCGGCCACCCCCACCGAGCGGGCGCTGGCCGAGGTGTGGTGCGCCGCCCTCGGGGTGGACCGGGTCGGCGTCACCGACCGCTTCTTCGACCTGGGCGGGGACTCGATCCTCGCGCTGCGGGTGGTGGGGCTCGCCGAGCGGCGCGGTCTCACCGTGGCGCTGCGCGACGTCTTCGCCCACCAGGCACTCGGCGAGCTGGCCCGGGCCGTCGACGCGGCCGCCGACGGCGGCTCCGCCGCGGCCGGGCCGGTGGAGCCGTTCGCGATGGTCGCGCCGGCCGACCGGGACCGGCTGCCCGCCGGCCTGGCGGACGCGTACCCGCTGACCCGGATGCAGCAGGGCATGCTCTACGAGCTGCTCGCCGACGCCGGCAAGGGCGCGTACCACAACGTGACCAGCTTCCGGGTGCAGGAGCCGGCCGGGTTCGACGCCGCCGCCATGCAGGCCGCGGCGGACGCGGTGGCCGACCGGTACGAGATCCTGCGCACCGGCTTCGACTGGAGCTCCTACGAGGAGCCGCTGCAACTGGTGCACGAGCGGGCCGCGCTGCCGGTCGGGGTGGACGACCTGCGCGGCCTGACCGGGGCGGAGCAGGCCCGGCGGGTCCGGGAGTACCTGCACGCCGAGTCGGTGCGCTGGTTCGAACTGGCCGAGCCGCCGCTGATCCGGCTGCACGTGCACGTGCTGAACGACGCCGAGTACCGGCTCACCATCACCGACTGCCACGCCGTCCTGGACGGCTGGAGCCTGACCTCGCTCATCGCCGAGCTGGTCGACCGGCACCGCCGTGCGGTCACCGGCGCGGGCCCGGAGCCGGCGGCCGGTCCGGTGCCGCGCTTCGCCGAGTACGTGGCGCTGGAACGCGCCGCGGTGGACGACCCGGCGGCCCGGGCGTTCTGGGACGACATGGTGGAGCGGTTCCCGCCGGTACGGGTGCCCCGCTCGGTCGGCGCGGCACCCGCCGACAAGTCGACGTGCGAGGTGGTACGCGACTACGCGCACCTGCGCGACGGCATCGACGCGCTGGCCGCCCGCGCCGGGGTGCCCCGCAAGACGGTCCTGTTCACCGCCTACTACCACCTGATGGGGCAGCTCGCCGACGGCGAGGCGTACTCGACCGGCTTCGCCACGAACGGGCGGCCCGAGCGGGCCGGCGCGGAGGGCATGCGCGGCCTGTTCCTCAACGTGGTGCCCTTCGGCGTCCGGTCGTCCGCGACGACCTGGCTGGGGCTGCTCCGGGACGTGTTCGCCGCCGAACGGGACCTGCTGCCGCACCGCCGGTTCCCGCTCGCCGAGGTGCAGCGCGGCCGGTGGGCCGGTGAGGTGCTCGTCGACACCGCCTTCAACTACGTGCACTTCCACGCGCTGGGCAGCGAGCACAAGCAGGAGATCGAGGAGATCGCCCGCACCAACTTCGGGCTGATGGTCACCACCGGCCCGCAGGGCGTGTCCGTCGAGGCCGACGCCGGGCGGATGTCACCGGGGGAGGTGGAGCGGCTCGCCGACGCGTACTGCGCGCTGCTGGCCGCGATGGTCGCCGACCCGCAGGCGGCGCCGGGTCTGCCGGCCGCCGACGGCGCGACCCGGACGCCGGCCGCGGCCGCCGCGGCGGACCCGCGCAGCGTGGTCGACGTGCTGGCCGCCCGGGTCGCCGCCGGGCCGGAGCGGGTCGCGCTGGTCCTCGACGGGACGACGCTGAGCTACGCCGAGCTGGATGCGCGCGCCAACCGCGTCGCGCACCACCTGCGGCGGCACGGCGCCGGCCCGGAGCGGGTCGTCGGGCTCTGCGCGGAACGCTCGGTGGACCTGATCGTCGGCATGCTCGGCATCCTCAAGTCCGGCGCGGCGTACCTGCCGCTGGACCCGCGCGACCCGCGCGCCCGTCTGGAACTGCTCGCGGCGGACGCCGGGGCGGACCTGGTGCTGGCGCAGCCGGCCTGGCGGCACCAGGTGCCGGCCGGGGCCGTGGTCACGCTGGCCGAGGAGACGTTCGCCGGGGAGCCGGCCGGGCCGCCGGCGCCGGGGCCGGACGCCGACAACGTGGCCTGCGTGCTCTACACCTCCGGTTCCACCGGACGGCCCAAGGGCATCGCGGTGACCCACCGGGCGATCGTGGACTCGTTGCTGGGGCAGGACTTCGCCCACCTCGGCCCGGACGAGACGGTGCTGCACCTGAGCAGCGTCAACTGGGACGCGGCGCTGTTCGAGATCTTCGGCCCGCTGCTGCACGGCGGCACCTGTGCGCTCTATCCGGCGCAACCGCTCACCCCGGCCGGCATCGTGGCCGCGATCCGCCGGCACGGCGTGACCACCGCGTTCCTCACCACCACCCTGTTCAACCTGGCGGTCGAGCAGGTGCCGGCGGAGCTGGGCGAGCTGCGGCAGATCGTCTTCGGCGGGGAGGCGGCGTCCGCGCCGCACTGCCGGGACCTGGCCACGCGCTGGCCGCACCTGCGCCTGGTGAACGGGTACGGCCCGGTCGAGACGATCTTCGTCGTCACCGCGCACCAGGTCCGTGACCTGCCGGCGGACGCGGTCAGCGTGCCGATCGGCCGGCCGCTGGCCCGGACCACTGTGCTGGTGCTCGACGACGCGCTGCGCCCGGCGCCGGTCGGCGTGGCCGGCGAGATCTACCTGGGCGGCGACGCGCTGGCGCGCGGCTACCTCGGGCAGCCGGGGCTGACCGCCGACCGGTTCGTGCCGGACCCGGCCGGTGGCGGGCGGCGGCTCTACCGCACCGGCGACCGGGGACGCCTGCGGGCCGACGGCACGCTGGACTTCGGCGGGCGGGTCGACGGACAGGTCAAGATCCGCGGCCGGCGCATCGAGCTCGGCGAGATCGAGGCGGCGCTGTCCGCACGTCCCGACGTGGCGATGGCGGCGGTGGCCGCCCGCGCCGACGAGCCCGGCGACGCCCGGCTCGTCGCGTACCTGGTGCCGGTCGCCGGGCTGGACCTGCCCGAGGCCGACGTGCTGCGCCGCTGGCTGCGCGAGCGGCTGCCCGCCTACCTGGTGCCGTCCGCGTTCGTCGCGCTGGACGCGCTGCCGGTGACCGGCAACGGCAAGCTCGACCGGGCCGCGCTGCCGGAGCCGACGGCGGCGCCGGAACGCCCGTACGTGGAGCCGCGCACCGAGGTCGAGGCGACGCTGGCGAAGCTGTGGGCGGAGACGCTGCGACTGGACCGGGTCGGCGTGCACGACGACTTCTTCGACCTCGGCGGGCACTCGCTGGCCATCGTGCGGCTCGCCGCCCGCGCCTGCGACCTGGGCCTGCCGGTCGGGGTGGCGGACCTGGTCGAGCACCCGACCGTCGCGGCGCTGGCCACCGCGATCGCCGCCCGCGACCGCGGTCCGGAAGGAGCGGCGGTACGGCACGAGGGCGGTGTCGTGGTGACCCTGCGCGACGGCGACCCCGGCCTGCGCCCCCTGTGGTGCGTGCACCCCAGCGGCGGCAGCGTCGCCTGGTACCTGCCGCTGGCGCAGGCGCTGCCCGCCGGCCGCCCGGTGCGCGGCCTCCAGGCCCGGGGGATCGACGGCGGCGTCGACGCCGACACGATGACCGGCCTGGCCGACGACTACCTGCGTGAGCTGCGCGCGCACCAGCCGCACGGCCCGTACGCGCTCCTCGGCTGGTCGATGGGCGCCAACATCGCCCAGGAGATGGCGATCCGGCTGACCGCCGCCGGCCAGCAGGCGGACGTCCTGCTGCTGCTCGAACCGGCGGTGCCGGACGAGACCGGCATGTTCGCCGTCACCGAGGCGCTGGACCTGCTCGACCGGGCGGTCGCGATGCGCGCCGCGATCCGGGAGCTGACACCGGGCACCCCGGCCCGGCTCAGCCAGGAGCGCGAGCTGGTGGCCACCCTGCTGGCGGCCGGCGTCGACGAGTCCGAGGCGGCGCTGGGCGCCGACTGGCCGGTGGCGATGTGGACGGCGCTGCTGCGCGCCGCCGCCGGCTACCGCCCGCAGCCCTACCGCGGGCCCGCGCACCTGCTGGTCACCGCCGAGGCGGCCACCGCCGGACCGGGCCGCCCCTCGGTGGTCGCCGGGGAGAACGGGTCCGCCTACGAGCGGCGCTGCCGGGAGATGTTCCCGGACGCGCTCACCGTCCACCACCTGCCCGGCACCCACCGGAGCATGGTCACCGAACCGGGCGTGGCGGCCGTCGCCGCCCTCGCCGCCGAGCTGCTGGAGCGTACGGCATGAGCACCGCGATCCTGACCGACCGTTATCTGCTGGACGACGACCTTGTCGCCGACCCGTACCCGTACCTGGCCGCGCTGCGGGCCGCCGAACCGGTGCACTGGAGCCCGGTGCACCGGGCCTGGCTGGTCACCGGCTACGAGCCCGCCGCCGCCTGCTACACGATGCCGGAGATCTCCGCGGACCGGATCAGCCCGATGCTGGCCCGGACGCCGCTGGAACTGCTCAGCCCCGAGGCGGCCCGGGCGTTCTCCATCATGGCCGGCTGGATGGTCTTCGTGGACCCGCCCGAGCACCGCCGGCTGCGCAGCGTCTTCCGCGGCGCGTTCGGGGCCCGGCAGGTGCGGCGCAACCGCCCGATGGTGCAGGAGGCGGTGAGCCGGCTGGCCGCCCGGGCCGGGGGCGGCGAGGGCACCATCGACCTGGTGGCCGACTTCGCCCGCCCGCTCCCGGCGACCGTCGCCGCGGCCTGGATGGGCGTGCCGGCCGAGGACACCGCGATGTTCCAGCGCTGGGCGATCGAGGTGGGCGACCTGGCCCTGGGCTCGGTGCAGTCGCCGGAGGAGCACGAGCGCTCGCAGCAGGCGCTGCTGGACCTGTTCGACTACCTGCGGGTGCTGGTGCGGGCCCGGCGGGCCGCGCCCCGCGAGGACCTGATCAGCGCGGCGCTCGCCAACGGCCTGGTGGGCGACTCGGTGAGCGAGGACGAGTTCGTCGCCATGCTCACCCACGTGGCGTTCGCCGGTGGCGAGACCACCAGCAACCTGATCGCGGTCGGCACCTGGAACCTGCTGCGCCACCCCGGCCAGCTCGCCCTGCTGCGGGCCGAACCGGAGCTGGCCGCGGTGGCGGTGGAGGAACTGCTGCGCTTCGACGGGCCGTCCAAGATGTCCATCCGGCACGTCAAGGACGACGTCGAGCTGGCTGGGCAGCGGCTGCGCGCCGGCCAGCGGCTCTACGTGGTCACCGCCGGGGCGAACCGGGATCCGGCCCGCTTCGACCGCCCGGACGAGCTGGACCTGCGCCGGCACCCGAACCCGCACCTGGGTTTCGGGCAGGGCGGGCACTTCTGCCTGGGCGCCCCGCTGGCCCGGCTGGTCGCCGGCGCCGCCTTGACCGACCTGCTGGCCGCGGCGCCCGGCCTGGCGCCCGCCGGCACCGAGGTGCGGTGGCAGCCGTCGCTGCTCAACCGCAGCCTCGCCGCGCTGCCGGTCCGGCTCTGACACCCGCGGGCCGTCCGGGCCCGCGCCGCACACCCCCCGGCCGCCCGGCCGGGATCCGTCCCAACCGAGGAACCGAACGAGAAGGAGAACGGCGATGGCCGTCGACGACGATGACCGCACCTACCGCGTCGTGATGAACCACGAGGAGCAGTACTCGATCTGGTTCGCCGACCGCGAACTCCCGGCGGGCTGGACCGCCACCGGCTTCGAGGGCAACCGCGCGGACTGCCTCGCCCACATCGACGAGGTGTGGACCGACATGCGTCCCAAGAGCCTGCGCGAGCGGATGGCCGCCGCGCAGGGCTGAACCGCCCACCGGCCGGGGCGGGTCCGCACGGATCCGCCCCGGCCCGGCCGCCGTCCGGCGGCCACCCCTGTCCCATCCCGCTGACAACGAGGCGACGGTGATGAAGGTCTACTCCCACGAACGTCTGGCGCGGCTCGCCGGCGCGCGTGGCATGCCCGAGGAATACCTGCACGACCTGCGGGTCGTCTCCTCGGTGCTGCCGTTCAAGGTCAATCAGTACGTCGTGGACGAGCTCATCGACTGGTCCGCCGTCCCGGACGACCCCATCTTCCGGCTCACGTTCCCGCACCGGGACATGCTGCCGCCGGAGATCTTCGACCACCTGTCGGCGCTGCACCTGTCCGCCGCCGAGCCGGGTGTGATCCGCAAGGCGGCCCGCGACGCCCACGCCCGGCTCAACCCGAACCCGGGCGCCCAGCTCGAGGCGAACGTGCCGACCCACCGGGGACGCCGGCTGCTCGGCGTGCAGCACAAGTACGCCGAGACGGTGCTGGTCTTCCCGTCCCAGGGGCAGACCTGCCACTCCTACTGCGGCTACTGCTTCCGCTGGGCGCAGTTCGTCGGCAACGCCGAGATCCGGCAGGCCGCCTCGGACGTCGGCGACGTGGTCGCGTACCTGGAGGACAGCCGGGGTGTCACCGACGTCCTGTTCACCGGCGGCGACCCGATGATCATGAGCGCGGCGGTGCTGGAGCGCTGGGTGTCGCCCCTGCTGGACCCGGCCCTCGACCACATCCGCACGCTGCGGTTCGGCACCAAGGCGCTGTCGTACTGGCCGGCCCGGTTCACCACCGACCCGGACGCCGACGACCTGCTGCGTCTCTTCGAGCGGATCACGGCCGCCGGCCGGCACGTCGCGGTGATGGCCCACTTCTCCCACCCCCGGGAACTGGCCACCGGCGAGGTCCGCCGGGCGATCGCCCGGATCCGGGCCACCGGCGCGGTGATCCGGGCACAGGCGCCGCTGATCGCGCACGTCAACGACCGGGCCGGGGACTGGGCCACGATGTGGCAGCGCCTGGTGGAGCTGGGCGTCGTCCCGTACTACATGTTCGTGGAACGCGACACCGGCGCCCGCAGCTACTTCAGCCTGCCGCTGACCCGGGCCTGGCAGATCTACACCGACGCCGTCCGGTCGGTGTCCGGGCTGGCGCGGACGGCCCGGGGGCCGGTCATGTCGGCCGCCCCGGGCAAGGTGCTCGTGGACGGCGTCGTGCGCGTCGGTGGGACCGAGATGTTCAGCCTGCGTATGCTCCAGGCCCGCGACGCGGCCCACGTCGGCCGGCAGTTCTTCGCCCGGCACGACCCGGCGGCCGAGTGGTTCGACGACCTGCGCCCCGCTCCCGGCTCCTGGTGGCCGGCATGACCGCCGCCACCGAACCGACCCTGACCGCGACCGACGAGGAACAGATGCCGACCGTCACCGATCCGCCGGTGACCGGGCCGGAGCGCCCGGTCAGCCTCTGGCGCAACCGCGACTTCAACCTGCTCTGGATCAGCCAGTGCCTGTCCGACCTCGGCGCGGCGATGTCGAACCTGGCGATGCCGCTGCTGGTGCTCTTCCTCACCGGTTCGGCCGCGCAGGCCGGTCTGGTCGGCAGCCTGGGGCTGCTCACCACGCTGGCCTGCCGGCTGCCCGCCGGCGTCGTGGCCGACCGGTTCTCCCGCCGTACGCTGCTCATCGTCTGCGACGTGGTACGGCTGGTGGCGTACCTGGGGCTGGCCGGCGCGGTGCTCGCCGGGGTGGCCGGCCTGCCGATGATCATCGTGGTCACCGTGGTCGGCGCCGCGGCCAACGCGGTCTTCGGCACCGCGGAACACGCGGCGGTCCGCAACCTGGTGCCCGCCGAGCAGCTCACCACCGCTGTCGCGCGCAACGAGGCCCGCTCCTACGGAACCCAGCTCGCCGGGCCGCCGCTCGGTGGCCTGCTCTACGGGCTCGGCCGGTCCCTGCCGTTCGTCGGCAACGCCGCGTCCTATCTGCTCTCGCTGCTGGCGGTGCTGCTCATCCGCCGGCCGATGGAGCAGCCCCGCACCGAGCAGGCGCCGCAGTCCGGCGGCGCGGCGATGGCCGAGGGCATCCGGTTCGTGCTGGCCAATCCGTTCCTCCGGGCGCTGCTGGTGATCGCGGCGCCGCTGAACATGGCCTTCACCGGCATGATATTCACGATCATCGTGGCCCTGGAGCGGGCCGGCACCGCCTCGGTGGTGGTCGGCCTGGCCAGCACGATCTTCGGTCTGGGCGGGTTCCTCGGCGCGCTGGCCGCGCCGGCGGTCCAGCGCTGGCTGCGGCTGCCGACCCTGGTGATCGTGCTGTGCTGGGCCACCACCGTCCTGATGGCGGCGAGCGCGCTGGTGCCGTCGAGCGTGCTCGCCGCGGTGCCGCTGGCGGCTGCGGTGTTCCTCGCGCCGACAGCCAACGCGGTGCTCTTCGGCTACCAGGCGGCGATCACTCCGGACCGGTTGCAGGGCCGGGTGGTCAGCGTGATCTTCCTGGCCGCCACCTCGGCCGCCGCCCTCGCCCCGGGTCTGGCCGGGTTGCTGCTGGCCCGGTTCCCGGTGGCCGTGACCATGCTGGTCTTCGCCGGTCTCGTCGCGGTCTCGGCGGTGACCGCGACGCTGAGCAGTGGGATCCGGTCGATGAACACGCAGGAATCGCCGTAACCGAGCAGGCGACCGCGGCCGGCGGCCCGCCGGGAGGCAGGATGGCTCCGGACGGCCGTCGGCCGGACGGAGGTGGGGGCGGCGTGATCGAGGGGTGGCACGGCTGGTTCGGCACGATCAACGGGGTCGTGCTGCTCACGGTGGCCGCGTTGCCGGCGGCCGCGCTGCTGGTGTGGGTCCTGGCCCGCCGGCGTGGCGGCGGCGGTCCGGCGTGGCGGCGGTCGCTGGCCGAGGTGGGCATCGTCTACGGGACCGTGCCGTGGGTCTGGATGATCATGTTGCCGGGCGACGGCGCCGGTGTGGTCCCCGGCCGGGTGCGCCTGGTGCCGCTGCGGGACCTGCTCACCGTCCTCGCGGGCGGGCCGCTGACCGTGACGGTCCAGATCGTCGGCAACCTGCTGGTGTTCGCGGCGCTCGGGTTCTTCGGCCCGCTGCGGTTCGCGGCGCTGGCGTCGGTGTCGCGGATCCTGGTGCTCGCGGCCGGCTGCTCGGTCCTGGTCGAGGTCGCGCAGTACGCCCTGCGGCTGGACCGGGTGTCCTCAGTGGACGACGTCCTGCTCAACACCGCCGGCGCCGGCCTGGCCGCGCTGGCGTCGCGCCGCTGGTGGCGTGCACCGGCCGAGTCGTCACCGGTCGCGACCGGCCCGGCACCGGTTCGCTGAGCGGGCCGCGGCCCGGACCGCCCGGGACGCACGACGGGCCGGACCTGCCGGCCCGGCCCGTCGCGTGCGTCAGGTCGACGCGATCATCGTCCGCTCAGCAGATCTTCTTGGCCGCAGCGGTGGTGGCGCCGCCGTGCTCGTACGAGACGAGCAGCGAGGTGCCGGCCGGAAGCGACCCGCTCAGCGGCAGGACGAGGGTGCCGTCCTTACGCAACTCGGCCTTGGCCTCCGCCACGACCCGGGTGCCGTCCCAGAGGAAGGCCCGGGCGGTGCCGGCCTTCTTCACCTGGAGCTGCACGGACACCTTGCTCGCGGTGCGGGTGACCTTCTTGATCTTCACGGTGTTGTCCGCCAGCTTGGCGTAACCACCCGGCGCAACCCCGTCCGAGACGGACTGCAGCAGGGTCTGCGGCGAGTCGACGCTCAGCGCCGCGGTGTCGGGCATGATCGGAGCCTTCGGCGCCGACGGCTTGGCCGCCAGGTCCGGCAGCGTCGCGTTGCCCCAGCGCCACGGGTCGGCCCGTACGCCGCTCCAGGTCGACCAGCCGACCCGGGTCTGCGAGCTGAGGTCCTGCGTGTCCGAGTCGTTGACCAGGATGTTCAGGCCCATCCGGTTCGGGTCGATGGTGTCCGGCAGCACGCTGAACGGGATCTTGACCTCGATCCGGTACCCCGTGTACGGGCTGGTCACCACGGAGGCGATCTCCACACCCGGAGCGGTCTCCGGGCCGCCCTGGTGGTTGTCCCGCTCCCGGGCGAAGCACGGCGGGTTTCCGTTGGCCGGGTCGTTCGTGGCCGGGAAGAGCGCCATGTTGAACACCGTGGAGGTGTTCGCCGAGTTGCCGCGCGGGTCGATGCCGAACTCGATGTTGTCGTTACGCCGCGGACGCTTGCAGTCCTCCGGCGGCAGGACGGTGCCGAGCACGTCATCGGTGATGTTGAAGATGGCGTACAGGGCGTCATCGGTGTGGGTGAGCTGGGCGGTGCCGGAGATGTCCGACGCCGGGGCGGCGGTGCCCTCCCAGCGGGTGGAGATGTCGATGACCTCGCCGGTGTACTCGTGGTCGTGACCGTGGCCGTCCACCGTCGGCGCGGTGGCGGCCTTCGGGATCGTGGTGACCGGGACCAGGTTGAACGCACCCGGCTCGCTCGCGCTGCCACCGGTGTAGCTGGTCTCGATCTGCACCCGGTAGGCGCCGTTGTCCGGGGCGCGGTTGGCCGTCGGCAGTGACGTGTCGGTGTTGGAGACGGTGAACGTCACCGAGGTGCTGGCGCCCGGCTGGAGGCCGCTGTACGGCACCTGCTGCTCGGCCACCGAGAAGCCGGCGGGGACGTTCAGCTTGACCGCGCCGGACTCGACCCGGGTGCCGTGGTTGGTCAGGTTGACCTTGACGCTGCGGGTGCCCCCGCTGGGGATGTTCAGCAGGGACTCGATGAGAGCGTCGAGCTGCTGGGTCTTGTTCCGCACGGTCCACGCGCGGAAGTCGGCGATCTCCTCCAGCGGCTCCAGGGTGCCGCGCACCGGCGCGGTGCCCTGAACCCGGGCGCTGCTGGTGCCGCTGCCGTCCTTCTTGCTGGTCAGCGTGGCGTCGAGCTTGAAGCGGGTGCCCACCTCGACCTGCGCGGGCGGGGTGACGGTGAAGGTCTTCACGACCTCCTTGCCCGGGGTCAGCGTGCCGACGTTGCCGTTGCCGCTGACCGTCCAGCCGGCCGGGACGCTCAGGGTGACCTTGGCCCCCGGAACTGCCTTCTCGGCGTACAGGACGGTGTCCACCTTGATGGGCTGGCCGCCGACGGCCTCCCAGGTGCGCGGACGCACGTGGACCTCGGTGCCCAGCGGCAGGCCGCCCGGAGCGCGCAGGGTGGCGCCCTGGAGCGCACCGGTGCCGGCGCCCACGTTCGGGTCCGGGTACGGCGTGCGGGTGTCGATCAGCGTCAGCCGGTTGCAGCCGATGGCGTTCGGGTCGGTCGACGGGAAGGAGCTGTTGCCCCAGCCCTGCGACACGTACTCCCGGCGGGCCCAGGTCTGGACCGTGTTCCACCGGTTGCCGTCGTGGCGCGCCGACTCGTAGCCCTGCCAGGTGCCGAAGATGACGTTGCTGGCCTCGGCCGGCGTGAACGTGGTCTCGCAGGCGGGGCCGTTGGTGCCGGTGGTGCCGCTGCCGCCGGTCTGGAAGATGCGGGAGACCCGCCAGGGCTTGAGCCCTTCCTTCTTGATCTGCTCCGGGAACGCCTTCGGGTCGGCCGCCGCGTAGAAGGCCTCCACCGCCAGCATGGCCGCCTTCTGGTGGTTGCCGTGGTTGCCCTGCGTCGCCGAGGGGTTCATCGTGAGGATGACCTCGGGCTTGGTGGTCCGCAGGACCCGCACGATCCGGGACAGCGTCTCCTGGTGACCCCAGACCTCCTCGGTCAGGGGAGCGCTGGCGGTGTACCAGAAGTCCAGCGCGTCCAGGTTGTAGATGTGCTCGACGCCGGCCCAGCCGACGGCCTTGCGCTCCTCGGCCTCCCGCAGGATGCCGAGCTCCGGGCCCTCCTCGAGGCCGGTGGCGTTGCCGCCGCCCTCACCGCGGGTGGTGGTGATGACGCCGGCCTTCATGCCGTGATACTCGTTCCAGTATCCGAGCATGCCGAGCTGGCCGGCCTCGTCGTCCGGGTGGGCGCCGATGAACATGATGTCCAGGTCGACCGGCTTGTCGGACTTCTTGGCCTGGGGCTTCGGTGCTGCTTGCTGGGGGTTGGCCTGGGCCGGAGTGGCCAGGCCCAACGACAGCAGACCGCACATGGCGATCGCTGCGCTGGTGCGCCATCTCATGGGCATACCTCTTCGTCTCGAAGCGAGAGTGCTGCGGCTGGGGACGGTCGGCCCGGCACGGGCCGGCTGACACGGTGGCTCGTGCCGGGCCGTGTTGCAGACAGCTGTCCACAGAGGACCGTGAGGTCCTCGGGGGTCGTGGTGCTCGACAACGGGATGGTGGTGCTCGCGCACCGTCACGGGGTGAGTGGTACGCACGGTGGCGACGTCGGTCCACCGGAAGGCCTTCGGGCCGTAACCTAGGGATCTTGCGGAGGCGTCGTCAATAGCTCCGGACGACTTTCTTCCTTATCCGAATAAACGATCGTGCCTGCTCAGGGCGATCATCGGGGGGTCGGCCATGACCTGTGGACAGGCTATGTCCGGTTTTGGGACCCCAATGTGGACCGTAGGGCTCGGTTTTGCGCATCATGTCGGGCTGGCCCCGGCCCGACCGGCTTGTCGGTCGCAGAATTTTCCCTGGTCGGCGGACCGAGATCATCTCGTTACTTGACGGCAGAATTTTTTCTCACTAGGAAGAAAGTGTGCCTGACAAAGCCCCGACCAGCCCGGTCAGCCGTGAGCGGTCCCGTGAGATCAAGCGTCTCTCGGTGATCTTGGCCGCCCGGCAGGCCCGGCGGCTGTCCCGAGTCGACCTGGCCGAGATGACCGGCCTCTCGGCGGCCACTGTGACCGCGCTCGTGCGGGAACTCGTCGCCGAGGGCTACCTCATCGAACGCGGGCCCGGCGCGCCCACCACCGGCCGGCCCCGGGAGATGCTCGAGTTCAACCCCCGCGCCGAGCTCGTCGCGGCGGTGTCACTGGAGCCACCCCGGATCAGCTGCGAGATCGCCGACAGCGAGGGCGCGGTCATCGCGCACCGCGTCGCGCGGCTCGGCGCGAACGTGGTGGAGACCGTCTGCGAGTTCGTCCTCGACCTGGTCGGCGACAATCTGCCCTCGCTGCGCGGCGTCGCCATCGCGGTGCCCGGCGTGTCCAGCAACGGCGCGGTACGCCTCGCGCCGTCGGTCGGACTGGTCGAGGCGTGGCCGATCGGCGAATCCGTGCAACGGCGGCTCGGCGTACCCGTGGTCGTCGACAACGACGTCAACCTCATGGCCGCCGGCGAGTGTGTCGCCGGCGCCGGCGCGGACGTGGCGAACCTGCTGCTGATCCACGTCGCCGACGGCATCGGCGCCGGCCTCGTGCTCGACGGCAAGGTCCGCCGCGGCGCCAGCGGAGCCGCCGGCGAGGTCGGCTTCCTGCCGCTGGGCGGCGCGGCCGAGCGCCCCTACAGCGGCGTCGGCGAGTTCGAGGCCCGGTGGTCGGTGAACGCCATCGCGGAGCGGGTCGTCGCGCTCAACCCGGGCCGCCGGCCCGAGTCACCGGTACGGGAGCTGAGCCGGCTCGCCGCGACCTCCGCGCCGGCCCGCGACTACCTCGACGAGGTCCTCGGCGCCTGGGCCGGGCTCATCCTCTCCTGCGCCTGCGTCGTCGATCCGGGGCTGGTGCTGCTCAGCGGCGCCGCCGCCGAACTCGACGACGCGGCCCTCGACCAGCTCCAGACCCTCGTCTCGGCCCGGACCCCGGCTCCCACCGAGGTACGCCGGGCCACCCTCGGCGACCAGGCAGTGCTGCACGGAGCGATCAGCTACGCGCTCTCGGCAGCGGTGCCCCGCCCCTCGCTTCCCTGACCGAACCCGGCCCCGACGACCCCCGACCCCGACCCCGGCACCCACCACCCCGACCCACCACCCACCTCACCGAACGCCGTCGCGGCGACCCGCGTCGTACCCACCGACGACAGGTCGCGGCGCGATGCGTCGCGCCCCGGTCCGGGCGCGACGCGCTGATCTTCCTTCCCGCTTCCGATAGTTCCCCCGCACAGTGGAGGTACCAATGAAACGTCGTTTGGCCCTGGCCGTCGCGTTCAGCGCGCTGCTGGCCGTCAGCGCATGCGGCAGCAGCGACGACGACAAGGACACCGGCTCCTCCGGCTCCGCGTCCGCCGAGAAGGTCGTCATCTACAGCGCCCGCGACAAGTCGGTCACCGACTACGTCGTCGAGCAGTTCACTAACAAGAACCCCGAGTACAAGGGCAAGGTCGAGGTGCTCAACATGGGCGCCCAGGAGGTGCTCGAGCGGGTCCGCGCCGAGAAGGCCAACCCGCAGGCGTCCGTCTGGTGGGGCGGCACCCAGCAGGGCCTCGCCGCCGGCGCGTCCGAGGGCCTGCTGGAGTCCTGGCAGCCGTCGTTCGCCTCGAAGATCGACGCGCGGTACAAGGACGCCGAGGGCCGCTGGTTCGGCGAGATCCTGCTGCCCGAGGTCATCATGTACAACAACAAGGCGCTGACCCCGGAGACCGCGCCGAAGGACTGGGACGACCTGATCGACCCGAAGTGGAAAGACAAGATCATCATCCGGGACGTGGCCGCCTCCGGCACCATGCGCTCGATCTACGCCTCGATGATCCAGCGCTACACGGCCGACGGATCCAACCCGCAGCCCGGCTACGACTGGCTGCGCAAGCTCGACGCCAACACCGTCGAGTACGCCGCCAACCCCAGCGACCTCTACCTGAAGATGTCGCGTGAGCAGGGCGTGGTCAGTGCCTGGAACCTCCAGGACATCCTGCTGCAGGCCAACGAGAAGATGCCGTTCGGCTACGTGATGCCGGCCTCCGGCGCGCCGGTGCTCGTCGACGGTGTGGCCGCGGTCAAGGGCGGCAACAGCGAGGGCGCGAAGAAGTTCCTCGAGTTCCTGTTCGACGACTCGCTGCGGGCCAGCCTCGCAAAGGACTACTTCCAGATCCCCGCCGTCGAGATCGCCGAGAAGCCCGAGTGGCTGACCAAGCTCGACCTCAAGCCGATGGACGTCGACTGGGACGTGATCGGCAAGAACGAGACCGCCTGGATCACCCACTGGAACGCCCAGATCAAGGGCAAGGGCTAAGACGCTCGGAACCGGGCCGTGCTCCGGCACGGCCCGGCTTCGTCCTGGAAGGACCCACGAAATGATCGATGTCCGACTGACGGCGGTCAGTAAGCGCTTCGCCAAGTCGAGCGACTCCGCGGCGGTCGATGACGTCACCGTCACCATCGGGGCCGGCGAGTTCTTCACGCTGCTCGGGCCGAGCGGTTGTGGCAAGACGACGACGCTGCGCATGGTGGCCGGCTTCTACTTCCCGACCTCCGGTCACATCCACTTCGGCGACGACGACGTCACCCACTGGACGCCGAACAAGCGGGACACCGGCATGGTGTTCCAGAACTACGCGCTGTTCCCGCACATGACGGTGGCGCAGAACGTCGCGTACGGGCTCAAGGTCCGCCGGGTCTCCCGCGCCGACCAGGCCCGCCGGGTCACCGAGGCGCTCGAGCAGGTGCACCTCGCCGGGTACGGTGACCGGCGCATCGACGCGCTCTCCGGCGGCCAGCAGCAGCGCGTCGCGCTGGCGCGGGCCCTGGTGATCCGTCCCCGCACCATGCTGCTCGACGAGCCGCTGTCGAACCTCGACGCGAAGCTGCGCGAGGAGACCCGCGCCGAGATCCGGCGCATCCAGCGGGAGAGCGGCACCACCTCGATCTACGTCACGCACGACCAGGCCGAGGCGATGGCGATGTCGGACCGGATCGCGGTCATGGAGTCCGGCCGGGTCCAGCAGGTCGGCACCCCGCACGAGGTCTACTACCAGCCCGCGAACGCGTTCGTGGCCCGGTTCATCGGACGCAGCAACGTGCTGAGCCTGCCGGTGACCGGCGCGACGGAGCAGCGCGTCCAGGTACGCCTGCCCGGCGGCGCCACGATCGAGGTGGGTGCTCCCACCGGACACGGGCTCACCGAGGGCGACACCGCCCTGGTCTCCGCCCGCCCCGAGCACATCGCGCTCGGCGGCGACGACGACACGGCGGCCATGCGCGGCCGGGTCAGCCACGTCGAGTTCACCGGCATGGCCACCCACGTCACCGTCGACGTCGACGGCGACGAGGTGATGGCCGCCCTGGTCGACGCGCCCGCCGGGATGGCGCTCGGCGACGTCGTGGGCCTGCGGCTCGTACCGGAGCGGCTCTGGGTGGTCAAGCCGTGACCGCGGCGACGCCGACCGCCCCCGGCTGGGCGGCGGCCCTCGGCCGGCGCCTAGCCGGCGGGGCGAACTCCCGGTGGTTCCCCTACCTGCTGGTGCTGCCGCTGGTCCTGGTGCTGTGGGGCTTCGTCGTGCAGCCGATGTTCGCCACCTTCCGGGAGAGCGTCAGCGCCAACGGCACCGACAACTACCTCCAGTTCCTCTCCTCCTCCGGGGTGGCCCGCGAGTCGCTGTTCACCTCGCTGTTCATCTCCGCGGCGAGCGTGCTGCTCTGCGGCATCGTCGGCGTGGCGATGGCCTTCCTGCTCAAGCGGTTCCACTTCCGCGGCCGGCGGCTCATCGAGGCGTTCATCCTGGTGCCGGCGGCCCTGCCGCCGCTGATCGGCGCCGTGTCCTTCCAGCTTCTCTACAGCAACATCGGCATCGTGCCGCGTGGCCTCCAGGCGCTGCTCGGTACCGACAAGCCGGTCCTGGCCTTCGACGGCATCGCCGGTGTGCTCGTGGTGCACACGTTCACCATGTATCCGTTCTTCTACCTGGCCGCCTCCGCGGCGCTGGCCGGGATGGACCCGTCGGTCGAGGAGGCGGCGTACAACCTCGGCGCGGGCCGGGTACGCGTGTGGCGCACCGTTCTGCTGCCGATGCTCACCCCCGCGCTGATCTCGGCGTCGCTGCTGGTCTTCATGACGTCGCTGGCGTCCTACACCGCGCCACTGCTGTTCAACGTCAGCCAGACCATGACGATGCAGATCTACATCAACCGCACCAACGGCGACCTGCCGATGGCCTCGGCGTACGCCTCCGTGCTCGGCATCGTGTCGATCATCTTCCTGCTGGCCATGCGCTGGTACGAGGGGCGGCGCAACTACCAGTCGCAGTCCAAGGGTGTCTCGGCGGTCCGGCGGGAGATCACCAACCCGATCGGCCGCTGGCTCGCCCCGCTCGCCTCGGTGCTGGCCACGCTGGTGCTGCTCGCCCCGGTCGGCGCGATCGCGCTCGTCGCGTTCTCCGAGGACCGGTCCTGGACCACCGAGGTGCTGCCGCCGACGTACACGTTCGAGAACTTCGTCACCATCTTCACCGACCCCAAGGCGTTCGAGCCGATCCTGAACTCGGTGCAGATGAGCCTGCTGGCGGTCGTCGGCTGTGTGGTGATCGGCGTGCTCATCGCGTACGCGGTGCGGCGGCTCACGTTCGTCGGACGCGGCCTGCTCGACGTGGCCGTGATGATCGCCTGGGCGCTGCCCGGCACGGTCGTGGCGATCAACCTGATCTCGGCGTTCAGCACCGGCAACGCGTTCAGCTTCGGGCAGGTGCTGGTCGGCACGTTCTGGATCCTGCCGCTCGCCTACTTCGTGCGGTTCCTGCCGATCGTGTTCCGGTCCAGCTCGGCGACGCTGGCGCTGATCGACCCGTCGCTGGAGGACGCCGCCCGCAACCTGGGCGCCTCCTGGTTGCGCGCCTTCTACACGATCACCGTGCGGCTGATGCTGCCCGGTGTGCTCGCCGGCGCGCTGCTGGCGTTCGTGCACGGCGTCGGCGAGTTCGTCGCCTCGGTGCTGATCTACACCTCGTCGACGGTGCCGATCTCGGTGGCCATCAACAACCGCATGTACAGCTTCGAGCTGGGCACCGCGGCCGCCTACGGCATGCTCCAGGTGCTGCTCATCTTCGTGGTGATGTGGTTCTCCGGGCGGCTGGAGAGCAGCCGCACCGCGACCCGGAGGGCCGAGCAGTGGACGAACTGATCGAGCGGTGGCGGACCGGGGGAGGGCTGCTCCCGGTCACCCGGGTACCCGGGCACGCGTTCGCCGCCGTGACCGAGGCGGCCGACCTGGCGGTGCTGCCGGTCGGCGCGGTCGAGTGGCACGGTCCGCATCTGCCGATCGGAACCGACCTGATCCTGGCCGAGGGCTTCGCCGGGGAACTGGCCACCGGGTCCGCCCGGGCGGTGCTGTTCCCGGCCACGCCGTACGCCGCCTGCCCGGGCCAGACCCGCCCGTGGCCGGGCACCGTGGCGCTGCGGCCGGAGATCGCCGTCGGCTACCTCGCCGACGTGCTCGCCGGCATCGTCGAGGCGGGCTTCACCCGGGTGCTCGTGGTCAACGGGCACGACGCCAACATGTCCACCGTCCGCGCGGCGATGGAGTGGGTGTCCGGCCGGCACCGGGCCAGCATGATGCTGGTGAACTGGTTCCAGCTCGTCGGCCCGGACGAGACCACCGAGATGTTCGGTGAGCTGCCGGCCCGGGGACACGGCGGCGCGTACGAGAGTTCCGCGGTGCTCGGCTTCGACCCGGCCGCGGTACGCCTGGACGCGGCGCCGGACCTGCCGCCCAAGCCGAAACTGCCCACCCCGTACCCGTACGTGCTGGTGGAGTCGCGCCCCGACCCCTGGCAGGGCTGGTCGGGCCACGTCTCGCTGGCAGGTGAGGAGGCCGGCGGCCGGATCCGCGCCACCGCCGGCGCCCGCCTGCGCGAGCTGGTCGGGGCGTGGCTCGCCGCGCCGCTGCCGGGGCCGCCCGGCGCCGACCGGCCCGACCAGCCGACCGGATGACAGTCACGCCCCAGGACCACGCACCACCTCGGGAGGCCTCCATGAGCCCGTCACTGACCGTCTACCAACAGCACCACCTGCGCGTCGTGTTCGACCACCACGTCGCCAACCTCTACCCGGCGATGGTCACGGCCAGCAAGGCCCACGTCGTCATGCTCGCCGAGCAGGGACTGATCTCCGACGAGGCCGCCGCGACGATGCTGCGCGGCCTGGTCACCCTCACCGGTGACCGGCCCGAGGAACTGGAGTACGACGGCAGCGTCGAGGACGTCTACTACACGCTGGAGAAGCGCCTCGCCGCCGCGGCCGGCATCGAGGTGTCGCAGCTCAGCGTGCAGCTCGCGCGCAGCCGCAACGACCTCGACGCCGGCGTCTTCCGGATGGTGCTGCGTGACCAGTTGCTCCAGGTGCTCGACGCCCTGCTGGCCACCGGCCGTACCGTGCTGGACCGCGCGGACCGGCACGCCGACGTGGTGATCACCGGCTACACGCACCGCCGCCCGGCCCAGCCGACAAGCATCGGGCACGTCTTCGCCGGCTACGCCGAGGCGCTCGCCGGCGAGGCCGCCGCGTACGCCGGCCTGCTGGACGAGATGAACCGCTCGCCGCTGGGCTCCTGCGCCTTCGCCGGCACCGACCTGGACATCTCGCCGCGCCGGCTGGCCGACCTGCTCGGCTTCGACCAGCTCATCGTCAACTCGTACGAGGCGGTGGCCGGCGCCGACCACCTGGTCCGGGTCGCCACGCTCAACGCGCAGGCGCTCGCCACCGGCGCCCGGCTCGCCCGCACCCTGATGGACTGGCTGAGCTGGGGCTGGGTGGTCACGCCCGGCGAGTTCACCCAGGGCAGCAGCATCATGCCGCAGAAGCGCAACCCGGTGGTGCTGGAACACCTCGTCTCGATGGCCGGCGCCGCCGCGGCCGACGCGGCGAGCGTGCTCAACAACGTGGGCGCCGCCTGGTGGGAGGACTCGAACAACGCCACCACCGACGTGCAGTCCCGGCTCTGGGAGGGCGACGACCGGGCGTACCGCTTCTTCTCCCTGCTCGGTGGCCTGATCGAGAAGCTGGATCCGCAGCGCCCGCCGTCCGGCGAGGAGATCGTCGCCTCCGGCGCCACCACCACCGCGGCGGCCGACGCGCTGGCCCGCCACGGCGTGCCGTTCCGGGGCGCCCACTCGCTGCTCGGCCGGCTGGTCCGCGGCGGCGCGCCGGCGACCTGGACCGAGGAACTGGTCCGGTCCACCGCCGCCGACCTCGGCCTGGCGCTCGACGACGCCGCGGTACGGGACCTGCTGGCCGCCGCGGTCCGCCCCGAACTCGTGCTGCGCCGCGCCCAGGCCGACGGCCCCGGCGAGGCGGCCGTCCGGGACCAGGTCGGACGACTGTCTACAATGCTCGACGCGGTGCAGGAGCGGGCGCAGGCGTTGCGCGAGCGGCTGACCCGTGCCGACGCGGCTCTCGCCGAGGCGGTCGCGGCGAGGGTAGGCCCGTGACGGGGCGGCAGACGCAGCTGGCCGTGGTCGCGGACGTCGTGTCGCGGCGACCACGTGATCTGGACCGACGGCCCGAAGGGCGATCTGACATCACCATGGAACGACCGGCAAATCCGCGCCTGCTCGGCATCGACTTCGGCGGCACCAAGATGGCCATCGGCGTGGGCGACACCGACGGCCGGCTGCTCGTCTCCGAGCGCCTGCCCACGATCGCCGAGCAGGGCGCGCAGCAGGCCCTCTCCCGGGCCCTGGACCGGGCGTGCGAACTCGCCGAGCAGACCGGCGGCACGATCGTCGCGGCGGGCATCGCCTCGCCCGGCGTCGTCCACGACGACGGCATCGAACTGGCGCCGAACGTGCCCGGCTGGGAGCAGTTGCGGCTGGCCGAGGCGGTCCGCGCCCACCTGAACCTGGCGCACGTGCGGGTGACGAACGACCTGAAGGCGGCGGCCCACGCCGAGTTGCGGCTCGGTGCGCTGCGCGACGCCGATCCGGGACTCGTCGTCGGGCTCGGCACCGGGGTGGCCGCGGCGGTGACGGTGAACGGCGAGGTGCTGCCGGGCCGCCACGGCGCGGCCGGCGAGATCGCCTACGGACTGACCGACCTCAGCTGGCCGCCCCGGCTGGAACCGATGCTGGAGGCGACGTTCTCCGGCCGGGCCCTCGACGAGCTGGCGCAGCGCCTCGGCGTCGACGGCCGGGCGGCCGGCCTGTGCGCCGCCGCGGAGCAGCCCGGCCCGGTACGCGAGCAGCTCCGCCTGCGCGTCGACGAACTGGCCCGCCAGCTGGTCACCTGCTGCCTGCTGCTCGACCCGCAGCGGATCGTGCTGGTCGGCAGCGTCGCCGGCAACGACCTGGTGCGGGAG
Source organism: Micromonospora sp. ANENR4 (assembly GCF_015354395.1). Classification (NCBI taxonomy): domain Bacteria; kingdom Bacillati; phylum Actinomycetota; class Actinomycetes; order Micromonosporales; family Micromonosporaceae; genus Micromonospora; species Micromonospora sp. ANENR4. The sequence continues at coordinate 32,211 of NZ_JADKYQ010000002.1, forward strand.
TTGCTGACCGAACGGCTCACGCACACGCTGCCGTACCCGCCGGAGGTCGTGCTGTCGGACTTCGCGCAGGACGCCGCGCTGCTCGGCGCGCTCGCCCTGGCCACTGAGGCCCAGCCCGCCGCGGTCTGACCGCCACCACCGTGGAACGCCGCCGGGCGGGGCGCAGCGGTGCGCCCCGCCCGGTCCGGTGCGGCCGGATCACCTGCGGAACGCGGCTACCGCCTCCTGGATCGCCGGCCCGGTCGCCGAGGACGCCTGCGCCCACGACTCGAACTCCAGGGCGGCGGCGAAACCGGCCGTCTCCGCGGTGCGCACCGACGTCTTGATGTCCCGGGCCAGCGCCGGGTCCAGCGCCGCCCACCGTTCGGCGCGCTCGTGCGCGGCGGCCAGCGGGTCGTCCGCGAGCGTCGCGGCGAGCCCGACGCGTACCGCCTCGGGGCCGTCCACGCTCCCGCCGTCGAGCAGCAGTTGCAGGGCGCGTTCCGGGCCGAGCGCCCGGGTGAGGAACCAGGTGCAGCCCCCGCCGGGGTGCAGGCCGAGCTTCGTGAACGAGGCGATCAGCTTCGCCTTCGGCCCGACGATCCGGGTGTCGCACGCGAGCGCCAGGTTCAGCCCGGCGCCCACCGCCGGTCCCTGCACGGCGGCGATCGTCGGGATCGGCAGCGCCAGTACCCGCAGGAAGCTGTCGTAGACGCGGTGCAGGTCGGCGCGGATCTCCGCGACGCTGCGGCCGGGCTCGCCGAACATGGCGGGCAGGTCGGCGCCGGCGCAGAACGCCGTACCCGCGCCGGTGACCACGAGCGTGCGGGCGTGCCGGTCGGCCGCAACCTCGGCGATCGCGTCGCCGAGCGCGTCGCGCATCTCCGCGTCGATGGCGTTGCGCCGGTCCGGGTCGTTCAGCGTGAGCGTCCAGCGCCCGTCCGCGTTGTGCAGTTCCACTTTGCTCATGACTCATCCTCCTGCTCGGTCAGCCAGGACCAGACGCCTGCGCTGCCGCGCGGCACCAGCGCCGCGCCGAGCGTGGCGGCCCAGAACCGCTGGGTGCCGTTCTCGTCCCGCCAGGACCAGAGCCTGCGGGTGGACAGGTGCAGCGGGTGCTCGCGGGTCACGCCCATCGCCCCGTGCAGTTGGTGCGCACCGCGCGCCACCAGGGTCGCGGCCCGGCCGGTGAGCACCCGCGCGGCGGCCGCCCGCAGCGGGTCCGGGCCGGCCAGCGCGGCGTCCAGCGCGGTGCCGGCCAGCAGCGTGTGCGCGGTCATCCGGGCCAGCGTCTGGCCGACCGCCTGGAACGCCAGCAGCGGCCGGCCGAACTGCTCCCGCGTCGTCACGTGCTGCCGGGTGTGCTCCACAGCGGTCTCCAGCGCGCCGGTGAGCGCGGCGGCGGTCAGCACCGCCGCCTCGGCGCGTACCGTCGCGGCGGGCGCGACGCCGGTGAGCCGCACGCCGTCGGTGACCGGCACGTCGAGCGTCATGTCGTCGCGTGGCTCGGCGGCCAGGTTGCGGCCGGGGGTGACCCGCACGCCGGGGTGGTCGGCGGGCACCACGAACGCGTCGTCGCCCGCGTACACCAGCAGTGTCCGCGCGGCGGCGGCCCACGGCACGCGGGCGGCGGTGCCGCGCAGCCGCCCGCCGGTCACCGCGAGCCCGTCGCCGGTGACCACCGTGGCGACGCCGTCGGGCAGGCCGCGACCGGCGGCGGCGAGCTGCCGGGCGGCCAGCACGGTCTCGGCCAGCGGCAGGGAGACGCCGTGGCGGCCCAGCCCGCGTACGAGCGCCGCCAGGTCGGTCAGCGTGCCGCCCGAGCCGCCCGCGCCCTCCGGCACCGACACGCCGGTCCAGCCCAGCCGGTGCACCGTGGACCAGAGCGCGGGCAGGCCCTCCGGGTCGCCGCCGTGCCCGCCGAGCACGTCGTCGGCAAGTTCCCGCAGCTCGTCGCCGCCGTGCCGGGGCGCCTGGGCGGCACCCTTGGCGATGATGGTGCGCAACACCTCGGTGGTGCCGCCGCGGATGGAGAAGCCCGGCGCGGCCAGCAGCCCCTGCGCGAGCAACCCGGCCGGTCCGTCGCCGTCGGGGTCGGGCTCGACGTCGAGCACGGCACGGGCGATCTCGTTGACGTCGGCCTCGAACTCGGTGCCCAGGTCCTTCAGCACCGCCGCCGCGTGCACCGGGGCCTGCCCGGCGTCCAGCTCACCGGCGATCCGCCAGGCCAGGCCGCGCAGCCCGGCCAGCCGGGCCAGCGCCTCGCCCAGCGCGGCGTCCGCGTCCCGCCGCGCGGCGCACGCGTCGACGGTGGCGGCCAGCAGCGGGTACGTGCTCAGCACCCGCTCCATCCCGCCGCGCTCGAAGGACAACTGCTCGGTGACCTGCGTCCAGCCGTTGCCGGCGGTGCCCAGCACGTGGTCGCCGGGCACGTGCACGTCGTCGAAGAGGACCTCGTTGAAGTGGTGCTCGCCGCGCAGGTCGACGATCGGCCGGACGGTCACGCCGGGCGCGGACATGTCCACGATCAGCTCGGTCAGGCCCTCGTGCCGGTCGCCGCCGGTGCCGGTGCGGCACAGCACGTACGCGTGCGTGGACCGGTGGGCGTGGCTGGTCCAGATCTTGCCGCCGGTGAGCCGCCAGCCGTCGCCGTCCGGGCGGGCGGTGGTACGCACCGAGGCGAGGTCGCTGCCGGACTCGGTCTCGCTCATGCCGAGGCAGAACGTCACCTTCCCGGCGGCGATCGCCGCCAGGTACCGCTCGCGCAGCGTGGGGGAGCCGTACCGCAGGACGGCCGGGCCGATCTGCCGGTCCGCGATCCAGTGTGCGGCCACCGGCGCCCCGGCGCGCAGCAGCTCCTCGGTGACCACCAGCCGGGCCCGGTTCGAGCGGGCCTGCCCGCCGTACTCGCGCGGCCAGGTCAGGCCGATCCAGCCCCGGTCCGCCAGCGCGCGGCTGAACTCCGTGTCGTACGAGCGCAGCCACGCGTCGCACACCGGTCGGAACCGGTCGCCGTCGCGCCACTCGCCGACCAGGCTCCGCACCTGCCGGCGCAGCTCACCGAGATCGTCGTCAGTCATCCTCTGTCCGTTCCCTTCGCCACTGAGTAGCCGCGTACGGCGGCCCGCCGCAGCACGTCCACGGCCGCGGCGCGTTCGGCGGTGCCGACCGGCGGCCGGGGCACCGCGCCGTCGACCGGTACGCCGAGCGCGGCCAGGTGGGCGCGCAGCACCTCGCCGTCCGCGGTGACCTCCTCCAGCCGGGGATCGGCGCCCAGCCGCACCACGCCCCACCGGGTGTGCAGCCGCACCAGCGCGTCCGGCGCGGGCGCGGCGGTCACGTGCTCGACCGCCCGCACGATCCGGCGCGGATCCCGGGCGCCGTGCAGCAGCACCAGTTCCCGTGCCGCCGCCGCGATGTCGGCCGCGCCGCCGCCACCTGGTAGCCGTACCGTGGGCCGCTCCCGGGGGCCCAGGTACGACGAGTTGATCCGGCCGCGCAGGTCGACGTTGCCGGCGTCGAGCACCACCCGGTCGAACCGGTGTCCCATCGCCAGCAGCACGTCGGCGGTGCCGCCCAGCCAGCCGAACCCGCCGGCGTACGCCGGGTAGTCGGTGGTGCTCGTCGGCACGTCGTCGCCGGGCCGGTGCGCACTGGCGCCGGCCTCGAAGACCTGGCTGAACGGTTCGCCGGGCAGCGCGTACGCGCACTGGCCGGCGAGCACCGGCCAGTGGAAGCCGGTGAACACCCAGCCGCCGCGCCGGAACTCGCGCGCCGCCCGGACCAGGAAGTCCGCGGTGCTCACCGCACCTCCTCGGCCAGCCACCGCCGGAAACCGTCAACGGTGGCCGAGCAGCGGGCGTACCGCTCGTACGCCCGCACGTCCCGCGGGTACCGGCCGACCGCGCCGTCGGGGCGTACCGCGCCGGGGTGTTCGACCACCGTGTCGACGAGCAGCCCGGGGATGCTGATCCCGGCGGCGCGTACCGTCTCGGCGTCGGTGACCTCCTCGGCGACGAGCACCGTGCGGCGGGCCGCCTGGGCGGCGACGAGCACCTCACCCAGCGGACCGCGGATCACCCCGTTGCCGTCTTCGTCAGCCAGGTCCACGTGCACGAACGCCACGTCGGGCCGCTCGGCCCGGACCACCCGGGCCGCCCCGAACGCCGAGTCCACCCGGGACAGCCGGCCCCGGCTCCAGTCCTCGTCCAGGTAGCCGGTGCCGGGCAGGTCCGGCACCGGCATGAACGGCACCCGCCAGGCGCCGGCGGTGAGCGCGGCGGTGAGCAGCCCGAGGCTCAGCTCGTGCAGCGTGACGCGGGCGTCGCCGTCCTGCGCGGCCCGCCGGAAGTTCCAAGCCGGCGCCGGGCCGACCGGGCTCCAGCAGTGGCCGTACGTGGCCGAGCGCAGCACCCCCGCGCCGAGCAGCTGGTCCATCAGCAGCCCGCCGGAGGCGATCACGACGTCCACGTCCCGGATCCGCTGCCGGATCATCTCGTGACCCACGGCGAACAGTTGCGCGCCGAAGTTGCCCAGGTAGACCCGCCGGCCGGGGCCGACGTGCTCGGCGACGGCGTCGGCGAGGGCGCGGCTCACCGGTACGCCTCTGCCAGCATGTGCAGCCCCGGGCCCAGGTGCGCGCCTCCGTCGAGCTGGACGAGCTGACCGGTCATCATGGCGGCGGCCGGGCCGGCCAGGAACGCCACCAGCTCGGCGACCTCCTCGGCGCGTGTCGGGCGGCGCAGCGGCGTGGCCCGGTCCACCAGGTTGTCCCGCACGTGCCGGTCCGCCTCCGCGTCGAGCGCGGCGGTGAGCACCGTACCCGGCCCGAGGCAGTTGAGCCGGATGCCGTCGGCGGCCCACTCCAGGGCCAGCGTGCGGGTCAGCCCGAGCACGCCGGCGCGGGCCGCGACCGCGTGCGCCATGCCCTGCCCGCCGCGTTCCACCCCGGACAGCGACATGTTCACCACCGCGCCGCGGCTGCGCCGCAGGTACGGGTACGCGGCGGTGGTGAGGTGGAAGACGCTTGTGAGGTTCAGGTCGACCACCGCGGCCCAGCCGCGCGCCGAGATCCGCGCGGCGGGGGCGAAGAACTGCCCGCCGGCGTTGTTCACCAGCAGGTCGATCCCGTGGGCGTCGCCCACCTCGGCGACGGTGGCGGCGGTACGGGTGTGGTCGCGGACGTCGCAGACCGCGTACGCGTATCGGCCGTCCCCGCCGGCGGCCTCGCCGGTGGCCGCCCCGCCGTTGGCCAGCTCTCCGGTGGCGGCGAGCGTGTCGGCGTGCCGGCCCAGTCCGGTGACGTGGGCGCCCAGCTCGACCAGGCGTACCGCCACCGCCCGGCCGATGCCGCTGCCGGCGCCGGTGACCACCGCGTGCCGTCCGGCGAGCACACCCGGGCGCAGCACGCGCACGTCGCTGTCGTCGTCCCGCGTCACCGGGCGGCCCTCGCCTCGCCGATCGCCTGCCGCCGCAGCAGTTGCGCCGGCCGGTAGCGGGGGTCGCCGAACGCGTCAGCCATCGACCGCAGGGCCTCGTACACCGTCCCCGCCCCGGCGGACCGCAGCGTCTCGAACGGCCCACGCGGATGGTTCATCGCCAGGCGCAACGCCACGTCCACGTCCTCGGCGGTGGCGGTGCCCTCCTCGACCACCGTGGCCGCCTCGTTCACCAGGCAGTGGGCGAGCCGGTCGCCGACCAGGCCGGGCAGCGCCGGCACCCGCACCGACGGCGCGCCGAGGTGATCCAGCAGCCGGTCGACGAAGGCGGGGACGGTGATGCCCGCTACCGGGTCCTCGACGACCTCGGCGAACACGGCGTCGTCGGCGCGCCGGTGCAGCCGGATCCAGCCGACCTCCGGGGGAAGCACGTCGGCCCAGCCGGCGTCCGAGCTGTCCAGCACCACGTTCTGCCGGGCCGCCAGCCCGGCCAGCTCCGACACCCGCTGCGGGGTCGGCGCGCCGAGGCTGACCACGGGGGCCGCCGGGCCGTTCGGTTGCCCCGGCTGCCGGACCACCCGGGCGTTGGCGTCGCGCGGCGACTCGGTGGCGTAGTCGTAGAAGCCGCGGCCGGCCGCCTTGCCGGTCAGGCCGGCCCGGACCAGGCCGCGCACCTGGGGGATGGGCCGGTAGCGGGGGTCGCCGAACTCGCGCAGCGCGGTCTCCGAGGATGCCAGGTGGGTGTGCAGCCCGGTGAAGTCGAGCAGTTGCAGCGGTCCCATCGGGTGCCCGAGCGCGCCCCGGGCGACCGCGTCCACCACCGCCGCCTCGACGCCCTGCGCCAGGAGGAGCTGCGCCTCGTAGTACAGCGGCCGGCAGATCCGGTTGACGATGAAGTTCGGCGAGTCCCGGCACACCACGGCGGTCTTGCCGAGCGACTCCACGAGCGCCAGCGCCCGCCGCACCGTCGTCGCGTCGGTGGCCGCGCCGACGATCACCTCCACCAGGCGCATCCGGGTGGGCGGGTTGAAGAAGTGCAGGCCGAGCAGGCGTTTCGGGGCGCCGAACGCGCGGCCCATCTCGTTGACGCTCAGCGACGAGGTGTTCGAGGCGACGAGCAGGTCCGGGCCGCCCGCGGCGGCGACCCGGGCGAGCAGGTCGCGCTTGGCTGCCATGTCCTCCAGGATCGCCTCGACCAGCACGTCCGCCCCGGCGAGCGCGGTCTCGACGTCGGCGGCGGCGTCGAGGTCGCCGGTCGCGCCGTCGGCGCGGATCCGCTCCAGGCCGGCGCGGCCCAGCTCGGCGGTGGCGTCGACGACCCGGACGGTGTGCCCCGCCGCGGCGAGGACCTGTGCGATGCCCCGGCCCATCGGGCCCAGGCCGACCACGACGGCGATCACCGGGTCACCCGCTCGATCACGGCGGCGATGCCCTGCCCGCCGCCGACGCACAGGCTCGCCACGCCGTATCGGCCGTCGCGGCGGGCCAGCTCGTGCAGCAGCGAGACGACCAGCCGGGCGCCGCTCTGGCCGGTCGGGTGACCGAGGGCGATTCCGCCGCCGTTGACGTTCACCCGCTCCTCGTCCAGGCCGAGCGCGCGGACGTTCTGCACGATCTGCGCCGCGAACGCCTCGTTGATCTCGAACAGGTCCACGTCGCCGACGGTCAGCCCGGCCCGGCGCAGCGCGAGCGGGATGGCCTCGGCCGGTCCGACGCCCATCATCGTCGGGTCCACGCCGACCGCCGCGAACCCGACGATCCGGCCCAGCGGGGTCAGCCCGTGCCGCCGTACCGCCTCGCCGCTCGCCACCACGACCGCCGCGGCGCCGTCGGCCATCTGGCTGGCGTTGCCCGCGGTGACCGTGCCGCCGTCGGTGAAGGACGGACGCAGCCGGGCGAGCCGGTCCGGTGTGGTGTCGGGGCGTACCGTCTCGTCGCGGTCCAGCTCGTCCAGCGGCAGCACCTCCCGCGCCGCCGCGCCGGACTCCCAGGCCCGGGCCAGCCGCTGGTGGCTGCGCGCCGACCAGGCGTCCTGGTCGGCGCGGGACACCCCGAACTCACGGGCCACCTTCTCCGCGGTCTCGCCCATGCTCATGCCGCAGATCGGGTCGGTGCCGCCGTCGCGCCAGCCGTCCTGGAGCAGGACGTCGCCGCGCCGCACCCCGTCCCAGCGCAGCGTGTACGGCGCCAGGTAGGGCATCGTGCTCATGCTCTCCGCGGCCACCGCGAGCGCCACGTCGGCCTCGCCGGCCAGCACCGACCGGTGGGCGAGCTGCACCGCCTTGAGGCCGGAGGCGCACGCCATGTTGATCGTCTGGGCCGGCACCGGCACCGGCACGCCCGCCGCGAGCGAGATCTGCCGACCCGGGTTCGGGCCGTTGCCGGCCTGGCGGCAGTTGGCGACCACCGTCTCGTCCACCGCCTCGGCGGGCACCCCGGCCCGCGTCAGCGCCTCGGCGCCGGCCAGCCCGCCCAGGCGCACCACCCGTACGTCGCGCAGCGCGCCGCCGTACCGGCCGTGCGGGGTGCGCACGGCGCCGACCAGGAACGCTTGCCTGTCCATCACGGAGCCTCTCGGTCGGCGCGTACGACGCGCTTGCTCTTGTGGGTGCTGCGCGGCAGCGTGCCCTCGGGGACGGTCTCCACCACCGCGCGCACCGTCAGCTCGGCGCGCACGGCGTGCGCCAGCTCGCGGGCCACCCGCTTGTCGTCCCCGGTCACCTCGACGCGCAGCTTGATGCCGGTGAGGTAGCCGGTCGCCGGGTCGGTGACGTCCTCGTCGAGGAGGATGAGGTATTCGCCGCAGGTGCCGGGCGTGGCGCGGACGACCTGCTCGACGGCGGAGGGGAACAGGTTGACCCCGCGTACCACCAGCATGTCGTCGGCCCGGCCGACGACGCCGCCGGGCAGCCGGGCGAGCGTGCGCCCGCACGGGCAGGCCGTGCTGTCGCGGACCACCACGTCGCCGGTCGCCCACCGCACCAGCGGGCTCGCCCGCTTGTCCAGGTGGGTGAGCACCAGCAGGCCGGGGGTGCCGTCGGGCACCGGCTCGTGGGTGTACGGGTCGAGCACCTCGGCGTACGCGAAGTCCTCGGCCAGGTGGCCGCCGGCCTGTTCCTCGCACTCCCAGGCGATCGGCTGGAACTCCAGGCTGCCGTAGCCGTCGAAGCACTTCGCGCCCCACCGCTGCTCGATGTGCGCGCGGGTGGCCGGCACCCCGGCGCCCGGTTCGCCGCCGACCTGGATCCGCCGCACCGGTGAGTCGCGCAGCGGCGTGCCGGCCCGTTCCGCCGTCTCGGCCAGGTGCAGCATGAACGACGGCGTGCCGCCGACGGCTGTGGTGCCGTACCGGAAGATGGTGTCGATCTGACGCTGGGTGTCGCCGGACCCGGCGGGCAGCAGCGTCACGCCGATGCGCTGGTAGCCCGCCGTGGCGCCGAGCCCGCCGACGAACCAGGCGTAGCTGAACAGGCACTGGTAGACGTCGGTGTCCCGCACGCCCTGGCTGTACGCGGCCCGCGCGTACAGGTCGGCCCAACGGTCCAGGTCGTGCGCGGTCCACAGCACCGGGGTCGGGTTCGAGGTGGTGCCGGAGGAGAAGTGCACCCGGCGGCGGTCGGCCACCGGCGCGGCGACGGCGCTGCCCCACGGCGGGTGGGCGGCCAGATCGGCCACGTAGTCGGCCTTGCCGACCAGCGGCAGGCGGCGCAGGTCGGCCAGGTCCCGGACGTCGCCCGGGTGGAAGCCGAGCGCGTTCCACCGGGTGCGGTAGAAGTCGCTGGCAGCGTACACGTAGGACAGCTGCGCCTTCAGGCGGGTGAGCTGGTACGCGGCCAGCCGCTCGCGCGGCCACGTCTCGGCCTCGTGCCAGTGGCGCGCGGAGAACGGCCCGGTCATCGCGGGCTCCGGCGCAGCCCGCCGACGATGAAGTCGGCGTACTCGTCGGCGAGCCGCTGACGGGTGTTGTAGTCGCCGCGCTGCGGGTCGTACCAGAGGCTGATCCAGTTCAGCGCGCCGAGCAGCGGCTTGGTGGCCAGCCGGCTGTCCACCTCGCGGAACACCCCGGCCTGCCGGCCCTCGTCGATGACGTCGGCGAAGATCTGCTCGTACCGGTCGCGCATGGCGATCACGGTCTCCAACGCCTGCTGCTGGGCCGGGGCCTCACCGAGGCGGCGCATCTCGACCGCGCGCATCGCCACCCGCTGGAACGAGTTGCGGGTCATCATCAGCCCGGCGTGGTGGTGCGCCATCCGCCAGAGCCGGGTGGCCGGGTCGAGGCCGCCGTTGCCGGCGATCGGTTCGATGCCGTCGATCAGCTCCTGCATACCGGTGGTGACGATGTCCAGGAAGACGTCCGCCTTCGCCCGGTAGTAGTGGTAGACGCGCCCCTTCGTGGCGCCCATCTCGCGGGCGATGTCGTCGATGGTGGTGGCCGCGTACCCGTTGCGGGTGAACGCGGTGGCGGCTGCTTCCAGGATGTCCCGCCGGCCGGGGGCGGCCGGGCGCGCGGTGGCGTCGTCGTCGGCGGTCATGCGGTGGTCTCCGGTGCGGTGGTGTCGGGTACGACGGCGAGCGGGCGGATCGGTGATCCGGTGCCGCCGCGGATGGACAGCGGGGCGGCGATGAAGAAGAAGTCCCAGACCTCCTCGGCAGCCAGCGGCGCGAGGTTCATCGCCTCCATGATCGGTACGCCGTGGTCGACGAGCAGGTGGCAGTGCACCGCGAGCGCGGGGCTGGGCATGTGCTCGAACGCGATGGTGTCCGCGCCTGCCGCCACCACGCCGTGGTCGGTGAGCCAGCGCGCGCCGCTGACGTCCACGCCGGGTGCGCCGGTGGCGACACCGAGGTACGCGGCGTTGTCCGTCCACTTCTCGTCCCAGCCGGTGCGCACCAGCACCACGGCACCGGGGCGGGGGCGGGGCCGGTCGGCGAACCAGCGCTCGAACAGCTCCGCGCCGACGCCGTCGGCGGGTGTCAGCGGCCGGCCGAGCGCGACTGTCGCGTCCACCAGGTGACCGGCCGCCAGCATCGGCGGCAGCTCGTGCACCGACACGTCCGGCACCCCGCCGGCGTACGACTGGCTCGCGGTGACGTCCACGCCGCCGTACACCTTGCCGAGCCGGGAGACGTGGGCGAGGCCGTCGACGTGGGTGCCCACGTGCCCGCCCGTGGTGATCATCTCGGCGGCGGCGGAGACGCCGTCCGGGTACATGATCTCGCCGTGCCGCTTGGTCAGCGTGAAGCTGTACGGCGGGTGGTTCGGGTGGTGCGGGATGCCTGTGTACATCTGCTGCGCCAGGTCGAACACCCGGGTCGGGCCGGACGCGGGCCAGTCGACGCGCAGCCGCCAGGGCGCGCTCATGCCGCCACCGACGCCTTGATCGCCCGGCCCAGCACCAGCCGCTGGATCTCCGAGGTGCCCTCGTAGATCTCCAGGATCCGCTGGTCCCGGTAGAGCCGCTCGGCCGGGCAGGGCTTGCAGAAGCCGTCGCCGCCGAACACCTGCACCGCGGTGTCGACCGCGCGGTGCGCGACCTCGCTGGCGTACAGCTTGGCCATCGCGCCGAGGATGCCGACGTCGCCGCCCTCCTGGTGCGTCCGGGCCGCCTCGAAGGTGATCATCCGGGCGGCGGTGATGCCGGTGGCGACGTCCGCCAGCGGGAACGAGATGCCCTGGTTGTCGATGATCGGCCGGCCGAACGTCTCCCGCCGGGTCGCCTCCCGCGACGCGACGTCGAAGCCGGCCAGGGCGACGCCGAGCGACTGGGCCGCGACGCTGATCCGCCCGGCGGACAGCGTCTGCATGGCCAGCCGCATGCCCCGGTTGAGGTCGCCGAGCACGTCGCCGTCGGGCACCCAGGTGTCCAGCTTGAGGTTGCTGGTGAGCGTCCCGCGGATGCCCATCTTGTCCTCGTACCTGTCGATGACCACGCCGTCGGCGTCCTTGTCCACCAGGAACGCGGTGATGCCGCGGGTGCCGGCCTGCGGGTCGGTGAGCGCGAAGACCACGTAGTACCGCGATGCGCCGCCGTTGCCGATGTAGATCTTCTCGCCGCGCAGCCGCCAGCCTGCGCCCTCACGCTCGGCGGTGGTGCGGATCCGGGCGGCGTCGCTGCCGGCGCCCTCCTCGGTCAGCGCGAAGCTGATCGCCTCGCCCCGGGCCAGACCGCCCAGGTAGCGCTCGCGCTGTTCGGGGGTGCCGGCCAGCACCAGCGGGGTGGCGCCCAGCGCGTACGCGGTGAGGATCGCGCCGGTCGACGGGCAGGCGCGGGAGACCTCCTCGATGACCGCGCAGGCGGTGACGAACGACGCGCCCCGCCCGCCGTGCTCGCGCTCCACGAGCAGCCCGGCCAGCCCCTCCTCGACGAGCACCCGAACGCTCTCCCACGGGTAGCGCTGCTCCCTGTCGAGTTCCTCGGCCAGCGGCGCGAAGTGGCGCGCCGCCACGTCCCGGGCGAGGTCGCGCCAGTGGCGTCCCTCGTCGTCCAGGCGTGGCTCCCAGATCACGGACACGTGGTGCCTCCCGGTTCTCCGGCGCGGGCCGGTCGTTGCGCGCCGCGCCATACCGCTGCGTATGTCGAGATGTCTAGGCGGTGCTTGTTGTCGGTGTCAAGCGCATCCCGGATGCTGTTTTCCCTTGTAAAGCCGGGCATCCTGCGACGGCAGCGCGGATCTTGACGACATACCCGCGAGTATGTTCGCCTGATGCGGACGACAGGGAGGTGATCCGTGGAACCCGTCGGTTACGCGGTACACGACGCGGTGGCGGTCGCCACCATCGACCGGCCGCAGACACGCAACGCGCTCAGCGCCGACGTCCTGCGCGCGCTCGCCGCGGCGATGGACCGGGCCGAGGCCGACCCGGAGGTACGGGTGCTGGTACTGACCGGCGGCCCGCGGCTGTTCGCCGCCGGCGCCGACATCCGCGAACTGCGCCGGACGTCCCCGGCCGACTACCTGCTCTCCGAGCGGCTGGAGTGCTGGAACCGGTTCGCCCGCTTCGGCAAGCCGGCCGTCGCCGCGGTCGCCGGATACGTCCTGGGTGGCGGGTGTGAGCTGGCCATGACGTGTGACGCGGTGGTCGCCGCCGACTCCGCCGTGTTCGGCCAGCCGGAGATCAACCTCGGCATCATCCCCGGCGCCGGCGGCACCCAGCGCTGGGCGCGTGTCGCCGGCCGGTTCCGGGCCGCCGAACTGGTGCTGGGTGGCCGGCTGGTGGACGCCTGGACCGCGCAGCGGATGGGCCTGGTCAGCCAGGTGGTGCCCGCCGAACGGGTGGTCGAGGCGGGGATCGCGCTGGCCGCCTCGATCGCCGCCCGCAGCCCGGTCGCGGCCCGCCTCGGCAAGCAGGCCCTGCGTACCGCCGAGGAGGTCGGCCTGACCGCCGGCCTCGCCCACGAGCGTTCGCTGCTGCTGACGCTGCTGTCCACCGACGACCACATCGAGGGCATCGACGCGTTCCTGGAGAAGCGTCCGGCCCGCTTCACCGGCAGATAGGAGAGACACGTGACGCAGGTACACGAGGCCACCGACCCGGGCGCCGGCGAACGGCTCGGCCCGGCCGCCCGCGCCGACCTGCTCGACGCGCTCAAGCGCCACGCCCGTACGCCGGGGGAGCCGCTGCTGATCCGCGTGGAGGGCGACGCCTGGCGGCACGAGCCGGACGACCTGGCCCAGCCGGTGGTACGCGGACAGCTGCACGAGCTGGTGCTGCGGATGCACGCAGCGCCCGGCCCGGTGATCGTCCACGTCGACGGCGCGGTACGCGGCCTCGGGCTCGGCCTGGCGCTCGCGGCGGACCTGCGCGTCGCCGCGCCCACCGCCACGTTCGGCACCGGCTCGCCCGCGGCGTTCCTGGCCGGCGGCGCCGGACGGCTGCTCGCCGGTGTCGCCGGCACCGGCGTGCTGGCACACCTGGCCTGGACCGGCGCCACGCTCGACGCCGAGGAGGCGCTGCGGCACGGCCTGGTCGGGTCCGTGTCCGCCGACCCGGACGCCGGGGCCGCGCTCGCCGCACGGGTCGGCGCGATCGGCGCGGGCACGGCGTCCGCGCTGGCCCGCGCGCTGCGCGGCCGGGACCGGCCGGAGCTGACTGCCGCGCTGGACTACGAGTCCTGGCTGGCCGGCGTCGGGTGAACCGGGGCGGGGGACCGCCGCTGCGGCGGTCCCCCGAGTCCGGTGCCGGCGCATCAGGCCACGGCCTCCAGGCCGGCGCGCGCGACCTCCATGTCCTGCGTGTAGTGGCCGCCGCTGACCCCGATGCCGCCGATCACCGCGCCGTCGGCGGTGATCGGGTAGCCGCCGCCGAAGACGACGAGCCGGTCGATGCCGGTGGTCGCACCGGTGGCCAGCGGCGCGTCGTCCTTGATGAAGTCGTACCAGCCGTCGGTGGGCATGCCGAAGCCCGCCGCCGTGTACGCCTTGTCCTGCGCGACCTGCACCGACAGCAGCGCGGCGCCGTCCATCCGGGCGAACGCCTTCAGCACGCCGCTCTCGTCGACGACGGCGATGACGCAGGGCAGTGTCATCTGCTCGGCCTTGGCGATCGCGGCGGCGAGGATCCGCTGGGCGGCGCCGATCGTGACCGACGTCTTGGTGAAGTTGTCCATGAGAGGTTCCTTCCGTGGTGGTGGGTGGGGTGGGCCAGGGCTCAGACGACGCCCGCGGCGCGCAGGCGGGAGATCTCGTCGCCGTCGAGTCCGGCGACGTCGCGGAGCACCTCGTCGGTGTGTTCGCCCAGCTCGGGCCCGACCCGGCGGATGCCGCCGGGCGTCGCGGTCAGCTTCGGCACGACGTTCTGCATCGGGAACTCGCCGAGGTCCGGGTGCTCCAGCCGGACGATCGCCTCCCGGGCGGTGAAGTGCGGGTCGGTGAGCATCTCCTTGGCGGTGTAGATCCGGCCGGCGGGGACGCCGTGGCGGTGCAGCAGTTCCAGCAGTTCGTCCCCGGCGTATCCGGCGCACCACTTGGCGATCAGCTCGTCCAGCTCGCGCTGGTGCCGGCCGCGGTCGGTGTGGCCGGTGAACCGCGGGTCGGTGGCCAGTTCCGGCTGCGCCATCGCCTCGGCCAGCCGCCGGAACACGGTGTCCTGGTTCGCGGCGATCACCACCATGCCGCCGTCGGAGGCGACGTAGACGTTGCTCGGCGCGATGTTCGGCAGGATCGAGCCGGTGCGTTCCCGGATGTAGCCGCCGATCGCGTACTCCGGCACCAGCGACTCCATCAGCGCGAGCACCGACTCGTAGATGGCGCTGTCGACGATCTGGCCCCGGCCGGTCGCCTCGGCCACCCGCAGCGCGCCCATCGCGCCGACGGCGGCGAACGTGCCGGCCAGCGAGTCGCCGATGCTGATGCCGACCCGGCTGGGCAGCGACTCGGGGTCACCAGTGGTGTAGCGGATGCCGCCCATCGCCTCGCCGATCGAGCCGTACCCGGCGCGTTCGGCGTACGGTCCGGACTGCCCGTACGCCGACACCCGCACGATCACCAGCCGCGGGTTGATGTCCCACAGCACGTCCGGGCCGACGCCCCAGCGCTCCAGCGTGCCGGGCCGGAAGTTCTCCACCAGGACGTCGGCCTCGGCGGCGAGCCGGCGCAGCACCTCCTGCCCCTCCGGGACGCGCAGGTTGAGGGTGACCGAGCGCTTGTTGCGGCCGAGCACCGGGAACCACAGCGACTTGCCGTACGGGCGCTCGCGTCCCCACTCGCGCATCGGGTCGCCCCGGCCCGGCTCCTCCAGTTTGATCACGTCGGCGCCCAGGTCGCCGAGGATCTGGCCGCAGAACGGCCCGGCCAGCAGGACCCCGGCTTCGATCACGCGCAAGCCGGACAGCGGGCCGCGGGCATAGTCGTTCATGTCGTCCCTGTTCTCTCGTCGGTCGTTCCGGTGGTGCGGGTGGAGGTCAGGCCGGCACGGTGTGCGGCCGGGCCTCCGGCTCGGGTTCCGGCGCGGGGGAGTGCCGCTGGGTGCGCTGGCGGATCCAGCCGAGCGACACCGCGCCGAGCAGCGTGACGCCGAGCAGGATGTCGCCCAGCGGCAACGGCATGCCGCGCAGCCGGAAGATGTTCAGCACGATGCTCAGCGAGAGCAGGCTCAGGAACGCCGTGATCGGGTTCCCGTGCCCGCCGCCGGCCAGCCGGAACCCGGCGATCAGCAGCGCGCCGTAGACGTACAGTTCGGTGCCCTCGCCGAGGGTGACGGCCGAGGCGCCGGTGCGCATCACCTGGATGCAGCCGGCGACCGCCGCGGCGGTGCTGGTCAGCACGAACAGCGCCAGCCGGACCCGGCCGGCCCGGATGCCGGCGCGGGCGGCGACCACCTCGTCGCCGCCGGTGGCGCGCAGGTGGGTTCCCCAGCGGGACCGGCGGACCAGCGCGCCGCACACCAGGGCGAGCCCCAGCACCACCAGGACCGGAACCGGCAGCGGCCCGATCGTGGTCTTCAGCGCGGTGCTGAGTTCCGGGGTGTACGCGGCCACCGAGCTGCCGTCGCTGATCACCTTCGCGAGGCCGCGGGCGGCGACGAGCATGCCCAGCGTGGCGATCAGCGGCCAGACGCCGAACACCAGCGCGAGGCCGCCGTTCGTGAGTCCGGCCAGCAGCCCGGTGCCGAGAGCGGCGAGCACGCCGATCTGCCACGAGCCGGAGACGGTGTAGACGGTGGCGTAGACGACGGCGCCGAGGCCGAGGACCGAGCCCACGCTCAGGTCGGCGACGCCGCCGGTCATCGCCAGGCTCGCCGCGAGCAGGACGATCGCCGGGGCGAGCAGGTCGCCGAGCATGCTGGAGATGTTGGCGCGGGTGGCGAAGTCGGGCGCGAAGCTCAGCGCGGCGGCCACGGCGACCACGAACAGCAGCACGCTCGTGGTGGACGGGCGGCTGAGCAGCGCGGTCCATCCGGGCCGGGTACCGGTGGTCGTCATGGTGCGCTCCTGACGCTGTTGACGGCGAGCGCGACCGCGAGCACGACTCCCTCGACGACCGGCTGCCAGCTGGACGAGACGCCCCAGGTGACGATCGCTGTGGGCAGCGTGTTGAGCAGCAGCAGCGCGGCGGCGACGCCGAGGAAGCTGCCCCGGCCGCCGGTGAGCGCCATCCCGCCGAGCAGCAGGATCGAGATCACCCGGAACTCGGTACCGGGGGTCAGCGTGGACTGGACGATGTCGCCCTGGGACGCGAGGACCAGCCCGGCCAGGCCGGCGACCAGGCCGCAGAACACCAGCGCGCCGGCCTGGATCCGGTCCGGCCGCAGCCCGCGCACGAGCGCGGCCTGCCGGTTGCCGCCGACCGCGACGAGGTGCCGGCCCAGGCGGGTGCGGCCGGCCACGAACGCGACGGCGGCGAGCAGCACCACCATGACCCAGAAGACCCGGGGTACGCCGAACAGGTCGCCGGCGACGTGCCGGCGCAGGAAGCTGTCGCGCGGGATCGGCACGAACTCGATGAACAGCCGGGTGGTGCCGCTGACCAGGAACATCGTGCCGAGGGTGGCGACGATGGGGTGGATGCGCACGCGCACGATCAGCACCGCGTTGACGACGCCGATGAGCGTGCCGAACACCAGCGCCGCGACCAGCACGAGGGCGAACGGCGCGCCGTCGGTCAGCAGTTGGGCGGCGATCAGCGCGGCGGCCACCGCCGTCACGCCGACGGACAGGTCGAACTCGGCGCCGCTGAGCATCACCAGGCTGACGCCGACGACCAGGACGCCGATGAACGCCATGTTGAAGGCCACCGCGATGACGGTCTGGTGGGACAGGAAGGCCGGCGACTTCACGGCGGTGGCCAGCACCAGCGCCACCCAGAGCACGGCCAGGGCGAGTGTGGCGCCGTGGCGGCGGAGCACGGGAAGACCCGTGCTCCGCCGGACGGCTGCCTGCGGGGCAGACACGGACATGGTCAGGTGCTCACTTGCCGAGCCCGTACGTCTCGGTGCCCGCGGGACAGTACTGCTCGGCGGCAGACTTGGCCGGGGCGTCCTTGGCGTAGAGCGCGTCGATCCGCTCCTTGAGCGGCGGGATGGACGACACCGCGTCCTTCGGGAACGCGCAGACCGGGTTGAACAGCGCGTTCGGATCCTTCGGCGAGTCGACCACGGGGATCTTCTCGCCGCCGACCATCCGGTCGAGGATCGTGTAGATCTGCTTGGCGTAGCCCTCGTACCAGAACGCGGTCGAGCCGCCGAGTCCCGGCGTGTCGACACCGAACAGCATGAGGTCGGCGCCGAGGCCGTAGCCGTAGATCTCACCGGCGCGGCTGAGCTGCTCCGCGGCGTTGATGGTGCCGATGATCATGTTGTCGTTGCCGCCGAGCGCCAGGATCTTCTTCGCGTCGGGCTTGGAGACCAGGATGTCGCGGGCGACGCCCTGGGCGCCGTCCGGCGTCGTCGGCGAGTTGCGCCGGGTGATGACGCCGTCGATGTCCGGGCAGACCTCCTTGAGTCCCTTGAGGATGCCCTCGGTGCGCAGCAGCGCCACGTCACCGGACTCCTCGTTCTCCAGCACCGTCACGAGGTCCGGCTTGCAGCCCCACTTCTCCTTCGCGTACGTCCCGCCGGCCCGGCCGGACAGCCGTCCCGACTCGACGTTGTTGATCCCGAAGAAGTGCGCGCCCGGGTGGGCGATGTCGATCGCGATGACCGGGATGCCGGCCTTGTTGAAGATGTCCATGATCTGCGGCGCGACCTTGCCATCGCCCTGGAACTCCACGACGTGGGTGACGCCGCGGGAGACCATGGTCTCGGCGTTCGCCACCGCGGTCGGCCCGTCCCGGTCGTTGTTGAGCACGAGGATCTCCCACCCGCGCTTCTCGGCCTCCTTGCGCATGCCGACGTCGATGGCCCCGAGCACGGGGCTGGCCGGCTCGGCGAAGTTGGCGAACCCGATCCGGACGTCCTTGGCCTCCAGCGCCTTGCCCTCCGCGGGGGCCGCCGGGGCGGCCCCCTCGGTGGAACAGGCCGTCGCCGTCATGCCCAGCGCGACGACGAGCGCGGCGCTCGCGAACGATCTGCGTCTCACTCTGATCCCTTCTCTCGGGCTTGCTTCGGCCGGTGTGGCCGGTGTCATGACTCGGGCACCGGCACGGCGGGCGCCGCACCGGTGATCAGGGCGACGATGTCGCCGGAGGACGCCTCGGCGGTGGTCAGCTCGCCGGCAGTGCGTCCCTGTCGCATGACCGTGACCCGGTCCGCGACGCGGAAGACGTGTTCGAGGTTGTGTGAGATCATCAGCACCGCGACGTCCTGCTGCTTGAGCGCGGTGATGATCTCCAGGACGTGCCCGGACTCGGTGACGCCGAGCGCCGCGGTCGGCTCGTCGAGCATCACGATGTTGCGGCCCCACATGGTCGCCCGCGCGACGGCGAGCGCCTGGCGCTGTCCGCCGGACATCGAGGACACGTGCGAGGACAGCGAGGGCAGCCGGGCACCGATGCGGTCGACGGCCTGCTGCGTCCGCTCCGCCATCGCGCGGCGGTCCACCAGGCGCAGCAGCCGGGACATCGGGCCGCGGCCCAGTGGTTCCCGGCCCAGGAAGACGTTCTCCGCCGCGCTCATCGAGTCGATCAGCGACAGGTCCTGGTAGACGGTCTCGATGCCGGCGTCGAGCGCGTCGGCGGGACCGGCGAAGCGGCGGGGCGCGCCGTCGACCAGGATCTCGCCGCGGTCCGGCGTGACCACGCCGGCGAGCGTCTTCACCAGCGTCGACTTGCCGGCGCCGTTGTCGCCCATCAGCGCCATGACCTCGCCCCGCCGCAACGTCAGCGACGCGTCGCGCAGGGCCCGTACGGCACCGAAGCTGCGGGCGATGCCGCGCGCCTGCAGGACCGGTGTGGTGGTGGGGGATGGGACCTCGTCCCGGCGGCGCTCGACGTCCCCGGTACGAGAGACTGCCGCTGCCTGCTCTGTCATGGCGAGAGAGTCAAGCAATGTATGCAATCACTGTCAAGGATCTGCGGCAGGTCAATGGCCGCAGCGCTCACCGTCGAGTCGTATTCGACCCGACGTGTCGAGAAAATCGGGAAAACTCCGAGGTGAGGATGCCGGTGGAGGTGCGGGCTCGCCCCATGCACCGACGACGAGACCGTCTTGACCGCTCCGACCTGCGCCCCTATGTTGTGTACATTCTCGGGCCGATGGTGGCCGCGATCACATGCCGCGCACTGCCGCGACGGGCGGCCGGCGCGGTGGCCGGCCGCGCCCGTCCACCGCTCGTCACGCTCCCGTCGACAGGAGAACGGAGTTGACATGATCAATGGGATGGTCGTGGTGGACGGTGTCGTCCACGGGTACGACTTCCGGCCCGGGAACCGGGCGCCGCACTGCTCCCAAGCCGCGTACGACGGCATGGTGAACGCGCTGTACCGCATCGGCCACACCTCGGTCGAGTCGCCGGCGCCCGGCTACCTCATGACGCGGGACGAGTTCACCGCCGGCTGGACCGCCGAGGAGCTGGCGGACATCGTGTTCGTGGAGAGCGCCGTCGATGTGATGATCTACCACGGCGTGGAGATCGACGGGTTCTTCGACGGCGGCGCCTCGCCGTACGAGCTGGGCCGCGAGCTGAAGCGGCGGTACCCGGACCGGGTGCTGCTGTTCGCGCCGGTGGACCCGCTGCGCGGTCCCGCCGAGCTGGACCTGATGCAGCAGCGCGCCGAAGAGGACGACATCGACGGGTTCAAGTTCTATCCGACGAACGGGCTGATCGACCCGGAGGTGAACTCCTCGAAGCTGATGCTGCTCGACGACCGCGAGCTGGCGTTCCCCTACCTGCAGAAGGCGCTCGACCTCGGCGTCCGGCACATCGGCGCGCACAAGGCGGTGCCGGCCGGAGCCGGTCCGCGGGTGCTCAACCACGTCGACGACGTGACCTGCGCGGCGATCGCCTTCCCGGACCTGACGTTCGAGGTGGTGCACAGCGGCTGGGCGTTCCTGGAGGACTGCGCGCTGCAACTGCGGACGCACCCGAACATCTGGGCGACGATCGAGTCGGTGTCGAACATGATCGTGCGCAAGCCGCGCCGGTTCGCCGAGATCGTCGGCATGCTCATGATGCACGGCGGCACGGATCGCATCATGTTCGCCACCGGCGTGCCGTCCGCGCACCCGCAGCCGATCATCGAGGCGCTGACGGCGTTCGAGATGCCCCGGGACCTGGTCGAGGGGTGGGGCTTCCCGGAGTTCACCCCGGAGGTGCTCGCCAAGCTGATGGGCGGCAACGCGCTGCGCCTGCACGGCCTGGACGAGAGCGCGGTCCGCGCGGCGGTCGCCGGGGACGACCTGGCCCGGCGTCGCGAGGACTACCTCGCGCACGCGCCCCGGCCCTGGGCGCTGCACCGGGAACGGCTGGCCGCGTGAACGGCGTCGACCCGGTCGCCGCCGACCTGCGGTCCCGGCTGCTGACCGCGTGCAACGCCGTGTACGACCCCTGCGGGCTGGGCGTCGGCCGGCGGGTGGGCATCGTCGACATGGGGCTGGTACGCGACGTGCGGGCGCACCGGGAGCCGGACGGCCGGCTGCGGGTGACGCTCGACCTGATCACCACCGGTCCGTTCTGCATGTACACGCCGTTCTTCGAGCAGAGCGTGCGCCGGGAGGTCGGACGGGTGGCGCCGGAGGTCGACGACGTCGAGGTCGAGTGGGGCGACAGCACCGGCTGGTCCGAGGCGCTGATGACCGAGCACGGCCGCGCGATCCTGCGCATCGGGCGTTCCGCAGCACCCGTCCGCTGACGCGTACCCCGAGAGCTCCACGTCGGAAAAATACAATTTCTCCGCCCGGTCGGGGCGAATGCGCCTCCCTCGTGGGCTGGCGAAACGCTCGCTAACAGGGCTTATGTTTCGGCATTGTGAACTATTGACTGTCGATGTTGATCGTGTTGGACTGCGATTGCATGCAACCCGAAGCGCCCGTCACGCGCCGGGTTCATTTTCGCCCCTCCCTGCGCCGATTCATCGATTCGCTTCTTTCGACGACTGCCACCCACCGAGGGAGTAGCACCGTGACACACACTTTCGGAGCCCGCCGGCTCCGCGCCGCCGCCGCCGCGTTCGGGGTGGCCGCCCTTCTGCTCACCACCGCCGCCTGCGGATCGGGTGAGGACAGCGCGGCCTCCGACACGCCCGCCGCGGTCAACGACGAATACACCGAGACGGCCCGCAAGCTGATCGCCGCCGGCACCGGCGGAATGCTCTACTTCGAGGGCAAGGAAGCCGACATCACCCTCGACAAGATCAAGGTCTACGAGGAGTGGTCCGGACCGACGACCTCGGTGAAGCCGCCGGCGAACGGCAAGCTCAACATCATCGTCTGCAAGATCGGCACCTCCTGCGAGGAGGTCGGCAAGCGCGCCACCGCCATCGCCGAGAAGCTCGGCTGGAGCGCCGAGATCCTGGACGGCCAGGGCACCCCGGAGGGCTACCAGAAGGCACTGGCCACCGCCGCCGCCAACAAGCCCACCGCCGTCATCACCGTCGCCATCCCGGAGAACCAGGTCGCCGACGGCATCGCCGAGCTGCAGAAGGCGAAGATCCCGGTGGTGGGCGTCTCCGCCGTCGCCGAGGGCGGCGCGGTCGGCTACGACGCGCACGTGTCCAGCCGGGAGACGTTCCAGGCGGTGCTGGCCACGGCGAAGGCCGTCGCCGACTCCAACGGCAAGGCCAAGGTCGTCTTCCTCTGGGACGTCGGCTACCCGCACCTGGTCGAGGCGCTCAACGCCAGCAAGCGCGTGCTCGCCGGCTGCACCGGCTGCGAGCTGCTGGAGGTCCGCGAGCGCACGCTGGCGCAGGCGGTCGACCCGATCGAGATGCAGAACATCACCACCTCGCTGATCCAGAAGCACGGCGACAACCTGCAGTACATCCTCACGCCGTACGGCAACGGGGTGGAGTCCGTCATCGCCGCCATCCGGGCCGCCGGACGCAACGACATCAAGGTGCTGTCCAAGAACGCCGAGCCGGAGCGGCTGGGCAGCGTGGCCGCCGGTGACCAGCTCGCCGACTTCGGCGCCATCCGCGGCTGGAACGCCTACGCCGCCATCGACCAGGTCGGCCGGCTCGCCGCCGGTCAGCCCGCGCTGCCCGACGCCGAGCAGGGCATCCCGGCCACCGTCTTCGACAAGTCGAACGCGCCCAAGGACGGCGCTGTCGACTGGAACAGCTACGTGAACTACGCCGAGCGCTACGAGAAGATGTGGAGCGAAGCCCGATGAGTGCCGCCCCGGTGCTGGAGGCGGTGGGCGTCAGCAAGTCCTACGGGCGGGTACGCGCCGTCACCGACGTCTCCTTCGACGTACGCCCGGGCGAGATCCTGGGCGTCGTCGGGGACAACGGCGCCGGCAAGTCCACGCTGATGAGCATGGTCAGCGGTGCGCTGGCGCCGGACACGGGCCGCCTGCGGGTGGCCGGCCGGGACCTGACGCCGCACACCATCGGCGCGGCCCGGTCCGCCGGGATCGAGATGATCTACCAGGACCTCGGGCTCTCCGACAACCTGAGCATCGTCGAGAACGTCTTCCTCGGTCGCGAGTGGACCGGCGGCGTACGCGGCCTGCCGGTGCTGCGCAAGCGGGCGATGCGCGAGCGCACCCGCGCGGTGCTGGAGGAACTCGGCATCGACCTGCACGACATGAACGTGCTGGTCGAAGGGCTCTCCGGCGGGCAGCGGCAGATGGTCGCCATCGCCCGCGCGCTGGTCACCGAGAACGAGCCGCGCGTGATGGTGATGGACGAGCCGACCGCCGCGCTCGGCACCACCGAGTCCGACGGCGTCAACGCGCTGATCCGCCGGCTGCGCGACCGTGGTTACGCGGTCATCGTGATCAGCCACCGGATTCCGGAGATCCTGTCGATGGCCGACCGGCTGCTGGTGATGAAGGGCGGCCGCAACGTCTACCACGGCCCCACCGAAGGGCTCGACGTCGAACGGTGCGTGCAGCTGATCGTCGCCGGCACGCTCGCCACGGCGGGGGAGGCGGTCCGATGACCACCGCCACCACGCAGACGCCCCCGGGCGGCGGCCGGACCGTCGTCAAGCAGAGCGCCGACCGGTCCCGCGCCGGGGCCGGGGAGCGGGCGGTCGAGGGGGTGAGCCGGTTCGGGCTGCTCGGCATGCTCGTCCTGGTGATCGCGGTCTTCTCCGTGCTCACCCCGGACACCTACTTCACCACCACGAACTTCCGGCTGATCCTGGTCAACCAGACCGTGACGGTGATCGTGGCGATGGCCGCCACGCTGCCGCTGCTGGCGCACTACCTGGACGCGTCGGTCGGCCCGATGCTCGGCCTGGCGCAGGGCGTGAGCATCTGGCTGATCGCGGTGCAGGGCGTACCGATCTGGCTGGCCCTGCTGGCGGTGCTCGCCGTCGGCGTCGCCGTGGGCCTGCTCAACAGCCTGCTGGTGCTGAAGTTCGGCATGAGTTCGATCATCGCGACGCTCGCCGTGGGCAGCCTGCTGATGGGTCTGCTCTACATGGTCACCGGCGGCCGGGTGCTGTACCAGAACGTGCCGCCGGCGTTCACCGAGATCGCCCGCGGCGACCTGGGCGGCATCCCGCTGCCGCTGATCTACCTCGTGGTGCTGGTGCTGGCACTGGAGTTCATCGTCGTCTGGACACCGTTCGGGCAGCGGCTCTACGCGATGGACGGCAACCTGCGCGGCGCCGCCCGGGCCGGCATCGACGTCCGCAGCTACACCGTCCGCGCGTTCGTCGGCGCGGCGGTGCTCGCCTCGCTCGCCGGGGTGCTGCTGGCCTCGCGGATCGGCTCGGCCCAGCCCACGGTCGGCGAGCAGTTCCTGCTGCCCGCCTTCGCCGCCGCCTTCCTCGGCGCCGCCGCGCTGCGACCCGGCCGGGTCAACATCCTCGGCACCGTGATCGCCGCGTACTTCATCACCTTCACCATCGCCGGCCTGCAACACCTCGGCGCCGCGACCTGGATCGAGCGCGTCTTCAACGGCCTCGCCGTCATCGCCGGCGTCTCGGTCGCCGCCTGGTCGGTGCGGCGCCGCCGACAGCTCGCGGTCCGGCACGTCGAACGCCTGGAGCACGACACCACCCCGAAGGGACGTCCCACCCCATGAAGAACGGCTTCTTCGTCCTCGACAACGCGATCCACATGTACAAGCTCACCGACGAGAACATCGACTTCAACCACGGCGGGAAGAAGTCGACGAACGCGCTCGTCGAGTACGCCCGCAAGTACTCCGCCCCGGGCTACCCGTACGACGACATCTCCGGCCGCGAACTGTCCGTCGAGGACGCGTACCGGCTGATGTTCGAGGAGTCCGACACCGACATGGCGATGGCCCAGACGGTGCCCAGCCACGGCGGCTGGAAGCTGGGTTTCTCGCCGGCGGAGAACAACTACAAGCTCAAGGAGGCGTACCCGGACCGGGTGCTGTTCTGCGGCGGCGTCGACCCGATCACCCACGGCCGCTACGGCGCGGTGACCGAGATGATCCGGCAGATCGAGGAGTGGGGCGCCACCAGCTTCAAGTTCTACCAGGCGCACTCCGGCGGCCTGTCCTGGAAGATCGACGACCGGCAGGTCGCGTACCCGCTGTGGGAGACCGCCCTCGAACACGGCGTGACGAACGTGCAGTTCCACAAGGGGCTGGCGTTCAACACCCAGCACATCGCCGACCTGGCGCCGTACGACCTGGAACGCGCGGCGCAGGACTTCCCCGAGATGACGTTCATCGTGCACCACCTCGGTGAGCCGTTCATCAACGAGACGATCAACATCGCCGCCCGGTACGAGAACATCCACCTCGCGCTCACCGCCTGGATCAACCAGTACCCGGTCGCGCCCCGCGCCGCGCTGCACGCCATCGGCAAGTGCCTGCTGCACGTCGGCCCAGACCGGCTGCTGTGGGGCTCCGAGGCGTTCGTCTGGCCGAAGGTGCAGGCATACATCGACCTGTTCGCCGAGATGCAGATGCCGGAGGACCTCCAGGACGGCTACGGCTACCCGGAGCTGACCGACGAGATCAAGGAGAAGATCTTCGGCCTGAACTTCGCCCGGGTGCTCGGCATCGACGTGAAGGCCAAGAAGAAGGAGCTGTACGGCAAGAGCGGCAAGAAGTCCGCGAAGAAGGGCCGCAAGGATGGGCGCTGACAAGACGGCGAAGGCCGCCGACCGCGCGCTCGACGGCAAGGTACGCCAGCTCGTCGAGGCGCACGGCGGCGGCGTCACAGTCGACGTGGACGCCCGCGGCGACGCCCGGGTGACGTTCCACGGCCGCTGCGCGGCCTGCCCGTCGGCGCCGGTCACCATGGGCTCGCTGGTCCGCCCGGCGCTGCTGAAGATCGAGGGTGTCCGCTCGGTGACCCGGGCGGGCGCGGTCTCCCGGTTCGCCGAGGCGCGCATCGAGAAGATGTTCGGACTGTCGGAGCCGGCCGGATGACCGGCGGCTTTCCCGACGGGCCGCTGACCGGCGTACGGGTGGTGGAGGCCGGCGTGCTGCTGGCCGGGCCGTTCTGCGCGCAACTGCTCGGTGACTTCGGCGCCGAGGTGATCAAGGTCGAGCAGCCCGACGGCGGTGACCCGATGCGGCAGTGGGGGCGGGAGAAGCCGCACGGCAAGTCGCTGTGGTTCCCGGTGGTGGCCCGCAACAAGAAGTCGGTCACCTGCAACCTGCGGGTGCCGGAGGGGCAGCAGCTCATGCGCGACCTGCTCGCCGACGCCGACGTGTTCGTGGAGAACTTCCGCCCCGGCACGCTGGAGCGCTGGGGGCTCGCGCCGGAGGAACTGCACCGGATCAACCCGAGGCTGGTCGTCGTGCGGGTCACCGCGTTCGGGCAGGACGGCCCGTACGCCTCCCGCGCCGGCTACGGCTCGATCGGCGAGGCGATGGGCGGGATCCGGCACGTCACCGGCGACCCGTCCACGCCGCCGAGCCGCATCGGCGTCAGCCTCGGCGACTCGCTGGCCGGCACGTTCGCCGCGCTCGGCGCCATGATGGCGTTGCGGGTGGCGGGCAGCACCGGCCAGGGGCAGGTGGTGGACAGTGCCATCTACGAGTCGGTGCTGGCGCTGATGGAGTCGCTCGTGCCGGAGTACGCGCTCACCGGCTACGTCAGGGAGCGGACCGGTTCGATCCTGCCCAACGTGGCACCCAGCAACGCGTACCCGACGCGCGACGGCGCCACGGTGCTGATCGCCGCGAACCAGGACACGGTGTTCCGCCGCCTGGCGGCGGTGATGGGCCGCCCGGACCTGGCCGACGACCCGCGGTACGCCACCCACGCCGCCCGCGGCGCGCACCAGGCCGAACTGGACGACCTGATCGCGGCGTGGACCGTCACGTTCGAGCCGGCCGCGCTGCTGCGGCTGCTGCATCTGGGCGGCGTACCCGCCGGGTCGGTCTACACCGCCCGGGAGATGCTGGCCGACGAGCACTTCGCCGCGCGCGAGGCGATCGTCGAACTCGACCACCCGGAGATGGGCGCGTTCCCGATGCAGAACGTCGCGCCCCGGCTGTCCCGCACGCCGGGCCGGCTGCGTTCGGTGGGCCCCCGGCTGGGCGAGCACACCGACGAGGTCCTGCGCCAGGTGCTGCGCCTGGCCGACGACCGGATCACCGAACTGCGCGCCGCCGGCGCGATCTGAGGAGGCAGTCATGGCGAAGAACCCGTACGTGGTGAAGAAGCGCTCGATCTCCGCGCCGGCCGCGCGGGCGATGGTGGCCGCCGCCGTCGCCCGGGCCGAGGAGATGGGCTTCGCGGTCACCGTCGCGGTGTGCGACGAGAGCGGCGTGCTCAAGGCGTACGAGCGGATGGACGGCGCGCCGCTGGTGAGCGTGCAGCTGGCGCAGGACAAGGCGTACACGGCAGTCGGTTTCGGGCTGAGCAGCGACGGCTGGTACGACTTCATCAAGGACGACGGCCCGCTGGCGATGGGCGCCCCGCCCGCGATCGACCGGCTGGTGACCTTCGGCGGCGGCTATCCGGTCAAGGTCGACGACGTGCTGGTCGGCGGCATCGGGGTCAGCGGCGGCCACTACACGCAGGACATGGAGGTCGCGCAGGCCGGACTGAAGGCGCTGTCTTGAGCGTCGAGATCGTCGAGGTCGGCCCCCGGGACGGCCTGCAGAACCACCCGGCGGAGCTGACCACCGGGCAGAAGGCCGAACTGGTACGCCGGGCCGTCGCGGCGGGCAGTCGGCGGGTCGAGGTGACGAGCTTCGTCAACCCGGCGAAGGTGCCGAAGCTCGCCGACGCCGACGCGCTGATGGCGCTGGTCCGTGACGAGCCGGGCCTGGCCTCGATCGGCCTGGTGATGAACGGACGCGGCCTGGACCGGGCCGTCGCCGCAGGCGTCACCGAGGTCAACTTCGTGGTGGTCGCCACCGACACGTTCTGCCGGCGCAACCAGGGCACGACCACCGCGGAGGCGGTCGCGGAGGTGCGGCGGCTGCTGCCCCGCGCCCGCGAGCAGGGGCTGCGCGCGTCGGTCACGGTCGGGGCCGCGTTCGGCTGCCCGTTCGAGGGGGAGACGCCGCCGGAGCGCGTGCTGCGCGTCGTCGACGACCTGGCACCGGTGGCACCGGACGAGGTGGCGCTCGCCGACACCATCGGCGTGGCCGTGCCGTCCCAGGTGGAGCGGCTGTTCACGGCCGTGCGCGAGCGCACCGGCGCGAGCCTGCGCGGGCACTTCCACAACACCCGCAACCTGGGCCTGGCCAACGTCCTGGCCGCCGTCGGGGCCGGGGCGCGGGCGATCGACGCCAGCGTCGGCGGTATCGGCGGCTGCCCGTTCGCCCCGGCCGCCACCGGCAACGTGGCCACCGAGGACGTGGTGTACGCGCTGGAACGCTCCGGGACACCGACCGGGGTGTCGCAGGAGGCCGCGATCGGCAACGCCAGGTGGCTGGGCGAGGTGTTCGGCGCCGAGCTGCCGGGCATGCTGAGCCGGGCCGGTGGGTTCCCGTGACCGGGCCGCTGGCCGGAGTGCGGGTGCTGGACCTGACCAGCACGTTCTCCGGTCCGTACTGCACGCTGATGCTGGCCGACCTGGGCGCCGAGGTGATCAAGGTGGAGCCGCCGGGCGGCGACATCGCCCGCCAGCTCGGCGCCGCCCGCACCCCCGGCATGGCGGCGGTGTTCCTCAACATGAACCGGGGCAAGAAGAGCGTCCTGCTGGACCTCAAGGCGCCCGCCGACCGGGCCGCGTTCGACCGGCTGGTGCCGACGGTGGACGTGCTTGTGCACAACATGCGCCCGGCCGCCGTGGCCCGGCTCGCGCTCACCTACGACGACGTACGCGCGCTGCATCCGGCGATCGTCTACTGCGCGATCCCCGGCTTCCGGGGCACCGGCCGGCACGCCGACCGGCCCGCGTACGACGACGTGATCCAGGGCGCCTCCGGGATCGCCCGGCTGCAGAGCGTCAACCAGGACCAGCCCGGGTACGTCGTCACGCCGCTCGCCGACAAGATCACCGGGCTCACCGCGTCCACCGCCGTGCTAGCCGCGCTGCGCCATCGCGACGCCACCGGCGAGGGGCAGCGCGTCGAGGTGCCGATGTACGACACGATGGTCGCCTTCGGCCTGCTCGAACAGCTCGACGGCTGGACGTTCGACCCACCCACCGGGCCGCCGCTCTACCCGCGTACCGCAGCGCCGAACCGCCGTCCGTACGCCACCGCCGACGGGCACCTGTGCGTGCTGATCTACACCGGCCGGCAGTGGGACCGGTTCCTCACCCTGGTCGGGCGCGCCGACCTGCTGCGCCACCCCGACTACGACACCGTCGGCAAGCGGATCGCCAACGCCGACGGGCTCTACCGGGTGGTGGCCGAGGTGCTGCGCGGGCGTACCACCGCCGAGTGGCTGGCGGAGCTGTCCGCGATCGACGTGCCCTGCGCGCCGCTGGCCGGCTACGAGGAGATCCTGCGCGCGGAGGAAGCGGCCGGGACCGGCCTGGTGTCGATCGTCGAGCACCCGGTGGCCGGGCGGCTGCGCAGCATCGCCTCGCCGATCGTCATGTCGGGCTCGCCACTGCCGTCCGGCCGGCTCGCACCCACGCTCGGCGAGCACACCGACGAGGTGCTCGCCGGTGGCGGCACCGAGGGGGGAAGCGGATGAGGGGCAGGGTAGCGGTCGTCACCGGCGCCGGATCGGGGATCGGGCTCGCCGTGGCCCGGCGGCTGGCCGACGAGGGCGCCGAGGTGCTCTCCGCCGACCTGGACGTCTCCGCGTGCGTGGGCGTCCCGGTCACCGCCGACCTGGGCACCCCGGCCGGCGTCGCCGCCGTCGTGCGGGAGGTGACCAGCCGGTACGGCGGCGCGGACGTGCTCGTCAACAACGTGGCGCTCGCACCGTACCGGGACGCGTTCACCGACATCGACGACGCGGCCTGGCAGCGCACCTGGGACGTGAACGTGATGTCCTGCGTACGTCTGTGCCGCGCGCTCGTGCCGCTCATGGTCGAGCGGGGCGGCGGCAGCGTGGTCACCATCGGCTCCGAGGCGGCGCGGCACCCGAAGCCGCACATGCTCGACTACGCGGTCAGCAAGGCCGCGCTGCTCAGCCTCGCCAAGGGCCTCGCCCTGGAGTACGGCTCCCGGGGCGTGCGGGTGAACACCGTCGCGCCCGGCCCGACCCGGACCGCGACCATGCACGCCTACCTGGAGTCGGTCGCGCTCCGGCTCGGCATCGACGTCTCCGCCGCCGCCGACCACGTCGTGCACGAGCTGCGCCGGCTGCCGCTGGGCCGGATGAACGAGCCGGAGGACGTCGCCGAGGTGGTGCTGTTCCTCGCCGGCGACCGGGCCCGGCAGGTGACCGGCTCCGAGTACGCCGTCGACGGCGGTTCCACCGCGTCGATGTAGGTTCACCATCGGTGAACAGAGGGGGACGCATGGGCCGGGCCACGCAGTCGGCGTACGAGTCGATCAAGACGCGCATCCTCGGCGGGGCGTACGAGCCGGGGAAGAAGCTCTCCGAGGAGGATCTCGCCGCCGCGGTGGGGGTGAGCCGCACCCCGGTGCGGGAGGCGCTGCGCCGGCTGCACGCCGAGGGCCTGGTGGACTGGGAGGCCAACCGGGGCGCCACCGTCCCGGCCTGGCGGGAGCAGGACCTGGAGGAGATCTTCGAGCTGCGCGCCCTGCTGGAGGGGTACGGCGCCGAGCTGGCCGCGACCCGGATCACGCCGGAGGAGATCGCCCGGTTGCGCGAGCTGTGCGCCGAGATGGAGGGCTACGCGGCCGGTCAGCGGCGGGACCGGGCGGACCGGATCGCGGTCTGCAACGCGCAGTTCCACGAGATCATCCTGGGCGCCGGGCGGAACCGCCGGTTGAGCGCGCTGCTCGGGGCGGTGGTGCAGACGCCGCTGGTGAACCGTACGTTCCGCCGGTACGACGAGGCGGCGATGGCGCGCAGCATGTCGCACCACCGGGAGCTGATCGACGCGTTCGAGGCGCGCGACCGGGCCTGGGCCGGCTCGGTGATGCGGGCGCACATCCTGGCCGCCCGCGCCACCCTCGGCACGCCCTGACCCACGCCGGGCCGGGACACGTCGTACCCGTCGACGGTCCCCGGCCCGGCGTTCCGGGTCATCCGGCGGACGCCTCGGCGCGGCGTACCACCTCGGTGGCGGCGCGCACCACCGCCCGGTCCAGCAGCCGCCCGCCGGCGTCGGTGGCCACCCCGGAGCCGCCGCGTTCGGCCTGCTCCAGCGCCGCCAGCACGGCCCGGGCGGAGGCCACCTCGGCCTCGGTGGGGGTGAACACCTCGTTGATCGTCGCGATCTGCCCGGGGTGGATGGCGCTGCGGGCCCGGAAGCCCTGCCGCAGCAGCGCCCGGGTGGTCCGCTCCAGCCGTTCCGGGTCGCGCAGCGTGGTCTCCACCGGCCCCACCGCGGGGGCGATGCCGGCGGCCGCCGACGCGACGACGACCTGGGAGCGGATCGGGGCGAACTCCGCCCGGTCCGGCCCCGGCTGAAGCCCCAGCTCACCGGCGAGGTCCGCCTCGCCGAGGCCGAGCCGCAGCACCCGGGGCGCGGCGGCCACCCGCGGCGCGGTGAGCACGCCCCGGGCGGTCTCGATCAGCGCCACCACCCGGAACGCCGGGGCGTCCGGGCCGAGCCGCCGCTGCACCCGGGTCAGCGCGGCGTCGACCTCGGCGAGCAGTTCCGGCTCGGCCTTCGGCACCCACACCCCGGCCGCGGCGGGGGAGAGGACCTCGACGTCCGCCTCGACCTGGTCGCTGTTGATCCGCACCCACAGCTCGGGTGCGGACGGCGCGGCGGCGCCCAGGAACCCGGCGACCGTCTCCCGGGCCTGCGCCTTGCGGGCCGGCGTGACCGCGTCCTCCAGGTCGAGCACGAGCGCGTCCGCGCCCCGCCCGGCCGCCTTGTCCAGCAGGTCTGCCCGGTCGCCCGGCACGTACAGGTAACTGCGCGCCACCGCCATCAGTCGTTCCCCCTACCGCTGCGGGCGGGCGAGGTAGCGGCCGGCCGGCTCGCCGGTCACCTTGCCGTCGACGAGCACGTGCTGCCCGCGGACGAAGGTGTCGGTGACCCGGGCGGTGAGCTCGAAGCCCTCGAACGGCGTGTACTCCTGCGTCGACTCGGAGTCCTCGGCGCGCACCGTCCAGGTCGAGTCCGGGTCGACCAGGCAGATGTCGGCGTCGTAGCCCTGCAGCAGCGCGCCCTTGTTGCGCAGGCCGAAGCGCTGCGCCGGGTTCCACGAGGTCAGCTCCGCCACCCGCTGGTACGACAGACCGCGCCGGTTGCCCTCGGTGACCAGGCCGGGCAGCAGGTACTCGGCGCCGCCGAAGCCGGACTTGGCGACGAAGATGTCGTCGCGCGGCTCACCGAACTTGACCTCGTCCTTGCAGCAGGCGTGGTCGCTGACCACCCAGTCGATCTTGCCGTCCAGGACGTACCCCCAGAGCGCCTCGACGTCGGCGCGCGGGCGCAGCGGCGGGTTGACCTTGCCGCCCAGCCCGTGCGCGGTGTCGATGTCGGCGACCAGGTGGCCGATGGTCACCTCGCGGCGGAAGTCGATGTGCGGGAACGCCCGCGCCATCCGCAGCGCCGCGTCGACAGCCTTCTCCGAGGTCAGGTGCAGCAGGTTGATCTTCGGCAGACCGGTCTCGTGCGCCAGGTACGACGCGATCGACACGGCCAGTCCCTCGGAGTGCGGCGGCCGCGACGCGTGGTACGCCTCCAGCCCGCGCAGCGTGCCGTCCTGCTCGACCTGCTTGGTGTACGCGCTCATGATCTCGGCGGTCTCGCAGTGCAGCGACAGCGAGATCTCGTCGGCAAGCTCGGGGAAACGCTCCCGGGCCGCCTGGACGCCGCGCATCACGAACTCGAAGTGGGCGTAGTCGTACCGCTCGCCCTCCGGGATCATCAGGAACGAGTTCTGGTCGGTGGACCGGCCGTGCAGGCCGTGGCTGCCGTAGAACATGAAGATCTTGAACGAGGTGACCCCGTGCTCCTCCACCAGCGACGGCACCTCGCCGATGTGCTCCCGCGACATCGGCGCGAGGTGGAAGCCGTAGTCGATGTAGGAGCGGCCCTCGGTCGCGGCCAGCACCTCGGGGAAGAAGTCGGCGTACCGGCCGCCGCGGTTGAGGTAGTACTGCCCGGTGCGCATGTAGTTCAGCGCCGTGGTGACGCCGCCCTGCACCGACGCGCGGCTCTCCGAGACGGCGTCCTCGCTCAGCGGGTTGTAGATGCCCCAGTGCTGGTGCGCGTCCACCACGCCGGGGAAGGCGAGCCGGCCGCCGCCGTCGACGACCTGGGCGGCCTCCGCCCGGTCGATCTGCGGCGCGACGCGGCTGATCCGCCCGTCGGTGACGCCGATGTCCATCAGCTCGGGTTCGGGCCGGTCGTGCCGGACCACGCGGACGTTCGTCAGCAGCAGGTCGTACGTGCTCATGGTGTTGCTCCTCGTGCTCGGTTCAGCGGCGGTTGATCAGGCCCATCAGGCCGTGGACGTCGGGGGCCCGGTCCAGCCGGTGGACCTCCTCGGTGATGCGGTCGGCGGTCGCCGCCGGCAGGGCGGCGGCGTTGGTGCGGAACTTGACCGCCAGTTCGGCGTCGCTGAGCGGACGCTGCGGCCCGCCCCGGTTGGCGAGCACCTCCTGCACCCACTCCCGCCCGTCGCGGGTGACCACCCGCAGCACGGCCGGGAACTGGTGCGGGAAGATCGCGTCGCACCGCTCGTCGCCCACCACGTCGACAAGCGCCATCAGCGCCCGCCGCTGCGGGTCGTGCGCCAGGGCGTCGGTGAAGTCGGCGAGGTCCACGCCCAGACCGCCGCCGCCGATCAGGCCGGCGACCACCGCGTACGGGCCGCTGAACTGCGCCTCGTAGCCGGTCTGCGGCGCCCGCTTGCGCTCGATGGGCTGGCCGATGGTGCGCACCGTCGGCGTCGGCACGCCGAGCGTGATCGACTCGATCTCGTCCAGCGGCAACCCGCGCTCGCGCAGCGCGATCGCCGCGTCGATGGCGGCGTGGGTGAAGTGGTTCGCCGGGTACGGCTTGAAGAAGATGCCCGGTACCGCCCAGTCGGTGCCGAGCCCGCGGACGATCTCGTCGCCGTCGAACTCGCCGCGCAGGAACGCCTGGAAGAAGCCGAAGCGTCCCTCCAGCACGGTCGGCGGGCCGGTCACGCCGTGCCGGGCCAGCTGCGCGGCGCTCACCGCCGCGTGCGCGGCCCAGCCGCAGTGGATCCGCTTGACGGTGCCGCCGTTGCGGTTGGACTCGATCAGACCGGCCGCCATCGAGGCGGACACCCCGAGCGCGTCGAGCGCGCCGTCGGCGTCCAGCTTCAGCAGCCGGGCCGCCGCCACCGCGCCGCCGAGCGTGCCGCAGATCGAGGTGGCGTGCTGCCCGTGCTCGAAGAAGACGGAGTTGCCGGCGGCCGGGTCGTACCCGGCCATGCCGAGCCGCACGCACACCTCCAGGCCCACCGCGATGGCCGCGACGGTCTCCTGCCCGGACGCACCGGACGCCTCGGCGGCGGCCAGCGCGGCCGGCACCACCGACGCGCTGGGGTGCAGCACCGACGGCAGGTGCGTGTCGTCGTAGTCGAGCGAGTGCGCCAGCACGCCGTTGGCGAACGCGGCCAGCGCCGCGGGTGCCTTCTCGTCCAGGCCGACGACGGTGGCCTGACCACGGCCGCCCTGCTCCTCGACGTAGGCGAGGGCCGCCTGGCTGGTCGGCAGCGGCCGGGCCGCCACGCAGAGCCCGAGCACGTCCAGGACGCGGGCCCGGACGCTGGCGACCACCTCGTCGGGCAGCGTCTCGGCGGCGGTGTCGGCGGCGAAGGTGGCCAGGTGGCGGCCCAGGGTCGGCTCAGCCACGGCTGATCACCGCCAGCGGGCGCACCGGGGAGCCGGTGGCGCCGTACAGCGGCAGCGGCGCCATGACGAAGGTGAACTCGTGCACCTCGTCGCGGGCCAGCTCCTCCAGCGCCATCGTCTCGATCAGGTAGATGCCGTGCTCCACCAGCAGGATCCGGTGCGCCGGCAGCGAGCTGTGGCCCTTGCCCGGGTGCAGGCACTCGAAGGCGATGGTGTCCGCGCCGGCGGCGTGCACCTGGCGCTGCGCCAGCCAGGTCGCGCCGTCCGCGCCGACCCCCGGCACGCCGGAGTCCTTGCCGATGTACTGGTTGCGGTCCTCGTGGTCGAACAGCCGGCCCCACCCGCTGCGGATGAGCACGACGTCACCGGCGCCCACCGGCGTGCCCTGCCGGGACTCCGCGGCGTCCAGGTCGGCGGGGGTGATCTCGTAGCCGGGCTCGCAGGCCTCCACGCCCAGCGCGGCGGGCACGTCCAGCAGCACGCCCCGGCGGACCATCGGCGCGACGGTGTGCACGCCCAGCTCGTCGAACCGGCCGCCGACCTGCGCGGCGGCGGCGTCGGCGCCGCCGTGCAGCCGGCCGTCCTGGGAGACGTGCGCGAGCGCGTCGACGTGCGTGCCGACGTGCGTGCCCATCACCAGCAGGTCGTTGGCGGCGGAGCCGCCGTCGGCGCGCACCATGTCGCCGTGGCGGCGCGGCAGGGTGAGCCCGAACGCCGGGTGGTTCGGTGACTGCGGCATGCCGACGGTCAGCCGCCGGCCCAGGTCGTAGATCGTGACACCGGCCTGCACGGCGTCGAGCAGGCGGTCGGCGGTTCTGGCTGTGGTGCCCACGGGGTTCCTCGCGTTTCGGCTGTCGGCGTCGTCAGGCGACGACGCCACGGGCTTTCAGGTCGGCGATCTCGGCCGGGTCGCAGCCGAGTTCCTCGACGAGCAGGGCGTCGGTGTCGGCGCCGGGGGAGCGGCCGGTGAACCGGATCCGGCCCGGCGTCTCCGACATCCGCCACATGACGTTGTGCATCCGCATCGGGCCGAGGTCCGGATCGTCGACCGTGGTGATCATCTCGGTGGCCCGGACGTGCGGGTCCTCGACGATGTCCCTGGCGCTGTAGACCGGTGCGACAGCGGCGCCGGCCTCGGCGAACGCCGCGGTCACCTCGTCGCGGGTGCGCTCGGCGATCCAGGACCCCACGTACTCGTCGAGCAGGTCCGCGTGCGCCACCCGCCCGACGCCGGTACGGAACCACGGCTCGTCGATCACCTCGGGGTGGCCCACCAGCCGCAGCACCCGCTCGGCGATGGCCTGGGCGCTGGTGGAGATCGCCACCCACGACCCGTCCTTGGTCTGGTACGTGTTGCGCGGCGCGTTGTTCGTCGAGCGGTTGCCCTGCCGCTGCTCCACCACGCCGAGCTGGTCGTAGACCGTGGGGCCGGGACCGACAGCGGTCATGATCGGCTCCAGCAGGCTCATGTCGACGACCTGGCCCCGGCCGCCGGAGCGCTCCCGGTGCCACAGCGCCATCATCACCGCCGACGAGGTGGCGATGCCGCAGATGCTGTCGGCCAGCCCGAACGCGGGCAGCGTGGGCGGGCCGTCGGCCGTACCGGTCAGGTGGGCGAAGCCGCTCATCGCCTCGGCCAGCGTGCCGAACCCGGCGCGGGAGGCGTACGGGCCGGTCTGCCCGAAACCGGTGATCCGGGCGATCACCAGACCGGGGTTGACCCGGTGCAGTTCCTCCGGGCCGACGCCCCAGCGCTCCAGCGTGCCCGGCCGGAAGTTCTCCACCAGCACGTCGGCCCGCTCGGCCAGCCGCAACAGCAGCGCCGCGCCCTCCGGCGCGGACAGGTTCAGCCCGACCAGCCGCTTGTTGCGGGAGATCTCCTTCCACCACAGGGGATGGCCGTCCTTGGCCTTGCCGTGGCCGCGCATGCTGTCACCCATGGTCGGGTGCTCGATCTTGATCACGTCGGCGCCGTAGTCGCCGAGGATCTGACAGCACAGCGGCCCGGCGAGGATCGTCGAGACGTCAAGCACCCGCAGGCCCGTCAGCGGTCCGTCACTCACCTGTTCCACCTCCCCAGTTCTGTTCCTGACCCGTCCGGCCGGCGACGCGCTGCGCCGGCGGCCGGAAACCCAGTTCGGCGGAGATCTCCGCCGCCGCCGCGGCGACCAGCGCGCCGTGCGCCGCGCACACCTCCGGGGTGAACCGGTTCTGCGGCCCGCACAGCGAGATCGAGCCGAACACCTGCCCGGTCGCGTACCGCACCGGCGCGGCCACGCTCCCCGCGCCGTTCTGCCGTTCGCCCATGCTCACCGCGTACCCCTGACGCCGGATCCGGGCCAGGTCGGCCCGCAGCTTGGCGGTGGAGGTGATGGTGGCCGGGGTGACCGCGTCCAGCGGGTGGTGACCGAGGTAGTCGTCGACCTCGGCGTCCGGCAGCGCGGCCAGGATCGCCTTCGACGACGACCCGGAGTGCAGCGCGTGGCTGGTGCCCAGGGACACCGACATCCGGACCTCGTGCGGCGAGAGCACCTGGTCGATGTAGACGCGCGACCAGCCCTGCCGCACCGACAGCGTGGCGGTCTCGCCGCTGTCGCGGACCAGCCGGACCAGGTACCGGCGCGCGATGTCCGGCACGTCCAGGGCACGCAGCGCGGCCAGGCCCACCGCCAGCGCGCCGGTGCCGAGGCGGTACCGCTTGGTCTCCTCGTTGAAGGTGAGGAAGTTGTCGGCCACCAGCTCCTTGAGGATGCGGTGCGCGACCGCCTTCGGCAGGCCCAGTTCCCGCGCGATCGTCGACACGCCGAGGGTCTCCGGTGCCCGTTCGGCGATGATGTTGACGATGTCGAGGGCGCGTCCCAGACCGGACCGGGTCCGGCCGGCGGTGCTCTCGACGACCGCTGTCGTGATCATCTCTGTTCCTCCACTGTCGACGTACGTGCGTGGGGTCGCCGGGCGTCAGGCGGGCGCGACGGGGGTCTTCCCGGGCGGAAGGCCGTCGGCCTGCCGGGGTCGCTCCCGCGCGATGACGAGCGCCACCGAGGCGAGCACCACGGCACCGGCGAGCACCTGTCGTCCGGACAACGATTCATCCAGCACCATCATGCCGAGCAGGACCGCCACCACCGGGTTGACGTACGCGTAGGTGGACGCGAGCTGGATCGGCGCGTTGCGCAGCAGCCACGTGTAGACGCTGAAGCCGACCACTGTGCACACCAGCATCAGGTAGGTCCACGCCAGCCAGGACCGGCCGGTGACGCCGGCCGGGTCGAACCGTCCCAGCTCACCGCTGACCACGCTCGCCACCGCCACCGCGACGCCGCCGACGAGCATCTGCCAGCCGGTGCCGACCAGGTGGTCGGCCGGCATGTGCAGCCGCTGCGACAGCGTCGAGCCCAGCGCCCAGACCATCGTGGAGACCACCAGCAGCAGCATCCCGCCGAGGTGCCATCCCTTCGTCGGCACCGAGAACAGCAGCGCCAGCCCGGCCACACCGCCCAGTACGCCCACCGCCGCGAGTGCCGACGGCCGTGGGCCGACCGCCAGCCGCAGCACCAGCACCCACAGCGGCATGCCGGCCACCACCAGCGACGTCAGCCCGGTCGGCACGTACTGCTGGCCCAGGGCTAGCAGTGCGCTGCCCGCACCGACCATCAGCAGCCCGCTGGCGCCCACCCCGCCCCACTGCTGCCGGGGCAGCAGCAGCCCGGCCGGTCCCCGGCGCAGCGCCGCCACCGCGAACAGCAGCAGCGCGGCGGCCAGGAACCGGGCCGAGGTGGCGACCAGCGGCGGGATGCTGTCCAGGGCCACCCGGTTGCCCAGGTAGGTCGAGCCCCAGATCAGGTAGACCGCGCCGAGCCCGACGGCGAGGGCCATCGGGCCGGCGGGCCGCTGCGGATCCGCCGGGTGGCGGACCGCTGCGGGCTCGGTCAGGTCAGCGGTGGCCATCGACCCGGATCGCCACCGCGGTGTTGCCCCGCAGGGCGTTCGAGTAGGGACACATCTGGTCGGCCAGCTCCACGGCGCGTTCCAGGTCGGCCTGCGGGCACTGCGGCGCGGACACGTCCAGCACCACGGCGATCGCGTACCGGCCGTCCTCGGTCTGCCCGAGGGAGACCGAGGCGGTCACCGTCGTCGGGCCGGGCTTGACGCCGGCCTGCCGGGCGGCGACCGCGAGCGCGCTGTCGAAGCAGGCCGCGTAGCCGGCCGCGAACAGCTCCTCCGGGTCGGTGCCGGGCGCGTCCGGACCCCGCTGGGCGGGACGGGTCAGGTCGACCCGCAGCGACCCGGTCCGCGACCGGGCGCTGCCGCCCCGGCCGCCGGAGACCTCGACGGTGGCGGTGTAGAGCGTGTTCGCCGGGACGACCTTCGCGTCGGCGGCCGGGGTGCCGGCGCTCATGCCGCCACCTCCCGCCCGAGGTCGGCGTGCACCTGCGCGGCGACCGCGTCGGCGAACGCCTCCGGCTGCTCGTCGGCCACGAAGTCGGTGCCGCCGGGGATGGTCACCAGCTCGGCGCCGGGCAGCGCGGCCCGCACCTGCGGCGTCATCCGGTCCAGCAGGTCGTCGGCGCCGTGCAGCAGCACGATGGGCAGCGCGTCCAGGGCGGCGGTGTCCACGTGGTGGTCGAACACCGCCCGGTACGCGGTGGCGTAGTCCGGACCGGTCAGCAGGTACTCGGTGACCTGGCGGTTCGCCTCCTCCGGGGTCAGGCGCGGGTACAGGCCGTACACCCGGTCCCAGATCACCTTCAGGTGCCCGCCGTCGCGCGCCGGGGAGTAGCCGGGCGCGTACGACCGCTTCTTCTCCGCCCGCTCCTGCTCGTCGTAGAGCGGGATGCCCTGCAGGATCAGCCGGTGCACCCGCTGCGGCGCCGACATCAGCGCCTCCGCGCCGACGATCGCGCCGGTGTGCTGCCCGAGCAGGTGCACCCGGGACAGCCCGAGGGCGTCGGCGAACTGCCACACCCCGGCCGCGTACTCCGGGATGGACCACGGGCGCGGGGGCGCGTCGGACATGCCGAAGCCCGGCGTGTCCGGGGCGATCACCCGCAGGCCGCGGCGGGCCAGCGGCTCGATCACCGCGTCGTAGGTGGCCGAGGAGAGCGGGGACTGGTGCAGCATCAGCAGCACCGGGGCGTCGGCGTCGCCGCCGTGCCGGTAGTGCACCTGACCCCACGGCACGTCGACGTAGGCGCGGCGGGCCACGCCGCGGGCCCGGGTCACTCCGTCACCGCCAGCGCCGCCATGACCTCGATGACGTGCTTGATGCCGGCCTTGTAGTCGTCCAGCCGGATGTTCTCGTTCGGGCCGTCCACACCGGAGTCGGCGCGGGACACACCGACGCCGACGATCGGCCGGTCGGCGATCACGCCCTGGTTGCCGATCCACTGCGTGTACGGCTCGATCACCGGCTCGGTCCCGTACACCCGGCGGGCCGCGTCGGCGACCAGCGCGACGAACGGGTCCCGGTGGTCGGTGAGGTTGGGCCGGCTGGTCGCCATCACCTCGATGCGCAGGTCACCGAAGCCGGTCGCCGCCAGGTGGTCGCGGATGCAGCCGAGCACCCGGTCCGGGTCCTGGCCCGGCACCAGCCGGATCTCCAGCTTCGCCGAGGCGGTCGACGGGATGCCGAGCGTCACGTCGTCGCGCATGTCGCCGCCGGCGAAACCGGCGACGGTGAGCGTCGGCACGGTCCGGATGGCGACCGCGGCGCCCTGGTCGTCCAGGTCACCGGTGAACCGGTCGACCTGGGCCCGCTTGCGCAGGAAGTCCCCGTCGAACGCCACCTTCTCCAGCAGCGCCCGCTCCTCGTCCGTCGGCGGCCGGGCGTCGTCGGCGAAACCGGGGATCGTCACGGTGCCGTCGGGCCGCTGCAACTGCGCCAGGGCGGCGGCCAGCCGGGCCGTGGCGGCCGGCAGCAGCGCGGTGTTCTGGCTGGTCAGGTCGCGCGGCAGGGTCTGCGCGGTGAGCCGCAGGTAGAGCACGCCCTTCTCGGCGAGCTTGAGCAGCAGCCGATCCTCGCCGTCGAGCCAGGAGTTCTCCCACAGGGCCGCGTCGCTGGCGAGCCGGTCGGCGTGCGCCTGCACGAACGAGCCCAGACCCGGGCTGTGCAGCCACTTCTTGCCCTCGAAGATGATCCGGTTGGTCACCGGCGGGGTCAGCCCGGCCAGCTTCCAGGCCGCCGCCGCGTGGATGCGGGACATGACGACGCCCTTGTCGTCGGCCACGCCCCGGGCGTACAGCCGGCCGTCGTGGATCTCCGCCGCGTACGGCGGGCTGATCCAGTCGGCGTCGTCACCGGCCGGCTCGACCTCCACGTCGTAGTGGGTGAAGTGCAGCAGCGCCTTGTCACCCTCGCCCGGCACCTCGGCCAGCACGTACGGGTACGA
Source organism: Micromonospora sp. ANENR4 (assembly GCF_015354395.1). Taxonomy (NCBI): domain Bacteria; kingdom Bacillati; phylum Actinomycetota; class Actinomycetes; order Micromonosporales; family Micromonosporaceae; genus Micromonospora; species Micromonospora sp. ANENR4. Next base: position 73,328 of record NZ_JADKYQ010000002.1, read on the forward strand.
CTGCTCCCACGGGATGATCTCGGCTTCGCCGCCCCAGCGGCGGACCGACCCGGCGATGAACTCGGCGGTGGCCTCCATCTGCTCCGGCTCCTGGCGGCGGCTGCGGATGCGGCACAGCTGCTGGAGCTCCTCGACGAACTCGTCGAAGTGCTTGTCGACGGCCGCCAGGGCGGCCGCGGTATCCGGTTTGGGCATGGTGGTCCTCACAGAAGGGGTCGGAGAGGGGGAAGTCAGTGGATGGTGACGCCGCCGTCGACGAAGATCGTCTGCCCGGTGGTCATGGCGGCGGCGTCACTGAGCAGGTAGGCGACCGCGTTCGCGACGTCCTGCGGCTGCGCCATCCGGCCCAGCGGGATGGAGGCCATCTTGTCGGCCAGGTACGCGTCGTCGCCGCGGACGTCGGCGGTCATGTCGGTGGGCACGATCGTGGGTCCGACGGCGTTGACCCGGATCCGGTCCGGCGCCCACTCCAGCGCCAGCACGCGTGCCATGTGCATCACGCCGGCCTTGCTGACGCAGTACCCGAGCGTGTTCAGCACCGCGATGTGCCCGTTCGTGGAGCCGATGTTCACCACCGCGCCGCGGGTCTGCCGCAGCGCCGGGTACGCGGCCTGGCTCATCCGGAACGTGCCGGTCAGGTTGACGTCCAGGACGGTGGTGAAGTCCTCCTCGGACATCGTCGCGGCGGGCCCGCGCCGGACGATCCCGGCGTTGTTGACGAGCAGGTCCAGGCGCCCGTGGGCGTCCACGACCTCGGCCACCAGGCCGGCGCAGGAGGCGGCCGACCGGACGTCCACCCGGTGGCGGGTGTGCGCGCCGCCGGTCAGCTCGGCCTCCGCCCAGTCGTCGAGCAGGTCGGCCTGCGCCACCGTCGCGCCGCGCTCGGCGAGGGTCGCGGCGATGCGGGCGCCGATGCCGCGGGCCGCGCCGGTGACCAGTGCCACCCGCCCGTCGAACCGGTTCGGATCGGTGTTCATGTCTTGTGTCCTGCCTTTCCCGTTCGGCCACCGGCCGGGCGGGCGTGAACCACGCCCGGCCGGTGCTCCGCACGCGTGACGGCGGTCCCGTCAGCTGTCGTCACGCGCCGATCACCTTCGTGTCCTCGGCCCAGAAGGCCAGCCGCTTCTGCAGCAGCCGGATCACGAAGTGCGCCACCAGACCCATCACCGACAGCACCACCAGGACGGCGAACATGCCGGCGATGTCGAAGTTGTAGTTGGTCTGCAGCAGCAGGTAGCCCAGGCCCTCCTTGGCGCCGATGAACTCGCCGACGACCGCGCCGAGGATGGCGAAGACGATGCCGATGTCCAGGCCGGCGAAGATGAACGGCAGTGCGCTGGGCAGCCGGACCATCCGGAAGATCTGGGTCTTGCTCGCGCCGAACACGGTCAGCATCTGGATCTTGTCGGCGTCGGCCGCCCGCAGGCCCTCGATGACGTTTACGAGCATCGGGAAGAACGAGATCACCGCGGCCATGACCACCTTGCTGGTCAGGCCGAAACCGAACCAGACCACGAACAGCGGGGCCAGGGCGACCTTCGGCACGGTCTGGAAGGCCACGATGTACGGCATCAGGGTGGCTTCGACGATCTTGATCTGGGAGATGAACGTGCCGAGGAGCAGCGCCGCCCCGACACCGATCACGAACCCGAGCAGCGCCTCCTGGGTGGTCACCCAGAAGTGACCCCAGAACTGGTCGTCGCCGAGCTGCTGCCACAGCGACTCGACCACGCTCGACGGCAGCGGCAGGACGTACTCGTCGACGCCGATGAGCTGGACACCGTACTCCCAGGCCAGCACGACCACGACGAAGACCGTCGGGACCAGCCAGAGCTGGGGCTTCTCGCGGAGGTCGAACTTGCGCCGGGCGGGCCGGGCGGGCCGGGCGGACGGCGCCGGTGGCTGGGCCGGCTCGCGGACCAGGTTGCTTGTTGCCATGGCTGTCCCTCGTCAGTCGATAACGCCGGCGGCGTTGAAGTGTCGGCGGATCCGCTCCACGTAGACCCCGGCCCGGTCGGACGACATGACACCGAGGTCACGCGGCCGTTCCAGGTCGATGTCCATGACCTCCGCGATGCGGCCCGGCCGGGGGCTGAGTACCACCACTCGGTCGGAGAGGAAGACCGCCTCCGGGATGGAGTGCGTGACCAGCACGATCGTCTGGTTGCTCTCCTGCCAGATGCGCAGCAGCTCCACGTTCATGTACTCGCGGGTCATCGCGTCGAGTGCGCCGAACGGCTCGTCCATCAGCAGTACCGCCGGGTCGTGCACGAGCGCCCGGCAGATGCCGGCCCGCTGCTGCATGCCGCCGCTGAGCTCGTGCGGGTACTTCTGCTCGAAGCCGTTGAGACCGACCATCTCGAGCAGTTGCTGGGCGCGTTCCCGGTGCCGGCGGGGATCCAGTCGCTGGATCTCCGCCGGCACCATCACGTTGTCGAAGATGGTGCGCCACGGCAGCAGCGTCGGTGCCTGGAACACCATCCCGACCTCGGGAAGGGGCTTCGTCACGTCCCGCCCGGCGATCCGTACCGCGCCGCCGGACTTCGGGCTGAGCCCGGCGAGGATCTTCAGCAAAGTGGTCTTGCCGCACCCGGACGGTCCCACGACCGAGATGAACTCGCCGCGACGTACCGTCAGGTTGATGTCGCTCAACGCCTGGGTCGGTGCCGACTTCCGGGGCCGGTACTCCTTGTCCAGCCCGTCGATCTCGATCCAGGAGTCTTCCGACACCGATGCCGGAGCCTGCGTCTGCGCCCGGCGGGCCGTCGCCTTGATGGCCATCGAAATCCCTTCCGCTGTCCGCTGCCTAGGCGGTGTAGTTCGCGGCCTTGCTCAGCACCGCGGCCTTGTCGAAGTTGTTGGCGCCGGAGAGCAGGCTCGGGTCCCACAGCTTCTTGAGGTCGACCTCGCCGGTGATCTGCCCGGCCTCCTTGGTGTACGCCTGGGTCTTCGCCCACTCCTCGTCGCTGATCGCGCCCCAGTCGCCGAACTGCTCCGGGTCGCCGCTGGCCGGGGTGGCCGTCTTCAGCCAGGCGGCCAGGCTCTCGGTGTCCGCCTTGAGGCGCTCGTCGGCGGACTTGCCAGCGAGGATCTGCGGGAACACCTTGTAGCCGATCTTCATGGCGGCCTCGGGGTTCTTGGCCGAGAAGAGCATCGCCTTGTACGCCGCGCGCAGGAACCGCTCGTACGAGTCCTTCTTGGCGTCGAAGTCACGGGCGCCGACGCTGAAGGTGAGCGACCGGATGCCGGAGAACACGTCCGGGTTGGTCAGGTACTTCAGCTCGGTGCCGGCGTTCTCGATGACCGCGTACGCCTGGGTGTAGAGCGCCAGCATGTCGACCTTGCCGTCGTTGAGCGCGGCGGCGGCCTGCGCGCCGACGCCCACCGGCAGCAGCTCGACGTCCTTGGCCGGGTCCAGGCCGGCGGCCTTGACGTAGGCGCGGGCGTACGGGGCCGAGCCGGAGGCCAGGCTGATCACGCCGATCTTCTTGCCGCGCAGGTCCGCGCCGCCGGTGATCGGGGAGTCCGGCTTGACCGCCATCACCCACGGCCAGTTCTGCACCAGGCCGCCGACGGCCTTGATCGGCACGTTCTTCTCCACCGCGCCGAGCGCCGAGCCGGCGTCGGCGGGGGTGATGTCGCCGCTGCCGGACGCGACCGCCTGGAGGGCGGCGACCGAGCCGTCGGCGTTGATCGTCTCGACGGTCAGCTTCTCCTCGGCGAAGTAGCCGAGTTCCTTGGCGACCGCGTAGACGGCCACCTCCTCCTTCGGGCCGATCACGGCGGAGGCGATGGCCATGGTCAGCTTCGCCTCCTTGCCCTCGCCACCGGCCTCGTCGTCGGAGCCGCCGCCGCACGCGGCCAGGACCAGCGCGGTGGCCAACGCCGCCGGGAGCAGAGCCCACTTTCGTTTCATATGCACACACCTCGTCATGAGTCGGGGGAGACCACCTCCGCCGCCGGAGCGGCGGAGGTGGGGGAATCAGCTGTCGCGCTGCCGCGCGACCGTTGTCCGTCAGGCGTCGCGCTGCTGCGCGACGAGTGCCAGATCGTTGTAGACGTGCTGCTCGACGATCAGTCCGCCGTCGAGCACGAAGACGTCCGCGTAGCGGATGTCCTCGAACGGAGTGCCGTCGAGCCATTCCCCGTACAGCCGCCCGAGCGAGGTCACCGTGACCCGCCCGTCGGTCTCGCCCACCAGGTAGCGGTCCCGGTGCTTGCGCACCCACCGGTAGGTTCCGGTCGACGCGGCCGCCATCTCCCGCAGCGACGAGTACTCCCGGCCGCCCGGAAAGACCAACCGCGCCCCGTCCGCGAGAAAGCGCCCCGCTTCGTCGAGTTCGCGGTCCTCGCACAGCTGCAGGTAGCTGTCGATCAGACCGGGCGCGTCCGGTGTGCTCATCAGCCGGTCTTCTCGCTCAGCGCCGCCTCCCACTGGTCCCGCAGCGGGTGCTCCGCGGGGCCGTGCTCGGTGAGGATGCGCATCAGGCGGGCCAGCAGCGCGTCCCGCTCCCGGTCGAGGACCTGCTGCTCCTCCTCGGTGGAGACGAACTCGTCGACGGCGCCCGCGGTGAGCGCGCCGGAGCGGGTCAGCAGCGCCTCGACGACGCGTACTCGCTGGCGGGTCACGTGCAGCTCGGTGGAGAGCTGCAGCACCAGGTCGAGCAGCTTGCCGACCTTGGGGTCTCCGAAGTAGTCGAACTCGTTGCTCATCACGCCTCCGGCTTGGTCGCGGCCAGTACGGCCCAGGGGAAGTGCCACTCGGGACGGTCGCCCCAGCCCTGCGGCTGGACACCGTTGCGGCGCTCGTCGAACGGGGTCCACGACACGTCGGTCAGACCGGCCTCGGTGCAGACCTCGATCAGGTCGGAGCCGAACAGGTCGTGGAAGAACGGCTCGTTGTTGCGCTCGGCGTGCTCGTAGACGGTGGCGTCGCGCAGCGGGTCGCCGGTGAGCATGAACTCCAGGAAGCGCAGCGAGCCGCCCGGCTTGAGCAGGCGCGCGGCCTCCAGGATCGTCTCCCGGATCGCGGCGGCCGGCATCTCGTGCAGCACCATCGTGCCGGTGACCACGTCGCAGCTGTCCGACTCGATGCCGGTGGCCCGGCCGTCGGCCTGCCGGTAGTCGATCGCGAGTCCGGTCGCCTCGGCCTCGGCGTGGGCCAGGCGCAGACCCGGCGCGGCCAGGTCCACGCCGATCACCTGCGCGGTCGGGTACTTGGCCGGCAGCGGGCGGGTGCTCTTGCCGAAACCGCACCCGATGTCGACGATCCGGGTCGCCGCCGGCAGTTCGGGCAGCGCGGTCTTGGCGAACAGCGTGTGGAACTTGTAGCCGTCGTTGTCGCGCAGCATGACGATGCGCGCGCCGAACTCGTACACGTAGGCCGACATGTCGTCGGAGAAGAAGCTGCCGGGCTGGATGTGGATGTCGTAGTCGGTGTACCAGTCCGGCAGTTCCAGGTCGGGGTTCAGCTCCAGCGAGCCCTTCGGCTGCTCGGGCAGCGAGGTGAGCTGGTCGGTCAGCTCCTCGCGGCGGCTGAGCACCGCGTCGCCCGCGACCTTCCAGAGCATCTTCTGCTGCACCCGCTCCAGGTGGCTGAACCACGGGTAGAGCGGAAGACCACGCAGCACCTGACCGGCGTCGGCGATCGTCGTGGCCGACGCCCCGGTGGCGCCGTACTCGTCGCGCAGCGCCGGGTAGACGGTGTCCGCCCATCGCTTGCGCAGGCCGAGGACGAAGTCCACGGCGGAACGCTCATCCAGGGTGAGGCGCTCCTCGATGTCCAGCATGCTTGTCTCCTCTACAGGTGGGGGAGGTCCGGTCCGCGGTGCACCGCGACCGGGGTGGACGGGTCAGTGGGCGTACCGCACGCGCTGGGCGGACGCGGTGTCGAAGGCGCCGAGGAACGCGCCGGCCATCCGTCCCTCGTAGACGGCCTCGAAGGCGGTGCGGGGGGCGTTCGCGTCGCCGACGACGTGGATGCGGGGTCCGTCGGGCAGCGCGTCGAGCTGCCGGTACAACTCGTCCGCGGCCTGCGCCGAACCGCCGTCGACGACAGTGGTGACGTCCTCGACGATCGTGTCGCCGCCGGCGAGCGGGCCGCCGAGCGCCACCGCGGTGGCGCCCGCGGCGCGGGCGGCCCGCATCGGGTGGACCGCGATCCCCAGGTCAGCGAAGCGCTTGAGCAGCGCCAGCCGTGAGTACGTGGTGATCTTGGCGCTCACCGTGGCGGTGGGGGAGACGAGGTGGACGCGGGCGCCCCGCCGGGCGAACGCCTCCGCCACCGACGCCGCCGACCAGGTGCCCTCGTCGTCGAGCACGACGACGGTGCCGGCCGGCCGGTAGCCGGGGTCGGCCAGGTGGTCGACGGCCTGCCAGATGTCGATCACCGGCGGACCGCCGGGCAGCTCCCGCCGGGCGGGCCGGGAGCCGGTGGCGAGGACGACGTCCTGGTAGCCGCCGGACAGCACGTCCTCGACGGCGGCGCGGTGGCCGAGCCGGACCGGGATGCCGGCGGCCTCGACGTCGCGGGCCAGATCACGGGTGAGTAGCCCGAGCCGCTCCCGTCCGGGTACGCGCGCGGCCACCTCGACCTGCCCGCCGAGCCGGTCGCGTGCCTCGACCACTGTCACCCGGTGCCCGGCCCGGTGCGCGGAGAGGGCTGCCTCCAAGCCGGCCGGACCGCCGCCGACGACCAGGACGTCCCGCGCGCCGGACGGCCCGGGCAGTTCCGGCCAGGCGTCGGCCCATTCCCGCTCGGCGCCGACCTCGGGGTTCACCACGCAGGAGATGGGCAGGCTGGTCTCCAGCCGGCCGATGCAACCCTGGTTGCAGGCCAGGCAGGCGCGTACCTCGTGCTGGCGGCCCTGCTCGGCCTTGCGGACCAGGTGCGGGTCGGCGATGTGCGGGCGGGCCAGGCCGACCAGGTCGGCCTCGCCCGCGGCGACGACTTCGGCCGCCTCCGGCAGGCTGTCCAGCCGGCACACCGCGAGCACCGGCAGGTCCGGGAACTCCTGCTTGAACAGCGCCGCGTGGTGCCGGAACGGGGCGTGGCCGAAGCTCATGTCCGCCATCTGCGTCGCGAGCGAGAAGCTGCCGTGGTAGGCGGAGTGGCTGACGTGCACGTAGGCGAGGGGGAACTCGGCGCGCAGCTTCCCGACGATCTCCAGCACGGCGGCCGGGTCGAGGCCGCCGGGCAGGAACTCGTCGGCGCTGACCCGCAGCCCGACGGGCAGCTCGGGTGCGGCGGCGAGAACCGCCGTGAGCACCTCGCGGGTCAGGCGCATCCGGTTGTCGAGGCTGCCGCCGTACACGTCGTCGCGGGTGTTCGTGTGTGGCGAGAGGAACTGCTGGAGCAGGTGGCCGTGGCCGGCGTGCACCTCCAGGCCGTCGAAGCCGGCCTCGCGCATGCGCCGCGCGGCGGCGGCGAACGCCTCGACGACGACGGCGATGTCCCGGCGTCCCATCGCGTGCGGCACGTGCGAGCCGGCCGCCCACGGCACCGGCGACGAGGACCAGGCGGCGGTACGCGTCGCGTCGCCGTTGGCCTGGCGTCCGGCGTGCATGATCTGGGCGAACATGCGGGCCCCGTGCTCGTGCACGGCCTCGGTCACCGCCGCGTACGCCGGGATCGACGAGTCGTCGAAGCTGCCGAGGCTGATGCTGCGGCCCGCGCTCGTGGGGTGCACACGGATGGCCTCGGTGATGATCAGGCCGGCGCCGCCGCGCGCCCGCTCCGCGTGGTAGGCGACGTGGCGGGCGGTGGGCACGTTGTTCAGTCCGAAGTTGGTGGTGTGGCCGGGGACGAAGACCCGGTTCCGCAATGTGAGACGACCGAGCCGGGTGGGGGAGAGAAGAGCGAGAAGCTTGTCGTCAGGCATGCCTCGGACTTCCTGTTTCGGGCCGCACTCGGCGAGGCCGAGAGCGTTCGGATGAACCGTACGCCGTTCGATTGAGTGGAACGGTAGGGCCGGGTTCACATGCCGTCAACGGGCTACTGATCAGTAACTTAGTTCACCGCACCGCCTCTGAGCTGCTGTTCCACTAGGCGGAACGCTGACCGATGATGACCGTCGATGCGGCGGTCGATCGTTCGGTTCCTCCTGATCGGACGACAGTGCCGGCCGCCGCTCGCCGGTCGGCGGCCCGTGCCGATCGTTCGGACGGCCGCACCGGACGCGTCGGCGGCCCTCGCCGGGAGCGCCGGCAGGTCTCCCCGGCGCGGCTGCGGGCACGCAGCGGCCCGGGCCGTCGCCCGGCCGTGCCGGTGGGTGCGGCCGGCGCGACGACCCGGGCCGTCGTCCGTCAGCGGATGTGGTGGAGGCGCGGTCGCCGGCCGTTCCGGAGGGGCGCGGTCAGCCGGCGTCCGGACGCAGGTACGGGGTGAGCAGCTCGCGGGCGAGGCCCGTGGCCGCCGGAAGGTCGAGACCGTTCTCGATCATGCGGCTCAGGGCGTAGACGACCGACTGGACGAGTTCCGCCATCCGGTCCGGGTCGCTCGCCCCGTGTTCGGTGAGCGCAGCGCGCAACGGCGCCTCGAGGCTGTCGTGCAGCAGCCGGCTGGAGGTCGCCAACACCTCGCTGTTGCCCGCCGACGCCAGTGCCCGGGCCAGCGCGTGGTCGCCCCGGGCAACCAGTTGCAGGTTGGCCTCGACGTACGCCAGAATCCTCGCCCCCGGCGTGCGGGCCTCGGCCATCCGCTCCTCGACGAAGGCCGACCACCGGGGGAAGGTGTCGGCGACCAGCACGTCGAACATGTCGGTGCGGGACTTGAAGTACGAGTACGCGCTGGACCGGGCCAGCCCGGCGTGCCGGGCCACGTCGGCCAGGCTCGGGATCTGCTCCGGATGCTCGGAGAGCAGGGCGCGGGCGGCGTCGAGCAACGCCGCCCGCTGCGCGGCCCGGTGTTCCGCGACGGTCGAGGCTTGGATCTTCGGCACCGCGACCTCCCCGTGTCTCCCGCCGCCCGTGTCCGGCCCGCGTCGCTCCCTGGTCGTCGGTCAGCTGCTGGTGGCGAGCTTGCCGTCGATCATCTCGTAGATGGTGTCACAGTATTGCAGCACGTCGTGATCGTGAGTGACCATCACGACGGCCACCGAGCGCTCCCGCGCCTCCTGGGCGAGCAGCTGCACGATGTCGTGGCTGCGGGCCCGGTCCAGCGCCGCCGTCGGCTCGTCCACCAGCAGCACCGACGGCTCGGTCATCAGCGCCCGGGCGATGCCGACGCGCTGGCGCTCGCCGCCGGAGAGCTGGTGCGGCCGCCGGTCGGCCTTACCGGCCAGACCGACGTGCGCGAGCATCTCCAGCGGGTCACGACCGGCCCGTTCCCGCCGCCCGCCCAGCCGCAGCGGCAGGCGCAGCTGGTCGGCGGCGGTCAGCGCGGGCAGCAGGTTGCCCGACTGGAACACGAACCCCACGTGCCGGCGGCGCAGCTCGGTGCGCGCCCGGCGGCTGGACACGGTCATGTCGTGCCCGGCCACGGTGACGGTGCCCTCGTCCGGGCGGGCCAGCCCGCCGGCCACGGCGAGCAGGCTGGACTTGCCCGCGCCGGACGGCCCGACGATCGCGGCCAGCTCACCGGGCGCGACGGTCAGGTCCACGTCGTCGAGCGCGTGCACGGTCTCCGCGCCGTCGCCGTGCCGCAGGTGGACGCCGCGCATGACCAGGCCGAGGTCGGCCGGGGCGGTGCCCGCCGTCGAGGGGGACGAGGTGGGCCGGCTGCTCATCGGTTGCCTCCCAGGGCGGTCGCCGGATCGATGGAGGTGAGGCGGACGACGGCGGCTGCCGCGCCGACCAGGCCGAGCACGAGCAGGCCGGCCGCGGCGGCGGCGATGCTCTGCGGGTGCAGCGCGAACGGGACGTTGCCGCCCGAGATCAGCGCGCCGAGACCGAGGCCGATCCCCATGCCGACCGCGATGGCGACTGCCAGCAGGATGAGTGCCTGGGTGAGCGCGTCGCGCAGCACCCAGCCGGTCGAGGCGCCAAGTGCCCGCAGCACGGCGACCTCCTGCCTGCGCTGGATCGCCCAGACCGCGAAGAACGCGCCGGCCACGAGCGCCGAGATCGCGTAGAGGAAGCCCTGGATCAGCTGGAGCGTTGTCGTCTCGGCGGTGTAGCCGGGCGAGGCGCCGTAGGACTCGTCCAGCGTCAGGCTCTCCGTGCCCGCCGCCTTGTCGCCCGCGGCCAGGTCCACCGAGTCGCCGTCGGCCGCGCGGACCGCGACGGCGGTGATCTCCTGGGCCGCCTGCGCCGGCGTCTGCGCGCCGGCCGGGGTGCCGGACTTGACCGCCTGCCATGTCGCCAGCGGCACGTACGCCACGTCGACGTGGCCGAACGTGTCCTGCTGCTGGGTGACGCCGACGACGCGCAGACGCGTGCCCAGCCGGTCCACCGTCACGGTGTCGCCGACGCGCAGGCCCGCGTCGATGGCGGTGGGGCTCACCACGATCCCGTCCGCCGGGCCGAGCCGGTCGCCCTCGCTGACGGCGGGCGACAGGAACGAGTCGGTCTCGACGCCGAACAGGGCCAGGTCGACCTCGGTGCCCCCGTCGGTACGCCCGTTGACGAGCGTGTTGCCGAACGGGGTCGCCTCGGCCACGCCCGGCTGGTCGCGCCAGGTGTCCACCGCCGAGGCGTCCACCACGCTGCGCGAGAACGCCGAGTCGTGCTGCACGCCGTGGGCGAAGGCGAACGAGGTGACCGGCAGGTTCTGCAGGCCGGAGACGCCGTCACGGACCAGCCCGACGGAGAGGCCGGACAGCATCACCATCAGCACCGAGATCAGCGCGATCACGGCCCCCATCAGGGCGAACCGCAGCCGCGCGAACCCCAGCTCGCGAATGGCCAGGAACATCAGCCGCCACCTCTCAAACTTGTCGACACCATGTCGCCATGTTAGCAACGCGGTGTCGGCAAGATGGTGGTGGTGGTTGTCTACCCGGCCACACTCCGTGACGGGGCCGGTGATGCGCGGCCTGTCGTGCCCAGCGTCAGGCGGCGACCGGGCCCGCGGCGGCGCGACGCGCGCGCCGGCCGAGGGCGGTCACCGCGACCACGATGATCGGGGCGAGCGTGAGGTGACAGACCGCCAGCGTGATCGTGCTGGTGGTGTCGAGGTCGGCGGGCAGCGTCATGGTGGCGATCGTGAGGACCGCGAGCGCCGGGCCGATGATCAGCGCCGCCCGGACCACCCAGGCGAATCGGGGCGCCAGCACGGCGACGGCGGTGAGCCCGAGCGCCAGCGGCAGCGCGCTGAAGCCCGCGACGGTCACCGCGTCGACCTCGACCCGCCGGTCGTCGGCGGTGAACAGGAAGCTGCCGCCGGCCGCGCGGCCGATCCCGTACATGATCAGGTTGACGACCACCGCGACGGCGGTGGCGAGCGCGACGACGGCGGTACGGGACAGGTCAGCCACGGGAGGTCTCCTCTGCGTGCGCTCGGGTCAGGTACGCCTCGATGCGGGCGAACGCCCCGGTCCAGACCTCGCCGACGAAGAAGTCGCGCAGCTGCGGGGTGGGGAAGCCGCTCTGCACCACAGTCATCAGCGTGCCGCCGTCGCGCGCCTCGAAGGTGACCTCGATGCGTGTGGTCATGGTCGTGCCGTCCGGGCCGGTGCCCGTCGACTCGGTGACCAGCCGGTGCGGGCGGTCGATCTCCAGGAACGTCTGCGTCTCGCGGAACAGCATGTCGGGGGAGGGACCCCAGACCGCGGTCTGCCTTCCGCCGACCCGCAGGTCGACGTCGATCTCCACGATGCCGGGCTCCTCGTCGAGGATGCCGAACCAGATCTTCTGTTTGCCGGCGTCGGTGTAGGCGTCGAACGCCTCGTCAGGGGTGCCCGGAAGGTGTCGTGTCACTCGCATGTGGAGCGTCATGGTCGCGGTCCTCCGTGGTGAGTGTGAGGTAGGCGTCGAGGCCGTCGAGACGACGGGCCCAGAGCCGTCGGTAGAAGGCGATCCAGGCCATCGCCGAGTCCAGCGGCGCCTCGCTGAGCCGGCACTGCCGGGACCGGCCGACCTTGCACGTCACCACGAGGCCCGCGTCCTCCAGCGCGCGGACGTGCTTGCGCATGCCGGTGAGGGTCATCCCGGTGGGCTCGGTGAGCTCGCTGATGGTGGCCGGGCCGGCGCCGAGCCGGATCAGGATGTCGCGCCTGGTCGGATCGGCCAGGCTGGCGAACACCCGGTCGAGCGTCTCTTGCTGAACCACAAGGTTCACCGTACGACACTGAACCGATAGGTTCAACGTTTTGCCGGTCCGGGGCTATCCGCCTCGGTTGCGAGCCGCTGCGCAGTGGTCTGACCACCTTGAGGAATCGCGGGTGGTGGTGGGGTGGATCGCGGTCGCTCACCTGTTCGGCGCGACGGCCTCGGGCGTTCGGTCCGGTCTGGCTCGGTTGTGTTGACCTGGGCGGCAACACCTGTCCCGACCTGCGGGAATGTTCCCCGATTCGGGTAACGGAAAGGTCACGAGGTATTCCTGCGGCGCGGTCGTGCTCGGTACGTTCCACGAGGCATGAGGTCAGACCTCGATCCTCATGCCTCTAGCTGACGAGGTGAGCAGACCAGTGCAGGAACCCGCCCCCCGCTACGCCGGATACCGGTCCTTCGACTACCTGGTGCCGCATGTGGACTACAAGGTCTTCGAGCTCGCGCCGCAGATCGGCCGGGTGCCGGAACACGACCTCGGCCTGAGCGACGAGCAGCGAGCCCGGGTCTCCCGGCTGCTGCGTGAGCACATGGCCATCTCGCTCCACGAGCACCCGAAGATCCTGCCGGCCGATGTGACGCAGTTGCGCGACTACAACCGGACCGGCCGCAACGCCTTCGGCTTCGAGGGCCTGGCCCGCTCCGGCATGACCGCGGTCTTCGACAACTTCATGAACGGCACCGGCTGCGTGACCAGCGAGCACGCCTGGAAGTGGGACGACGTCATCTACGACATCGGCCTGCGCTTCGCCGACGTCGCCAAGCAGGACCACGTGGTGGTGGCGACCACGCTCGAACAGATCTTCGAGGCCAAGCGCAACGGGCAGATCGCCCTGGTGGCCGGCCTGGAAGCAGCCACGATGATCGAGAACGAGCTGGACCGGATCGACATCCTCTACGGCTTCGGCGTACGCCAGATGGGCATCGCGTACAGCCAGGCGAACATGCTCGGTTCCGGCCTCTCCGAGGACCGCGACGGCGGGCTGACGCACTTCGGCCGGCGTGCGGTGGACCGGATGAACAAGCTCGGCATCGCCATCGACATCTCGCACTCCGGCGACCAGACGTCGCTGGACGTGATCGAGGCCAGCCGGGTGCCGGTGTTCATCACCCACGCCGGTGCCCGCTCGGTCTGGAACACCCCCCGGATGAAGCCGGACGAGGTGATCCGGGCCTGTGCCGAGCGGGGTGGAGTGATCGGCATCGAGGCCGCTCCGCACACCACCCTCTCGGGCGACCACCCGCACCACTCGATCGAGTCGGTGATGGACCACTTCACCTACTGCGTGGAGTTGGTCGGCATCGACCACGTCGCGTTCGGCCCGGACACCAACTTCGGTGACCACGTCGGACTGCACGACAGCTTTACCCAGCACCTGGCGATCGGAAAGGCCCACGGCGTGGTGGACCACCCCCGGGTTCCGTACGTGAGTGGCATGGAGAACCCGGCGGAGTGCTTCAGCAACATCGTCGGGTGGTTGGTCACGCACGGCTACTCCGACGAGGAGATCGCCAAGGTCATCGGCGGCAACATCATCCGGGTTCTTCAGGAGGTTTGGTGAACAAGACAGTCAAGGGTCGGTGGCGGCTCGCTGTCGCGCTCGGCATGGCGGCCACGCTCGGTGTCTCCGGCTGCGGCCTGAACGAGGAGACGTCCTCCTCCGGCGGTTCGTCGTCGGATTCGGTGCTGCGGATCGGCACCACCACCGACGTGAGCAACTTCAACCCGCTCCAGTCGCTGAGCAAGACGGACTCGTGGATCCTCAACGCGATGTACCCGCACCTGCTGCGGATCGACGAGAACGCGAAGAAGTCGCCGGAGCTGGCCAAGGAGTACCGCTACGAGGACGACGGCAAGACCGCCGTCTTCGTGCTGCGCGACGACTTCAAGTGGACCGACGGCAAGCCGGTGGTCGCCGAGGACGTGAAGTTCTCCGCCGAGTCGATCATGAAGTACAAGCTCGGCAACGTCGCGGCGAAGCTGACCTGGGTCGAGTCGGTCGAGGCGCCGGACGCCACCACCGTCAAGTTCAAGCTCTCCCAGCCGTACGCGCCGTTCGCCGAGGGCGTCGGCTTCTGGATGTCGGTCGTGCCGAAGCACATCTTCGAGCCGGCCGGTGACCTGTCCAAGTTCGCCAACGACTCCAACTGGGTCGGCGCCGGGCCGTTCGTCCTGGACAGCATCACCAAGGGCCAGCGCTACGTCATGAAGCGCAACGAGCACTACCCGCTCGCGCCGGGTGGCAAGGCCGCGGTGAGCCAGGTCGAGTACCGGGTCTACCCGGACGTGAACACCATGATGCTGGCGCTGCGCAACGGTGACATCGACATGATGGGTACCCCGGTGCCGGTCTCGGCGGCGAAGACCTTCGAGAACGACGACAAGATCAAGCTGAAGAAGGTCGGCGCCCTCGGCTTCGCGCACCTGACCTACAACATGAAGAACAAGTACCTCGCCGACCAGGACGTCCGGCAGGCGCTGTCGATGGCGGTCGACACCAAGGCGATCATCTCGGCCGTGCTGCAGGGCGACGGCCAGCAGATGGCCGGCCCGATCTCGCCGATCTTCTCCGAGTACGACAACACCGAGCTGCAGCCGTACCCCTTCGACCCGGCGGGCGCCAAGGCCAAGCTGAGCGCGGCCGGCTACAAGGACGCCAACAACGACGGCTTCTTCGACGAGCTGACGTTCGGCGTGGCGTGCGACCAGTCCAACGCCAACATCACCCGGGTCGTGCAGCTGTTCCGGGAGAGCGCGGCGAAGGCCGGCGTGAAGCTGGAGAACGAGTGCGTGGAGCGGAACACCTTCCTCACCCGCACCAAGAACGGCGAGTACGACATCGACGCCTCGCAGTGGGGTGTCTTCGACAACCCGATGGACCAGCTGCGCAGCACCTACCTGTCCAGCAACCCGGGTGGCATCAACTACAACCTGCTCGAGTCGGCGGAGATGGACGCGCTGATCAACGACGCGGCCGGCACCACCGACGCGGAGGCGTTCAAGACCAAGATCAAGAACATTGACAAGGTCGTGCACGAGCAGGCGTACCTGACCCCGCTGTACGTGGAGAACTTCCAGTTCGCCTACAACGCCAGCAAGTTCACCGGCTTCGTCCCGTCGCCGTCGGACCTGCTCGGCATGGTCACCGCGTACTCGCTGGCCCAGGTCACTCCGGTCAAGTAACCCACCCAACCTAGAGGGAGAGGAGGGGTCCCCCGTGGCGCGTTTCGTGCTCAGCCGGGCACTGAAGGCCGTCCTGACCGTGTGGATTGCGATCACTTCGACGTTCTTTCTGCTCCGGCTCCTGCCGGGGGACCCCACGACCCTCATGGTCGAGGGCGACATGACACCGGAGATGCAGGCGGCGCTGCTCAAGACGTACGGACTGGACCGTCCGCTGTGGGAGCAGTACGTGTCGTACCTGCGCGAGCTGGTCCAGGGCAACCTGGGCATCTCGTTCCGTCAGATCCAGCCGGTCACCGACATCATCCTCGACCGGCTGCCCTGGACGTTGCTGCTGGCCGGCAGCGCGTTCGTCCTGACCATCGCCGTCGGTATCCCGATCGGCGTGGCCGCCGCGGTCAACCGCGGCAAGTGGCTCGACCGCGCGTTGCAGGGCTTCGGGATCAGCGCGAACGCGCTGTTCGTGCCGAGCGTCGCGATCCTGCTGCTGGTCTTCTTCGGCGCCCAGCTCGGCTGGTTCCCGATCGGTGGGGCGATCGACCCGGACACCCGGGGCGCGGCGGCCTACCTGAGCCTGGCCCACCACCTGGTGCTGCCGGTGCTCTCGCTGGTCCTGGTGCAGCTCGGCCCGTACGCGCTGACCCTCCGTACCAACATGATCGAAGTCCTCGGCGAGGACTACATCCGCGCCGCGCAGGCGCGTGGTCTCTCGGCCCGGCGCCGGGTGTGGAAGCACGGCCTGCGCAACGCGATCCTGCCGGCACTGACCCTGATGGGCCTGCAACTGGGCACCCTGGTCGGCGGTGCGGTGCTGACCGAGACGGTCTTCGCCTACCCCGGGGTCGGCCGGCTGATCTACGAGGCGGTCGGGCAGCAGGACTACCCGGTCATCCAGGGTGCGTTCATCATGCTCGCCGTCACCGTGGTGATCGCCAACGCCCTGACCGACATGCTCTACGCGGTCCTCAATCCCCGGATCCGGCTGTGAACGCGCGCAGCGTCGCGGCACGTCGCCCGGATCCGTCCGCCGCCACCGAAGGGAGGGTGCCGTGAGTGCCCCCGTGCTGACCGAGCAGGCGCTGCCGCCGGCCCCGGCCGCGCCCAAGCGGTCCTTCCTCTCCGGCTACCTGCGTCAGCCCGTCGTGGCGCTGTCCGTGCTGGTGCTGCTCGTGATGGCGTTGCTGGCGATCTTCGCGCCGCTGATCGCCGACGAGCCCGCCGGCGCCGGCGCGGACGTGCTGCAACCCCCCTCCGGGGCGCACTGGTTCGGCACCGACGACCTCGGGCAGGACATCTTCGCCCAGGTGGTCTGGGGCACCCGGACCAGCATGGTGATCGGCCTGGCCGCGTCACTGCTCGCCATCGTGCTGGGCACCGCGATCGGGCTGGCCGCGGCGTACTTCCGGCCGTTCGACGCGGTCGCCACGGTGATCACCGACGTGATGCTGGCGCTGCCCACCCTGCCGCTGATGATCATGCTGGCGGCGGTGGTGAGCCCGAGCGTCACGACGCTGACCCTGATCATCGGGTTCTTCGCCTGGCCCGAGGTCGCCCGGCTGATCCGGTCGCAGGGCCTGGTGATCAGCGCGATGCCCTACATCGACGGCGCCCGGGTGCTCGGGGCCACCGGCTGGCGGATCGTCACCCGGGAGATCCTGCCCGCCGTCGTCTCGCTGATGGTGGTCAGCGTACTGCTCACCGCCTCCCGGGCGGTGATCTCCGAGGCGGGCCTGAGCTTCCTCGGCCTCGGCGACCCGGACGCCTGGTCCTGGGGGCGGATCCTGCTCAACGCCCAGCGCAGCGGCACGATCGCGATCGCCTGGTGGCAGACGCTCTTCCCGTCCCTGGCGATCTTGTTCCTGGTGCTGGCGGCGACCCTCGCCGGAACCCGGTTCAACGACACCCGCGACCCCCGTCGCAACGGAGGCTGACCATGCGACTGCCCGAGAGCTTCTACCACAGCGTCCGAAGCCGGCTCGCCGAGGCGCTCGAACAACGTGGTCTGGACGGGTTCCTGGCCACCTCGCCGGCGGAGGTCGCCTTCCTCAGCGGCTTCTTCTACATCGCCACCGAACGTCCGGTGTATCTCTGGCTGCCGCGTGTGGGGGATCCGCTGCTGGTGATCCCGCGCCTCGACGAGGAGTACGCGGCCCAGCAGGGCGTGACGGTCCCGACCGTCACCTACTTCGAGTACCCGGGCGTGGTCACCGCCGAGGAGACGCTCGCCTCGGCGTTGTCCCGCCCGGGTGGCCCGGTCCGCCGCATCGGCGTGGGCGCGGGCCTTTCGGTCGGCACGTTCCGGGCGCTGGCCGGGGCCATCGACGGGGCCACCCTGGAGACCACGGACGCGGTCGCCGAGCTGCGGCTGCGCAAGTTCCCCGAGGAGATCCCGTTCCACGAGGCCGCCGCGCGGATCTGCGACGACATGCTGGCCGCCGGACGGGCCCTGATCGAGGAGGCGCTCGCCGCCGGAGGGCCGCTGCCGCGCGAGGACGAGATCGCCCGGCACGTGATCGGCTACGGCACCGACCGGATGTACGCCGAGTACGACCTGGTCGTCTACACCACCAAGCTGGCCGGCGGGCTGGTCTACGCCGGCCCGAACTCCGCCCTGCCGCACGGCCTGCCGACCCGTCGTCGGCTCCAGCCGGGCGACACCCTGATCCTCTCCCTCGGCGCGGCGGTGGCCAGCCGGTTCGTGGAGAGCGAACGGACGTTCGTCATCGGCGAGCCCAGCGCCGAGCAGGTGCGCTACTACGAGGCCGACCAGGAGGCCCAGGAGGTGGGCACCCAGGCGATGGTCGCCGGGCGTACCTGCGCCGAGGTCAACCGGATCTGCCTGGACGTACTGCGGGAACGAGGGCTGGGCGACTACATCCGGCACCGGCAGGGCCACGGCATCGGCTTGCAGAACCACGAGGCGCCGTGGGTCGCCGACGGCGACGACACGGTCCTCGCCCCCGGGATGCTGCTGTCCAGCGAGCCAGGCGTCTACGTGCCCGGCCACGCCGGCTACCGCATCTCCGACACGGTCCTGGTGCAGGACGACGGCCCGCGCCGGCTCACCCGGTACCCGCGTGACCTGGCATCCAACATCATCGAGGGGATCCGATGAGAATCAACGGAGCGGAACTGGTCGTCGAGGCGTTCGGCCCGATCGACGGCCCGGCCATGATCGTGCACCACGGTGCCCCGGGCCTCGGTTCCCGCCAGGAGCCGAAGCGCTCGTTCGGCCCGTTCGCCGACCGGATGCGGGTCATCGTCTTCGACGCCCGCGGCTCCGGCGAGTCCAGCGACGACGGACCGTTCACCCACGAGCAGTGGGTGGCCGACGTGGACGCCATCCGCGCGCACTTCGGCTACGAGACCATCGTCATGGCCGGCGGTTCGTACGGCGGGTTCATCGCCATGGAGTACGCCATCGCCCACCCGGACCGGGTCTCCGCGCTGGTGCTGCGGGACACCGCCGCGGACACCGCGCACGACCACCTGGCGGTGGAGCGGGCCCGCAACACCGACCGTTCGGTGATCCCGGAGTGGGTCATCGAACGGATCGGCACCGGCCGGTTCGAGAGCAACGAGCAGTTGCGCGAGTACTGGCGAGCGATCCTGCCGCTCTACGACCACCAGCACGATCCGGCCAAGGACGAGGCGCGGCTGGCCGCCACCCGGTTCCACTACCGCACCCACAACGCCGCCTTCGGGCAGAACATGCCGCGCTACGACCTGAAGCCGAAGCTGCCGTCGATCACGTGCCCGACCCTGGTGACTGTGGGCCGGCACGACTGGCGTACCCCGGTGGCCGCCTCGCAGGTCATCGCGGACCTGGTGCCCCGTGGCGAGCTGGTGGTCTTCGAGTCCTCCGGCCACTCGCCGCAGCTGGAGGAGCCGGAGCGGTTCCAGCAGGTGGTGCGGGACTTCCTCAGCCGGGCCGGAGTGCTCCGATGAGCCTGCTGGAGATCGCCGACCTGCGGGTCGCGTTCCCGGGCCCGACCGGCCCGGTGAACGCGGTGAACGGGGTGTCGCTGCGTGTCGAGTCGGGCCAGACCCTTGCCATCCTCGGTGAGTCCGGCTCCGGCAAGAGCGTCACCGCGCAGGCGGTGACGGGCATCCTCGACGTGCCACCGGCGACGGTCACCGGCTCGGTCCAGCTGCGGGGCCGGGAACTGCTGACCCTGCCCCGCAAGCAGCGGGAGCGGGTCAGTGGCGAAGAGATCGGGATGGTCTTCCAGGACGCGATGGCCGCGCTCAACCCGGTCTTCACCGTCGGACACCAGATCGTGGAGGTGCTGCGGGTCCGGCGGGGCATGTCCCGGGCCGACGCCCGCCGCCGCGCCGTCGAACTGGTCGACCGGGTGCGGATCCCGGCGGCCAAGGACCGGATCCGGGACTATCCGCACCAGTTCTCCGGGGGCATGCGCCAGCGCATCATGATCGCGTTGGCCATCGCCCTGGAACCGGACCTGCTGATCGCGGACGAGCCCACCACCGCGCTGGACGTGACGGTGCAGGCCCAGGTGATGGAGTTGCTCGCGGAGATCCAGCGGGACAGCGGAATGGGCCTGCTCCTGATCACTCACGACCTGGGCGTGGTCGCCGAGGTCGCCGACGACGTGGCGGTGATGTACGCCGGCCGGATCGTCGAACGAGGCACCGTCGAGCAGATCTTCGCCGGCCCGGCGCACCCCTACACCGAAGGGCTGCTCAACTCGATGCCCCGGGTGGACCGGCGCGACGAGCAGCTCTACGCGATTCCCGGCGCTCCGCCCAACCCGGCTCGGCTTCCCACCGGCTGCCCGTTCCACCTGCGTTGCCCCCGGGCCACCGACGAGTGCCGGGTCGTCCTGCCGCCGCTGCTGGCGCTGCCGGCCGACCGCGCCAGCGCCTGTCACCACCACGAGGAGGTGCTCGATGCCACCCGGCGATGAGGTCGTGCTGCGGGTCGAGAACCTGGTCAAGCACTTCCCGGTAAAGGGACGGGTCCCGTTCACCTCCGGTGGCGTGGTCAAGGCCGTCGACGGTGTCTCCTTCGACCTGCGCCGGGGCGAGACACTCGGCGTGGTGGGCGAGTCCGGCTGCGGCAAGAGCACGCTGGCGCGCATGCTCGTCGGGCTGGAGCAGCCCACCTCCGGTGAGGTGCGCTTCGGCACGTCAGTGGTGCACCAGGCCAGGGGGCGGGAGCTGCGGGCCCTGCGCCGGCGGATCCAGATCGTGCTCCAGGACCCGTACACCTCGCTGAACCCCCGCCGCACGATCCGGGAGATCCTGCTCCAGCCGTTCGAGATCCATCCCGACGTGCTGGACCGCCGGCGCCGGGTCGAGCGGATCAAGGAGCTGCTCGACCTGGTCGGTCTCGACCCCGGCCTGCACCTGGACCGCTACCCGCACCAGTTCTCCGGCGGGCAGCGTCAGCGCATCGGCATCGCCCGGGCGCTCGCGCTGAACCCCGACGTCATCGTCTGCGACGAGCCCGTCTCCGCACTGGACGTGTCGGTCCAGGCGCAGGTGGTCAACCTCCTGGAGCGGCTCCAGGAGGAACTCGGCGTCGCGTACGTCTTCATCGCCCACGACCTGTCCGTGGTGCGCCACATCTCCGACCGGGTCGCCGTGATGTACCTGGGCAAGCTCGTGGAGACCGGCCCGGAGACCAACCTCTACGAGTCGCCCCGGCACCCGTACACCCGGGCGCTGCTGTCGGCCGTGCCGGTGCCGGACCCGGCCGGCCGGCGGCAGCGGCAGCGCATCCTGCTGGCCGGCGACCCGCCCAGCCCGGTCGACCCACCCTCCGGCTGCCGTTTCCGGACCCGCTGCTGGCAGGCGACCGACACCTGTGCCAGCACCGAGCCGCCGCTGGCCGCCGGGCCGCATCCGGTTGCCTGCCACTTCCCGCTGGCCGCGTGACGGCCGGCGATCGCCCAAAGGAGAAGCGTCTTGCTGCAAGAACCCGCCCCCCGGTACAAGGGTCACAGGTCGTACTCGTACCTGGAGCCGCACTCGGACTACCGGGTGTTCACGTTGGCCGAGGAGATCGGCCGGGTGCCGGAGCACGACCTCGGCCTGACCGACGCCCAGCGGGCGCGGGTGACGCGGCTGCTCACCGAGCACGCGGCCATCTCGCTGCACGAGCATCCGGTGGTCCTGCCCGCCGACGTCAGTGAGCTGCGGGCCTACAACCGCACCGCCCGCCAGCGCACCGGGTACGAGGGGCTGGCGCGCTCGGGCCTGACCGCCGTCTTCGACAACTTCATGGCCGGCGCCTCCTGTGTGACGAGCGAGAACGGTTGGAAGTGGAACGACCTCGTCTACGCCCTCGGGATGCGGATGAGCGACCTCTACAAGCAGGACCACGTCTTCCTGGCCACGTCCCTGGACGACATCCACGCCGCGAAGCGGGACGGCCGGCTGGCCCTGGTGGCCGGCCTGGAGTGCAGCAGTCCGATCGAGAACGAGCTGGACCGGATCGACATCCTCTACGGCTTCGGCGTACGCCAGCTCGGTATCGCGTACAGCCAGGCGAACATGCTGGGCGGGGGCCTGTCGGAGAAGCACGACGGCGGGCTGACGCACTTCGGCCGGCGTGCGGTGGACCGGATGAACAAGCTCGGCATCGCCATCGACATCTCGCACTCCGGCGACCAGACCTGCCTGGATGTGATCGAGGCCAGCCGGGTGCCGGTGTTCATCACCCACGCCGGTGCCCGCTCGGTCTGGGACACCTCCCGGATGAAGCCGGACGAGGTGATCCGGGCCTGTGCCGAGCGGGGTGGCGTGATCGGCATCGAGGCCGCCCCGCACACCACGCTCTCGCAGGCGCACCAGCACCATTCGATCGAGTCGGTGATGGACCACTTCACCTACTGCGTCGACCTGGTCGGCATCGACCACGTCACGTTCGGCCCGGACACCATGTTCGGCGACCACGTGGGGGTGCACGACACCTACGCCGGCAACTACGCCCACGACGCCGGCAACCGTCCGCAGCACCCGCGGGTGGAGTACGTGTCCGGGCTGGAGAATCCGGGCGAGGCGTTCGGCAACATCGTGGGCTGGCTGGTGGCGCACGACTACTCCGACGACGAGATCGCCAAGGTGATCGGCGGCAACACGATCCGGGTGCTGGAGCAGGTCTGGTGACGCCGTCCCGGGTGATCGGCTGAGCGCACGCGGACGAACTACACTCCGTACGCCGACGCGGCGGCGGGCAGTGATGAGGTGAGGGCGGATGGCTCGGCGGGAGACCGCGCTACAGGCGGCGCACGGCCGGCTACGGCAGCTGATCGGCAGCGAGTTCCGGTCGGGGGAGAAGCTGCCCAACGAGCGGGACCTGGCCGAGCGTCTGGAGGTCAGTCGCGCGACCGTACGCGAGGTGCTGGGGCAGCTCGTCGCCGAGGGGGTGGTCACCCGGACCTGGGGGATCGGCACCTTCGTGCACGACGACGCCGAACGGGTGCCGGTGTCCATCGGGGACGTCACCGCGCTGCGGGACCGGATCACCGCCTCGGGCCACCGTCCGACGCTTCAGGACGCGGCGGTCAGCCGGGCGAAGTGCCCGGCCGACTGCGCCCGCGTCCTCGGCCTGGAGCCGGACTCGCCGGTGTGGCGGGTCGACCGGCTCTTCGCCGTGGACGGGGTACCGGCGGCCTGGATCCGTGATCACCTGCCGCTGCGCTTCGACGGCCGCGACCTCGACCCGTCCGGGTTGCTCAGCATCGACCTGGACATGTTCGAGTTCCTGGCCAGCGCGACCGGCATGCCGGTGCGGCGGGCGGAGATCGAACTCTCCGCGGTGCTCGCCGACGAGGAGGCCACCGAGCGGCTCGGCGTGGCGATCGGACACCCACTGGTCACCGCGACCCAGGTCGGCTACGGGACGGGCGGCGCGCCGCTGTTCCACGGCCACATCACGGTTCGCACCGACGTGTTGACCCTGCGGATCAGTCGCGGCGGGGAGCCGGAACCGGCCTCGCCGGCCGAGTAGACGGCGGCCCCGCGACCTCTCGGGTCGCGGGGCCGCCCCCGGCGCCGTGGGAAGGAACGCCGGAGTGTGGAGTGCCGGTCAGGCGAGTGTGCAGGGTGCGCCGTTGAGGCTGAACGAGCCGGGCCGGGCGGTGTTGCCGGTGTGCGTGGCCTGGAAGCCGATGGTGGTCGAGCCGCCGGCCGGGATGGCCGCGTTGTAGGAGACGTTGCGCGCCGTCACCTGGCCCGAGGAGGGGGAGTACGAGGCGTTCCAGCCGGAGGTGATGGTCTGGCCGCCGGGCAGCGTGAACGCCAGCGACCAGCCGTTCACCGCGGTCGAGCCGGTGTTGCTGATGGTGATGTTCTCGGTCAGGCCGTTGTTCCAGGCGTTCAGCTCGATGCGCACCGAGCAGGCGCCGGTGCCGGGCGGGGGCGTGGTCGGGCCCGGCGGAGGCGTGGTCGGGCCGGGCGGCGGCGTGGTCGGGCCCGGCGGGGGCGTGGTCGGCCCGGGCGTGCTCGTCAGGCCGAAGAAGGCGATCGCCGCCGCGGCCATGCCGGACGACGGCAGGCTGTGCCCGGCGCCCTGGATGCTGTACGCCTCGACCTGCACGGTGCCGGTGGAGTCGGCGTAGCGCCGCCGGTTCCAGCCGGACTGCGGGGTGTCGGTGGAGGTGGGGTTCTGGCTGAGCCCGAACACGTTCGTCCACTGCTCGATCGTCTCCTGGAGCAGCGAGTACGGCACCAGCGTGTCGTTGGTGCCGTGCCACAACTGCACCCGGGGGCGGGGGCCGGTGTAGCCGGGGTACGCCTGGCGGACCGCGTCACCCCACTGCTGCGGGGTGCGGTTCATGTTCCCGCCGGTGCACTGGCTGGAGCCGGGCGGATAGTCGGCGGCGCCGGCGAAGCAGTTGAACGGCACGCCCATGAACGCCGCACCGGCCTTGAAGACGTCCGGGTAGAGCGCCAGCATGTGGTTGGTCATCATGCCGCCGGACGAGCTGCCGGTGGCGTACACCCGGTCCGGGTCGGCGCCGTACTGCTGCTGGACGTAGCGGACCATCGAGATGAGCGACACCGGGTCGCTGCCGCCGCCGCGCCGCTTGGCCGCGTCGGACCAGGTGTCGAAGCAGTTGCCGAAGCCGGCCTGCTGGGTCGCGCTGGGGTAGATGACGATGAAGCCGTACCGGTCGGCCAGTCCGGCGAACTCGCTGCCGGAGTAGAAGCCGGGGCCGGAGCCGCCGCAGCCGTGCATGGCCACCACTGTGGCCGGCCGGGCCGGGCGGGTGTCCGGGACGTAGACGTGCATGCGCATCCGGCCGGGGTTGTCGCCGAAGCTGGTCACCTCGGTCAGCGACGCCGCGTACGCGGGTTGGACGGTGGGGATCACCAGGCCGGCCGCCGCCAGCGACGCGGCCAGGGCCACCACCATCTTGGCTCTGATTCTCACGGAATCTCCTTCGATCGCCCTGTGCGGGCGGTGACGGGCGGGTGCGCGCCGCGTCGGCGGCCCGGACCGCCGCGGTGTCGCGTCTCGCCCACTGACGTGTCTCGCCCGGCCCTGGCTCCGTCGTGTGGCACATAGTGTTCCCGCCGGGCGCTGAAGTGTCAATCGATGTGCTCCGATGAGCTGCGGCGGCGTTCGTCTACAGTCGGTGCACCGTCCCTGAGCCGAGCCGGAGCGCGTGTGGCAAACCCGTTCGACATCGAGGAGATCTACCCGGACGAGGGGCCCGCCGCGCGGCTGCCCCGGCGGCAGGCCGGCACCTCGCCGCAGAGCGTCGCGGTGACCCTGCTCGCCGACTACACGCTGCGCACCCGCGCCGACCTGCCGTCCGCGGCGATCGTCGCCCTGCTCGGCGAGGCCGGGGTGACGAGCGCCGGGGCGCGTACCGCGATCAGCCGGCTGGCCCGCCGGGGGGTGCTCGAGGGCAGCCGGCGGGGCCGCAACAGCTTCTACCGGCTCAGCCGCTCCGCCGCCGAGTACCTGTCCGCCGGCGGGAACTGGATCATCGCCTCCACGGCCGACGTCCAGACGTGGGACGGATGCTGGACCGTCGTCGCCTTCTCGCTGCCGCAGGACCACGGGACGCAACGCCGGGCGCTGCGCGGCCAGTTGCGCTGGCTCGGCTTCGCTCCGCTCT
Organism: Micromonospora sp. ANENR4; assembly: GCF_015354395.1. Lineage (NCBI taxonomy): Bacteria > Bacillati > Actinomycetota > Actinomycetes > Micromonosporales > Micromonosporaceae > Micromonospora > Micromonospora sp. ANENR4. Next base: position 98,816 of record NZ_JADKYQ010000002.1, read on the forward strand.
ACGACGGGCTGTGGATCTCGCCGTACGAGCTGACCGCGCCCGCCCGGGCCCGGCTCGCCCCGCTCGCCCTCGGCGCGGTCACGGTGTTCCGGGGACGGCAGGACGCGCTGGACGCGATCGGTCAGCGCGCCCCCGTGGACGCCTGGGACGTCGACGCGATCAGCGGACAGTACGAGGCCTTCCTGCGCCGGTGGACCCCGATGGTGTCGCGGCTCGGCACTGTCGACGGCGCCGCGGCCGTACGGGCCCGGACCGAGGTGATGGACACGTACCGGCGGTTCCCCACGCTCGACCCGCGGCTGCCGCTGGAACTGCTCCCGGCCGGGTGGCCGCGCCGGGCGGCCCGGGACGTGTTCGCGGCCGTCTACGACGGACTGGCCGAGGCCGCCGAGACGCACGTCCGGGCGGTCGTCGCGCGGTTCGCCGAGCCGGTGCCGCCGGGCATCCGGGCGCACACCACCGCCGACATGCTCGCCGGCATTCGCGAGGAGCGGCCGTGCGCGTGACCATCTCCCTCGACGAACTGCTCGGTGACGAGGTACGGCGTGACCCGTACCCGTTCTACGCCCGGCTGCACGAGGCGGGGGAGGCGGTCGCGCTGCGGCCCGCCGACCCGCACGCGCTCGTCGTGCACGGGTACGACGCGGTCAACCGGGTGCTGCGCGACCCGGTCTTCCGGGTGCTCGGCGCCGAGTACCTGGACCGGACCGGCGTGCGCTGGCGCGAGCACCAGGTGATCCGGATCCTCCAGTCGTCGATGCTCAACGCCGCCGAGGGCGACCACCTCCGGATCCGGCACCTGTTCTCCCAGGCGCTCACCCCGCGCCGGGTCGCCGCGCTGGAACCGGCCATCGGGCGCATCGCCGACGACCTGCTCGACGGGCTCGCCGCCGAGGGCGCGGACGGCCGGACGGTCGACTTCATGGCGCGCTTCGCGCTCCGGCTGCCCAGTGACGTCATCGGTGAGCTGCTGGGCGTGCCGCGGGCGGACCGGGAGTGGTTCCCGTCCCGGGTCCGCGCGTTCGACGCGGTGCTGGAGATCGGCCGCCGGTCCATGCGCGAGGTCCGGGCCGCCAACGTGGCGGCGGCGGAGCTGACCGCGTACTTCACCGACCTGGTCGCCGCGCGCCGGGCGGCGCCGCGCGACGACTTCGTCTCGGCGCTGCTGCGCGGCCTGGACGACGAACCCGGCCGGCTGACCTCCGACGAACTGCTGGCCAACCTCATCATCATGTACAACGCCGGGTTCCGGACCACCGCGAACCTGCTCGGCAACGGGCTGGTGCTGCTCACCGAGCGGCCGGACGCCCGGGACGCGCTGCGCGCCGATCCGTCGCTGGCCGCGTCGTACGTCGAGGAGATCCTGCGATACGAGCCGCCGGTGCACTTCGCGGTCCGCTACGCCGCCGTGGACACCGAGGTCGCCGGTCTGCCGGTGCCGGCCGGCCGGACCGTGGTGGTGCTGACCGGCGCCGCGAACCGAGATCCGCGCCGCTTCCCCGACCCGGACCGCTTCGACCCGTCCCGCGCCGACAACCGGCACCTGGCGTTCAGCGCCGGGCCGCACTACTGCTTCGGGGCGACGCTGGCCCGCGCCGAGGGGCGGCTGGTGCTGCCCCGGCTGCTGGACCGCTTCCCGGCGCTGACCGCCGAGCCCGGCCCGCGCCGCGCGCTGATGCTGCGCGGGTACGACCGGCTTCCGGTACGGCTGACCGACCGGGCACCTTGCCAAACCAAGCCGATCGAGTAAGGTCGATGCTACGCGGAGTGTCCGCTCCGCGCCTCACAGGTTCCGTCGAGCAGGTCGAGCGCGCCGCCAGGACACCGTGGAAGGGAAACACCGGACATGACCGACGAGATCCGCGCGTTCCTCCTCGCCGCACTCACCGAGATGAAGTACGACGTCTCCGACGTCGACGACGACACCGTCTTCGGCCCGGCCGGGCTCGACGTGGACTCCCTCGGCCTGGCCGAGCTGGCCGTACGCGTGGAGGACCGGTTCGGGGTCGCCTTCGACGACGACGAGGCGGAGGACCTCGCCATGATGACCGTCGGCGAGTTCAGCCGGACGGTGGCGGCGCGCATCGCACCGGCCTCGGCGCACTGACCGATGTCGGGGCACGGCACCCGGCCGCGCGGCGTCCCGGCGCCCACGCCGGCGCGGCGGGTCCGGTGAGCGTGCGCGAACCGGTCACCGTCACCGGGATCGGACTGGTCAGCCCAGTCGGCGCGACCGCCGCCGAGGTGTTCGACGCGGTCTGCGACGGCCGGTCCGGGCTCACCCGGCCGCCGGCCGGCCATCCGCTGCACGGCGTCGTCGACGTCGCCGCGTTCGCTCCGGCGATCGACCCGGCGAGCGTGCTGCCCGGCCCGGAGTCCCGCGTCGTGGACCGGTCGATCGTGATGGTGCTGCGCGCCGCCGAGGACGCGCTCGCCGACGCCGGGCTGCGGATCGGCCGGGACGTCGATCCGTACCGGGTGGCGGTCGTCGTCTCCGGCGTCGGCGGTCTGTCCACGCTGGAGGAGCAGGTGCTCGCCCGCGCCGGGCGGGGCCGGTTCGGGGTCAGCCCGTACATGCTGCCCGGCACGCTGCCGAACATGGGCGCGGCCCGCATCGCGATCAAGTTCGGCATCCACGGCTACACGTCGTCGATCGGCACGGCGTGCGCGGCCGGGGCGCAGTCGATCGGCGAGGCGCTGCGCATCCTGCGCGCCGGCGAGGCGGACGTGGTGCTCGCCGGGTGCGCCGAGGCGCCGCTGTTCCCGACGTTCGCCGACGCGTTCGGCAACGCCCGCGCGCTGGCCCGCGGCTGGGCCGACCCGGCCGCCGCGAGCCGCCCCTTCGACAGGCGCCGCAACGGGCTCGTCCTCGGCGAGGGCGCCGGGGTGTTCGTGCTGGAACGTGCCGCGCACGCCGCCGCGCGGGGCGCCCACCGGCATGCCGACGTGCTCGGCTGGGGCGCCACGAACGACGCCCACCACCCGACCACGCCGCGCCCCGACGGCGCCGGCGCGGCCCGCTGCATGCGGATGGCCGTCCGCGACGCCGGGCTGGTGCCCGGCGACATCGGGTACGTCAACGCGCACGGCACCAGCACCCGGGCCGGGGACGCCGCCGAGCTGGCCGCGCTCGCCGAGGTGTACGGCGCCGCCCCGCCGCCGCTGAGTTCGACGAAGGGCGTGACCGGGCACATGCTCGGGGTCTCCGGCGTGATCGAGGCGGCGATCGCGGTCGAGGCGCTGCGTCGCGGCCTGCTGCCGCCGACCCACAACCTGGACGACCCGGAGCGCGACGGCGAGGTCGACCACATCCGCGAGAAGGCGCGGGCGGTGGCGGTGGACGCGGTGCTGTCCAACTCGTTCGGCTTCGGCGGCCACAACGTGAGCCTCGTGCTGGCCCGCCCCGCCTGAGCGGCCGGCCCGCCCGCCCGGCCGGGATCTCAGCGGAGCGTGATCACGGTCGCTGCGTCGGACGCGGCGACGGCGACGGTGAAGTGCGGGCGCAGCATCTCGGCCACGTAGTCGAGGTCGGCGACCAGCGGCACCGGCAGCAGGGCGCGCTGGTCCGGGCCGGTCCGGGTGGCGACCAGCTCGATCCGGTCGGCCTTGAGCAGCCCTCGGGTGAGGAACGCGGGCAGGTCCTCGGGGAGCAGGCACCGCCACATGTCGACGTTGACGATCAGGTCCAGCGCACCGGCCTTGAACTGCTGGAGCACGGTGCCGAGCAGGTGGGAGTTCGTCTCGCCGACCGGCGCGTCGTGGTCGTACGTGTGCGACCCGGCGCCCAGGTCCAGTGCGGACACGCCGTTGCCGACGACCAGCGCCGCGCTCGCCGCCAGTTCCTCGCGCAACGACGCGGGCAGCACGTCCGGCCGGCCCAGCCCACCGGCCCGGTACGCCTCGATGGCCTGGCCGTAGAGCCGGATCCGGCCCAGGTGCCGGCCGAACGTGTTGAGCCCGTACAGCACCTCGACGTCGTAGCGCAGGTGCTTGCGCAGCAGGTACTTCATGTTGTCCATCGAGGCGAGCCCGTTCGACGTCCTGCGGAAGTGCGGCAGGTGGTACGAGAGCGCGTCGACGTCCAGCCGGAACAGCTCCGGCGGCGCGCCGTGCAGGTGGAACACCCGGTAGAAGAAGTCGAGGTCCTCGAAGCCCCACTTGACCATCGCCTCGTCGAAGCCGCCGACCCGCCGGAACGACTCGTGGTCCACCGAGGCGTTGTGGGTCAGGCCAAGCACCCAGGGCGCGCTCGGGAAGTCGTCCGTCCGCTGGGGGAGGGCGATGTCCTCCAGCCGCGGGTCGCCGCGTTCGGCGTCGAGCATCGCCGGGGCGACCGGTTCACCCCGGCGCAGCGCGTCCGCGCCGGCCCAGTCCAGGTCGTACCGCTGCCCGAGCAGCACCCCGGGCCGCCCGGCGCGCCCGGCGTGGAAGTCGCGGTGCCGCTTCAGCAGCCCGGGATGGGCCACCGTGTCGGCGTCCAGGAACATCAGCGTGTCCGCGCGGGCCCGGGCCGCCGCCGCGTTGCGGTTGGCGCTGCGGCCCCGGTTCCGCTCGCTGCGGACGTAGTCGATCCGCAGGCGGTCCCGGTAGGCGTCCACCACCGGGCCCAGCGCCACGGCCGAGCCGTCGTCACCGACGATCACCTCGAAGTCGCCGGGCGGCAGCGTCTGCCGGGTCAGCGACCGCAGCGTCGCGTCGAGCGCGGAGCCGTTCTCGTGCGCGGGCACCACCACACTCAGGCCGGGCCGGTCCACGTCTCGGCCTGCTCAGCGCGGGGTGGAGTTGGCGGTGATGTAGTCGGCCAGGTCGCCGAGCGTGGCCATCCGATCCTCGTCGAGTTCCTCGACGTCGATCTGGATCTCCAGCTCGTCCTCCAGCGACAGCAGCAGTTCCAGGCCGAGCGAGGAGCTGAGGCCGAGGTCGTCCATCAGCTGGGTCTGCTCGGTGACCGGCGCGTCCGGCCGGAGCATGCGGGTCAGCAGGACGGTCAGGCGGTCGACGACCTGGTCACGGGGCGGCGCGTCGGCCGGCGCGTCGTGTTCTAGCACCGGGCGTCCCACGAGTCGATCATGCGCGTCGGCATGGAGTCATCAGAGCAGGGGACATCGGCAGGTGTCAACGGGTGCGGCGATCGTCACCGATCGTGACGGAGGCCGGTGTGGCACTCGACGTCGTACGGCCGGTCGCCGGCGAGCGCGACCGCCACCGCGTACCCGGCGGGTGTGGGCAGGTCGGCGAGCCGGTGCGGGCCGGTCGGCTCGACGCACTCGACCACGTCGACCCGGTGCACCGGCACGGCGAGGTTGGGCCACAGCCGGCCCCCGGCCGCCTTGACCGCGGCCTCCTTGCGCGCCCACAGCCGGGTGAACCGCAGCGCCCGGCCGGCCGGGTCCGGTCCGGCGGCGACGTGCCGGGCCTCCCGCGGGTCGAAGAAGCGCGCGGACGCCGACACCGGGTCACCGCCCGGCGCGACGTGCTGGATGTCCACCCCGACCGGGCGGCCCTCGCTGAGCGCGACCGCCACCAGGTCGCCGGAGTACGACAGGCTCGTGTGCAGGCCGCTCCACCGGCCGGTCAGCGCCGGTTTGCCGTACCGGCCGCGGCGCCAGGTGAGCGCCGCCGGTGGCGCGCCGGTGGCCCGCCCGGCGAGGACGCGCAGCGCGCCGTGCGCCACGGTGAACCGGTCCCGCAGCGCCCCGGCGCCGAGCCGCGCGGCCCGGTCCCGCTCGTCCGCGTCGAGCACCGCCCGGTACCGGGCCAGCTCGTCCGCCGGCACCGCGGCCGCGACGATCCAGACCCGGACGGCGTCCCGCATGGACGGCAGCGTAACCCTGCGCCGTCACGTTGACACACACCGATGCGCGTTGCTCTGATGAGCGGGTGTTAGCGCAGACGGTCCAGGCCCAGGTTCCCGTGGCGTTCGCCGGGCCGGGCGCCGGCACCGCGCCCCTGACCTGGGGGCAGAAGGCCATCATGCAGGACATGCGGGAGACCGGCTGGACGCACAACGTCAGCGGCGCCCACCCGATGCCCGCCGGTGTCACGATCGAGCAGGTGGCGGCCGAGTTCGCCGCGCTGATGGCCCGGCACCCGGCGCTGCGGATGCGGCTCGGCGCGGGCGACGGCGGCGGCCCGTGCCAGGTCGTGTCGGCGAGCGGCGAGACGGTCCTGGACGTGATGGACGTGCCCGACGACGCGGACCCGGCCGACGTGGCCGCTTTCGCCTACGACCTGGGTCACGCCCGCCTGCTCAGCCACTACGACCTCTACCGGGACTGGTCGGTGAAGATGGCGGTGATCCGGCACCGCGGCGCGCTGGTGCACCGGGTGCTGACGATCGACCACCTCGTGGTCGACGGCACCGCCACGTCCCTCATCCTGGCCGACCTCGGCCTGGCCGGCCGGCCGGTCCGCCGGGTAGCCGACCCGCGTACCGTGCAGATCCTCGAACTGGGCCGGCGGGAGGAGACGCCGCCGCTGCGCCGGCTCAGCGACCGGGCCGTGCGTCACTGGGCCGAACACCTGCGGGACGTCCCGCCGCTGACGTTCGGCGAGCCGGCGGCCGGTGGGCGCCGGGGCCACCGGTACTGGCACGGCCGGTTCAGCTCGCCCGCGGCGTACCTGGCGGTGCGGGCCATCGCGGCGCGGACCCGCACGGACACCTCGCGCGTGCTGCTCGCGGTCATCGCGATCGCGATCGGCCGGGCCACCGGCGTCAGCCCGCTCACCGCCAAGCTCATCGTCGGCAACCGGTTCCGGCCGGGCTTCGCCGAGGCCATCGCCCCGCTCAGCCAGAACGGCGTGCTGCGCGTCGACACCGCGGACACCACTGTGGACGAGGTGGTGGCGCGGGCCCGACGGGCCGCCGTCTCCGCCGGGAAGTACGCCTACTACGACCCGGCACAGCTCGCCGAGGTCTCGGACCGGCTGGACGCCGAACGCGGGTACCCGGCCCGGATCAGCTGCCGGATCAACGACCGGCGGGTGACCACCCGGCAGGCGGCCGACGGCGGGCTGCACGACGACCCGGTGACCGCCGAGCGGATCCGCCGCCGGGCCGACGAGACGTTCCTGGTCTGGGACGGCCCGCTGGACCACCTGCCCGAGCAGGTCTTCATCACCGTCGAGGACCAGCCCGAGACGGTCCACCTCCAGGTCATCTTCGACTTCGGCTGCTTCACCGAGGAGCAGGCGGAACGGCTGCTGCGCGGCGTGGAGGAGGTGGCGGTGGAGGCGGCGCTCGACCCCGCCGCGCCGACCCGGGTCGTCCCCGGATCGGCGGGCGGCTGACCGGCCACCCCTCCGGTCACGCGTCCCAGGTCACCGGCAGCGACTCCAGGCTGCGCACCACCAGCCCCGGCCGGAACCGCAGCTCCGCCTCGTCGACGGCGAGCCGCAGCCCTGGCAGCCTTCGCAGCAGCGCGCCCAGCGCCTCCTGCAACTCCATCCGGGCCAGCGCCGCGCCCAGGCAGTGGTGCGGGCCGGCGCCGAACGCCAGGTGCGGATTGTGCACGCGGCCCAGGTCGAGCGTGTCCGCGCCCGGGAACACAGTGGCGTCCCGGTTGGCCGACGCGATCGCCGGCAGCACCGCGGCGCCGGCCGGCAGGCGTACGCCGCCCAGCTCCACCTCCTCGGTCGTGACCCGGGGCAGCAGCACCCCGTTGTCGCCGAGCTGGATGAAGCGGGACAGCTCCTCGACCGCCCGGGCCACCGCCACCGGATCGTCGCCGCGCAGCCCGGCGAGCTGCTCGGGATGACGGGCCAGCACCAGCAGGAACAGGTTGAGCTGGTTGGTGGTGGTCTCGTGCCCGCCCACGAAGATTCCGGCGGTGACCGACACCAGCTCCCGTTCGGTCAGGTCGTCGTGGTCGTCCCAGACCTTGATGAGCGCGCTCATCAGGTCGTCGCCGGGCTCGCGCCGCCGCAGGTCGATCAGCTCGCGGAACGCCTCCAGCGCCGCCCGCGGCGCGTCCGGGTCGGCGTCCCAGTCGCCGACGAGCGCGTCCGACCACCGGCGTACCCGCTCCCGGTCCCGCTCCGGGATGCCGAACAGCGTGCTGATCACGGAGATCGGCAGGGGACCGGAGACGTGCGTGATCAGGTCGGCCGGCGGCCCGGCCGCCTCCAGGTCGTCGATCATCCGGTCGACCAGCGCCGCGACCGTCGGGCGCAGCTCCTCCACCCGGCGGACGGTGAACGCGTGCGAGACGGCGCGGCGCATCGTGGTGTGCCGCGGCGGGTCCATCCCGATCAGCGAGTCCTCGGCGAGCGAGCCGAGTTCCCGGGTCGGGCGGTTCGGGCCGGCCGCGGCGGCCCGGCTGAACCGCTGGTCGGTGAAGACCCGGCGCACGTCGGCGTGCCGGGTGGCCAGGTACGCGCACGCCCCGTCGGGCAGCTCGACCCGGGCCACCGGGCACGACTCGCGCATCCGGGTGTAGTCCGGCGACGGGTGGTAGATCGTCGGAGCCGGCGCGAGCGGGTACGGGATGGCGGGTGGGTCCTGCGTCATCTGCGACTCCTCAGATCGGGCCGCCCCGGGCCAGGGCGGCGAGCGTCGGCACCAGGCCGGCGGGGGCGGGCATGGCGCGGACCCGGTCACGCATCAGCGCCGCGGCCCGCCGCCGGGGCCCGTCGCCGACCAGGCCGGCGACGTGGTCCCGGACCGCGTCGGCGGTGGCCTGCTCGCCCGCCAGCCACGTGCCGGCGCCGGTGACCGCCAGCCGCCCGGCGTTGAAGTGCTGGTCGCTGACCCGGGGCAGGACGAGCTGCGGCACGCCGTACGCGAGCGCGGTCATGGTGGTGCCGGCCCCGCCCTGCTGCACGAGAGCGGCGCAGGTGGGCAGCACCAGGCGGACCGCCAGCGGCCCGTCGACCAGGCGGACCCGGGCCGGCAGCGGGCCCAGCCCTTCGTGCTGGCGCGGTTCGACCACCACGACGACCTCCACGTCGAGCCCGGTCACCGCACGGATCACCCCGCCCAGGTCGAGCCGGTCGTGCAACCCGGCGCCGGCCATCATGGTGCCCGCCGTGACGCACACCCGGGGCCGCTCCGCCGGGCGGCGCAGCCAGTCCGGCACCACGGCCGGGCCGTTGTACGGCACGAATCGCACCGGACGGCCGGGACGCCGCATCGGCACCTGCATCGGCGGCGGCACCGGGTCGAGCGTCAGGACGCCGTCCAGCGGTACGTCAGCGGCGCGCAGCCCGAACCGGGCGGCCAGCGGCCCGACCACCTCGTCCGGGTCCAGGCGCAGCGTGGTCGAGGAGTCCGGCCCCCACAGGTTCAGCACGCCCGGCACGCCCAGCGCGGCGGCGGCCACCGGCGCGGCCAGGTTGAACGGCTCCCAGAGGACCAGGTCCGGCCGCCAGGACCGGCCGTAGGAGACCAGGTCGTCGAGGACGGCGTCGGCGAACCGGACCACCCCGCCGTCGGCGGTGATCGCCGGCTCGACGGCGCCGGCCGGCGCGGAACCGGCGAGCGGGGCCACCGCGCCGATCCGGCCGGCGAACGCCTCGGCGAAGTCGACGTCCGCGCCCAGCGGTACGGCGGCGAGCCCGGCCGCGCTGATCGTGGCGGCCATCGACGGATGACTCGCCACCCGTACCTCGTGACCGGCGGCCTGCAACGCCCAGCCGAGCGGGACCAGGCTGTAGAAATGCGACCGCCAGCCCCACGTCGACATCAGAATTCGCAGCGGCGCAGTCAAAACCCACCAATCCGCGCGGCGAAACGGCAGCCCTGGAGAACCGATGCTAGGGGATCGACGCCGGTACGCGGAAGGCTGCGGACGCACGCGGCGGATATTGACGCCGGACTAACCGATGCTGGACTCTTAGCCGATGTCCGAGGTGGACCGCGATCAGCCGCCCGGTGGCCCGGTGACAGTCAATTCCGGGCTGCGTTCCTATCCGTTCGAACCGTTCACCGGTGACCTTCCCGCCGAGCTGCTGGAGATGGTCGTCGCCGAGCCGGTCAGCCGGGTTCGGCTGCCCGACGGGCGGGCGGCCTGGCTCGTGCTCGGCTACGAGGACTGCTGCACCGTCCTGGCTGACCCCCGTTTCTCCCGGCTGCCGCTGGGCGCGACGGCGACACCGGACGGCGGCGGTCCCCGGGAGCTGAACATGGACGGCCCGGCGCACGCCGTGGTGCGGCGGGTGGCCGGCCGCGCGTTCACCGCCCGGCGCATCGGGACGTTCCGGCCCCGCGTGCAGCGGCTGGTGGACGAGCTGGTCGACGCCATGCTCGCCGGTCCGCGCCCGGCCGACGTGGTGGCCGCACTGGTGGCGCCGCTGCCGGTGCTCGTGGTGTGCGACGTACTCGGCGTCCCGGCCGCCGACCGGCCCCGGTTCTACGCCTGGATCGAGGGGCTGAACTCGGTCACCGCGTACGGCTCGGCCGCCGCCGCGACCGCGCAGGCCGAGCTGCGGGACTACCTGGCCGGGCAGCTGACGCGCAAGCGGGCCGAGCCCGGCGACGACCTGCTCTCGGCCTGGGTCCGCGGCGGCGGCGCGCACGAGCTGGTCGACGCCGAACTGGTCGAGCTGGCCATGGGCGTGCTGCTGGGCGGGCTGGAGATCAATTCGACGAGCGCGGGCCTGCGCGCGTTGTTCCAGCACCCGGCGCAGCTGGCGAAGCTGCGCGCCGCGCCGGGCAAGCTCGCCACGGCCACCGACGAGATCCTGCGCTACACGTCGGTGAGCGCCATGTTCCGGGTGCAGGTGGTCCGTGCGGACCTGGTCCTCGGCGGGGTCGGGATGCGGGCCGGCGACTGCGTGATGGCGATCCCGTGGGCCGGCAACCGCGACCCCCGGTTCTTCCCCGAGCCGAACGTCTTCGACATCGACCGCCGGCCCGGCGTACCGCACCTGACCTTCGGCTTCGGGCCGCACTTCTGCCTCGGCACGGCGCTGGGCCGGATGCAGGTGGAGCTGTCGCTCGGGGCGCTGCTGACCCGGATGCCGGCGCTGTCGCCGGCCGTGCCGCTGGCGGAGATCCCGTGGCGGCACGACCGGATGAACGGCGGCATCGCCTCCTTTCCGGTCACCTGGTGACCGCCGGTCAGTAGCTCTCCACCGCGTTGACCCGGCCCGGCCAGTAGCGCTCGCCCGGCGCCGGGACGTAGTGCTCCCACCGGGGCTCGTCGCCGGTCGGGTGGTCGCCGAGCACGGTGATCCGCTGCCCGCGCCGCAGCCCGTCGTAGTCGTTCACGGCGTAGTGCTGGGTGACCCGGTTGTCCCACACCGCGACGTCTCCGGTCCGCCACCGGTAGCGGCAGGTGAACTGGGGACTCTCGGAGAAGGTGAACAGGTGCTCCAGCAGCGCGTCGCTCTCGTTGCGGGTCAGCTGCGGGATGTGCGACGTGAACAACCGGTTGACGTACAGCGAGCGGCGCCCGGTCTCCGGGTGCACCCGGACCACCGGGTGTTCGGCGCGGCTGGTGAACTCGGTGCCGATCCGGATGACGTGGATGGCGGTCAGCCCGTCGAGCAGGTCCCGCATCGGCGCGGAGAGCGCCTCGTAGACCCGGTACTGGTTGGTCCACATGGTGTCGCCGCCGACCTCGGGCAGCTGGATCAGGTGCAGGATCGAGGCGATCGGCGGGCTCTGGTGGAACGTCATGTCGGTGTGCCAGACGTCGACCTTGCCGCCGTCGGCGGAGTCGATGACGACGATCTCCGGGTGCCCGTCCAGCCGGGGCAGGTACGGGTGCAGCTCCACCTCGCCGAAGCGGCGGCCGAACGCGACGTGCGCCTGCGGCGTCAGCCCGGTCTGGCCGGCGAGGAAGACCACCTGGTGCTTGAGCAGCAGGTCGTGGATCAGCGCGAAGCCCTCGTCGGTGAGCGTGTTCAGGTCGATGCCGTGGACCTCGGCGCCCAGCGCGCCGGAGACGAGCCGGACCTCGGCCGCGATGGATGTGGTCATCGATGATCCCTCCGGTCTGCGCGCCTGCGCTGGCCCGCGAATTGTTCCACGTCCATGAATGTCCTCACCAGCCGTCGTCGTTGACTCACCCGCCGTACGCCTGGAAGCATGCGCACCGGCGGGGGCGGCGGTGCCGGCCCGCGACGCGGGAGGAGGCGCCGGTGTCGATCGATGCCCGGATCGAGGGTGACGCGCGGGAGCGGCTCGACCGGCTCACCGACCTGGCCACCCCGTTCGCGGTCCGCACGGCGGTGACGCTGCGCGTGCCGGACCGGATCGCCGCGGGCGTCACCGGTCTGGGCGAGCTGGCCGACGCCTGCGGGGCGGACGCCGCCGCGCTGGGCCGCCTGCTGCGCTACCTCGTGCACCGGGGCGTGTTCGTCGAGGTGTCGCCGGACGTGTTCGGCCTGACCGACGTCGGCGAGCTGCTCTGCGACCGCGACGGCGGCGGCCACGGCGCCTACCTGGACCTCGCCGGGCTCGGCGCGCGGATGGACCTGGCCTGGACGGGCCTGCCGCACGCGATCCGCACCGGCGGGCCCGGCTACCGGGAGGTGCACGGGCGCGACTTCTGGGCCGACCTCGACGCCCACCCGGACCACCGGGCCTACTTCGACGCGCTGATGCTCAGCCAGCAGCGGTTCACCGCGCCGGAGGTCGCCGCGCTCTACCCCTGGCACGAGGCCGGCCACGTGGTCGACGTGGCCGGCGGCGCGGGCGGGCTGCTGCGGGAGGTGCTGGGCGCCCATCCGCACCTGCGCGGCACCCTCGTCGACCGCGACGAGCCGGTGGCCACCGCCGCCGCGACGTTCGCCGCGTGCGGGCTGGCCGACCGGGCCGAGACCGTGGTCGGGGACTTCTTCGCCCCGCTGCCGCCCGGTGCCGACGTGTACGTGGTCTCCCGCGCGCTCACCGACTGGAGCGACGCCCACGCCACCGCGATCCTGCGGCGCTGCGCCGAGGCGGCCGGGACCACCGGCCGGGTGCTCGTCATCGAGGTGCTGCCGACGATGCCGCACGTGCCGCACTTGTCGCCGTACGACCTGCGGATGCTGGTGCTCGTCGGCGGCCGGGAGCGCGGGGTGCCCGAGTTCACCGCGCTGGCCGCCGCCGCGGGTCTGACGCCCCGGCGCACCTACCACGGCACCGACGGGCTGACGCTCATGGAGTTCGCCGCCGGCGCCTGACCCGGGCGGAGCGGGTGGTACCTGTCTGGTGCCGCCCCGTGCGCCCGAACATTGACGTATATGCATCGACATGGCGGCCGTGGGTCAAACGGTGGATTTCTCGGTGCTTCGGTCAATGTGCTGAAGAATGCTGTCACGACATTTGTGGCCACCCATGTCCATGCGCATTTATCAATGGTTGTTCCGGGGAGGGCCTACCGGTAACGTCTCGCGTGGCGACTAGCCGATCCCTGGCGAAAGGGTCGACGCGTCATGACGGTTGCTGGCTCCACGCGATATCCGCCCTTCATCGACGACCTGGCCCGTAGCGAATCGGGGCGGCTGCTGCGCGCCGAACTCGGCCGGCGGTGGCCGGAGACGCCCGACCAGCTCGACGCGATCGTCCGCTACGCGCTGCTGCCGGCGGGAAAGATGCTCCGCCCGATGATGACGCTGCACGCCGCCGAGGCGGTGGGTGGATCGCCACGGGACGTCCTCGCCGCCGCGCTCGGCACCGAGTACCTGCACGTCGCGACGCTCGTGCACGACGACATCATCGACGCCGACACGCTGCGCCGCGGCCGCCCGGCGGTCCCTGTCGCGTACGGCATCCCCGGCGCCATCGTGGCCGGCGACCACCTCATCTTCCACGCCTTCCAGGCGATCGTGGAGAGCGGCCGGGCGGTCCCCGCGGCCTCGGTCGTCGCCGCCGTCACCGCGCTCGCCGAGGCCGGCCAGGACCTGTGCCGGGGCCAGGCGCTGGAGGCGCGGCTCGTCGGCGACCTGGACGCGGGCGCCCGCTGGTATCCGGAGATGATCCGGCTCAAGACCGGCTCGCTGTTCCGCGCCGTGTGCCACATCGGCGCGCTGCTCGGCGGCGCCGACCCGCTGCTCTCCGCCGCACTGGCCCGTTACGGCGAGCACCTCGGCACCGCGTTCCAGATCCGCGACGACCTGCTGTCCTACCTGTCCACCCCGGAGCAGACCGGCAAACCGGCGACGAGCGACCTCAACAACGGCCGGCCCACGCTGCCGCTGCTGCTGGCGTACGACGCGATCGGCGACACCGCACGGGTGGAGCTGCTGGCGGTGCTGCACCGCCGCGGCGCCGGCCCCGGCGACGTCGAGTGGGTCACCGCCCTGCTCGACGACGTGGGCGCGGTCGCCGGCGCCCGGCGGCGGATGGTGGAGCACGCCGAGCGGGCCCGCGCCGAACTCGCAGCGCTCACCCCGTCCGCGAGCGCGGACGTGCTCACCGGCATCGCGGCCTGGATGACGAGCGAGATGGCGTGAGCACGGCCGGTGCCGTGCGAGCACTGCGGGCTCACGTGGAGACCTGGCGGCCCTACACCCTCTGGTACGTCGGACTGGTCGGCCTCGCCGGCGCCGCAGTGGCCGGTGGCCGGCACGACCCGTGGCTGCTGCTGTCGGCCTGGGCCGCGCCCACCGCCGGCTGGCTCGGCGGCCACTACCTCGGCGACTACTTCGACCGGGATCTCGACGCCGGCAGCAAACCGCACCGGCCGATCCCGTCCAGCCGGCTGCGCGCGGGCACGGCCCTGTGGTGCGGCAGCGCCTGCTTCGCCGCGCTCGGCGTCCTCGCCGTGCTGGACGGATGGGGCACCACGCTGGCGGCGCTGCTTGCCGGGTGCGGCATCGTGGCGTACAGCAGGTGGTTCAAGGCCCGGGGGATCGCCGGCAACCTGGTCCGCGGCGCGCTCGGCGCGGTCGCGCTCGGCTACGGCGCGCTCGCCGCCGGGATCGCGCCGGACCGTGCCTGGGCGGTGCCGGTGCTGCTCGCGCTCGTCGTCGCGTTCTGGTCGCACGACGCCATGTCCAACCTGGTCGGCGCGCTGCGCGACATCGACGGCGATCGTGCCGGCGGCTACCGGACGCTGCCGGTGGGCCGGGGCGTGCCGGTGGCCGTGCGGACCGTGGTGGCGCTCTACGCCGTCACGATCGGCGCCGCGGTGACCGCCGGACTGCTGGCCGGCACGGGCACGCGGATGTCGTACCTGGCGACTGTGCTCGTCGTCCTGGCCACCGGCGTCGTCGCGCTGGCCCCGCTGGTGGCGCGCCGCGACGGGATGCCCGTCCTGGTGGCGCTGCGCGCCCACTCGGTCCTGGTCGTCGAGCGGGTCGTGCTGGCCTCGGCGGCGGTCGGGCTCGGCCTCGGCGTCGCCGTGCAGCTCGCGCTCGCGTTGCCGATGGTGCTGCTGACCTGGCTGGCGCAGCGCGGCATGCGCGTCCGACACGAACTCGGCCCGCCGGTGGCGGGCCTGACCCTCGCCACCCGCAGTCGACTGCCGCTGGAGGACGCGCCATGACCGCTGTGACCGCCGAGGCCGTCGGGAAGGCCCTCACCGACGGCGCCGAGGCGCTGTTCCGCCGCCGCCGCCCCGACGGCGCCTTCGGCGACGACCCGCCCGCCTCGGTGCTCGGCACCGCCGGCGCGGTAGCCGCCGTGCACGCCGCCGACCCGTCCGGCTGCGCCGACCTGGTCGACGCCGGAACCGCCTGGCTGCGCCGCGCGCAGCACGACGACGGCGGCTGGGGTGGCGTGGTGGGCGCCGGCACCGCCGTCGTACCCACCGCCGTGGCGGTCGCCGCGCTGGCGCTGAGCGCACCGGCGGACAGCGCCGACGCGATCGCGGCGGGCCGGGCCCGGCTGGCCGCGCTCGGCGGCGTCGACACCATCACCGACCCGGCCATCTCGCTGCTGTGCCGGCAACTGCTCACGATGGCCGGGATGACCGCCGAGGCCGGCCCGCTGCGCCGGCTGCCGCTGGAGATCGTGCTGTTCGACCGGGTGCGCCGGCAGCGCCTGTCGTTCCGTACCGCGCCGTTCGTCGGGCTCGCCCTGATGCAGGCCGGCATGCTGCCCGCGGGTCGGCTGCGCCGGGCCACGCTGCGCCGCGCCCGTCCGGCGGCGGTACGGCTGCTGCGGTCCATCCACGACCACGAGGGCCGCACCGGCGCGCTCAGCGAGGACCCGTGGCCGGCCGCGCTCGTCCTGCTCGGCCTGGCCCGCAGCGGCGAGGCCCCCGACATCGCCCGCGCCGTCGTCGGCTGGCTGCGCCGCGCGGTACGCCCCGACGGCTCCTGGGACGCGGTCACCAATCTGGACCTCACCCGTACCGGGTACGCGGCGACCGGGCTGATCGCGGCCGGCTACGCCGACGACCCCCAGCTGCACGCCACCCGGCAGTTCCTGCACGCCGCCCGCAAGACGGAGGCGTTCGAGGTCCTGGACGTGCCGCCGGGCGGGTGGAGCTACTCGAACGCCCGGGGCTGGCCGGTCACGCTGGAGTCCGCCGAGATCCTCTCCGCGCTCGCCGGACTCCCCGGCGCCGGCGCCGACCCGGTGCTGCGTCAGGGCCTGGCGTGGCTCGTCGGCCGGCAGGACAGCCGCGGCTCGTGGAGCCTGTGGGTCCGCGACACCCGGCTCGCCAACGACGGACCCTGCCCGGCCATCACCAGCCAGGCGATCCTCGCGCTGCACGACGCCGGGCATCCGGACGACCACCCGGCGATCGCCCGCGCGGCGGCCTGGCTGCTGACCCGGGCCGCGCCCGACGGCACGTTCGAGAACCTCTGGTACCGCGACCACACCTCCGGCACCGCCGTGGTGGTCGCCGCGCTGTCCCGGGTCGGGCACGCCCGGCACGACGTGGTGCGCCGCGCGGCCCGGTGGTTGCGGGACACCCAGCTGCCCGACGGCTCGTGGGGCCCGGGCGACGGTACCGGCGGCACCGTCGAGGAGACGTCCTGGGCGGTGCAGGGCCTGCTCGCGACCGGCGACCCGGACGCCGCCGGGGCGGTGGACCGGGGCGTCGCCTGGCTGGTGGCCGCCGCCGGACCGGACGGCGCCTGGCCCGCCGCCCGGGTCTGCAACTACATCCGGCACCACATGCGGTACCCGAACGCGGTGATCACCCAGGCGCTCGCGCTGCGGACGCTCGGCGAGTACCGCCGGGCCGCCGCCGCGCCGTCCGGCGCCGCACCGGGCGCGGTGGCCCGATGAGCGCCGACGTGGTGGTGGCCGGTGCCGGCGCCGGCGGGCTGGCCTGCGCCCACGCGCTCGGCGCGCTCGGCCTGCGGGTGCTCGTGCTCGACCGGCAGCGCGCTCCGGCGTCGATCGCCAAGGGCGAGATCCTCCAGCCCGAGACGGTACGCATCCTCGACTCCTGGGGCGCGCTGGGCGCTCTGCGGGCCACCGGCGCGCGCCCGGTCGGGCGGCTGGCCATCCGCGACGCGTACGGCGAGCCGCTGCTCTGCCTGGACTACGCCGGCCTGCCCGGGGCGTACCGGCAGATCCTCTGCGCCGACTACGGCGACCTGCGCGCGGTGCTGGCCGGCCGGCTCCCCGCCACGGTGGAGGTCCGGTGGGGCGTGCGGGTGACAGGCGTCCGGCGCGACAGCGGCGGGCGGATCGACGGCGTCCGGGTCGTCGCGGACGGCGCCGAGCGGGACGTCGCGGCGCCGCTGGTGGTCGCGGCCGACGGCATGTCCTCGCCGCTGCGCCGCGCGGCCGGGATCGGCGTGGAACGCCGGGAGTACCCGCACGGCCTGGTCGCGTTCGACGTGGACGGCGCCGAGGTGGCCGACGAGGTGTCCGCCTACCGCACCGCCCGGGGACTCTGCCTGGTCTACCCGCTGCCGGGCGGGCGGTGCCGCCTCTATGTGCAGGTCACACCGGACGAGTTCCGGGGCCGCGTGGACCTCGACGCGTGGTGCGGACGGCTGCTCGCCGACGTGCCGGCGATCCGTCCGCTGGGCCCGGCCGTGCGCGCGAGCCTGCACCGGCGCCAGTTGCTCGCGGTCTACCGGCTGCGCAGCGCGCGACTGGCCGTACCGGGTCTCGCGCTCGCCGGTGAGGCCGCCCACGCGGTGCACCCGATGGCGGCGCAGGGCGTCAACAGCTCCCTCGGTGACGCCGAGACGCTCGCCGCCTGCCTGGCCGCCGAGGGCGGCGCGCCGGAACCGGCCGCCGTGGACCGGGCACTGCGGGCCTTCGAGGCGGCGCGGCGGCCCCGGCTGGACCACGTCGCCACCGTCAGCCACAACGCCTCCCGCATGATCACCGCCGTGTCCGGGCTGCCGAGGCTGCTCGGCGCGCGGATGATGCGCCGCACCGCCGCGAACCCCCGGCTGCTCGGGCTCACCGCCGGCAACCTCTCCGGCACCGACGTGCGGCCGCTGTCCGCCGTCGACCGGCTCTACCAGCTCGGGCTGCTGGCCGACCGGCACGCGCACACCCCGTCCCCACCGGTCCCGTCGGAAAGTGAACGATGATGACGCCTGCCACCGCCGTCGGGACGCAACCCCCGGCCGACCTGTCCATGAACGAGACGCCCTACCCGCCGCTGCCGGGGATCCGGCGGGTGGTCGCCGACGCCGCCGCGACGCTCCAGCGCTATCCGGACCGCACGTCGTCGGCGCTCGTGGCGGCGCTGTCGGCGCGGCTCGGTGTCGGCCCCGAGGCGATCCTCGTCGGCCCCGGCTCGGCCGGGCTGTGCCAGCACCTCGTGCAGTCCCTCGGGCCGCGCCCGGACGTCGTCCACCCGGCCCTGTCGTTCGAGGGCTACCCGCTGATCGTCGGCAACGCCGGCGCCCGTGCCGTGCCCGTCCCGATGCGCGGGTACGACCACGACCTGCCGGCGATGGCGGACGCGGTCACCGACCGGACCCGGTGCGTGCTGCTGTGCAACCCCAACAACCCGACCGGTACGGCGCTGCGCCGCGACGACGTCGAGGCGTTCCTGGACCGCGTCCCGGCCGACGTGCCGGTGATCGTGGACGAGGCGTACCGCGAGTTCGTCACCGATCCGCGCTCGCCGGACGGGATGGACCTGTACCGGGCGTACGACAACGTCTGCGTGCTGCGCACGTTCTCCAAGGCGTACGGCCTGGCCGCGCTGCGCGTCGGGTACGCCGTGGTGCCGCCCCGGCTCACCCGGGCCGCCGCGCTCACCGGTGCGGTGTTCTTTCCCTCCGCGCTGGCCCAGGCGGCCGCGGTGGCGAGCCTGACACCGGAGGTGGGCGCCGAACTGACCCGGCGGTGCACCGACCTGGTGGCGGCGCGTACCCGCCTGATCGGCGCGCTGCGCGGCCTCGGGCTCACCGTCGCGCCGAGCGAGGCCAACTTCGTGTGGCTGCCGCTGGGGGAGCGGGCCGTGCCGTTCGCCGAGCGGGCCCGGGCGGCGGGCATCCTGGTGATGGCGCTACCGGGCGCCGGGGTCCGGATCACCGTCGGCGCTCCGGAGGCGAACGAGCGGCTCTGCGCGTTCGTCCGCGCCGCGCTCGCCGACGGGCTCTGACCGGCCCGCCGGCGCCAGCGCGGCCACGCTCAGGTAGCCCAGGCCGGGCTCGTAGTCGGCCACCACCACCACCGGCCGGGGCCGCGCCGCGTCCCCGGCGAGACGGTCCAGCAGCGCCCACCAGAGGCCGGTGGACGGCTGCCGCTCCGGACCGGTCGTCACCGCGCCGCCGCCGGGACCGGGCCACACAGCCGCGAGTTCAGCGCCGAGCACGACCGCGACATCGGTACGCCCGGCCGTCAGCTCGCGCACCTCGGCCGCCGCGAGCGCCGCCACCTCGCCGGGGCCGACGTCGGCGTGCTGGCGAAGCCCGGTCAGCCGCGCACCGGCGCCGAGCCCGATCCGCTCCGGACCGCCGCCGGTCCCGCTGTCGGCGTTGTCGTCGGCCGCGGTGCCGTAGAGCATGGCCACGGCCCGGTGGCGGGCAGGTACGGGCACCGCCGCGTCGTACGGCAGGACCGCCTGCTCGACGGTGACCAGCAGGGCCCGGCGGCAGCCGTAGTCGCGGGCGATCCGCAGCCCGGTGAACGCCGCCGCCGAACCCTGGTCGCAGAGCGCGAACGACATCGGCGTACCAGGGCACACGTGACTGAGGTACGCCGCGGTGGCCCGGCCGGGCAGCACGTCGTGCACGGCGAACGCCAGCACCAGCAGGTCCACCGGCTCGTCCGGCGGCACGACCGCCGGGATCAGTTCGGCGGCCATCTCCCCGTAGGACTGCCCGAGCGCCGCCGACGGCGCGTCGAACAGGCCGTCCGGCACCCGCAGCCCGTACGGCCGGGCCAGGTCCCTCAGGTAGCCGGCGCTGCGCTCGCGCAGCACCGGATCGCCGAGCAGCGCGGCCGGGCCGGTGACCGTCTGACGGGCGGCCCGCAGCAGGCGGAGTCCGCTCTCCACGGTGACCACCGCCGCTCAGTGCTCGAACACCATGGCGGCGAACGTCGCGCCGTCCCCGGCACCGACCGCCGCGACCAGGTACCGGTCACCCGGCCGGAGCAGGTCGCGTTGCCGGGCGGTGCGGTAGTTGACGAACGCGTCGGCGCAGAACACGTGGCCGGTCTCGGTCACGTTGTCCAGCAGCACCCGGTCCAGCGGCAGCCCGATCAGCCGGCACAACCGCTTCCAGGTCATCAGGTTCACGTTGTGCGGCAGCACCAGCCGCAGCTCGGACAGCGCCGTCCCGGCCCGGTCCAGCGCCCGGCCGATCACCTCGGCCAGCGCCGGCCGGTACGCCCGCTGGAACCGCGCCGGGGACTCGCCGCCGGCCACGTCGAACTCGCCCCGCTGGTGACAGGCGTACGCGAGCAGCCGGTCCCGGCCGCCACCGGCGCTGAGCAGGCAGGCCGACGAGCCCTCGCTGAACACCGACGTCTCCGGGATGAACTGGGCGTCGCGGGTGAACGCCTTCTCCCCGGTGAGCACCAGGGCCAGCGGCGGGCCGTCCGGCGTGTCCGGTTCGGACGCGAGCAGCCGCCCGGCCACGTCGATCGCGGCGAGCGCGCTCGCGCAGGACTGCTGGGTGAGCGTGAACGCGAGCGCGTGGCTCAGCCCGAGCGTGCGGCACACCTCGTGCAGCGGGTTGACCGGATAGGGGGTGACCACCGGGAACGCCCGCCCGTACACCACGAACCGCACCCGCTGCCGCAGCGCGGGCAGCGCGGTGAGGCCGCCCGCCGCGCGCAGCAGCAGGTCGGTCAGGGACAACCCGGGATCGCGGCGGACCTCGGTCAGGCCGTGGAAGCGGCCGAACAGGCGGACCTGCATGTCGGTCAGGCCCAGCGGCGCGGCCAGGCTCTCGACCGGCACCCGGCGCTGCGGCAGGAACACCGAGACGGCGTCGATCGCCGTCATACGCGTACCGTCACGACACGGATCAGATCAGTGACGCCGGTGGATGTCAACGCGCGTGCGATCATATCGACGTGGCTCGCTTTCTGTTCGTCGTGCTGCCGGTGGAGTCCCACCTGCACGCCCCGGTCGCCATCGCCCAGCAACTGGAGGTGGCCGGGCACGAGGTGGCCTGGGTCGGGCCGCGCAGCGACCTGCGCCCGCTGGTCGGCCCGGATGCCGTGCTGTTCCCGACCGGCAAGCGCTACTACCGGCCCGACGGCGCGTCCGGGGCGGCCTCGGTGCGCAGCCTCTGGGAGGGGCACGTGCTGCCGGCGAACCGATTCATCCGCGACGCCGCCGACGCGGCGGTCGAGCGGTACGAGCCGGACGTGGTGGTGGCCGACCAGTACGCGCTGGCCGGTGCGCTCGCCGCGCACCGCCGCGGGCTGCCGTGGGCGACGTTCTGCGTCGGCATGCTGGAGCTGACGCCGCCCACGGAGGAGATGCCCGAGTTCACCGACTGGGTGCGCGCCCAGATCCGCCGGGTGTGGGCGATGACCGACGTCCCCGTGGGCGAGACGATCGACCTGCGCTTCTCGCCGTACCTCGTGATCGGGCTGACCACCGCGGCGCTGACCGGCCCGGCGCCGCTGCCGCCGGGCTGTGTGCTCACCGGGCCCGCACTGGGACGGCGGCCGAACGCGCCGGCGTTCGCCTGGGAGGCGTGGGATCCCGGCCGCCGGCACGTGCTGGTCACCGTCGGCACGATGGCCGAGCATCTCGCCGCCGACTTCTTCCGGCGGATGACGGCGGCGACCGCGCCGCTCGCCGGCCGGGTCCAGGTGATCCTCACCGCCGGGCCCGGCCTGGTGCCCGACCCGCCGCCGCACGTGCTGGTCGCGCCGCGGGTGCCGGTGCTGGAACTGATGCCGCGACTGGACGCGCTGGTGTCCCACGGCGGGCTGGGCACGGTGTCCGAGGCGCTGGCCCACGGCGTGCCGGTGGTGGTCGCGCCGATCCGGCACGACCACCCGGCGGTCGCTAGTCAGGTGTGCCGGGCCGGAGCCGGTCTGGCGGTCTCCTTCGGCACGGCGACCCCGGCGGAGCTGACCGCCGCGCTCAGCGCGGTGCTCGACGAACCGGCGTACCGGGCCGGGGCGCGCCGGGTCGGTGAGTCGTTCGCGGCGGCCGGCGGCGCGCGGGCGGCGGCGGCGCACCTCGCCGCGTTGGCACGCACGGCTGCCGACGCCTGACGCATCGACCGTTGTCCAACCGTCGGCGCGGAACTAGCCTGACCTGACGCACCCGCGCCGGCGTCCTGCCGCACGAGGAGGCTCGATGATCGAGGCCACCGGCCTACGCAAGTCCTTCCGGGTCGGACGCGGGCGCGGCGCCACCACAGTCGACGCCGTGCGCGGTGTCGACTTCGCGGTACGGCGCGGCGAGATCGTCGGGTTCCTCGGCCCGAACGGCGCCGGGAAGTCCACCACGCTGCGGATGCTCGCCACGCTGATCCGGCCCAGCGGGGGAGCGGCCACCATCGCCGGGGTCGACCTGCTGCGCGCACCCGCGCAGGTCCGGCGGCGGATCGGCTTCGTGGCGCAGGCCAGCGGCACCTACGACGACTCCACCGCCCGGCGTGACCTGGTGCTCCAGGCCCGCATGCACGGGCTGTCCAAGTCGGTGGCGCAGGACCTGGCCGCCGGCGCGATCCGCGCGTTCCAGCTCGACGACTTCGCCGACCGCAAGATCAAGACGTACTCGGGCGGGCAGCGCCGCCGCCTCGACGTGGCGCTCGGCGTGATCCACTCGCCGCAGGTCATGTTCCTGGACGAGCCCACCGCCGGGCTCGACCCACCCAGCCGGGTCCGGATGTGGCAGGAGGTACGGCGGCTGCGCGAGGAGGGCATGACCATCTTCCTCACCACCCACTACCTGGACGAGGCCGACAGCCTCTGCGACCGGGTCTCGATCATCGACGCCGGGCGGATCGTGGCCGAGGGCACCCCGTCGGCGCTCAAACGCGAGATCTCCGGCGACGTGGTCGCCATCGACTTCGCCACCGCCGACGTCGCGGACCAGACCGGCGGCGACCTGCCGGCCGCGACGAAGCTGCTGGCCGAGGCGCCGTACGTGCACGCGGCCGAGCCGGTCGACGGCACACTGCGGCTCTACGTGGACAGCGCCGCCACCGCCATCCCGCAGATCATGCGGGCGCTCTACGACAGGGGCATCGAGCCCGGCGCGATCGAGGCCCGCCGACCCAGCCTCGACGACGTGTTCCTGGCCAAGACCGGCCGGTCGCTCGCCGAGTGACCGGACGCCGAGAGGAGTACGGCGTGAAGCTCGTCCGCGACACCTGGCTGATCTTCCAGCAGGAGGCCGGCCTGATGGTGCGCAACCCGGTGATGGTCGCGTTCAGCCTGGCCCAGCCGATCACCTACCTGATCCTGTTCGCACCGTTCCTCAAGGTGGTGATGGTCGACCGGGGCGCCGCGTCGTACGCCGACGCGTACCGGATCTACGTGCCCGGCCTGTTCGTGGCGATGGGCCTGTTCGGTGGCCTGTTCGCCGGGTACGGGCTGCTCAGCGCGCTGCGCGCGGGCATCATCGACAGGTGCCGGGTGACGCCGGTGAGCCGGACCGGCCTGCTGCTGGGCCGGGCGCTGATGCACGTGTGCCTCAACGTGGTGCAGGCGGTGGTGGTCACGCTGGTGGCGCTGCCGTTCGGCCTGCGGGTGCACCTGGCGAACCTGCTGGTGTCGTACGCGCTGCTGTCGGTGATGGTGCTGCTCAGCACGTCGATCTCGTACGACATCGCGCTGCTGGTGCGCAACGAGAACAGCCTCGGCGTGCTGGTGAACACGGTCGGCCAGCCGGTGTCGCTGCTCGCCGGCGTGCTCATCCCGCTCGTGCTGGCGCCGATGTGGATCCAGCGGGTCGCGGTGTGGAACCCGTTCGCCTGGGCCACCGACGGCATGCGCGCGCTGTTCGCCGGCCAGATCACCCAGGCCGTGGTGTGGCAGGGCGCGCTCATCATGTCCGGGCTGGCCGCCGCCAGTCTGTTCTGGTCGTCGCACCTGTTCAACCGCGAGGTCTCCTGACCGTCCGTGCATCGACCATTGTCTCAGCGTGGCGGGCGCTCTAGCCTGATCGTGTCCCCGCTCGGCGGCCGGTACGGGGCGCGGCCGTGACGCGTGTCAGCTGAGGAGGCCACTCGTTGGGTGCCGACAACTTCCGGGCGACGCTGGCGGCCGACATGGAGCTGGGCGCGGGCAACGTGCTGCTCCGGCTGGCCGAACACGGCGCCGACATGGACATGCCCCGGGTGACGTTCGACGCCGACGTCGACGGCATCCCCGCCTGGACGCCGCTGTCGCTCGCCACGCTCACCGAGCGGGTCGCGGCCCGGGCCGCCTGGTTCCGGGCGCGCGGCGTCGGCCGGGCCGACCCGGTCGCGGTGTACGTGACCTCCGCACCAGACGTGTTCCTCAACTTCCTGGCGCTGACCTGGCTCGGCGCGATCCCGGCGCTGATGAACGGCAACATGCCGGTCGAGCTGGCGGCCGAGTTCGTCAGGCGGCTGCGCGGGGCCGGGGTGGTGGTCGACGCCGACCACGCCGCCCTGGCCGAGCACGCCCTCGGCGCGCCGATCCTCGGCGACGCGGCGCAGACCGGCACCGGCGACCCGGCGCAGGCGCCGCCGCACCACCGGCACCACCCGCAGGAACCGGTGGTCATCACCCACTCCTCGGGCACCACCCGGGTGCCCGCCGCGATCGTCCACTCGCACCACGGGCTGTTCGCCGCGATCCGCGCGGTCCGGCTCACCGAGTCCCGGCCGTACGGCGAGGTGCGGGAGATGTCCGCGCTGCCGGCCGCGCACGCCGCCGGCATCATCACGCTCAACCAGGCGCTCTGCAACGGCTACCAGCTGCTGTGTCTGTCCGCGCAGGGCGGCCCGTTCGCGCGCAGCGCCGAGACGATCCTTTCCGCGATCGAACGGTGGCGCCCCACCGGCGTGTTCGGCTTCGCGGTGACCTGGTCCGAGCTGGCCCGGGTCGACCTCACCACCCGCGACCTCAGCTCGGTGCGCAACTGGTTCAACACCGGTGACTGCGCGCACGAGGCGCACGTCCGCCGGCTCGTCGCGGTCGGCAGCCATCCCGCGTACACCCGCGACGGCATGGTCGACGTTCCCGGCTCCAAGTTCGTCGACATGCTCGGCTCCACCGAGATGGGGCACGGCGCGTTCCGGATCACCCACCGGCTCGGCAGCGACCGCTACGACCGCTGTGTCGGCAAGCCGTACCCGTTCGCCGAGATCGCCCTGCTCGACGTGGACACCGGCGAGGAGGTCCCGCCGGGGCAGGTGGGGCACGTCGGCCTCAAGTCGCCGACCCTGGCGCTCGGCTACTGGAACGACTCGGTCACCACGTACCGCACCCGGCTGGGCGGCTACTACCTGACCGGCGACCTGATGTACCGCGACGCGGCCGGCGACTACCACCACGTCGACCGGGCCAGCGACGCGGTCGACCTGGGCGGCGGCACCTGGCTGTACACCGCGCTGTCCGAGGAGCGCATCCTCCGGCACTGCCCGGACGTCCGCGACTGCACAGTCCTCGCGGCGGCGGGGGAGGACGGCACGACCGTCACCGACGTGCTGCTCCTGCTCGCCGCCGACGCCGATCCGGCGCACGACCGTACCGAACGGGTCCGGGCCGCGCTGGGGCCGGCGGTGGCCGCGACGCTGCGGCGGGTGGTGACGGTCCCCGACGACGACGTGGTCACCGGGCCGACCGGAAAGGTCCGCAAGTTCCTCATGCGACAGCGGCTGCTCGCCGGCGCCGGAGCGCCCGGCACCGGCTGACCGGGGGACATCGACGGCTGGCGCGGCCGTGCCAGAATCCAGCCGTGTCCTACCTCCCCTCGCAGCCGTACCCGCCGATGCCCGGCGGCGTGAGCCCGCTGATCGCCTACCCGCACCCGATCACCCCGCCGCCCGGCTGCGGGGTGCTCGTCGTCTCGGTGAACCGTGGGCCGTACCTGATCCCGGTGCCGGTGACCAGCCGCTTCAAGATCAACCGTCAGGTGGTCGCCATCCCCGGCGAGGGGACCTGGCACGTGGCGGTGCCGGCCGGCGCGCACGACGTCAGGTACACCGACTTCATGGGCGTCCCGCTCGTCACCACGACGCTCGCGGTACAGCCGGGGGCCGCGCACCACCTCGCGTTCCGCTTCGGCGGGTGGCGCAACCGGGTGTACGACGGCTACGGCACCGACGTCACCCGGTTCGGCCTGTGGTCCAACTACAGCGTCATGCTGGTCCTGCTGCCGGTGGTCGGCCTGGCCTGCTGCGGGGCGTTCGGGCTGGTCCTCGGCTCGACTCCCTGATCCGGCCCGGCCGGCGGGCCTGGTCGCCCGGCTAGCGCAGCGACCAGGTCTGCTTCACGTTGAACACGCAGGTCCAGGCGTTCAGCGGCGCGCCCGCGGCGTGCCCGTCGACGTCCAGGCAGCGGTCGGTCGCCCGGTTGAACAGCGACCGCCGGCCCTGGCTCTCGATCCACTCCCACTTCTGCGCCGGGTTGCCGCTGCACCACGCCGTCTGCACCGGTACGCCGTCGCGCTTCTCGCCCCACGCCACGTCCAGGCAGAGGCCGCCCTCGACCCGGACGCTGCCGTCGGACGCGAACGTCCACCACTGGGCGCGCTCCTCCCGGCAGGCCCGCAGCACGACGCGTACGCCGTCCCCGCTGCCGCCGCTGGCACACAGGCCGGTCTCCTTGCCGACGAGTTGTTTCGCGCCGGCCGGGCGGACCGGCGCGGCCGGCTTCGCCGGTTCCTTCGACGTGCCCGCCGCCGGCGCCGACGTGGACGGGCGCGCGGCCGACGACGCCGGCGGCTTCGGCGTCCGGGTACCGGGCGACGGGGTGCCGGAACTCGCCGGCGTGCCGCGCAGCCGGCCGTCGAGGGCGTAGAAGTCGGTGAACTCCCGGACCGTGCGCAGGAACGCCTGCGTCCCGGCGTCGAAGTCGCCGCCGGTGTGGCGCACGGCGTCGGTCCCGTCGCGGTACGCCGCCAGCGCCAGCAGGTCCGGGTCGCCGTCGAGCGCGGCCAGTTCCCGCCGCAGCGCGCAGAGCGTGGCGCCGGCCGCCGGTACCGCTGCCTGCGGGTCCCACGGCGAGGCGCCGGACGGGCCGTACGCACGCCACAGCTCGGGCCGGAACTGGGCGATGCCCTTTCGGCCACCGTCGCCGAGCAGGTTCGGGTCGAAACCGGAGGAGGCCATCAGCTGCGCGGCGACAGCGGCCGGGGGCACCTGCGGGCACACCGAGCCGGCCCGTACCACCAGGCGGACGTACGCGGCGGGGACCGCCCTGGGCTGCCGGCGCTCACCCTCGCCGCCGGCTGGGCCGGTCTCGGCGAAGCCGTCCTGCCGCCCGTAGTAGGCGGCGTACCGGCCGGCCTCGTCGACGTACGGGACCGCCGCCGAGGGCACCCCCTCGGCGGCGCGTACCTTTTCGAACCCGGTGTGGAACGCGGCGAGCGACAACCGCCACGGGTCGCCGGGGACGGCAGCCGCGCGCACCTGCCCGGCCAGGTCGCACATGTGGTGGGCCAGCGCGAGGATGTTGGCCGCGCCGTCGGTGCGCTGCGCGTCCGGCCACGGCGCCCAGGTCCGCCACCGCTCGTCGTCCAGTCCGGCCAGGCCCCGGCCGCCGGACGCGGTCCGCTCGGCCCGCGCGTCCAGACCCGACTCGGCCATCAGCTGCCCGGCCAGCCGCGCCGGGGTCAGCGCGGGGCAGGAGCGGGCAGCGGCCCGGATGGCGGCCAGGTGCTCGGCGGAGACGGCCCGGCCGGCCGGCTCGTCGTCGCGGGCGGTGGCGACGCTCCCGCTGAGGGCGGCGACCGCCAGGCTCAGCGCCGCCAGCCCGGCGGCGCCGGCGGCGACGACGCCGCGCGGGATCCGGCGCGGCCGCGGGCGCGCGCCGGGGGCATCGGGTGTCACAGGGCGGTCCCTCCGGTGATGACGGACGCCCTGCCGGTGCGCGGCGTCCTCGGTTCACCCGGCCGGAATCGGGTCCGATCCGGTCCGGCCGTCATTGAACCGAGCGTCCGGCGAGCCGTCAAATGTGGACGGTCCGGCCCGGCCCCGCCCGCTCGCGCGCGCCTACCGGCGGTGGCGGTGTTGATCCGGAACAGAACCGAAAGTTTTCGGGATCCCATCGCCTCCGATGACGTCCGGGCAGCTGTCGCCGGCCCGTCGATGCTGTTCGGAGGCGCTTTTCGGCAGCCGTAACGGCCGTTCAGGGTCCGGGCCGGGGTTACCACAACATTTCCGGAACTTGTTGACAGGATGAACCAGGGCTCCAATACTGTGGCCATCGGCGTATCTCGATTGACGTCGATGTCCGACCACCACCCGTGGCGCGGCTGTCGCCCCGGTCCCGCCGTCCGCGGGCGGGCGAGCACCCGCGGCTCGCGCCACCGGAAGCTGGCCGCCCGCCAGCCGTCACAGGGAGGAAACCCGTCCATGAAAGACGCCCCCGTCCGTACGGGCATCCGCAGGCGCGGACGCCTCAGGATGGCCCTCGGCGGTGCCTGTGCCGTGGCGCTGATCGCCGCCGGGGCGACGGCCGTCGCGTCAGGTCCGGCCTACGCCGACACCACCGTCACGTCGAACTCCACCGGCACCAACAACGGCTACTTCTATTCCTTCTGGAAGGACAGTGGCAACGTCTCCATGACCATGGGCAACGGTGGTCAGTACAGCACCCAGTGGAGCAACATCAACAACTTCGTCGCCGGCAAGGGCTGGAACCCGGGCGGCCGCCGCACGGTCAGCTACTCCGGCAGTTTCAACCCGTCCGGCAACGCGTATCTGACGCTCTACGGCTGGACGCGCAACCCGCTCGTCGAGTACTACATCGTGGACAGCTGGGGTAGCTGGCGCCCGCCGGGCAGCGGCTACATGGGTTCGGTGTCCTCCGACGGCGGCACGTACGACATCTACCGCACCCAGCGGGTCAACGCCCCCTCGATCGAGGGCACCCGGACGTTCTACCAGTACTGGAGCGTCCGCCAGTCGAAGCGCGTGGGCGGCACCATCACCTCCGGCAACCACTTCGACGCCTGGTCGCGCTACGGCATGAACCTCGGTTCGCACGACTACCAGATCCTGGCCACCGAGGGCTACCAGAGCAGCGGCAACTCCAACATCACGATCGGCGGGACCAGCGGTGGCAACCCGACCACCCCGCCGCCGAACAACGGTGGCTGCACGGTCAGCGTCAGCCGCGCCGAGGAGTGGGGCGACCGGTTCAACGTGACCTTCTCGGTCAGCGGCACCAGCAACTGGGTGGTCAGCATCCAGACCCAGGGCGGGCAGAGCCTGCAGAACAGCTGGAACGCGTCGATCAGCGGCACCAGCGGCACGCTCACCGCGCGCCCGAACGGCAACGGCAACAACTTCGGCATCACGCTCTACAAGAACGGCAACAGCAACACCCCGACGGCGACCTGTTCCGCCGCCTGAGCCCTTTTCCGGGGAGGGGGTGCCGCGCCTGGCGCGGCACCCCCGTTTCGTGCGCCGGGAGTGCCATGATGTGACGGCCGACACACCTGGGCAAAAACTTGATTGATTCCAAAAGACCGGACTAAGGTCGTCGCATGACGGCCGACTTCGAGACGCAGCTCCGGGCGGTCTCGTTGCGGGTGACCCGGCCCCGCCTGGCGGTGCTGTCCGCGCTGCGCGACCACCCGCACGTCGACACCGACACGGTGATCGCCCTGGTCCGCGCCGAGCAGCCCACCGTGTCCCACCAGGCGGTCTACGATGTGCTCCGGGCCCTCACCGACGCCGGGCTGATCCGGCGCATCCAGCCGGCCGGCGCCACGGCCCGCTACGAGTCGCGGGTGGGAGACAACCACCACCACGTCGTGTGCCGTTCCTGCGGCGCCATCGCCGACGTCGAGTGCGCCGTCGGCCGCGCCCCCTGTCTCACCGCCTCGGACGACCACGGCTTCGTGGTGGACGAGGCGGAGGTCGTCTACTGGGGCACCTGCCCCGGTTGCGCGGCCGACCGCACCGCCCAGTGATCCGCCAGTTCGGAAGGAAGCAGATGAGCGACACCCAGGACAACCGGCCCGTCAGCCCGCAGGGCGTGGACGCCAAGGAGGCGGCCGGCTGCCCGGTCGCGCACGACTCGGTGACCGCGCACGGCAGCGAGAGCGAGAACCCGGCGATCGACTCGCCGACCCCGAAGACCGGCGGTCGTCCGCGCAGCAACCGCGACTGGTGGCCCAACCAGCTCGACCTGTCGGTGCTGCACGCCCACTCGTCCAAGGGCAACCCGCTGGGCCCGGAGTTCAGCTACGCCAAGGAGTTCGCGAAGCTCGACGTCGAGGCGCTCAAGCGGGACATCAGCGAGGTGCTCACCACCTCGCAGGACTGGTGGCCGGCCGACTTCGGCCACTACGGCGGCCTGATGATCCGGATGAGCTGGCACGCCGCGGGCACCTACCGCATCGAGGACGGCCGCGGTGGCGCCGGCGACGGCGGGCAGCGGTTCGCGCCGCTGAACAGCTGGCCGGACAACGCCAACCTGGACAAGGCCCGCCGGCTGCTCTGGCCGGTCAAGCAGAAGTACGGCCAGAAGATCTCCTGGGCCGACCTGCTGGTGCTCGCCGGCAACGTGGCGCTGGAGTCGATGGGCTTCAAGACCTTCGGCTTCGGCTTCGGCCGGGAGGACGTCTGGGAGCCGGAGGAGATCTTCTGGGGTCCCGAGGACACCTGGCTGGGTGACGAGCGCTACGCCTCCGAGAAGGACATGGTGGCCGGCGTCGGCGCGACCGAGATGGGTCTGATCTACGTCAACCCGGAGGGCCCGCGCGGCAACGCCGACCCGCTCGCGGCGGCGCACTTCATCCGTGAGACGTTCCGCCGGATGGCGATGAACGACGAGGAGACCGTCGCGCTGATCGCCGGCGGCCACACGTTCGGCAAGACCCACGGCGCCGGCCCGGCCGACCGGCACGTCGGCCCCGAGCCGGAGGCCGCGCCGCTGGAGGCGCAGGGCCTGGGCTGGCTGAGCACGTACGGCGAGGGCAAGGGCGGCGACACGATCACCAGCGGCCTCGAGGTCACCTGGACCGACAAGCCGACCCAGTGGAGCAACCGGTTCTTCGAGATCCTCTTCGGCTACGAGTGGGAGCTGACCACCAGCCCCGGCGGCGCCAAGCAGTGGGTCGCCAAGGACGCCGAGGCGATCATCCCGGACGCCCACGACCCGTCGAAGAAGCACAAGCCGACCATGCTCACGACCGACCTGTCGCTGCGCGTCGACCCGGCGTACGAGAAGATCTCCCGCCGCTTCCTGGAGAACCCGGACGAGTTCGCGCTGGCATTCGCCAAGGCCTGGTACAAGCTGCTGCACCGTGACATGGGCCCGGTCAGCCGCTTCCTCGGCCCGTGGGTGCCCGAGGCCCAGCTCTGGCAGGACCCGGTGCCGGCCGCCGCGCACCAGCTGGTGGACGACGCCGACGTCGCCGCGCTCAAGGCGAAGGTGCTGGAGTCCGGCCTCACCACCGCCCAGCTGGTCTCCACCGCCTGGGCCTCGGCCGCGAGCTACCGCTCCACCGACAAGCGCGGTGGCGCCAACGGCGCGCGGATCCGGCTGGAGCCGCAGCGCAACTGGGAGGTCAACCAGCCCGAGCAGCTCGCCACCGTGCTGGCCACCCTGGAGGGCATCCAGCAGGAGTTCAACGCCGCCGGCGGCGCCCAGATCTCGCTCGCCGACCTGATCGTGCTGGCCGGCTCGGCCGCTGTCGAGCAGGCGGCGCGCGACGCCGGCGTCGAGGTCACGGTGCCGTTCCACCCGGGTCGCACCGACGCCACCCAGGAGCAGACCGACGTCGAGTCGTTCCGGGTGATGGAGCCGCGCGCCGACGGGTTCCGCAACTACCTGCGGCCGGGCGAGAAGACCCAGCCGGAGGTGCTGCTCGTCGACCGCGCGTACATGCTGAACCTGACCGCGCCGGAGATGACCGTCCTGGTCGGCGGTCTGCGCGCGCTCGGCAACAACGTCGGCGGCGCCGCGCACGGCGTCCTCACCGACCGGCCCGGCGTGCTCACCAACGACTTCTTCGTCAACCTGCTCTCCCCGGGTACCCGGTGGAAGGCGGCGGAGTCCGAGGAGCACGTGTACGAGATCCGCGACCTGGCGACCGACCAGGTGAAGTGGACCGCCACCGCGGTCGACCTCATCTTCGGCTCCAACTCGCAGCTACGGGCGCTCGCCGAGGTCTACGCCAGCGACGACGCGCGGGAGAAGTTCGTCCGCGACTTCGTCGCCGCCTGGACGAAGGTCATGGAGCTGGACCGCTTCGACCTGGCCTGATCCGCCACATCCGAGCGAGCCCCGGTCCGTCGCGCCGCGACGGGCCGGGGCTCGTCCGTGTCCGGGGGATCAGCAGCACGCGCCGGCCCGCAAACGTTGGAAAATCTGCTCGGAAGTTGCGGTCGTCCCGCGCAGCGGTTCGTCCCGTCCCGAGCAGCGGGATCTCGGCTGAGCGTCGGCCCACTCGGTCCAGCGTGGATCGTCGCTGGTGGTCGCGAATCCGAGCCTACTCGTGTTGCCTGCTGGTTTCGAAAACTTTGCCGCAAGCCCTTGCAAAGACTTTCATGGATGGCGCATGGTGTTCGCTACCCGGGACGGCCGCCCCACCCCCGCTCACCCTTTCGAACCCACGGAAGAGGTCCCCCAGCCATGCACTCCGCCAGGCCACACCGTGGCCGCGCCGGTCGTCTGCTGCTCGCCGCCGCGCTCGTCGCGGCCGGCGGCACGGTGGCCGTCGCCGTCGCCGCCGCCACCACCGCCCCCGCCCCCGCCCGCGCCGCCGTCGTCCTCAACGACAGCGAGGTGACCGCCAACCTCTGGGAATGGAACTGGACCTCGGTCGCCGCCGCCTGCACCGACCACCTCGGACCAGCCGGATACGGTGCGGTGCAGGTGGCGCCGCCGCAGGAGTCGGTGAAGCTGCCCGCCAGTGCCGACGGCGCGTACCCCTGGTACGAGGTGTACCAGCCGGTGTCGTACAAGCTGGACAGCCGGTTCGGCAACCGCCAGCAGTTCGCCGCGATGGTCACCGCGTGTCACAACGCCGGTGTGCGCGTCTACGTCGACGCGGTGGTCAACCACATGGCCGGCACCAACAACCCGGCCGGTACCCGCGGCTACGCCGGCACCGAGTTCTCCGGCTACAGCTACCCGGCCGTGCCGTACGGCGACGGTGACTTCCACCGCCCCGGCGACAACTGCCCGACCGGCGGCACGATCAGCGACTGGAACAACGAGGCCCAGGTGACCAGCTGCGAGCTGCTGTCGCTGTCCGACCTCTACACCGAGAAGGAAGCGGTCCGCAACAAGATCGCGGGCTACCTGAACGACCTGATCGGGCTCGGCGTCGACGGCTTCCGGGTCGACGCGGTCAAGCACATCCGCAAGGACGACTTCGCGGCAATCCTCGGCAAGCTGAACGACACCGTCGCCGAGGGCCGGCGCCCGTACGTCGCGCAGGAGATCTTCGACGGTGCGAGCAACCCGGCGTTGCAGGCCCGCGCCTACATCGGCAACGGCGACGTGCTCGACTTCGCGTACGCCAAGGGCATCCGCTCGGCGTTCCAGGGTTCGATCTCGGCGCTGGCGAACGTGCCGAACTGGAACCTCGACGCGCCCGGCGCCAACGTCTTCGCCATGGTCACCAACCACGACCTGGAGCGCGACGGCGTGGTGCTGTCGTACAAGAACGGCACCGACTACGTGCTGGCGAACTACTTCGCGCTTGCCTACCCGCACGGCAAGCCGTCGGTCTACGACAGCTTCACCTGGTCCAACCGCAACCAGTCCCCGCCGCACGACGGCACCGGCCGGGTCACCGACACCGTCTGCGGCGCCGCCTGGAACTGCCTGAGCCGCACCACCGGCGTCAAGGGCATGGTCGGCTGGGCCAACGCGGCCCGCCCGGTGAGGACCGTCTCGGACTTCACCACGGTGAACAGCAACGTGATCGGCTTCCACCGGGGCGACCGGGCGTGGATCGGCATCAACGACTCCGGTTCGGCCACCACCGCCACCTTCGTCACCGGGCTCGCCGACGGACGGTACTGCGACGTCATCTCCGGCGTCGCCACCGGCAGCGGCTGCACCGGCTCCACGGTGACCGTGTCCGGCGGCCGGGCCACAGTGACCCTCCCGGCCGACGACGCGGTCGCGATCCACGTGAACGCCCGGCCGGGCGCGAGCCCGTCTCCGACGGCCTCCCCGACCGCGTCCCCGTCGGTCTCGCCGACCGCCTCGCCGACGGCGTCGCCCACCGTCAGCCCGGCTGACCGGATCGCCACCACGTTCACCGTCGCCGCGAACGTGGCCGCCGGGCAGGACGTCCACGTCGTCGGCAACATCCCCGAGCTGGGCTCGTGGACGCCCGCGAACGGCGTCAAGCTCGCCGCGCAGGGCGGCGGCACCTACCGCGCCACCGTCAGCCTGCCCCGGTCCACCGCGGCGGAGTACAAGTTCGTCAAGCTGACCGCCGCCGGCGCCGTCACCTGGGAGTCCGGTGCGAACCGGACGTTCACCACCCCGGCCGGCGGCACGTACGCGGTGACCGAGACGTTCCGCGGCGATACCGTCAGCACGACTGTGGCCACCACGTTCTCCGCCACCGCGACCACCGTCTACGGGCAGAACGTGTTCGTGGTCGGCAACATCCCGGCGCTCGGCGGCTGGAACCCGGCCGCCGCCGTCGCCCTCTCGCCGGCCGCCTACCCGGTCTGGCGGGCCACAGTCGACCTGCCCGCGAACACCGCTGTCGAGTACAAGTACGTCAAGAAGAACCCGGACGGCACGGTGATCTGGGAGTCCGGCGCGAACCGGACGCTCACCACGCCGGCCGCCGGCACCCGGGCCGTCAGCGACACCTGGCGCTGACGATCGTGCGGCCCGTCCCCCTCACCCCTGGGGACGGGCCGCATCCGCGCCGGTCAGACGGCCGCGAACGACCAGACCTGGGCCGGGTTGCCGAACCCGGTGCAGCGGTAGATCTGGACGGTCGCGCCGTCGGCGTCCGATCCACTCCGCACGTCCATGCACCGGCCACCGATCTGCGACCTGATCTGGTGCACCCCCGCGAACGAGTTCGGGTCGACCGTCCACTTCATGCTCGACGTGCCGGTGCAGGCCCACTGCTGCAACGGCGTGCCGTCGGCGTTCACCCCGTTGCGGACGTCCACGCACATGCCGCTGAACTGGTTGACGAACGTGTAGGTGTCCCGGCCCACCGGCGACCAGCGCTGCACGGCCTGGCCGTCGCAGGTGCGCTGCACGACCCGGCCGCCGAGCGACGACGGGGCACCGGACCGGTCCACCTCGAGGCACTTGCCGCTGCCGTAGTTGACGATGGCGTAGTGGCCGGTCGCGGCCTGCGCCGGCGGGCCGGACGCCACCCCGAACCCGGTGGCGAGCAGTCCCGCCGCCAGCACCCCGGCCGCTCTCTTCCCGATCATGGTGTCTCCCCTCGGAGTCGTGTCGCCGTCCCGCTTCCGCCGGTGGTCACCGGCCGGACGACTGGGGACGACGCTAGGGATCCGTGACGGCCCCCGGATCCGGGTTCCTCCTAGTCGACGAGGCCGCGCGGGCACCCTGTCGGGTTCGCGTCGCGCCCGCCCGCCCGGACCACACCGGCGGCTAGCGTGCGGTCATGGGCAGCGGTCCGGCGCCGGCCGGTGCCGTCGGCACGGCCACGGACACCGGTGAGGACGCCCTGCTCGGGCGCGCCGACGAGTGCCGGCGGCTCGGCGCGCTGCTGGCCGACGCGGTCGACGGTCACGGCGGTGCCCTGGTGCTGCGCGGCGCGGCGGGCGTGGGCAAGACGGCGCTGCTGGAGCACTGTGCCGCCCGGTCCACCGGGATGCGGGTGCTGCGCGCCACCGGCGCCCCGTTCGAGGCGGAGCTGCCGTTCTCCGCGCTGCACCAACTGGCGCGCCCGCTGCTGCACCGCCTCGGCGATCTGCCCGCTCAGCAGGCCGACGCGCTGCGTACCGTCTTCGCCATCGGCGGCGGTTCCGGTCCGGTCAACCGGCTCGCCGCGTACGTGGCGACGCTGAGCCTGCTCACGACGGCGGCCGAGGACACGCCGGTGCTCTGCCTGGTCGACGACGCGCACTGGATCGACCCGGCCTCGGCGGAGGCGTTGCTGTTCACCGCCCGGCGCCTGCTCGCGGACCGGGTCGCCGTCGTCTTCGCGGCCCGCGACGCCCCCGCGTTCCCCGCGCCCGGCCTGCCGGAGCTGCCGCTGACCGGTCTGGCGCGGGACGACGCGATCCGGCTCGCCATGCGCGCCGGCCTGGACCGCCGGGTCGCCGCCGACCTGGCGGCGGCCACCGCCGGCAACCCGCTCGCGCTGACCGAACTGCCGGCGACGCTGTCCGACGAGCACCGCAACGGATGGCTGCCGCTGCGGGAGCCTCTCGTGCTCGTCGACCGCATCGAGATGACCGTCCTGGCGCACGCCCGCGGGCTGCCCGACGACACCTGGCGTGCGCTCGTCGCCTGCGCGGTCACCGAGGCCACCACCCCGGCGCTGCTGGAGCGGATCCTGGCGGCGGACGGGCTGCGCCTGGGCGTGCTGGACCCGGCGGTCGACGCCGGGCTGATCCGGGTGACCGACCGCGAGGTGACGTTCCGCCACCCGCTGACCCGCGCCGCGGTCCACTCGGTCGCCGGCCCCGGCCGGCGGCGGGCCGCCCACCTGGCGGTGGCCGCCGCGCTCACCGGCGACGACACCGCCGACCGCCGGGCCTGGCATCTCGCGGCCGCCACCACCGTGCCCGACGAGGGCGTCGCCGCGTTGCTGGCCGGCTCCGCCGAGCGGGCGCAACGCCGGGGCGGCGTGGTGGCCGAGGCCCGCGCGTACGAGCGGTCCGCCCGTCTGACCCCCGACCCGGACGTACGCGCGTCCCGGCTCGCCGCCGCGTCCCGCGCCTGGGCCAACGCCGGCGCGAGCCGGCACGCCGTCACTCTGGGCGAGGAGGCGATCGGGCTGACCCGGCGCGCCGACCTGCGCTGCCGGGTCAAGCCGTTGCTCGCCCACCTGGCGCAGCAGCACGGTGACATGGCGGGCGCCGAGGCGTACGTGGCAGACGCGCAGGCGTACGCGCAAGCGGATCCGCTCGGCGCGGCCCGGCTGATGAGCGCCCGCGTCAACCAGTTCTGGGCGCGGCTGGACGTCACCGGCATGGTGCCGCTGTGCGCGCGGGTGGCCGAGCTGGCCGCCGCTGATACGGGCGCGACCTGGCCGAAGGGGCCGATCCGGCTGGCCGCGGCGCAGGTGCTGGCCGGGCTGCCCGAGGGGGTCGCGTCGGCCCGTACCCTGCTCGCCGCCTGCGCCGGCCACGCCGACGGATCGGCGGCGGAGCTGGCCGAGGTGTTCTGCTGGATCGGGGACCACGACACCGCGCGGGCGCTGCTGGAACCGGAGATCGACCGGGCCCGCGCCGCCGACGACGTGTTCCTGCTGGCGTACGCCCTGCCCCGGCTCGCCGGGCTGGAGTGGCGCACCGGCCGGCTGCACGCGGCGTACCAGGCCGCCGCCGAGGCGGTCCGGATCGCCGAGCAGGTGGCGCTTCCGGTGCTGCGGGCGGAGGCGCTGGCCGCGCTGGCCCTGGTGGAGGCGCTGCTCGGCGAGGAGCCGGAGGCGCTCGCGCACGTCGGCGACGCCCGCCGGCTCCTGCCGGGCGAGTTCCGGGAGATCGAGGTCCGGCTCCGATACGCCACCGGGATCGTGGCGGTGGTGGGGGCGCGCTGGGACGACGCCGTGACCGAGCTGGAACGGGTCCGCCGGGCCCAGCGCGACGGCGGCATCGCCGAACCGGGGTGGCTGCCCGTCGCGGCCGAGCTGGCCGAGGCGTACGCGCACCTGTCCGACCCGCAGCGGTCGGTGCGGCGGTTGCGCGACCTGGCCGGTACGGGTGGTGCCGCCGCCCGGGCCGCCGCCGCGCGCGTCGAGGGCCTGCTCGCCGGCGAACCGGACCTGGACGAGGTCTTCGCGGCGGCGCTGGCCCGGTGCGATCCCGCCGTCGTCCCGCTGGAACGGGCCCGGACGCTGCTCAGCTACGGGCAGCGGCTGCGCCGGGCACGGCGCCGCCGGGACGCGCGGGTCCAGTTGCACGCCGCGCTGCGGTTGTTCGAGGCGCTCGGTGCGCAGGGCTGGGCGCGGCGGTGCCGCACCGAGATCGACGCCACCGGCCGGCGGCCGCCCGAACCCGGCGACCGGACCGTCGACCGGCTGACCGGCCAGGAACGCCTGATCGCCCTGCACGTGGCGGAGGGCCTGACGAACCGGGAGATCGCGGCCCGGGTCTTCCTGTCACCGAAGACCGTCGAGTACCACCTCGGCAACGTCTACCGGAAGCTTCGGCTGCGCTCCCGGCCGGAGCTGATCCGCCACCTGTCCGGCCCGCCGGCCGCGGGCTGACGACCCGGCCGGACGGCCGCCGCCAGTGCCGCGGCCAGGCACGCCACGGCGGCGAGCACCAGCGGCGGCCGGCCGCCGGCCGCGACCGCCGCCGACCCGAGCGGGATGGCCAGCGTGATCGGGCCGAACATCGCGGTGTTCGCGGTCCCGGCGACCCGTCCGAGGATCGCCTGCGGCGTGTACGTCTGCACGGCGGTGACCGCCGCGACGAGCGTCCACGGCAGACCGACGCCGATCACCACCGAGGCGGCCACGGTGCCCGGCCACCAGGGCAGGCAGCGCCCGAGACAGCCGACCGCGAACAGGACCGTGCCGGCGGCACCGACCGCGATCTCGCCGTGGCGGCGGACCAGCCGGCCGACCACCAGCCCGGCGAGCAGCGATCCGGCACCCTGGGCGCCGGCGAGCACACCGAGAAAGGTGGACGGCAGCCCGAGGCCGGTGACCACCACGTCGTACAGCGCCGCGGTGGTGAAGCCGGACATCGCGATGGACACCGCCGCGAGCGCCACGGGTACGCGTACCGCCCGCCGGGCCAGCAGCGCGGCGAGCCCGTCCCGAACCCCCGCCGGGCGGGCGGCCGGGGGAGCGGGGACGGTCCGCGTCAGGCGTAACGCGCCGTACAGCACGGCCACGAGCACCGGTACGACGGCGGCGAGCACC
The DNA here is from genome assembly GCF_015354395.1 of Micromonospora sp. ANENR4. Lineage (NCBI taxonomy): Bacteria > Bacillati > Actinomycetota > Actinomycetes > Micromonosporales > Micromonosporaceae > Micromonospora > Micromonospora sp. ANENR4. Next base: position 138,253 of record NZ_JADKYQ010000002.1, read on the forward strand.
GCGACGACGTGCCCGCCCCGCCACGCGTACAGGCCCGCCCCGGCCAGCGGCGCTACCAGCTTCACGCCCTCCTGCGCGCTCGACCGCCAGCCGTTGACGTCGGCCAGCCGGGCCGGAGGGAGCGCGGCGGGCAGCAGCGCGGTCTCGCCGGCGTCGACGAGCACGTAGCCGATCCCGTAGGCGAGCGAGACCGCGTAGATCAGCCACGCCTCGCCCGGCCCCCGTACCGCCAGCAGGCTCAGCAGCGCGGCGGCGAGCGCCAGGTTGACGCCGATCACCAGCGGACGCCGGGGCACCCGGTCGAGCAGGCCGCCGAGCCACGGGCCGGCCAGCGTCGGGGCGTAGACGCAGAGCCCGGCCAGCGCGGCGAGCCCGGTCGAGCCGGTCAGGTCCAGGATCCAGATGCCGCAGACCAGGGCCATGGCGCTGCCGCCGAGACCGGACAGCAGCGAGACGGCCACGAACAGGACGGCGTTGCGACGCATGGATCCCCCGAGAGATTGAGTCTGGTGGACTCACATCCTCCGGAGTTGAGCCGCCAAGAGGCAATGCCTCGGGCGTACGTCAATGCGACGTTGACAGTGCGGCGACGATGCGCCGGGCGGCGTCGCATGCCGGTGCGGGCAGCCGCCTCCCGGCCCCGGCCAGGTCGTCGGCGAGATGCGCGGCCAGCGTGTGCAGCGGCCCGGCGCCGGCGTCCAGCGCGAGCGCGCAGGTGCGGCGCGTCAACGCCGCACTGGGGAAACGGCCGTCCCACGCGCGGTCCGCCTCGATCCAGCGGTGCAGGTCGGTGACCGCCGCCCGCAGCACGGGCAGGTCGGGGGCACCGGCCGGATCGAGCCGGGACAGGCGGGCCCGCCGGGCCGCGACGAGGCGTTGCCGGCGCTGCTCGGCGGCCTGCCGGCTGCCCAGGCCCAGCGCCCGCGCGATCTCGGCCCAGGTGGCGCCGCCGTGCCGGGCCCGGTCGATCAGGTCCAGCTCGCGGTCGTCCAGCCGGACCCGGGCCGCGGCGATCTCGGACAGGTGGTCCAGGGTCACCTGTCAACGCTACATTGACACCCGCCTCGGCACGTCAGTCCTCCGGCACGCCCGGGCCCACCTCGCCGCGTGCCAGACGCTCGGCGTTGCGGTCGGCCTCGCTCTCCGCGTTCTCCGCCCCGGCACCCGGGTCCCGGGTACGCCGCCCCTCGGCGTCCTGGAACACCTGCCCGCGCTCGAGCGCGCCCTCCTGCTGCCGCTGGAACTGCTCCGGATCAGTCATGACCGTCAGGTGCCCCGGCGACCACGCGGCAAACCGGTACGTCAGCGCGGCGGTGCCACGTAGAGGGCGGTCTTGCAGCCGGTCTCGCCCGGCTCCAGCCAGATCCGGTCGTACCCGGGGGATTCGATCTTCCCGGCCGGCGTGCGGACGAGCAGAAGGCAGTCCCGTTCGGCCGGTACGCCGACGGCGGCGACGAGCGCGCCCTCGTGCACCGTCGTGTCGACGGTGATCCAGTCCTGCGGGAAGGCCGCCCGCACCGCGTCCGCCAGCGTCTCCGCGGTGGCGGTGCGCAGCACGGCGGTGAGTCGCTGCCGCCCGTCCTCGGGCACCTTCGGCACCGGCGCGGCGGTGGGCGGCGAGGGAGCGGGGCCGCTCGGACAGTCGATCTCGTGGTACGTCGTGTAGCGGTAGAGCTCGAACTCGTAGCGGTAGCAGCGCACGGCCTCACCGGCGCTGTTGCTCGCGCCACCGATCGACACCGGCGGCTGCTCCGGCACCGTCACCACGAACCGCACGTCGACTGTGGCCCGCTCGTTCCCGGAGGTGCGCCCGGACCAGGCCAGCGCCTCCCGCCGGACTGTCACACCACCGCCGGACGCGGCGTCGGTCGGCTCCTGGACGATCTCGGCCGCCGCGATCGACCCGGCGTCCCGCGCCCGGTTGCGGTGCCCCAGCTCCGTGTTGAGCTGCTTCGCCTCCGCCGCCGCGGCGTCGCGCGCCAGCGCGTCGCCGTTCTCCTCCCCGATCCCCCTCCCGCACCCGGCCGACGCGAGGAGGAGCACCGCGAGCGTCCACCGGAGCCACCGGTGACGGGACGGAGGTGTCGGCCCGGTGGCGACGCGTGTCCGGTTCACCGAGCGGACGTTACCGGCGCGCCGGGCGCCGCGCTGCCCCGTACGCGGGGGCCGTTGGTCCCGGATCCGACAGGCCCTCGGCCCTGCGATCCGTGCCCGCCCGCGCGGCATGCTGGGATTGCCCGGCGCGGGCGGCGACGACATGGAGGACGATGTGGTGATCAACGGCGGGCCGGCGACAGCGACGACGCCCACCGAGATCTCTCCGGCCCCCGCGACCGGGCTCGGCTCGGCCGAGGCGGCCGCCCGGCTGCGCGCCGACGGCCCGAACACCGTTGCCGCCCCGCGCAAACGCGGGCTGGCCGGCCGGGTGTTCCGCCAGCTCACCGACCCGCTGGTGGCGCTGCTGCTCGCCGCCGCCGTGGTGACCACGCTGCTGCGCGACTACCCGGACACCGCCGTGATCGTGCTGGTAGTCCTGATCAACACGGCGATCGGCGTGGTGCAGGAGGTACGCGCCGACCGGGCCGTCGCCGCGCTGGACCGGCTCGCCGCACCGACCGCGCGTGTGGTCCGCGACGGCCGTGACCTCGTGCTGCCCGCCGCCGACCTGGTGCGCGGCGACCTGGTCCGGCTGGAGGCGGGCGACGTGGTGCCCGCCGACCTCGATCTCACCGACGCGGTACGCCTCAGCCTGGACGAGTCGGCGCTGACCGGCGAGTCGGTGCCGGTGGCCCGGGTCGCGGGGGAGGAGGCCAGCGCCGGCACCGTGGTCACCACCGGCCGCGCCACCGGAACCGTGGCGCGCACCGGCGCGGCGAGCGCGCTGGGCCGGATCAGCGCCCTGGTCGCGGCGACCCGGCCGGCGCCCACCCCGCTGCAACGACGCCTGTCCTCGCTCGGCCGCGTGCTCGGCCTGACCGCCGTGGTGCTCTCCGGGCTGGTCTTCGCCATCGGCGTGCTCGACGGGCGGCCGGTCACGCAGATGGCCGTCACCGCCGTCAGCCTCGTGGTGGCGGCCGTACCGGAGTCGCTGCCCGCCGTCGTCACGCTGGCGCTCGCCCTGGGGGCGCGCCGGATGGCCGGTAGCCGCGCCATCCCCCGCCGGCTGCACGCGGTGGAGACCCTCGGCTCGGTCACCGTGATCGCCTCCGACAAGACCGGCACGCTCACCGAGGGCCGGATGGCGGTGCAGTACGCGGTCGTCCCCGGCCGCGACCGCTACGCCGTCACCGGCACCGGCTACGCGCCCGACGGCGAGGTGCACCACCGGGGCGAGCCGGTGAGCGCCCCCGACGAGCTGCGTGCCCTCGCCCGCGCCGGGCTGCTCTGCAACGACGCCACTGTGACGCCGCCGACCGACGAGCGGCCCGAGTGGACGGCGATCGGTGACCCGCTGGAGGCCGCGCTCGTCACGTTCGGCGCCCGCTGCGGCCTGGACCCGGACACCACCCGGGACGCCTGGCCCCGCGTCGCGGAGGCCCCGTTCGACCAGGACCTGCGCCGGATGACCACCGTGCACCGCCGCTGCGACGGGCGCTACCTGGTGGTCTGCAAGGGCGCGCCGGAGAACCTGCTGGCCGCGCCGCTGGTGGACGCCGACGCCGCGGAACTGGCCGAGCTGACCGACGCCGCGCACCGGCTCGCCACCGAAGGGCTGCGCGTGCTGGCGGTGGCCTCCGCGGTGGTCGACACCCTGCCCGACCCGGCCCGGCCGACCGGCCTGCGCCCGCTGGGCCTGGTCGCGGTCGGCGACCCGCTGCGCGCCGCTGCGCCCGGCATCGCCGCGGGCTTCGAGGAGGCCGGCATCCGGCTGGTCCTCATCACTGGCGACCACCCGGCGACCGCTGCCGCCATCGGCGGACGGCTCGGGCTCTGGCGCGACGGCGACCCGCTCGCCAACGGCGACGACGGCGACCCGGGCGGCGCCCACCCCGAGACCCGGGTGTACGCGCGGACCCAGCCGGAACAGAAGCTCGACATCATCGCCGGCCTCCAGAACCGGGGGCATGTGGTGGCGATGACCGGCGACGGCGTCAACGACGCCCCGGCGCTGCGCCGCGCGGACATCGGCGTGGCGATGGGCGGCGGCACCGAGGTGGCCCGGCAGGCCTCCGATCTGGTGCTCGTCGACGACGACCTGACCACCGTGGCGACCGCCATCGGCGAGGGCCGCCGGATCTACGACAACATCCGCCGCTTCCTGCGCTACGCGCTCGCCGGTGGCGTGGCCGAGATCGCGGTGATGCTGCTCGGCCCGTTGTTCGGCCTGCCGGTGCCGCTGCTGCCGGCGCAGATCCTCTGGATCAACCTGCTCACCCACGGCGTCCCCGGGGTGGCGCTCGGCGCGGAGCCGGCCGAGCCGGGCACGCTGCGCCGGCCGCCCCGCTCGCCGCAGGAGTCGGTGCTCGGCGCCGGCCTGGGCCGGGACGTGCTGGTCACCGGCGGGCTGATCGCCGCGGCGACGCTGGGCGCGGGGGTGTGGGCCGCGGCGGCCGACCGGCCGTGGCAGTCGGTGGTGTTCGTGGTGCTCGGCCTGGCCCAGCTCGGCGTGGCGCTGGCGGTCCGCGCGATCCGTACCCCGGGCTCGCGCGAGCGCAACCTCGCGCTGCCGGTGGCGGTGGCGATCTCCGCTGTGCTTCAGGTCGCGGGCGTGCTGCTGCCGCCGCTGCGCGAGCTGCTCGGCACGTCCCCGCTCAGCGCGCTCGACCTGCTCGCCTGCGCCGCGATCGGCGTACTGCCGGGGCTGGTGCTGCGGCTGACCCGCCGTTTCCGCGGGACCAACGGCCCGCACGCCGTGACCCCGGACCCTGCCGGGCCGGCCGCCTGACCGGCAGGCTGAGCACGAGTGAAGGAGGACGACATGACGATCCACTCGCAGGCCCCCGTCGTGGTGGGCGTGGACGGCTCCGCCGCCTCGCTGGACGCGGTCCGGGTGGCCGCCCGCGAGGCCGCCGACCGCAACCGGCCGCTGCAGGTCGTCCACGCGTTCATCTGGCCGCTGACCCGCGCGCCGCTCACCCCGGCCCCGGGCGCGCCCGCCGGCGCCGGCCTGCGCAACCAGGCCGAACGGGTCGTCGCCGAGGCGGTCGCCGAGGCCGGCAAGGTCGCCCCGGACGTCCCGGTCACCGGCGTGGTGGTCGACGGCGCACCGGCTGCGGTGCTGGTCGCCGAGTCCCGCGAGGCGGCGCTGATCGTGCTCGGCCACCGGGGCCTGGGCGGGTTCGCCGGCCTGCTGATCGGCTCGGTCACGCTCCAGGTGTCGGCCCGCGCACACTGCCCGGTGCTGGTGACGCGCGGCGAGGCGCGCGCCGATGGCCCGGTCGTGGTCGGCGTGGACGGCTCCGAGCTGTCCACCGCGGCGGTCGGGTACGCGTACGAGGAGGCCGCCCGCCGGGGCGCGTCGCTGATCGTGGTGCACGCCTGGCTGTACCCCACCCCGATCGGCCCCGGCGACATCCTGCCGCTGGTGTACGACCCGGAGGCGCTCGCCGAGGAGTCCCGGCGCGTCCTCGCCGAGTCGATCGCCGGCTGGGCCGAGCGTTACCCGGACGTGCCGGTACGGCAGCGGTCGCTGCGCGGCGCCCCGGCCCGGGTGCTCGTGGAGGAGTCGAAGGACGCCCAGCTCGTGGTGGTCGGCGCGCACGGCCGGGGCGCGCTGGGCGGGCTGTTGCTCGGCTCGGTAAGCCACGCGGTGCTGCACCACGCCCACTCGCCGCTGGTGATCGTCCGCAACGGCGCCTGACCCCGCGGCAGCGCCCGGCCAGGCGACAGGGCCGACGGCGCCCGGCCCGCGAGAGCGCCTGACGCCGCTGCGGCGTCAGGCGCTGCGGACCGTGGTGAGGTCGGCCAGCCCGGAGATGGTCAGCAGCGGCTCCAGCAGCGGGCCGGCGATCAGCGTGATCCGGTCGGCGTGCGGGAACAGCGCGGCCAGCCCGGCGCTGTCCAGGTACTCCACCTTCGTGAGGTCCACGACCAGGGGTTCGCCGTCGGGGCGTACGGCGTCGGCCAGCGCGTCGGCGAAGGTGGACGCGTTGCTCATGTCGATCTCACCGACGGCGGCCAGGACGCGGACGCCGTCCGGGCTGTCGCTCGTGGTCAGAGTCAGGGACGTGCTCATGGCGTGATCCTCGCCTGCATGTCGACGGTGGTGCCGGTGGCCCCCGGGGTGACGCTGATGCTGTCCATCAGCGCGCGCATGAGCACGAGTCCCCGGCCGCGGTGCGGGTCGGGAGGCTGGTCCCGGTCGCGCCAGTGGCCGCTGTCGGTGACGCTCAGGCGCAGCGCGCCGGCGGTGGCGGCGGCGCGCAGCCGGATCCGTCCGCCCGGGTTGTCGCGGTGCCCGTGCTCGATCGCGTTGGCGCACGCCTCCCCGGCCGCCACCAGGATGTTGTACGCGTGACCCGGGGCCAGCCCGCAACGGTCCAGCCATCCCCGCAGCGCGGTGCGGACCTCGGCCAGGCGCGTCGACTCGGCGGGGAACTCCAGTTCCAGCGGCCCGGGGTGACGGTAGAGCAGCAGGGCCACGTCGTCGTGGTAGCCCCCGTCCGGGGTGAGCCGGTCCATGATCTCGGTCGCCAGCACCTCGACCGGCGCGTGGTGGCCCTGCTGGATGGCGTCGGTGGCGCGGGCGATGCCGGCGGTGATCGGCTGACGGCGGCGTTCCACCAGGCCGTCGGTGTAGAGCATCAGGGTGGCGCGCGGCGGCACCGACGTCTCCGCCTCCGGACGTTCCTGCCCGAGGCGTACGGCCAGCGGCCGGGACCGGCCGTGCTGCAGCAGCTCGGGAGTGCCGTCGGCGCGGACCACGATGGCCGGCGGGTGACCGGCGCTGGAGTAGCGCATCAGGCCGGTGGCCGGGTCGAGCACACCACAGAAGACGGTGGCGCAGGACGCGCCCGGCAGCAGCGCGGCGAACCGGTCCAGCGCCACGAGCGTGCGGGCCGGGCTCGGGTCCTGCAACAGCAGCGCGCGGCAGGCGCTGCGCAGCTGACCCATCACCGTCGCGGCCTGAAGGCCGTGTCCCACGCAGTCGCCGACCACGATGCCGATGCGCCCGTCCGGCAGTTCCACGGTGTCGTACCAGTCGCCGCCGACCTTGAGCGGCATCGCGGCGGGGGAGTACCGCACCGCGAAACCGGCGGGGAGCTGCGCCGGGCCGAGGATGGCCCGTTGCAGGGCCAGCGCGGTCTCCCGCTGCTGGTCGATCTGGTGCACCCGGTGCAGGCCCTGACCGATGTGGCCGGCCAGCAGCGCCAGCAGCGTCTGGTCCTGCTCGGTGAAGGGCCGCTTCTCGCCCAGGTCGATCCAGAGCGCCATGGTGCCGTGCGGGTGCTCGACGGCGATGCCGGCGCCGTGCGTACGCGTCGCCACCGGCGTCAGCAGCGGAGTGTCCCGCAGCGCGAGCAGCGCCTGCCGGCGCTCCGGCGGCAGCGTGTCCCACCGTGCCGCCGGGTCGGTGGCGGTCACCTCGGGGGCGGGCAGGTCGCCGAAGACGGCGGTGAGCACGCCGGAGGCGCGCCACAGCTTGCGCAGCTCGTCCAGCACCCCGAGCAGCGCGTCGGTGAGATCGTCGGCCTCCGACAGTCGCATGCTGAGACCGGCCAGGGCGGTCTCCCGCTGCACCGCGTAGTGCTCGGCGGTGACGTCGCGGAACGTGCCGACGATCATCCGGCGGCCGCTGTCCGGGTCGTCGACCTGGTTGAACGCGGCCGAGATCCAGATCCGGTGCCCGTCGCGGTGGGTCACCGGCACGGTGTACGTGCCACGGGTCTGCCCCACGAGCGTCGAGAACGCCTCCGCCACCTGGCGGTGCGCCTCGGGCTCGGCCTCCCGGTCCGGCCACCACGGGTGCACCGCCGGATAGGGCAGCCCTTCGGTTCCGTACCCGAGGATGCCGGTGAACGCCGCGTTGATCTCGACGACCGCGCCGTCCTCGTCGCAGACGAAGAACGCCTCCTGCAACGAGTCGACGAGCGCGGTACGCCAGCGGGCGTGGTGGTTGCGCAGCCGGGCCAGTTCCACGTTCGCGCGGACGCGGGCCAGCAGTTCGGCGGCCGGGAACGGCTTGACCAGGTAGTCGTCGGCGCCTGCTTCCAGCCCTTCGATCGAGGCCTCCTGACCGGCGCGGGCGGACAGCAGCAGCACCGGGGTGCCGGCCGTCCGCTGGTCGGCGCGCAGCGCGGCGACCAGTTGCAGGCCGTCGAGCCGGGGCATCATCACGTCGCTGACCACCAGGTCGGGAGTGTGCGCGCGGGCTGCGTCCAGCGCGGCCCGCCCGTCGGCGACCGCGTGCACCTCGTGCCCGGCCGAGCGCAGCAGCCGGGTGAGGTACTCCCGCATGTCGGCGTTGTCGTCGGCCACCAGGATGCGGGCCGGTGCCCCGCCGCGCAGTGGCTGGAGTGTTCCGCCGGCCGGGTCGTCCCCGCCGACGGCGCCGTCCGGTTCGGCCGGCAGCCAGCGCAGCGCCTCCTGCACGAACGGTTCGGCGGACGCCGGTGTCCGGTCGGTACCCGCCGGGGCGAGCGCGTCGGCGGGCAGGTGCGCGGTGCCGAACGGCAGCCGGATCGTGAAGGTGGTGCCCCGGCCCACCGTGCTGTGCGCGTCGATGTCACCGCTGTGCAGCGTGACCAGCTCCTTGACCAGGGCGAGGCCGATGCCGCTGCCCTCGTCGGAACGGGAGCGGGCGTTCTCGATGCGGTGGAACCGCTCGAACAGGCGCGGCATCTCGTCGGCGGGTACGCCGATGCCCGTGTCGGAGATCCGCAGCACGGCCGCGTCGCCCTCGCCGCGCAGCTCCACCCGGATGGTGCCGTCGAAGGTGAACTTCAGCGCGTTGCTGAGCAGGTTCAGCACCACCTTCTCCCACATGCCGAGGTCCAGGTGTACCGGCTCGGGCAGGGGCGGGCAGTCGACCTCGAAGGACAGGCCGGCCCGTTCGATCGCCGACCGGAAGACGCTGGCCAGGTCGGCGGTCACCGCGGCCAGGTCCACCGGCTCGTAGCGGGCCTGCATCCGCCCGGCCTCGATCCGGGAGAAGTCGAGCAGGCTGTTCACCAGCTTGCCCAGGCGCAGGCCGTTGCGGCGGATCACGTCCAGCTCGGCCCGGACCCGCTCGTCGGCGTCCGGCAACCGGCTGCGCAGCTCGTCCAGCGGTCCCATGATCAAGGTCAGCGGGGTGCGGAACTCGTGGCTGATGTTGGAGAAGAACGCGGTCTTCGCGCGGTCCAGCTCGGCGAGCTCCTCGGCCCGCCGCTGCTGCGCCTGGTAGCTGCGGGCGCTGGCGATGCCGGTGGCCAGATGCCCCGCGGTCAGCTCCACGAAGCCGCGGTACCCGTCGTCCAGCGCCCGGTAGCGGTTCAGCCCGGCGACCAGGAAGCCGTACGGCGCACCGCCCTGCTGGCGCAGCGGCACCAGCAGCGCCTCGGCCGGCGCGGCGGGCCAGACGCCCGTCGGCAGGTCCGCGAAGGCCGGGCCGTCGAGCGTGACCCGCACCGACTCGCCCTCGCCGACGGCGCCGGCCGGCCACGGGGCGGCCGGGTCATCGAGCGACAGCGTGGCCGGGGCCGCCGGGTGCCCGTCCGGCAGGCCGGTCGCCTCCACCAGCCGGGCCCCGCCGTCGTCGTACAGGTAGGTGAGGGTGAACGGCAGGTCCTGCGGGTTGCGGGCCAGCTGGCGGCTGACGAACGCGAGTGTCTCCTGCTCGGTGCGGATGACGCTCGGGTCCGAGCCGAGGTCGCGCAGCGTCGCCATCCGCCGCTCGCCGATGACCCGCTCGGTGTCCTCGCTGACCACGCAGAGCATTCCGACCAGTCCGCCGTCGTCGGCGCGCAGCGGGCTGTAGGAGAACGTGTGGTAGGTCTCCTCGCGGTAGCCGGCGCGTTCCAGGAACAGCAGCAGCCCTTCGTCCCAGGTCGCCTCGCCGGTGCGCAGCACGGTGTCGACGCGGGGGCCGATGTCGTCCCAGATCTCCGCCCACACCTCGTTCGCCGGCAGCCCCAGCGCCCACGGGTACTTGCGGCCGAGCGTGTCCCGCCGGTAGGCGGCGTTGCAGAAGAAGGTGAGCTGCGGCCCCCAGGCCATCCACATCGGGAACCGGGAGGACAGCAGGATCCGCACCGCGGTCCGCAGGCTCTGCGGCCAGGTGTCCGGCGGGCCCAGTGGGTGCGCCGACCAGTCGATCCGCGCCAGGTCCGGCCCGATCTCACCGTCGACGGCGAAGACGTCGGCACGCGTACGCGGGTCGGTGTCAGCGCCGCTCATCGCCCGAGTCTCCCCCACCCCGTCCGGTCCCGCTCGTCCGGGCCGCGTCGCGGCCTCGTGGTCGCTTCTTGCCCCGTCGCGCCCCCGGCACTCCACCCGGGGCGGGGAGATCTGACTCACGCGACGGCAGCGGGTCAGGGCAAGGGTTGGTGGTGCGGAAAAACTAAAGGCAAGGAGACACCTCTCCTCGCCACTATCAACGTATATCGCACCCCGGGTCTTGCCGCAAGGCCCCGGTGATGCCGCAGAATCATCGGCCGATGCGGGTCGAGCTGCGAAAACGGGGGCACGGCATGACCGGACGGTACGTGTGGCAACTGCACGAGGTGGACGAGACGCGGATCGCCGCGGTGGGGGGCAAGGGTGCGCACCTGGGGGCGCTGACGCGGCTCGGCGGGGTGCGCGTACCTCCGGGTTTCTGCGTCACCACCGATGCGTTCCGGCTGGCCGTGGCGCGGACGCCGGCGCTGGCCGGCCCGCTGGAGCGGCTCGCCCGCGCGGACGCGGACGACCCGGCGGCGATCCGCGCGGCCGCCGCCGAGGTCCGTCGCGCGGTCGAGCGGGCCCCGCTGCCGGGCGAGGTCGCGGCGGCGGTCACCGCCGCGCTGGCCGGGCTCGGCACGGAGGCCGCGTACGCCGTGCGGTCGAGTGCGACAGCCGAGGACCTGCCGGACGCCTCGTTCGCCGGCCAGCAGGACACCTACCTCAACGTGGTCGGCACGGCCGAGGTGCTGCGGCACGTCAGCCGCTGCTGGGCTTCGCTGTTCACCGACCGTGCCGTGACCTACCGGCGGCGCCACGGCATCGACGACCGCGCCGTGGAGATGGCGGTGGTGGTGCAGCGGATGGTCGTCCCGGACGCGGCGGGGGTCATGTTCACCGCCGACCCGGTCACCGGCGACCGGACGGTGGTGTCGATCGAGGCCGGCTTCGGTCTCGGCGAGGCCCTGGTCTCCGGCCTGGTGAACCCGGACGTGTTCACGGTGCGCGACGGCGTGGTGGCCGGCCGGACGATCGGCGCGAAGGCGCGGGCGGTGCACGCGGCACCCGGCGGCGGCACCCGGGAGACACCGGTCGACCCGGCGCGGCAGGCCCAGCCCGCGCTGACCGGCGCGCAGGCGGTACGCCTCGCCGCGCTGGGCCGGCGGATCGAGGCGCACTTCGGCTGCCCGCAGGACGTCGAGTGGGCAGTGACCGGGGACGACGTCCACATCCTCCAGAGCCGGCCGATCACCACGCTGTTCCCGGTGCCGGCGGCCGCCGCGGACGGGCGGTTCCACGTCTACCTGTCGGTCGGCCACCAGCAGATGATGACCGACGCGATGAGGCCGCTGGGCCTGTCGATGTGGCGGCTCACCGCCATGGCGCCGATGCACGAGGCGGGCGGCCGGCTGTTCGTCGACGCCACGCCGCACCTGTCCACGGCGGCGGGCCGGGCCGCGTTCCTGGGCATGATCGGCCGGGCCGACCCGCTCACCCGGGACGCGCTGGAGACGGTCCTCGCCCGTGACGTCGTACCGGTCGCGCCGGACCCTGCACCGGCCGCGCCGGACCCCGCACCGGCCGGCCCGCCCGCGAGCGGGCCGCCGCCCTCGATCGACACCGACCCGGCGATCGTCACCGCGCTGATCGAGCGCAGCCGGGAGTCGGTCGCCGCCCTGCGCCGCGACATCCGGGGCCGGTCCGGGTCCGGGCTGTTCGACTTCCTGGACGAGGCGTTCGCCGAGCACAAGCGGGTGCTCACCGATCCGGTGAGCGCTCAGGTGATCATGGCCGGGATGCAGGCCACCTGGTGGCTCAACGACAAGCTGGGGGAGTGGCTCGGCGAACGCGACGCCGCCGACACGCTCACGCTGTCCGCGCCCGGCAACGTCACCGCCGAGATGGGCCTGGCGTTGCTCGACGTGGCCGACGTGGTCCGCGCGTACCCCGAGGTGGTGGCGTTCCTGCGGGACGGCGCCGACGACGGGTTCCTGGACGAACTGCCGAAGCTGCCGGGCGGCGTCGAGGCACGCGCGGCCGTCGAGGGCTACCTGGACCGGTACGGCATGCGCTGCGTCGGCGAGATCGACATCACCCGGCCACGGTGGAGCGAGTGCCCGGCCACGCTCGTGCCGCTGATCCTGGACCACGTCCGCACCTTCGCCCCGGGCGCCGCCGCGCGCCGCTTCGCCGACGGCCGGGAGCGGGCGTGGGCGAAGGCCCGGGAGGTGCTCGACCGCCTGCGCGCGCTGCCCGACGGCGAGCGCAAGGCCGCCGAGACGCAGGCGATGATCGACCGGGTACGGACGTTCGCCGGCTACCGGGAGTACCCGAAGTACGACATCGTCAGCCGCTACGCCGTGTACAAGCAGGCGCTCATGGCGGAGGCCGACCGGCTGGCCCGCGCCGGTGTGCTCGCCGATCCGGAGGACGTCTTCTACCTCACCTTCGACGAGTTCCGGGAGGTCGCGGCCACCGGGCGGGTGGACGCCGGGCTGATCCGCAGGCGCCGGGAGGAGTTCCGGTCGCACCAGGCGCTCACCCCGCCCCGGGTGCTCACCTCGGACGGCGAGGCCCTGAACGGCTCGTACCGGCGCGCCGACGTGCCGCCGGGCGCCCTGGCCGGGCTGGCGGTCTCGGCCGGCGTCGTCGAGGGGCGGGCGCGGGTCGTGACGGACCTGGCCGGTGCCGACCTGGAGCCGGGCGACATCCTCGTCACCGCGCACACCGACCCGAGTTGGACGCCGCTGTTCGTCGCAGTCGCGGGCCTGGTGACGGAGGTGGGCGGCCTGATGACGCACGGCGCGGTGATCGCCCGCGAGTACGGCCTGCCCGCGGTGGTGGCGGTGCCGGACGCGACCCGGTTGATCCCCGACGGCGGGCGGATCCGGGTGCACGGCACCGACGGGTACGTCGAGCTGCTGTCCTGACCGGCGCGGCATGCTCGATGATGGAGGTCCGGCGAGCGGGGAGGCGCGATGCGGATCGGGGAGCTGTCGGCGCGTACCGGGGTGAGCGCCCGGTCCATCCGGTACTACGAGCAGCAGGGCCTGCTCGCCGCCCTGCGGACGCCGAGCGGGCAGCGGGTCTTCGCCGATTCGGCGATGGACCGGGTCCGGCTCATCCAGCGGTTGTTCGACGCCGGGCTGAGCAGCCGCCGGATGGCCGAGCTGCTGCCCTGCGTGACCGATCCGGAGATCCGCACGTCGTGGCTCACCGACCGGCTGCGCGAGGAGCGGGCTCGGATGACCGCCGAGATGGCGCGGCTCGCGCACGCCGTCGCGGTGCTCGACGACGTGGTGTCCGACATGACGGTGACCGAGGACACCCGGGATCCGGCCGCCTGAGCGCTTGCCCTTGACACCGGTGTCAACTCCTAGCGTCGGGTCATGAACGCGACACTGGACACCGCATCGCCGGTGACGCCGCTGCTGGAGCCGGTCACCGTCGCCGGCCTGTCGTTGCCGTCCCGCTTCGTCATGGCGCCGATGACCCGTAACCGCGCGCCGGGCGGCGTGCCGACGCCCGAGATGGCCGACTACTACCGGCGCCGCGCCGCGGCCGGCATCGGCCTGATCGTCACCGAGGGCGTGCTGGTGGACCATCCCAGCGCCGGCCACGAGGACACCGTGCCGCGGATGACCGCCGGCGCGGCCGAGGCCGGCTGGCGGGGCGTGGTCGAGGCGGTGCACGCCGCCGGCGGCCGGATCGCCGCGCAGCTGTGGCACCTGGGCAGCCTGCGTGAGCCGGTGGACGGCCGTCCGGCGTGGACCCCCTCGGGGGTACGCGAGCCGGGCCGCCCGGCGCCGTACGCGATGACCGCCGCCGACGTGGACACCCTGCTCGCGGCGTACGCGGACGCGGCGGGGGTCGCGGTCCGGGCCGGGTTCGACGCGATCGAGATCCACGCCGCGCACGGTTACCTGCTGGACGAGTTCCTGTGGCCGTACACGAACCGCCGGACCGACGCGTTCGGCGGCTCACCGGAGCGGCGGGCGGCGTTCCCGGCGGCGGTGGTGCGCGCGGTCCGCGCGCAGGTCCCGGCGGACCGGCCGGTGATCGTGCGATTCTCCCAGTTCAAGGAGCGCGCGTTCGACGCGCGGATCGCCGAGACCCCGGCCGAGCTGGCGCGAATCCTCGGCGCGTTCGCCGAGGCCGGCGCCGACGTGCTGCACGCCTCGCAGCGCCGCTTCTGGCAGCCCGCGTTCCCCGGCTCGGCGCTGAACCTGGCCGGCTGGGCGAAGCGGCTCACCGGCCTGCCGTCGATCACCGTCGGCTCGGTCGGGCTGCGGCGGGACTTCCTGCGCCCGGACGGCCCGGAGTCGGTGGCGGGCCTGGCCGCGCGGCTGGCGGACGGGGAGTTCGACCTGGTCGCGCTGGGTCGCGCGCTGCTGGGCAACCCGGCCTGGGTGACGCACGCCGCTACCGGCCGGCTGGACGAGATCGTCGACTACCGCAAGGCGCACGAGGACGTCTATCCCTAGGCGGCAGGGGTTGACGCCGGGGGATGTTATCGCTCACAGTCGATGGCAGGGCACGAGCGCCGCAAGGCTCACCGGGCGAGCCGCGCTGGGCGTACCCCGACACCGCCACCGGACGCGGGGTCGGGGATTCGCACCACCACCATCGCGTAACCCCCGGAAGAGGAATCCGCATGAGACGAAAGAGAGCCTTGCTGACCACCGGCATCCTGGCCGGCGCGCTCGCCGCCGGGATGGCCGTGGCCCTGGCGCCGGCCGCGAGCGCCGGCACCACGCTGCGCGCGGCGGCGGCCGAGAAGGGCCGTTACTTCGGCGCCGCGGTCGCCACCAACAAGCTGTCCGACAACACGTACGCCACGGTGCTGAACCGCGAGTTCAACTCCGTGGTGGCCGAGAACGAGATGAAGTGGGACGCCACCGAGCCGCAGCAGGGGCGGTTCAGCTACACCGGTGGCGACCGGCTGGTCAGCCACGCCCGCGCGAACGGCATGTCGGTGCGCGGGCACGCGCTGCTCTGGCACCAGCAGCAGCCGTCGTGGGCGCAGGGCCTGTCCGGCAGCGCGCTGCGCAACGCCGCGATCAACCACGTCACCCAGGTCGCCACCCACTTCCGCGGGCAGATCTACGCCTGGGACGTGGTGAACGAGGCGTTCGCCGACGGCGGCAGCGGCGGGCGCCGCGACTCGAACCTGCAGCGCACCGGCAACGACTGGATCGAGGCCGCGTTCCGGGCCGCCCGCGCCGCCGACCCGGGCGCGAAGCTCTGCTACAACGACTACAACACCGACGGCATCAACGCGAAGTCGACGGGCATCTACAACATGGTCCGCGACTTCAAGTCGCGGGGCGTGCCGATCGACTGCGTCGGCTTCCAGTCGCACCTGGGCACCACGATCCCCGGTGACTACCAGGCCAACCTCCAGCGTTTCGCCGACCTGGGCGTCGAGGTGCAGATCACCGAGCTGGACGTGATGACCGGCGGCAACCAGGCGAACATCTACGCCGCCGTGACCCGCGCCTGCCTGGCGGTGTCGCGCTGCACCGGCATCACGGTGTGGGGCGTGCGGGACTGCGACTCGTGGCGCGGCTCGGACAACGCGCTGCTGTTCGACTGCTCGGGCAACAAGAAGGCGGCGTACAACGCGGTGCTCGACGCGCTGAACGCCGGGGGCAACAACCCGCCGCCGACCACGACGCCGCCGCCGAACAACCCGACCACCCCGCCGCCGGGCCAGGGTGGATGTTCGGCCTCGGTGACGCTGAACTCCTGGACCGGTGGCTTCGTCGCCAACGTGAAGGTGACAGCCGGCTCGTCGGGCACCCGGGGATGGACGGTCAGCATGACGCTGCCGGGCGGCGCGAGCATCACGAACACCTGGAGCGCGACGGCCAGTGGTAACAGCGGCACGGTGCGGTTCACGAACGTGGACTACAACGGCCAGCTCGGCGCCGGCCAGAGCGCCGAGTTCGGGTTCCAAGGCAACGGCAGCGGATCGGGCATGACACCCACCTGCTCCGCGACCTGATCCGGGCCACCGCGGGGGCGGCGCGCGCCGCCCCCGCGGTGCTCCGTCACGCCGTCCCGTCCGACCTGGACCGCCGTCTCTGTTACGAGAAAGAGACATGCGCATTTCGCGCGTTTGGTTGACGGGGCAACTTGTGAGCGTTAACACTCCCCGTGAGGGTTACCTGTGTCACAGGGACCGCCACGACAGGGAGGACGCTCGTGCGCAGACGACTTCTGGCCGCACTCAGCGGTGCCGCGCTCGCGATCAGCCTGGCCGCCTGCAGCGGCGAGGGCGCGGGAGGCGGCGGAGACACCAGCTCGGCCAAGCCCGGCGACCTGACGATCGGCGTCTCGATGCCGACGCAGACCTCGGAACGATGGATCGCCGACGGCAACTCGGTGAAGGAGAAGCTCCAGGCCAAGGGCTACAAGGTCGACCTGCAGTACGCCGGGGACGACATCCCGACCCAGTCGCAGCAGATCGACCAGATGATCACGCAGGGCGCGGACGTGCTGGTCATCGCCCCGATCGACGGCACCGCGCTCAGCGGCCAGCTCCAGGCCGCCGCGGCCGCGAAGATCCCGGTCATCTCCTACGACCGGCTCATCCGCAACAGCCCGAACGTGAGCTTCTACGTCAGCTTCGACAACTACAAGGTCGGCGTGGCGCAGGCCAACGCGCTCCTGGTCGGCCTCGGCCTGCTCACCAAGGACGGCGCCAAGGGCACCGCGACCGGCCCGTTCAACGTGGAGCTGTTCGCCGGGTCGCTGGACGACAACAACGCCGGCTTCTTCTTCAACGGCGCGATGGACACGCTCAAGCCGTACTTCGACGCCGGCACGCTGAAGGTCAAGTCGGGGCAGACCAAGATCGAGCAGGCGGCCATCCTGCGCTGGCAGCAGGAGACCGCGCAGAAGCGGATGGAGGACCTGCTCACCTCCAGCTACAACGACGGCAGCAAGGTCGACGGCGTGCTGTCGCCGTTCGACGGCCTGTCCCGCGGCATCATCACCGCGCTGCAGAACGCCGGCTACCGCGGCGGCGCCAAGAAGATGCCGGTGGTGACCGGCCAGGACGCCGAGGTCGCCTCGGTCAAGCTGATCAACGACGGCGTGCAGAGCTCGACGGTGTTCAAGGACACCCGGCTGCTGGCCGAGCAGGCGGTCATCGCCGCCGAGGCGTTCCTGCGCAAGGAGGAGCCGAAGGCCAACGAGACCAAGGCGTACAACAACGGCGTCAAGGTCGTGCCCGCGTTCCTGCTGCCGGTGCAGACCGTCTACAAGGAGGACATCAAGTCCGTCCTGATCGACTCCGGCTACCTGACCGAGCAGGAGGTCGCCGCCGGACGGGCCGGCTGACCCGCGCGGCGACGGGCCCGGCGGCCACCGCGCCACCGGGCCCGTCCGCTCCGGACACCTCGACCACGAGCAGGACGGATACCCATGAGCGATCACATCCTCGAGATGCGGGGCATCACGAAGACCTTCCCGGGCGTGGCCGCGCTCCAGGACGTCTCGCTCGCCGTACGGCGCGGCGAGATCCACGCGATCTGCGGTGAGAACGGCGCCGGCAAGTCCACCCTGATGAAGGTGCTGTCCGGGGTCTACCCGGCGGGCAGCTACGACGGCCAGATCGTCTTCGACGGCGAGCCGGTCGGATTCCGGGGGATCCAGGACAGCGAGGCCCGCGGCATCGTCATCATCCACCAGGAACTCGCCCTGGTGCCCTACCTGTCGATCGCCGAGAACATCTTCCTCGGCAACGAGCGCCGCGGCCGCGGCGGGCTGATCGACTGGCACCGGACCAACGCGGAGGCCGCGGCGCTGCTGCGGTCGGTCGGGCTGCACGAGAACCCGGTCACCCCGGTCATCCAGCTCGGCGTCGGCAAGCAGCAGCTCGTGGAGATCGCCAAGGCGCTGTCCAAGAAGGTACGGCTGCTGATCCTCGACGAGCCCACGGCCGCACTCAACGACGTCGACTCGGCGCACCTGCTGGACCTGATGCGCCGCCTGCGCGACCAGGGCATCACCTGCATCATGATCTCGCACAAGCTCGGCGAGATCACCGCCGTCGCCGACTCGACCACAGTCATCCGCGACGGCCGTACCGTCGAGACGCTGGACATGTCCGACGGCGCCGTCACCCAGGACCGGATCATCCGCGGCATGGTCGGGCGCGACCTGGCCGCCTTCTACCCGAGCCGCAGCGTCACCCCGGGCGACGAGGTGCTGCGGATCGAGGACTGGTCGGTGCGCCACCCGACCCAGGACCGCCTGGTCGTCGACCGGGCCTCGCTGCACGTACGCGCCGGTGAGGTCGTCGGCATCGCCGGCCTGATGGGCGCCGGGCGCACGGAGCTGGCGATGAGCGTGTTCGGCCGGGCGTACGGCCGGGACATCAGAGGCCGGCTGTTCGTCAGGGGCCGTGAGGTACGGGCGCGCACTGTGGCCGAGGCCATCGCCAACGGCATCGCGTACGCCACCGAGGACCGCAAGCACTACGGCCTCAACCTGATCGACGACGTGCGGGGCAACGTCTCCGCCGCCGCGCTGCACAAGCTGGCCAGCCGTGGCTGGATCGACGGCAACCGGGAGATTCAGGTCGCCGAGCGGGGGCGGCGCGACATGAACATCAAGGCGCCGACGGTGATGTCGGTGGTGGGCAAGCTCTCCGGCGGCAACCAGCAGAAGGTCGTGCTGGCGAAGTGGCTGTTCACCGACCCGGACGTGCTGATCCTCGACGAGCCGACCCGGGGCATCGACGTGGGCGCCAAGTTCGAGATCTACACGATCGTCAACCGGCTGGTGGCAGACGGCAAGGCCGTCGTGCTCATCTCCTCCGAACTGCCCGAGCTGCTCGGCATGTGCGACCGCATCTACACCCTGGCGGCCGGGCGGATCACCGGGGAGACGCCGGTGGCCGACGCCACCCAGGAGAACCTGATGGAACTCATGACCAAGGACAGGGATCTCGTCCGATGACCAGCACGAAGCCCACGCCCCAGAAGGTCGCCGCGCCGGACACCGGCGCGGCGGCGAGCCTGCACACCGGCACCAGCGACCCGCGCGCGCTGATCCTGGGCAACCTGCGGCAGAGCGGCATCTACATCGCCCTGGTGGTGATCGTCGCGCTGTTCGCCGTCCTGACCGACGGCGTCTCGCTGAGCCCCGGCAACCTGACGAACATCGTCCTGCAGTACTCCTACATCCTGGTGCTCGCGATCGGCATGGTGATCGTGATCATCGGCGGCCACATCGACCTGTCCGTGGGATCGGTGGTGGCGCTCACCGGAGCGGTCTCGGCGGTGCTGGTCATCCGCGAGGGCATGCCCTGGTGGGCCGGCGTCCTGGCCGCGCTCGCGGTGGGTGTCGCGGTCGGCGCGTGGCACGGGCTCTGGGTCGCGTACGCCGGCATCCCGGCGTTCATCGTCACCCTGGCCGGCATGCTGCTGTTCCGCGGTCTGACGCTGCGCGTGCTGGACAACATCTCGCTGTCGCCGTTCCCGGAGGAGTACCAGCGGGTCGCGGCCGGCTTCCTCAACGGCCTGCTGGGCGGCCAGGGCTACGACGCCTTCACGCTGTTCATCGGCGCCTTCGCCGTGGTCGGGTACGCGGTGAGCGTGTTCCGGACCCGGGTCGCCCGGGTGCGCCACGAGCAGCCGGTGGAGTCGTTCCCGCTGTTCGTCCTGCGGATCGTGGTGGTCGGCGCCGTGGTCATGTGGTTCGCCTGGCAGCTCGCCCACGCCCGGGGCCTGCCGATCGTGCTGATCGTGCTCGCCGTGCTCGTGCTCGTCTACGGCCTGCTCACCCGCCGTACGGTGTTCGGCCGCCAGGTGTACGCCATCGGCGGCAACCTGCCCGCGGCGATGCTGTCCGGCGTACGGGTGAAGCGCGTCAACTTCTGGATCTTCGTCAACATGGGCTTCCTGTCCGCCGTGGCGGGCGTCATCTACTCGTCCCGCTCCAACGGGGCCCAGCCGGCGGCCGGCAACATGTTCGAGCTGGACGCGATCGCGGCGGCGTTCATCGGCGGGGCGGCCGTCACCGGTGGCGTCGGCACCGTGGTCGGCGCCATGGTGGGTGGCCTGATCATGGCGGTGATGAGCAACGGCATGCAGCTCATGGGCGTCGACCAGTCCGTCCAGTCGGTGGTCAAGGGCCTGGTGCTGCTCGTCGCCGTGGCGTTCGACATCTGGAACAAGCGCCGGGCGGCCGGCGCCCGGTGACGGCCGGCCGGACGCTCGCCCCTTCGTCCGGCCGGCCGCCGTTCACCGGCCGTAGCCGCTCACGCCCGGCTCCACCGTTGGTTGGCGTTGCCGTGGCAGGTCCAGACGATCACCCGGGTGCCGTTGGCGGTGCCCGCGTTGTCGACGTCCAGGCACAGCGACGGGAAGCGCCCGTTGCTCACCGTGCCGTTGCCGTTGACGGTCCACTGCTGGTTGGTGCCGCCGTTGCAGTCCCAGATCTGCACCCGGGTGCCGGCCGTCGCGTTCGTCGGCACGTCCAGGCACTTGCCGAGCACCTGCAACGCCTGCCCGTTGGCGGTGAACTGCTGGTTGGCGTTGTTGTGGCAGTCCCAGATCAGCGTCCCGGTGCCGTTCGCGGTGCCGGCGTTGTCCACGTCGAGGCACCGGCCGGACGACTCGCTGCGCAGCCGGAACGTGGTCGGGACCGGCGGCGGGGTGGTGGTGCCGCCCCCGCTGACCCGGTAGACTACGGTGCCGTGCGCGGGCACGCTGGCGGAGATCGTGCCGGTGCTGGTGGAGGTGGCGTCGGTCCACGCGTCGCGCAGCGTGAACGAGTTGCCGCTCTTGCCCACGGCCGCCGCCGTGGTGGAGACGGTGGTGGTCGAGCCGCCCTGGTTGAACAGCGCAACCGCCACGTCGCCGTTTGCCAGCGGCTTGGCCAGCACCCGCCGCGTGCCGTCGAAGGAGACCTGGACCGCCTGACGGCCGAGCGTGTCCTGGTTGATCGCGACCAGGTTCGCGTTGCGCAGGATCGCCAGGGTGGCCGCGCTCGCCGAGCGCACGTCGTTGCCCATCATCAGCGGCGCGGCCAGCATGGACCAGAGCGCGAAGTGGCTGCGCATCTCGGTGTCGTTCATGCCACCGTTGCCCACCTCGAGCATGTCCGGGTCGTTGAACCCGCCGGGCGCGGCGTATCCGGCCAGCGGCACCGTGACGTCGACGATGTTCTGGATGCCCATCGGGTAGCCGTTGGCCTGGCCGGTGTTCCACGCGTTGGTGATGTCCTCGGTGGTTCGCCAGAGGTTCGCCACGTCGCTCCAGTTGCGCAGCGGCCCGGTCTTGGCGTGGTAGCTGTTGGGGTTGATGCTGTAGACGATCGGCCGGCCGGTGGAGGCCAGCGCGTCGCGCATGATGCCGAACCGCGCCACCTGGTCGTTGATGGTGCCGGTGCCGGAGCACCAGTCGTACTTGAGGTAGTCCACGCCCCAGGCGGCGAACTGCCGCGCGTCCTGGTACTCGTGGTTGAGGCTGCCGGTGGCGCCGGGGAACGTGCCGCCGACCTGGGCGCAGGTCTTGTCCAGCGGCACCTGGTAGATGCCGAACAGCAGGCCCCGGGCGTGCAGGTAGTCACCGAGCGACTTCATCCCGCTGGGGAACCGCTGCGGGTGCGCCTGGAGGTTGCCCTGCGCGTCCCGGTTGGGGTCGAACCAGCAGTCGTCCACGACGACGTACTTGTAGCCGAGGTCGCGCAGGCCGTTGCTGACCATCGCGTCGGCGGTCTGGCGGATGAGGGTCTCGTTGATGTTGCAGCCGAAGGTGTTCCAGGTGTTCCACCCCATCGGCGGGGTACGGGCGACGCCGTTGTCCAGCGCCCGGGCGGGATGCGGTGCCACGGCCTGGTCGGTGACTGTCGCGGCGAGTGCCACCGCCGCGACGCCCAGGACGGCGAGCGTCCGTCGGGTCCATCTGCGCACTGGGTCCTCCTCGGTGGCCGGGCGCCGTCCGTGGCGGTGCCCGGAAGGGAGCGGCCCGCCGGTCGCACGGCGTCGCCCGTGGTCCACGGGGACGGACGCGGCACGGCAGTTCCAGCGGCCGGTCGGTGCCGGCGGGCGCTCGTGGGTGGTGGGGTTCCGGCGGTCGACGGGGTCGCCGTCCGTCGCCGCCCGGCTGCGGCGCCGGGGTTTCCCGGACAGCGGCGCCGAATGTGGGGATGGCGAAATGTTATCGCTGACATCAAACACTGTAAATAGGCTGGCGGCCTGCGGGCGGCCCTCGGCGACCGTTCTCCGCGGGCGTCGCGGCGAGAAAAAGAGCCGCTGAGTGGCCCTCTGCGCGGCTCGGCGGCGGCGTCTGGACGTCCGGGCCCGGGGCGGCCGGAGCGCCGAGAGAATTTCCGGAAGTTCCATCGGTTGTTGTCGTTAACAGGGCGTCGGCCCGCGGCTTGGCCGCACCGTTGGCGTGGATCTCCCGGCCGGCGGCGGGGCCGGTCCGCGCGGGGCGGCGGACGTCGGTTCCGAGTGTCGCTGCTCGTTACGCAGCTGTTGCCCGGAGGTGTCTTGACGGATGTATATGTGAGCGCTAACACTAACCCCGTGACACGGCGGAGGTGCAAATGAGCGAAGTGGACGCGTCGGATCGGTACGTGATCGGGGTCGATTTCGGCACACTGTCCGGGCGGGCGCTCGTGGTCCGGGTCCGTGACGGCGCCGAACTCGGTACGGCGGTGCACGAGTACCGGCGCGGGGTCATCGAGACCGCGCTTCCCGACGGCGGCCCGGCGCTGCCCCCGGACTGGGCCCTCCAGGACCCGGACGACTACCGCGACGTGCTGCGCCACGCGGTGCCGGCCGCGCTCGCCGAAGCCGGCGTGGACCCGTCCCGGGTGGTGGGCATCGGCACCGACTTCACCGCCTGCACCGTGCTCCCGACGCTCGCCGACGGCACGCCGCTGTGCGAGATCCCGCAACTGCGCGACCGCCCGCACGCCTGGGTGAAGCTCTGGAAGCACCACGCCGCGCAGCCGCACGCCGACCGGATCAACGCGTTGGCGGCCGAGCGCGGCGAGCCGTGGCTCGGCCGTTACGGCGGCAAGATCTCCGCGGAGTGGCAGTTCGCCAAGGGCCTGCAGATCCTGGAGGAGGACCCGGAGGTCTACCGGCGGGCCGAGCGGTTCATCGAGGCCGCCGACTGGATCGTGTGGCAGCTCTGCGGCGCCGAGACGCGCAACGTCTGCACGGCCGGCTACAAGGGCATCCGGCAGGACGGCCGCTACCCGTCGGCGGACTACCTGGCCGCGCTCGACCCCGGCTTCGCCGACTTCGTGACCAAGCTGGACGGTCCGCTGCTGCCGCTGGGCGCGCGGGCCGGCACGCTCAGCGCCCGCGCCGCCGCCTGGACCGGGCTGCCCGAGGGCATCGCGGTCGCGGCCGGCAACGTCGACGCCCACGTCACCGCCGCGTCGGCCCAGGCGCTGCGGCCCGGCCGGCTGGTCGCCATCATGGGCACCTCCACCTGCCACGTCCTCAACGGCACCCACCCGGCCGAGGTGCCGGGCATGTGCGGCGTGGTCGACGGCGGCATCAGCCCCGGCGCCTGGGGCTTCGAGGCCGGGCAGAGCGGCGTGGGGGACATCTTCGGCTGGTTCGTGCGGCACGCCGCCCCGGCCGGGTTCGACTCGCACGAGCGGCTCACCGAGGCCGCCGCCGCCCAGCCGGTCGGCGCGCATGGCCTGGTGGCGCTGGACTGGTGGAACGGCAACCGGTCCCTGCTGGTCAACCACGACCTGAGCGGGATGATCGTCGGGCTGACGCTCGCCACCCGGCCGCCGGACGTCTACCGTGCGCTGCTGGAGTCCACGGCGTACGGCACCCGGATGATCGTCGAGGCGTTCGCGCAGGCCGGTGTGCCGGTCGACGATCTGGTGGTGGCCGGTGGGCTCACCTCCAACCGGCTGCTCATGCAGATCTACGCCGACGTGACGAACCGGCCGCTGAGCATCATCGGTTCCGCCCAGGGCCCGGCGCTCGGCTCGGCCATCCACGCGGCGGTGGCCGCCGGTGCGTACCCGACGATCCACGAGGCGTCCGCCGTGATGGGGCGCATCGACGAGGCCGTTTACCGGCCCGTACCGGAGAACGTCCGGGCCTACGACGCCCTGTACGCCGAGTACCGCGCGTTGCACGACCACTTCGGCCGCGGCGCGAACGACGTCATGCTCCGCCTGCGGGCGATCCGCAACGCGGCGGTCGACGCCGCCGCGGACCGCGCCGCCGCGACCCTGGAGGTGGTCGGATGAACAGCCAGGTCGACGCGCTGCGCGAGACGGTGGCGCGCCTGCACCGCGAACTGACCCGCTACGACCTGGTCGCCTGGACGGCCGGCAACGTGTCGGCCCGCGTACCCGGTCAGGACCTGATGGTCATCAAGCCCAGCGGCGTCGACTACGACGACCTGACCGCGGCGGCCATGGTGGTCTGCGACCTCAACGGCACCGTCGTCGACGGCGACGGCGCCCCGTCCAGCGACACCGCCGCGCACGCCTACGTCTACCGCGCGATGCCCGAGGTCGGCGGCGTCGTGCACACGCACAGCGGGTACGCCACCGCCTGGGCGGCCCGCGGCGAGGCGATCCCGTGCTGGCTGACCGCGCAGGCCGACGAGTTCGGCGGGGAGATCCCGATCGGGCCGTTCGCGCTGATCGGCGGCGACGACATCGGTAAGGGCATCGTCAGCACGCTGTCCGGCCACCGTTCACCCGCGGTGCTCATGCGCAACCACGGCGTCTTCACCATCGGCCGCGACGCGCGGGCGGCGGTCAAGGCCGCGGTGATGTGCGAGGACGTGGCCCGCACCGCCCACCTGGCCCGGGCGCTCGGCCGGCCGGTGCCGATCGCGCCGGCCGACATCGACTCGCTCTACGACCGCTACCAGAACGTGTACGGCCAACGCCCGCCGGCGCACTGACCTCGGACCGCGCCGCGCACCCCCCCACCACCACACCCGGGCCGCTCCGGCTCCCGCCGGCCGTGTGCCCGGAACATCCAACCCCGGAGGAGAATCGATGAGAAGCAGGAGCACGGCACGCACGGTCATCGCGGCGTTCGCCGGCGTGCTGCTCGCCGCCAGCATGGCCGCGTGCGGCAACAGCGACACCGGCGGCGGTTCCGGCGACGGCAACGACAAGATCGTCCTGGGCTTCTCCCAGGTGGGCGCCGAGAGTGGCTGGCGCACCGCCAACACCACCTCGATCAAGGAGGCGGCGGCCGAGGCGGGCATCGAGCTGAAGTTCGACGACGCCCAGCAGAAGCAGGAGAACCAGATCAAGGCGATCCGCAACTTCATCCAGCAGAAGGTCGACGTGATCGCCTTCTCGCCGGTGGTGGAGTCCGGCTGGGACACCGTGCTCAAGGAGGCCAAGGACGCCAAGATCCCGGTGATCCTGACCGACCGCGCCGTCGACTCGGCCGACAAGTCGCTCTACAAGACGTTCCTCGGCTCGGACTTCGTCAAGGAGGGCCGCCTCGCCGGCGAGTGGCTGGTGGAGCAGAAGAAGTCGGCGTCCGGCCCGGTCAACATCGTCGAGCTGCAGGGCACGACCGGCTCGGCGCCGGCAAACGACCGGAAGAAGGGCTTCGCCGAGGCGATCGCCGCCAACCCCAACCTGAAGATCGTCGCCTCGCAGACCGGTGACTTCACCCGCGCCGGCGGCAAGCAGGTGATGGAGCAGTTCCTCAAGGCCAACCCGAAGATCGACGTGCTCTTCGCGCACAACGACGACATGGGCCTGGGCGCGCTCGAGGCGATCACCGCGGCCGGCAAGACGCCCGGCAAGGACATCACCATCATCACCGTCGACGCGGTGAAGGACGGCATGCAGGCCCTCGCGGACGGCAAGTTCAACTTCATCGCGGAGTGCAGCCCGCTGCTCGGCCCGCAGCTGATGGACCTGGTCAAGAAGGTCAAGGCCGGCGAGGACGTGCCCGCCCGGATCGAGACCGAGGAGACCACGTTCACCCAGGAGCAGGCCAAGGAGGCACTGCCCAACCGCAAGTACTGAGTCACCCGGGGGTCGCCGTCGCAACCGACGGCGGCCCCCGTACCACCACCGTCGAAGAAGAGGTCCGATGGGATGACGGGTAACCGTCCGGTCCTGACCATGACCGGCATCAGCAAGACCTTCCCCGGGGTCCGCGCGCTGCACGACGTCGACTTCCGGCTGTTCCCGGGCGAGGTCCACGCCCTGATGGGCGAGAACGGCGCCGGCAAGTCCACCCTGATCAAGGTGTTGACCGGCGTCTACGGGACCGACGCGGGCGTCGTCACGCTCGACGGCGAGCAGGTCTCGTTCTCCGGTCCGATGCAGGCCGCCGCGGCCGGTGTCAGCACCGTGTACCAGGAGGTCAACCTCTGCACCAACCTGTCGGTGGCGGAGAACGTCTTCATCGGCCGGGAGCCCCGCCGGTTCGGCGCGGTGCGCTGGGGCGAGATGCGCCGCCGGGCCCGCGACCTGCTGGCCCGGCTCGACCTCGACCTCGACGTCTCCGCGCCGCTCGGCTCGTACTCGCTGGCGGTGCAGCAGATGGTCGCCATCGCCCGGGCGATCGACGTGCGGGCCCGGGTGCTGATCCTGGACGAACCGACGTCCAGCCTGGACGCCGGCGAGGTGGCGCAGCTGTTCCGGATCATGCGGCAGCTGCGTGACGAGGGGATCGCGATCCTGTTCGTCACCCACTTCCTCGACCAGGTCTACGGCATCGCGGACCGGATCACGGTGCTGCGCAACGGCACGCTGGTGGGGGAGTACCGCACCGAGGAGCTGCCGCAGTTCAGCCTGGTCGAGAAGATGATCGGGCAGGAGCTGGACGTGCTGGAGCGGCTCGACGAGCAGCAGAAGCGCGCCACCGTCGAGGCCGGCGGCGCGGCGCCGCTCGTGGACGCCGCCGAACTCGGCCGGCGCGGCGCGGTCGCCCCGTTCAGCCTGCGCATCCACGCCGGCGAGGTGGTCGGCCTGGCCGGCCTGCTCGGCTCCGGCCGGACCGAGGTGGCGCGGCTGATCTTCGGCGCGGACCGGGCCGACCACGGCCAGGTCCGGCTCGACGGCGGCCGGGCTCCGGTCCGCAACCCGATCCAGGCCATCGGTCAGGGCGTCGGGTTCTGCTCGGAGAACCGCCGGGCCGAGGGCATCGTCCCGGAACTCACCGTCCGGGAGAACATGATCCTGGCGATGCAGGCCGCGCGTGGCTGGCTGCGTCCGATTCCGCGCCGCCGCCAGGACGAGCTGGTCCGCAGGTACGTCGAGGCGCTGAGCATCCGCCCGGCCAACCCGGAGCTGCCGGTGCGCAACCTCTCCGGCGGCAACCAGCAGAAGGTGCTGCTGGCCCGCTGGCTGATCACCGAGCCGCGCCTGCTGATCCTGGACGAGCCGACCCGTGGCATCGACGTCGGTGCCAAGGCCGAGATCCAGAAGCTGGTGGTGCAGCTCTCCGACGGCGGCATGGCGGTGCTGTTCATCTCCGCCGAGCTGGAGGAGGTGCTGCGCCTGAGCCACCGGGTCGCGGTGATGCGCGACCGCGAGATGGTCGCCCAGCTCGACAACGACGACACGCTCGACGCCGACCGCGTCATGCGCACCATCGCCAGTGGAACGCCCCGGGAGGAGGTGACCCCGTGACCGCCGTCGCCGACCGCCTCCGCCCGCTGACCGGCCACCGCCTGTTCTGGCCGGCACTCGTACTCGTGGTCATGATCGCCGCGAACACCGTCTACCGTCCCGGCTTCCTCGCCGTCGAGGTCAAGAACGGCCACCTGTACGGCACGCCGATCGACATCCTCCGGCTGAGCGCGCCGCTGATCCTGGTGGCGCTCGGGATGACGCTCGTCATCGCCACCGGCGGCATCGACCTGTCGGTCGGCTCGCTCTGCGCGATCAGCGGCGCGATCGCCTGCCTGCACATCAGCGGGGCGGCCGACCAGAACAGCCCGGCCACGGTGGCCACCGCGCTCGCACTGGCCTTCGGCGCCGCGCTCGTGCTCGGCGCCTGGAACGGGATACTCGTGGCGGTCATCGGCATTCAGCCGATCATCGCCACGCTGATCCTCATGGTGGCCGGGCGGGGCATCGCCCAGCTGGTCACCGAGGGCCAGATCATCACCATCAACTCCGGTCCGTACCGGGCGATCGGGCTCGGGCACTTCCTGACGCTGCCGCTGGCCATCCTGATCGCGCTCGCCGCCGCGCTGCTCGTGGCCGCGTTCACCCGCCGCACCGCGCTCGGCCTGATCGTCGAGTCGGTCGGTGGCAACGCCGAGGCCAGCCGACTCGCCGGCATCCGGTCGCGGCGCATCGTCTTCCTCGTCTACGTGATCAGCGCCGCCTGTGCCGCGCTCGCCGGTTTCATGGTCACCGCGAACGTCTCCAGCGCCGACGGCAACGCCGCCGGCCTGTGGATCGAGCTCGACGCGATCCTGGCCGTCGTCATCGGCGGCACGTCGCTGGCCGGCGGCCGGTTCTCCCTCGGCGGCACCGTGCTCGGCGCGCTGATCATCCAGACCCTGACCACCACCGTGTACGCGATGAACATCTCGCCGCAGACGTCGCTGCTGTTCAAGGCCGTCGTCGTCATCGCCGTCTGCCTCGTGCAGGCCCCGGCGTTCCGGGCCCGGCTGCGCCGGCGACGGCGCGGGGCCGAACCCGGCCCGGCGGCACCGCAGCGGGAGAAGGAGCAGGTGCCGGCATGAGCAGCACGTCGTTGACCACCGGCCGGTCGTGGCGGCCCAGCCTGCCCCGGCGGCACGTCCCGGTGCTGGCCACGCTCGCCCTGCTGCTGGTCATGTACGGCATCGGCGTGTCCCAGTACCGCGCCTTCTCCAACGTCCAGGTCGTCTTCAACGTCTTCATCGACAACGGCTTCCTGCTCGTCGTCGCGGTCGGTATGACGTTCGTGATCCTCACCGGCGGCATCGACCTGTCCGTCGGCTCGGTGGTGGCGATGACCGCGATGGTGTCGGCGTCGCTGCTGCGCGACGGCCTGCCCGCCGCCCTGGTGCTGGTGATCGCGCTGCTGATCGGCCCGACGCTCGGTTTCCTGATGGGCTGCGCGATCCACTTCTTCGAGATCCAGCCGTTCATCGTGACACTCGCCGGGATGTTCTTCGCCCGGGGCATGTGCACGTTCATCAGCGACGCCTCGATCTCCATCACCGACGGCTTCTGGACCTCGATGTCGCAGCAGCGCATCGGCGACCCGGCCGGTAACTTCGTGTCGATCAGCGTGCTGATCGCGTTCGCCGTGGTGCTGATCGCGGCGTACGTGCTGGCGTACACCCGGTTCGGCCGCAACGTGTACGCGGTCGGTGGCAACGCGCAGTCGGCGCTGCTGATGGGCCTGCCGGTGGCGCGGACCCGGATCGCCGTCTACACGATCAGCGGGCTCTGCTCGGCCATCGGCGGCATTCTGCTGTCGTTCTACACGCTGTCCGGCGCGCCGCTGATCGCCGTCGGGATGGAGCTCGACGTGATCGCCGCCGTGGTGATCGGCGGCACCGTGCTCACCGGCGGCTCCGGATATGTCTTCGGCACCGTGCTCGGCGTGCTGGTGCTGGGCGTGATCCAGACGCTGATCACGTTCGACGGCAGCCTCAACTCCTGGTGGACCAAGATCGTGATCGGCGGCCTGCTGTTCGCGTTCATCCTCCTCCAGCGCCTCATCGGCATCCGGTTCAAGTGACGGTTCCTAGCGCGGAAGGCAACAACATGGCAACTCACCCCCAGCCCGAGGTCTGGTTCCTCACCGGCAGCCAGGGCCTCTACGGCGAGGACACCCTGCGGCAGGTCGCCGAGCAGTCCCGGCAGATCGCCGCGCGCCTGGACGAGTCGCCGGACATCCCCGTACGCGTGGTCTGGAAGCCGGTCCTCACCTCCAGCGCGGACATCCTCGCCGCCTGCCGGGACGCGGCCACGCAGGGCGCGGTCGGGGTGATCGCCTGGATGCACACGTTCTCCCCGGCCAAGATGTGGATCTCCGGGCTGGACGCGCTGCGCACGCCGCTGCTGCACCTGCACACGCAGGCGAACGTGGCGCTGCCGTGGGACGACATCGACATGGACTTCATGAACCTCAACCAGGCCGCGCACGGCGACCGGGAGTTCGGGTTCATCCAGACCCGGCTCGGGGTGGCCCGCAAGACCGTCGCCGGGCACGTCACCGACCCGCGGGTCGTCGGGCGGGTCGCGGCCTGGGCCCGCGCCGCGATCGGCTGGTCCGCGGTGCGGACGCTGCGGCTGGCCCGCTTCGGTGACAACATGCGCGACGTCGCGGTCACCGAGGGGGACAAGGTCGAGGCGGAGCTGCGCTTCGGCGTCTCGGTCAACACCTACGGCGTCAACGATTTGGTGGCCGCCGTCGACCAGGTGCCCGACGCCCAGGTCGACGACCTGGTCAAGGAGTACGACGACACCTACCGCGTCGCCGCCGAGCTGCGGCCCGGCGGGGACCGGCACGACTCGCTGCGGTACGCGGCGCGCCAGGAGCTGGGCCTGCGCGCGTTCCTCGACGCCGGCGGGTTCCGGGCGTTCACCACGAACTTCGAGGACCTCGGCGGGCTGCGCCAGCTCCCCGGGATCGCGGTGCAGCGCCTGATGGCCGAGGGCTACGGCTTCGGCGGCGAGGGGGACTGGAAGACCTCGGTGCTGGTGCACACGCTCAAGGCGATGGCCGTCGGCGTGCCGGGCGGCACCTCCTTCATGGAGGACTACACCTACGACCTGACGTTCGGCCAGGAGCTGATCCTCGGCGCGCACATGCTGGAGGTGTGCCCGAGCATCGCCGCCGACGTGCCGAGCGCGGAGGTGCACCCGCTGAGCATCGGCGGCCGGGAGGACCCGGTACGCCTGGTCTTCGATGCCGCGCCCGGCCCGGCCGTGGTGCTGGGCATGGCGGACATGGGGGAGCGGTTCCGGCTGGTCGCCAACGCGGTGGACGTGGTGCCGCCGCCGCACCCGCTGCGCCGGCTGCCGGTGGCCCGCGCTGTCTGGCGTCCGCAGCCCGACCTGGCCGGCTCGGCGGAGGCGTGGATCACCGCGGGCGCGCCGCACCACACCGTGCTGTCCCAGGCTGTCGGCGTGGAGGAGCTGCGCGACCTGGCCGCGATGGCCCGCACCGAGCTGGTGGTCATCGACGCCGAGACGCGTCCGCACCGCTTCGCCGACGAACTGCGCTGGAACCAGGCGTACTACCGGCTCGCCCGGGGCTTCTGAGCCCTCGCCGGCCGATCGTGCCGGCCCGCGCGGCGGTGCCCCTCGTTACGGCTTGACGAACGACATGTTATCGCTCACAGTCGATGGATAGGGTCACCGGCACCGCTCGCGGGCCGTTCCGGGCGCGATCTGCGCCGCAGTTGCCAGGGATCCGACTCCCGCCTGGGTGGGCATCGCTGTTAGCGATAACGCCGACGTCGTCGGCGCGTGCCGCCGTGCCCGGGCTCCGGTCGACGAAGGAGGATCATGGTGACGGCTCGACTGTCCCGTGGACGTGGGCGCTTGTCCCGGCTGATGGCCGGGGTGGTGGCGCTGCTTGTCGGTGGCGTGGTGGTGGGCGCCGTGCCCGCGCCCGTCTCGGCGGCCACTGTGGACACCAGCGCGTACTACGTGCTGGTGAACCGCAACAGCGGCAAGGCGCTGGACCTGTACAACCAGGCCACCAACGACGGGGCGCGGATCACCCAGTGGACGCGCAACGACGGTGCCTGGCAGCAGTGGCAGTTCGTGGACTCCGGCGGCGGCTACTACCGGCTGCGGTCCCGGCACTCCGGCAAGGTGCTGGACGTGACCGGCGCGTCCACCGCCAACGGCGCGGCGGTGGTCCAGTGGACCGACCACGGCGGCACCAACCAGCAGTTCCGGCTGGCCGACTCCGACGGCGGGTACGTCCGGCTGATCAACCGGAACTCGAACAAGGTGATGGAAGTGCAGAACGCCTCCACCGCGGACGGCGGCAACATCGTGCAGTACGACGACTGGAACGGCGCGAACCAGCAGTGGCAGCTGGTGCGGGTCGGCGGCAACCCGGGTGACCCGGGCACGCCGAGCGGCAACTTCACCAACCCGGCCGTCTGGCAGGACTTCGCCGACGTCGACATCATTCGGGTCGGCGACGTCTACTACATGTCCGCCTCCACCATGCACTACTCGCCGGGCGCCCCGGTGCTGCGCTCCTGGGACCTGGTGAACTGGGAGTTCGCCGGGCACTCGGTGCCGCGGCTGGAGTTCGGCACCAAGTACGACCTGAGCGCGAGCGAGCAGGCGTACGTGGACGGCATCTGGGCGTCGACGCTGAACTACCGGCCGAGCAACCGCACGTTCTACTGGGCCGGGTGCATCGACTTCGCGCAGACCCACATCTACACCGCCACCGCCGTGGACGGGGCGTGGAGCCGCCTGAGCACCATCCCCAACTGCTACTACGACGCCGGCATGCTGATCGACGACAACGACACCATGTACGTCGCGTACGGCAACGGCACGATCAGCGTGGCCCAGCTGTCCGCCGACGGGCGCAGCCAGGTCCGGGCCCAGCAGGTCTACCAGACGCCGTCGAGCATCGGCACGCTGGAGGGGGCGCGCTTCTACAAGCGCAACGGCGCGTACTACATCTGGCTGACCCGGCCGGCCAACGGCCAGTACGTGCTGAAGTCCACGAACGGCCCGTTCGGCCCGTACGAGCAGCGGCAGGTGCTGCTGAACCTGCCCGGCCCGATCTCCGGTGGCGGCGTACCGCACCAGGGCGGGCTGGTGCAGACGCAGACCGGCGCCTGGTACTACATGGCGTTCACCGACGCGTACCCGGGCGGCCGGATGCCGACGCTGGCGCCGATCACCTGGACCTCCGACGGCTGGCCGCAGCTGCAGACCGTCAACGGGGCCTGGGGCGCGAGCTACCCCAACCCGCTGCCGACCCGTCCGGTCAAGCCGCTCACCGGCACCGACACGTTCTCCGGCACCACGCTCGGCGTGCAGTACGAGTGGAACCACAACCCGGACAACAGCAGGTGGTCGGTGAACAACGGCCTGCGGTTGCAGACCGCCACCGTCACGAACGACCTGTACCGGGCCCGCAACACGCTCACCCACCGCATCCAGGGGCCGACCTCGACCGGCACCATCGAGCTGGACTACTCGACCATGCGCGACGGTGACCGGGCCGGCCTGGCGATGCTGCGGGACAGTTCGGCCTGGATCGGCGTACGGCGGGACAACGGCGCGACCCGGGTGGTGATGACGAACGGTCTGACCATGGGCTCGAACTGGAACACCACGAGCACCGGGACGGAGATCGCCGGCGCGGCGGTGTCCGGCGGGCGGATCTGGTTGCGGGCCAACGCCGACATCCGGCCCGGCTCCGGGCGGCAGGCGCGGTTCTCCTACAGCACCGACGGGGTGAACTTCGTGTCGCTGGGCAACGCGCTGACGCTCAACAACGCGTGGCAGTTCTTCATGGGCTACCGGTTCGGCTTCTTCAACTACGCCACCCAATCCCTTGGCGGCGCGGTGACGGTGCGGCAGTTCTCGCTGACGACACCGTGACAACGGTCACCATTCGCGGCCGTTGACACATCTTCGACAACCCGGGGTGCGGCTCCGGCAATCGCCGGAAATGCCGCACCCCGGGCGCAATTCCACCCGCTCCGAGCTGCCTGTTCGTGCCCTGCGTAACGGAAGGGAATGAGCCGCCTGTCGATTCCCCGTTATCGCCGCGCCACTGTGGGAACGGGCGATCGACGGTGCCGATACCGATGGGACCGCTGGCGTAGACTGTCGCCACCCGGGACGGTCCGGTCGAGATCGACCGGGTGTGGCCGCGGGCAGTGGCGAAAGTGAGGTGGCCGTGCGCGGTCCTGCGATGACGGACGTGGCCCGCCTCGCCGGGGTATCGCACCAGACGGTCTCCCGGGTTCTCAACGGGCATCCCAACGTGCGTGAGCAGACCCGGCTGCGGGTGCAGGCCGCCATCACCGAACTCGGCTACCGGCCCAACCGCGCGGCCCGCGCGTTGGTGACCGGCCGGTCCCAGGTGATCGGCGTGGTCGCGCAGAACACCACGCTCTACGGCCCGGCGTCGCTGCTCGCGGCGCTGGAGCAGACCGCCGCCGAGGCCGGCTTCGCGGTGAGCGTCGGCAGCGTCCGCGACCTCGACCACCGCTCCATCTCGGCCGCCGTGGAACGGCACCTGGCGCACCGGGTCGCCGGCATCGTGGTGATCGCGCCGGTCGAGTCCGCCGGGGAGGCGCTGGAACGGCTGCCCCAGGACGTGCCGCTGGTGACTGTCGACGGCGACCCGCGGCGGCCGATCCCGCTTGTCACCGTCGACCAGGTCGCCGGCGCCCGGGCCGCCACCGAGCACCTCCTGGCCGCCGGGCACCGCACGGTGTGGCACGTGTCCGGGCCGTCGGACTGGTTCGACAGCGCCGGCCGGATCGAGGGGTGGCGTGAGGCGCTGCGGCTGGCCGGCGCCGAGATCCCGCCGCTGGTCCATGCCGACTGGTCGGCTGCGGCGGGCTACCGGTGTGGCCAGATGCTGGCCCGGATGCCGGAGGTCACCGCCGTCTTCACCGCCAACGACCACCTGGCGCTGGGCGTGCTGCGGGCGCTGCACGAGCACGGCCGCCGCGTCCCCGACGACATCAGCGTGGTCGGGTTCGACGACGTGCCCGAGGCGGCATACTTCATCCCGCCGCTGACCACCGTCCGGCCGGACTTCGGCGCTGTCGCCGCGGCGAGCCTGGACCTGCTCCTGGCACAGATCGAGTCCCAGACCGTCGGGCCGCTGCGGCAGACGATCGCGCCGACGCTGGTGCCGCGCCGCAGCGTCGGCCCGCCGCCCGCCCGCTGAGGCGCGCGCGGCCCTCTCGCCGTCAGTGGTCAGTGCGGTGAGCGCGCACCCGGCGCGCGATCAGCAGCACGATTCCGGCGAC
The DNA here is from genome assembly GCF_015354395.1 of Micromonospora sp. ANENR4. NCBI lineage: Bacteria > Bacillati > Actinomycetota > Actinomycetes > Micromonosporales > Micromonosporaceae > Micromonospora > Micromonospora sp. ANENR4. The sequence continues at coordinate 173,475 of NZ_JADKYQ010000002.1, forward strand.
CACGAGCAGACCGGCGGCCGCCCCACCCGCAAGCAGCGCGACCGGCGGGCCGTCGTCGCCGGGCCGCGCGCCCGAGGCGTCCGGCCCGCCCGCGGCGTCCACGCCGGTCGACGCGGCAGCCGGCGACGATGCGGGAGCCGGCGACGACGCGGGAGCCGACGGTGCGGGCGCGGCCGGGTCGGCCACGGTGAAGCGGTACGACCCCTGGACCGGGTGGCCGTCGCGGGACACCACCCGGTACGCGACCGTGTAGGTGCCGTTGCCCAGCGGCTCGTCGATCGTCACGGTGCCGGTGGCACCGTTCACCGCCGGTGCGGAGGTGGGGACCTTGCGCTGACCGGCATCGCTGACCGTGATCGTGGTGAAGGAGGGGTTCAGTCCCTGCATGAACCGCAGCGTGACCTGCGTCGGCGCGGCGGTGAGCCGGGCGTCGCGCGCCGGCGTGGCCTCCTGGAGCGAGTTGTGCGCCGCCGCCGGTGTGGCCGGAACCAGCAGCAGGGCGGTGAAGACCGCGGCGAGCAGCGCGGTGACGGAACGGGTACGCATGACGCGCCTTCCTGTGCTGGTCAGCCGAGCAGTTGCCGGCCGATCCAGCCGCCCTCGGGGCAGCCGGGCGGTACGGCGAACACGGCGGAGCCGATCGGGGTGGTCCACTCGTTGAGCAGGTCGCGCTCGGCGAGCCGGCGTTGGATGGGCAGGAACTGAGCGGCGATGTCGGCCTGGTACGAGGCGAAGACCAGCCCGCTGTCCGCGTCGCCCTCGGGCGTCGGCACGCCGTCGTAGTTGTACGGCCGGCGCAGGATCTTCTGCCGGTCGTCGGTGACGCGGGCCCGGGTCAGGTGCGAGAAGTCGGGGATGACGGTGAGCCCGTCGGGGCCGAGCGCGGCGAAGTCGGGCTCGTCGTGTTCGGCCCGGCCGGTCAGCGGCGCGCCGGTGTCGAGGCGCCGCCCCACGGCGAGTTCCCGGTCGGCGCGGCCCAGCAGATCCCAGGTCTCCAGGTTCATGCTGATCCGCCGCACCACGAGCGTGGTCGAGTCGCGCAGCCAGTCCGGTCCGTCGGTCACCCACACCGCGGTGTCCGCCGGGCTGCCGGGCTTCGGGTTGGCGGTGCCGTCGAGCTGCCCGAACAGGTTGCGCTGGGTACGCCCGGGCTCGGCGCCGGCGGCCCGGCGGAAGCCCTGCTGCACCCAGCGGACGACGGCGAACGGACGGCTGTCCTTGACCAGGACCCGCTGGGCGTGGGCGACTGTGAGCGGGTCGTCGGCGCAGATCTGCAGCAGCAGGTCCCCGCCGGACCAGCGGGGTTGCAGCCGGTCGATGCCGAACGCGGGCAGGTCGGCCACCGAGGTGGGCCGCCGATCGTCGAGCCCGGCGGCGGCGTAGAGCCCGGGACCGAAGCCGAACGTGACTGTCAGCCGGGCCGGCAGGACGCTCAGTTCCGGCTCGGTGTCGGCCAGCGCCGGGCGGCCCTGGGTGAGCCGGGCCGCGTCGTCGGAGAGCAGCCGCAGCATCCGCCCGAGCGCGGCCCGGTCGGTGCCGGGGCGCAGCGTGAACGCGACGAACGCGGCGTGCGCCTGCGGGTCGGTGGTGACCCCGGACTGCCTGGTGCCGTGGAACGGCTCGACCGCGCTGCCGACCTGGGCCACCGGGACGGCGTCGTCGGGGCGTACCCCGGCAGTGCCGGAACGGACGGCGGTGAGGGCGCCGGCGCCGGCCAGCGCGCCCCCGGCGGCCATCGCGCCGCCGGTGAGCAGGCCACGCCGGCTCACCCGGCGGGGCGTGGCGGGACTGTCGCTCATGACGCCGGGCTCATGCTCATTTCCGGCATCGGGGATTCACCGTGGCCGGGTGCGTAGGACTCCTGGGCGCCGGTGAACGGCTTCGCCACCGCGGTGAACGTCTGGGTCCGGCCGTCGGCGAAGGTGAGCGTGATGTCGAGCTGGTCGCCGGGGCGCACCGGGCGGGTCAGGTCCATCAGCATCAGGTGGTCGCCGCCGGGCTCCAGGGCGGCCTGGGAGCGGGCAGCGACCACGACGCCGCCCTGCTTCTGTCGCATCGCCATCTTGCCGTCGGTCATGGCCATCTCGTGGATCTCGGCCCGGGAGACGTCGGTGGTCACCCCGGTGATCGTGACGTCGGTGTCGCCGTCGTTGGCGAGCGTGGCGAACGCGGCGGTCATGCCCTTGTCGGCGGCCTTCACCCAGGGGTCGCGGACGGTGAGCACGCCCGCCGCCGCGCTCGCCGGGGCCGAGGCCGACGCCGAAGCCGAGGACGGCGTGGCGGCGGACGGCGTGTCCGAGGACCCGCAGGCGGTGACCGACGCGGCGAGCACGGCGGCGCCGATCAGGGCCGCCGGGCGCAGGAAGCGGCGGCTGGTGGTGCTGGGCATGACGTCGTCCCCTCGAAGATCCGGTGTTCGTACCGTTTGTCGGCGCGGTACGCCGGATAGTTCCGGCCCGGGTGGTCGATCACGTCACACCCCGCCCGGCGGACCGTCGCCGACCGGGGATCGGCGGTGCGCCCGGAAGGCATAATGGTTCCGGGTGTCAGTGGCGCGCCGGGCACGGCCGCGGCCGGACGAGGGTGCCAGGCGGGTGCCCGGACGAGGGAGGCGACGGTGAGCCAGGTGACGACCGGGGCGACCCGCAACACCCGCCAGCGCGCCGAGGTGCTCGCGCTGCTGCGGGAGCTGGACGGCTTCCACAGCGCGCAGCAGCTGCACCAGATGCTCGTCCAGCGGCAGGCGAAGGTCGGCCTCACCACGGTGTACCGGACGCTGCAGATGCTCGTCGACAACGGCGAGATCGACTCGGCGCGGCTACCCGGCGGCGAGCACCTCTACCGGCGGTGCAGCCAGAGCCGCCATCACCACCACCTGGTCTGCCGCCGTTGCGGCCGGGCCGTGGAGGTGGCCGGCCCGGCCGTGGAGCGGTGGGCCGACCAGGTCGCCGCGCAGCACGGCTTCACCGACGTCGGGCACACCCTGGAGATCTTCGGCACCTGCGACCGCTGCGCCGCGTGAGCCGGCCGCGGGCGGTGACCCGCCCGCGGCGGGCCACCGTCAGCAGTTGCGCAGCGTCGGTGACTGGTTGAGCAACTGGCCCCGGCTGGAGGTGAACCGGCGGTACGCCTCGGAGCCGGCCGCGCCGGGGCGGAACGCTGCCACCCGGTGGCAGTTCTGGAACGCCAGCGTCACCCCGAAGTGCCGTTCCAGGCCGGCGCGGATCGCGTCGCTGGCGAGTGCGCGCAGGAGTTGCCCGCGCTCGGCGTCGCCCGGCGGCGGCACCACGTTGTCGGCGAACTCGGCGTCGGACGCGGCCAGGTCGGATGCGACCCGGCTGACCGTCTCCCAGGCGTACGGCAGGGAGTCGCGGACGCAGGCGACGAACTCCTCCTCGTTCACGGGACCGGTCTCGGCGGCGTGCAGCAGGGCGGGCGGAACGGTGAGCGACATGGGTCCTCCGTCATCGCTAACGAATACGGTTTCCATTACCGATTGAGCACACCATGCGACTGACGGTCCGTCAACTACCGGCGCACGCGAAACGGCGGGCGGACCCGAAGGCCCACCCGCCGTCCGGCGGTGCGACGTGTCAGCGCAGACGCGCCTCGATCGCCTCGATGACGCGGGGACGCAGCTCGGCGGCGCGGATCACCGCGTCGACCGAGCCGACCTCGACCGCGCGCTGGATGCTGTGCACCCGGTCGAACTCGGCGGCCACCTCGCCCAGCTTCTCCGCCCGCACCGACGAGCGCAGCTCGTCCAGCTCGGCGGTGAGCGTCGCCCGCCCGGTGCCGGCCGCGGCGGCGACCTTCGCCTCCAGGTCGCGTACCCGCGCGTCGGCGGCGGTGCGGGCGGCGACCTCGCCGGCGAACACCACGGCGGCGGCGGGCGCGCCACCGAGCACCGAGGCGAACGACCCCTCGATCGCCAGCACCGTCATGTCCGGGTTGAGCGCCTTGGAGAAGACCACGAACGCGCCGCCGTGGTAGCGCGAGATCACGCAGAACACGATCGGGCCGCGGAAGTTGACGATCGCCCGGCCGATCTCCGCGCCGTACTCCAGTTGCAGCTTGCGCATCGACTCGGGTGAGCCGTCGAAGCCGGACAGGTTGGCGAGCACGACAAGCGGCCGGTTGCCGCTGGCCGCGTTGATCGCCCGCGCGGCCTTCTTCGACGAGCGCGGGAACAGCGTGCCGGCGGTGTACGTGTCCGGGCCGTCGGTGGGCGGGAAGCCGTGCCGGGGCACCGAGCGGGACTCGATGCCGAGCAGGCACACCGGGATGCCGCCGAGGTGTACGTCCTGCACCACAGCGGTCTCCGCGTCGGCCATGCCGGCCCACCGCTCCAGCACCGGGTGGTCCTGGTCGGCGAGGGCCCGCATCACCGTACGGATGTCGAACGGCTTCTTGCGGTCCGGGTTGGCGGTGGCGGAGAAGATCTCGCCCACCGTGGCGAAGTCGCTGCCGGCCACCGCGTGCGGGTAGCCGCAGATGTCCCGGTCCACCGGGTCCATCGTGACGGCCCGGCGCGGCGCCTCCTCGCCCGGCGCGACGTACGTGTGGTCGTAGTGCGCCATCAGTACGTCCCGCGCGGCCGGCAGGTCCGGCGCCCAGTACTGCGCCTGTCCGTTCGGCCCCATCACCCGGTCGTAGCCGCCGATGCCGAAGTTGTCCTCGGCGGAGACGCCGCCGGAGAAGTCGAGCGACTGCTTGCCGGTGAGCACCATCGCCGAGTCCGGCGTCATGACCAGCACGCCCTTGGTGTGCATGAGCATCGTCGCCTCGGCGTTCCAGTACGGCTGCGCGCCGACGTTGATGCCCGCCACCACGATGTTGATCTCACCGCCGTCCTGGGTGAACTCGACGATGCGCTTGAGCGCCGCGGCCACCCAGTCCATGTTCTCGGTGCCGGAGGTCATCGAGATCCGGGCGCCGGCGGACAGCGCGTACCACTCCAGCGGCACGCCCATCCGCTGCGCCAGGTCCAGCGCGGCGATCACCCGCCGGCACTCCGGCTCGGACAGCGCGCCCAGCGACTTGGTCGGGTCGCCGAGCAGCACCACCCGGGTCACGCCCTGCGGGTGCCGCGGCGTCGGGGTGGTCACCACGCCGGCCACGATCGCCGCGGTGTTGCGGCCCTTCGGCCGGTCCACCGGCACCAGCTGGTGGCCGGCGTCCAGGTCGTGCTCGACGAAGTCACCGAGCAGACCGGTCAGCTCGTACGGGTAGACCGTGTTGCGGCCGGCCGCGCGCAGCACCTTCAGCCGGTAGTCGTCAAGCGGCTCGACCGGCTCGGCCGGCGGCTCGCCCACCGTCAGCTGCGCGTGCCCGCTCACGTCGAAGGTGATCCGCACGCCGACCTTGGTCAGCTCGCCGGTACGCCGGTCGCGCTGCCGCGCGATGAACAGGATCTCCTCCAGCTCGGCGCCCACAGTGGTCGGGCGTACCCGCCCGGCGATCAGCTCCATCTCCTCGCGGGTCAGCTCGCTCGGCGGCCACACGTAGACGACGATCCGGTTGGTCGGGAACCGCGACTTCGACGGCCGCCGCGACTGCGCCCGGCGGATCGAGTCGATGCATGCCGCCACGGTGTCCTCGGTGGTCGGCAGCGCCACCAGCCGGCCGTCCTGTTCCCGCAGCTCGGTCAGGTCACGCACCTGCGCGAACGCGACCAGCCGCTGGTCGGACGGGTTCTGCCGGGCGACCGCCTGGAACAGGTAGACCTCCTCGTCCAGCGACGGCAGCCGGGTCAGGTCGAACTCGCGCAGCCGTTCCAGCTGCATCCGCTGCGCGATGTACGGGTGCAGGCCGCGGATCAGGCGCTCCTCGGCCATCCCGCCGCCCTCGGCGGGGCGGAACGTGACGTGATGGTGCATCACCGCGCCCGCGCGCCCGGCGACGGTGGTGGTGAGGCGGCGCACCTGCTGCGGCAGCGGGTGCGCGTTCACCACCTCCAGCAGGGCGGCGGCGGTGGCGTCCAGGTCGTCGGGCTGGTTCTCCCAGGCCAGGTAGACGTCCGCGTCGACGGCCTCGCAATCCCGGGCCACCTCGGCCAGCCCGCGCAGCGCGTCGCCGAGCGCGTCGAACCGGACGGCGGCCGAGACCACGCTCGACCCGTCCCGCCCGGCCACCACGAACGTGCAGCCACCGGCGGTGCGGGTGCGCACCTCGGTGAGCGCCTTGTTGCCGTAGTAGCGGCGGGTCAGCACCTCCAGCATGGCCGCGTTGTCCACGTCGTTGCGGACCAGGCGCTGGCCGAGCAGCCGGACCAGCGGCTCGGTGCTGCGCACCATCTCGGCGATCCGCTCGGCGCGGTCCGGCGCGTCCGGCTGGGCGTCGAGGTGCCGCAGGTGGGTGCGGACCTGGGCGTAGACCCGGGCCCGGTTGCGGCGCAGCAGCGGCTGGGCGAACCAGGCGAACACCACGCCCCGGGCCAGGTCGGCGACCACCGGGAAGCGGACCTGGGTGGCCGCGACGAGCCGCTCCAGCGCGAGGCCGGCCGGCTCGCGCAGCGCCTCGTCCGGCGGCGGCTCGCGCAGCCAGGAACGCAGCAGCGCGGCGATCACCGTGGCGTCCGCGGCGGCCCGCTGCTGGGCCAGGAAGATCCGGAAGACCGCGGCCTCCAGCTCGGGGGAGCGGTCCAGCTCGGTGACGCCGTAGTGGGCGAGCGCCTTCGCCAGGCGGGCCCGGAACGAGTCCGGCGAACCGGCCCGCTCGACGTCGAGGCTCTGCAGGTAGGTGTGGAAGTACTCGCGGGCACTGTGCACGTGCCCGCCCGGCCCGTCGTCGCCGCCGGGCCGGTTACGGCTCAGCTCTGCCAGGTCGGCGAAGACGTTCACCAGTTCCAGTTCCTCGGCCAGCGGCCGGTGCCCGGCCTCGGTGGCCGCCCGCCGCGCGTCCAGGTAGTCGTCGAGCACCCGCCGCTCGTCGTGCGGGTCCACGTCGTAGCCGAGCAACAGCGCGCACAGGTCCTCCTGGCCGCGCTCGGCCCGGGACCGCGCCGGCACGTCCGCGGGCGCCGTGGGCAGGTCCAGCTCGACAGCCGGTCCGGCCGGGCCGGCGGCCGCCTCGGCGCCCTCCTCGGCGATCGGCTCCAGGCGCAGCAGCGGCGCACCGGCCTCGACCTGGGTGCCGACCGCCACCGACGACTCCTTGAGGCGGGCCCGGAACGGCGCCCGCAGCACCGTCTCCATCTTCATCGCCTCCAGCACCAGCACCGGCGCGCCGGCCTCGACCTCCGCACCGACGGCGAGCGGCGTGGCGACCACCAGCGCCGGCATGGGGGAGCGCAGCACGCCGCCCTCGTCGCGGCTGATCCGGTGCGTCACGCCGTCCACCTCGACCAGGTGGACCGGGCCGTGGGTGTCGGTGAGCAGGCGGAACCGGGCGCCGTTGACGGCGATCTGGCCGGTGTGCCGGTCGAAGCGGTCCAGCTCGACATCCGCGGTGCGCACGTCGCCACCGGCCTCGACACCGACCCGGAACCGGTGCGCACCGACCCGGGCGACCCGCATCCGGTAGGTCACGCCGCGCAGCTTCAGGTCCAGCGGCCGGCCGCTGCGGTGCTGCACCTGCGGGCGTCCACCGGCCGCGGTGGACAGCAGCCGCTGCCGTTCGGCGGTCTCGTCCTCCTCGTACGCCTCGATCGCGGCAGCGGCCAGCGCCACGGCGGAGTGCCGGTGCGCGACTAGGCGGCCCTCGCCGCGTACCCGGTCGATCCAGCCGGTGTCGGCGCTGGCGTCGATCACCTCGGGCTGGTCGAGCAGGTCGAGCACGAAGCTCTTGTTCGTCGCGCCACCGGCGATGACCACAGTGGTGTTCGCCATCGCCCGGCGCAGCCGGCCCAGCGCCTCGTCCCGGTCCCGGCCGTACGCGATGATCTTCGCGATCATGGAGTCGAAGTCGGCCGGGATGGTGTCGCCCTCGCTGACCCCGGTGTCGACCCGGATGCCCGGTCCGGCGGGCAGATCCAGCCGGGTGATCCGGCCGGGGGAGGGCGCGAAGTCACGGTCCGGGTCCTCGGCGTTGAGCCGCGCCTCGATCGCGTGCCCGCGCTCGACCGGCGGCTCACCGGTGAGGCGGCCGCCGCCGGCCACGTGCAGCTGCGCCTTGACCAGGTCGAACCCGGTGGTCGACTCGGTGATCGGGTGCTCGACCTGAAGGCGGGTGTTGACCTCCAGGAACGCGAACAGCCGGTCGCCCGGGTGGTAGAGGAACTCGACGGTGGCCGCGCCCCGGTACCCGACCGCGACCGCCAGCCGCTCCGCCGACGCCTTCAGCTCCGCGGTCTGCTCCGGGCTCAGCACCGGCGACGCGGACTCCTCGATCACCTTCTGGTTGCGCCGCTGCACCGAGCAGTCCCGTACGCCGAGTGCCCACGCGGTGCCCTGACCGTCGGCGATGACCTGGACCTCGACGTGGCGGGCGCCGGTGACCAGGCGCTCCAGGAAGACCACGCCGCTGCCGAACGCCCGCGCCGCCTCCTGGCTGGTGCGCTCGTAGGCGTCGGCCAGCTCGGCGTCGCTGCGGATCACCCGGATGCCGCGCCCGCCGCCACCTGCTGTCGCCTTGAGCATCAGCGGGTAGCCGATCGAGGCGGCCGCGCGCAGCGCGTCGTCCAGGCTCTCCACCGCGCCGCGGCTCCACGGCGCGACCGGCACGCCGACCTCCTCGGCGATCAGCTTCGCGCCGATCTTGTCGCCGAGCTTGCGCATGGCGTCCGGGCTGGGCCCGACGAACGTCACGCCGACCTTCTCGCACAGCTCGGCGAACGCCGGATCCTCGGCCACGAAACCCCAGCCCACCCACGCGGCGTCCGCGCCGGTCTCGACCAGCGCGCGCTCCAGGGTCTTCAGGTCGAGGTACGGGCGGGCGGACGCGGGCCCCAGGTCGTAGGCGACGTCCGCCTCCCGGACGAAGGTGGCGGTACGGTCGACGTCGGTGTACAGCGCAACGGTCTCGATCCGGCTGCCGGTCTCCGCGGCCAGTTCCCGGACCGCGTGGATGAGCCGCATCGCGGCCTCACCACGGTTGACGATGGCGACACGGGTGAACACGTGACCGTCCCCTTCGGTTGACCCACTCCTGCGCGCCGGGCGCGGCGATGCCCCCGGCTCGCCTCACCTTTCCGGCTGTGCGCGGGCGGCGCCATGTCGTAACGGCCGAAGCCTGAGCGGGGACCGTTGTAGGAACCGAACAAAAGTTTTTAGCCAGCCACTCACTACCCGCCGGTACGCGATACGGCGCCGGACCCGAGCGGGTCCGGCGCCGTATATTGCCTGCGCTGCGTGCTCAGCCCGGGATCTCCCGGGGGTCGCGGCTGCGGGGGTGCGTGTTCTTCTCGCCGATGGTGCCGTCCTGCTTCTTGATCACGTGCTCGGCGCCGCGCTCGGCCGCCATCTCCCGGCCGGCCGCCTCGGCCTCCGCCTTGGTGTCGTGGCGGCTGGTCGCGCGCTCGTTGCCCTCCGGGCGGTTCTTCCACTGCCCGTCCTGCTGGTAGGTGTCGATGTCGCCCTTCGCCATGCCGTCAGCTCCCTCGTTCGCGTGTCCGATGACAATTGTCTGCCCATGCGAGGGGAGTGCTAATCCTGACGGCGCCGGACGACCCGGGCCGGGCGGGGGAGGGGGCCCCGCCCGGCCCGGACTGCTGATCACGCGGCGGCGTGCAGGCCCTGCCAGGCGCCGTACCCGCCGAGCAGGTCGGACACGTCGGCGTGCCCGGCGTTGCGCAGCAGGCTGGCCGCGACCGAGGAGCGGTAGCCGCCGGCGCAGTGCACGACGACCGGCCGGTCCGCCGGCACCTCGTCGAGGCGCCGCGTCAACTCGGCGAGGGGGATGTGCAGGGAGCCCTGGACGGCGCCCTGCTCCCGCTCACCGGCGTTGCGGACGTCGAGCACGACCGGGGTGTCCGGGCCGTCGAGGGCTTCCCGCAGCTCGGTGGCGGTGACCCGGCTCGCCCGGGTCATCTCGGCGACCATCTCCAGGAAGGCGCCCTCGGGCTCGCGCAGGTAGCCGATCACCCGGTCGAAGCCGATCCGGGCGAGGCGGACGACGATCTCCTCCTCCCGGTCCTGCGGAGCCACCACGAGCACCGGCCGGTCGGGCGCGACGACACTGCCGGCGGTCTCGGCGAACCGGCCGTCGGCCGGCACGTTGAGCGCACCGCGAAGGTGCCCGGTCGCGTACTCCTGCGGGTCGCGGGCGTCGACCACGACGGCGCCGTCGGCCCGGGCGGCCAGGAACTCGGCCGGGGTGAGCGGGCGGGCCGGCCGGGCGTGGTCGAACAGCTCACGCGCCTTGCGGTTGAGCACCGCGTCGAAGGCGAAGTAGCCGGGCGCGGCCGGCTGCCCGCCGGTGACCAGGGCGAGGAAGCGCTCCTCGCTCATCGGCGCGCAGGCGTAGTTGGTGCGGCGCTGCTCGCCGATGGTGGACTGCCGTTCGGTGGACAGGTTCTTGCCGCAGGCCGAGCCGGCGCCGTGGGCGGGGAAGACGCGCACCTCGTCGGGCAGGCCCATCAGCTTGTGCTGCACGCTGTCGTAGAGCATCCGGCCGAGTTCCTCGGCGGTCACGCCGAAGGAGGCGAGCAGGTCGGGGCGGCCCACGTCGCCGATGAACAGCGCGTCGCCGGTCAGCACGCCGTACGGGACCGGGTCGTCGGCGCGCTCGTAGACCAGGATGCTGATCGACTCCGGCGTGTGGCCCGGGGTCTCCATGATCTCCAGGGTCACGTCGCCGAGGCTGATCCGTTCGCCGTCGGTGAGCTTGCGGCTCGGGTACTCGGTCTCGGCCCGGCTCCCGTAGCCGATCCAGGCGCCGGTCGCGGCGGCCACCTCGAGGTGCCCGGCGAGGAAGTCGGCGTGGAAGTGGGTGTTGACGACGCCCTCGATGGTCAGGCCGTGCGCCTTCGCGTCGGTGAGGTACTCGTCGATGTCCCGGCGCGGGTCGACGAGCACGGCCCGGCCGGTGCGGTCGTCGGCGATCAGGTACGAGGCCTGGGACAGGCAGTCGAGGTAGTACTGGGTGAACAACATCGGCCGTGCTCCTTCTCCTGGTGATGAGGGGTCTGCTCAGGCCACGTGGCCCGGCCTGCCGCCCTTGGCTCGTACCGCCAGCCCGGCGTTCGTCCACGCCCGCATGCCGCCGGTCAGGTCGTGCACCTCGTGGCCCGCCGCGGCGAGCAACTTGGCCGCCCGCCGCGACCGCGCGCCGGACCGGCAGACGGTCACCACTGGCCGGTCCGCCGGCACCTCGGACAGCCGGTCCGCGAGCTGGCCGAGCGGGATGTGCCGGGCGCCGGGGGCGTGTCCGGCCCGCCACTCGGCGGGTTCCCGGACGTCGAGCAGCAGCGCGCCCGCGCCGGACAGCGCCGCCGCCTCCGCCGGGGTGACCCGGGCGACGCGGGGGCCGAGCAGGCGGCGGAGGAAGCCGGTGCGCGGAGCGGCCGCCGTCTCCGGGCGCCCGGTCACGGCCGGCTGCCCGCGGTGACCGGGCGGCCCGAGCGCACCCAGGCCGAGGTGCCGCCGGTGACCGAGAGGGCGGTGATGCCCGCGCGTTCGAGCAGTTCGGCGCCGACCCGGCTGCGTCCGCCGGCCTCGCAGATCACGTAGACGGGGCCGGTGCGGGGCACCTGCGTCATCTGGGCGGGCAGATGACCCAGCGGCACACAACGGGCACCGGGGACATGGCCGCCGAGGTACTCGGCGGTCTCCCGGACGTCGATGACCGTCGCCCCGTCGGCGTGGGCGGTGGCGAACGTGGTCAGGTCGACCTCGCGCATGGGCGTTCTCCTTCCGGATCGGCTATACCCCCGGGGGTATCTGCTCTCGACGGTAGCGCGGCGTCCGGCCGTCCGCTACCCCCTGCTCGTGCGGTTGTGCTCGTTTGCCGGAACGGCAAGGTTCCTTGCTGTCCGCTGAGTTGCGGCGCACGATGGCGGGGCTCGGGCGGGAGACGCCCGGCGGCGAGGAGGCAGACATGACGGGGCACCACCACGAGCACCCGGCGGCGGACACCGACCCGGCCCGGTTCTGGGACGAGCGGTACGGCCAGCGGGACCGGATCTGGAGCGGCCGGGTCAACCCGGTCCTGGCCGAGGTGGCCGGCACGCTGCCCCCGGGCACCGCGCTCGACCTGGGCAGCGGTGAGGGCGGCGACGCGGTGTGGCTGGCGTCGCGCGGCTGGCGGGTCACCGCCGTGGACATCTCGTCAGTCGCGCTGGACCGCCTCGCCGTGGAGGCCGAGCGGGCCGGGGTGGCGGAGCGGATCACCACCGTCCGGCACGACCTCACCCAGGGCTTCCCGCCCGGCCGGTACGACCTGGTGTCCGCGCAGTTCTTCCAGTCGCCGCTGGTCCTGCCCCGGGAGACGGTGCTGCCCCCGGCGGCCGAGGCGGTCGCGCCCGGCGGCCGGCTGCTCGTGGTCGAGCACGGCGCGCCGCCGCCCTGGGCCGGGCCCGACACCGGCCACCACCGGTTCGCCGAACCGGAGGAGATCCTGGCCGCGATGAACCTCGACCCGGACGGCTGGGACACCGAGCGGCTGGGCGCGGCGCGCCGTACCGCCACCGGCCCGGACGGCCGGACCGGCGAGCTGATCGACCACGTGGTCCTGGTGCGGCGTCGCTGACCCCGGTCAGGCCCGGGCCGTCGGCCGGGTCAGCAGCAGCACCAGCAGCCCGGCCGCGCACAGCGCGGTGCTCATGCCGTACGCCCACCGGTAGCCGACCTGCGCGGAGAGCCCGAGCAGCGGCCCGGCGAGCATGGCGCCGATCGGGAACGTGTTTGTGAACAGCGTGGTGGCCCGGCCCGGCTCGCCCGGCAGCAGATCCTGCACGTAGGCGATGCCGACGCCGGACACCGCGGCGATGAACAGCGCGTTCACCGGCTGCGCGAACAGCAGGACCGGCACGCTCGGCGCCAGCGCGGCGGTCGCGTAGTAGGCGACCCCGCAGGCACCGCCGACCAGGATCAGCGGCCGCAGCCGGACCCGCGCGGTCAGCGCGCCCAGCCCGAGGATCAGCGGGATCTCCAGCGCCGCGCACAGGCCCAGCACCAGGCCGGCGCGGGAGGGATCGTCGTTCAGTTCGGTGTCGATGAACAGCGGCATCGCCTGCACGCCGACCGTCAGCGGGCACTGGAGCAGCACGAACGCGAGCGCCGTCGACGCCAGCCGCAGCCGGGACGCGCCCGGTGGGCCGGGCGCGGCGCCGCCCGGATCGGCCGCGACCGGCCGCGCCGGCAGCGGCAGTTCCTCCAGCCGGAACGCGGCCACCAGCGCGGCCAGCGCGTACATGACGGCGGCCATGCCGTAGACCAGGCGGAAGCCGCCGACGTCGAGCAGCACCGCGGCCAGCGCCGGCCCGGCCACCCAGGCGAACGAGAAGACGGTACGCATGAGGCTGACGCCGAACGCGGCCCGCGTCGGATCGTCCCTGTCGAACAGCGCCCGGGTGTACGCGAACGACTGCGGGAACAGCGAGTTCGCCAGTGCCGTGGCGGTCGCGGTCAGCCCCAGCAGGATCCAGTAGTCGCGGACGTACGCGGTCAGGCCCGCGCCCACCACACCGGCCAGCGCGGCGCCGACAAGCAGCGCGCGCCGGATCGGCAGGCGGTCCGACAGCCGGCCGATCAGCGCGGAGGCGACCACCCCGGACAGCGGGGCGACGACCAGGAACACGGTCACCCGTAACGGACTGGCGTGGACCTCCCGGTCGAGGAACAGCGACAGGAACGGCAGCACCACGGCGGTGGACAGACCGACGGTCAGGAAGACCACACCCAGCGGGAGCAGCCGGAATGGGCCGGCGCGTACCGCCGGCCTGGTGTCCACAGCCATGCGGCGGACTGTACGCGGCGGCGGCGCGGCGGCCGACCGGATTTCCCGCGGTCCGGGTCAGCCGACGGCGGTGGGGGAGGGTGGCGCGCTGCCGCCCTGCGGCGCCTCGGCGGTCATCAGCCGGACGATCTCCGCCCGGTCGGCGGCCGACGGCATCCCCCACTCCGGCCGGTAGCCGAACGCCCGGTCCAGCGGGATCGACGAGGTCCGGCCGTCGAGGATCTCCACCGCGTCGGTACCGATCAGCCCGGGATGCTCGACGCCGCACGCCTCGGCCACCTTGACCAGGTCGCGGCGCAGCGTACGGATGTAGTTCGCGGCCCGCACCGACTTGCGGGCCGGGTCCAGGCCCCGGGCCAGCCACGCGTTCTGCGTGGCGACGCCGGTCGGGCAGGTGTCGGTGTGGCACTTCTGCGCCTGGATGCAGCCGATCGCCAGCATCGCCTCCCGCCCGACGTTGACCATGTCGGCGCCGAGCGCGAACGCCACCACGGCGTTGTCCGGCAGGCCGAGCTTGCCGGCGCCCACGAACACCACCTGCTCGTGCAGGTCGCGTTCGGCGAAGGTGCGGTAGACCCGGGAGAAGCCCTGCTGGAACGGCAGCGACACCGAGTCGCTGAAGATCAGCGGTGCGGCGCCGGTGCCGCCCTCGCCGCCGTCGACGGTCACGAAGTCCACGCCGCGCCCGGTGTCGCGCATCAGCGTGGCCAGTTCCTCCCAGAACCCCAGGTCACCGACGGCGGACTTGATGCCGACCGGCAGGCCGGTCTCGGCGGCGAGCAGCTCCACCCAGTCCAGCAGGCTGTCGCAGTCGGAGAACTCGGCGTGCCGGGACGGGCTGACGCAGTCCTGACCGGCCGGGATGCCTCGGGTGGCGGCGATCTCGGCGGAGACCTTCGCCGCCGGCAGCAGGCCGCCGAGGCTCGGCTTGGCACCCTGGCTGAGCTTGATCTCCAGCGCGCGTACCGGCGCCGACGCCACCAGGTCCTTGAGCCGTTCCAGGCTGAACCGGCCCTGCTCGTCGCGGCAGCCGAAGTACGCGGTGCCGAGCTGGAAGACCAACTCACCGCCGTTGCGGTGGTACGGCGACAGCCCGCCCTCGCCGGTGTTCTGCAGACAGCCGGCCAGCGCGGCGCCCCGGTTGAGCGCCTCCACCGCGTTTGCGGACAGCGAGCCGAAGCTCATCCCGGAGATGTTCACCACCGACTCCGGGCGGAACGCCCGCGCCCGGCCGCGCGCCGCGCCGAGCACCTTGGCACAGGGCAGCGTCACGTCGTGCCCGGCGGTCGGCGCCGACGGCGGCACCGCCCGGCCGAACGTGCGGTGCTTGATGATCGGATAGCCGGAGGTGTGCTCGATGTCGTTGTCGGTGCCGAACCCGAAGTAGTTGTTCTCCTGCTTGGCCGAGGCGTACACCCAGCGCCGCTGGTCGCGGGTGAAGGGCCGCTCCTCGTCATTGCCGGCCACGATGTACTGCCGCAGCTCCGGGCCGATCGACTCGATCAGGTACCGGGCCCGGCCCAGCACGGGGAAGTTGCGGCGCAGCGCGTGGTCGCGTTGCAGCAGGTCCCGCGCCGCCAGCGCGGCGACGGCGGCGACGGCTGCGGGTACGGCTCTCTTCGCCCAGCTCATCCCGCCACTCTTTCCGGCCCGGCACCCGGTCAAACGCCTGATGGAACCCGGCCGCCCCGAGCGGTGTCATGGAAGCGGACCGACGGCGGAGGCTGCCCTGGACGACGACGACCTCGTCACCCGCGTACGCGCCGGCGACCGGGAGGCGTACGACGCCCTGGTCGCCCGGCACACCGCGTCCGCGTACCGGACGGCGGTGCTGCTCGGCGCCGGTCCGGACGCCGAGGACGTGGTCCAGGAGGCGTTCGTGAAGGCGTACCGGAAACTGTCCCGCTACCGGGCCGAGGCGTCGTTCCGGTCCTGGCTGCTCGCGATCGTCGCCAACGAGACCCGGAACCTGCACCGGACGCGGACCCGGCGGGACGGGCTGACGCTGCGCGCGGCGGCGGCGGACCCGGTCGCGGCGGTCACCGCCGAGGACGGGCTCGACGCGGTGCTGGCGGCCGAGCGCCGGGCCGAGCTGGTCGGGGCGCTGCGCCGGCTGCCCGCCCGCGACCGCGAGGTGATCGTCTGCCGCTACCTGCTCGACCTCGGCGAGGACGAGACGGTGACCGTGCTGGGGGTGGCCCGGGGCACCGTGAAGTCGCGGACCCACCGGGCGCTGGCGAAGCTGCGTGCCCTGCTGGATCGGGAGGTGGCGCACCGTGGATGACCTGGAACGGGAGCTGCGGGAGCTGACCGGCTGGCTGGAGCCGGCGCGCACACCTGACCTCACCGCCCGGGTGCGGGCCCGGCTCGACGTGCCCGCGCCGCGCCGCCGGTGGCGGTACGTGCTGGCCGCCGCGCTCGCCACCGTGCTCGTGGCGGCGCTGCCGCCGGGGCGGGCCGCGCTCGCCGACGCGGTGACCGGGCTGTTGCGGTTCTCCGGGGTGGTCGTGGACACCGCGCCCGCCCTGCCGCCGACCGGTACGCCGTCGCCGCTGCCCGCGCAGCACGAGATCGCCCTGGCCGAGGCACAGCGGCAGGTCCGCTTCCCGATCCGGGTACCGGCCCGGCTCGGCGCACCGGAACACGTGCTCGTCGCCGATCCGGACGGCACCGGCGCCCACCGGGTCGCCAGCCTGCTCTACCGGGGCGGGACGGTCCGGCTGGACGCCTTCGACGGCTCGCTCGACATCGTGTTCCACAAGCGGTCCCTCGGGGCGGACGTGACGCTCACCCACGTCGGCGGCGAGTTCGCGATCTGGGTCGGTGGTCCGCACGCGCTCGCGTACGTGGACCGCTCGGGCACGGAACGGGTCGCCACCGCGCGGTTGTCCGCCGCCACGCTGATCTGGGAGCGGGCCGGGGTGAGCTACCGGCTGGAGGGCGACCTGACCCGTGAGCAGGCGCTCGACATCGCGTCCTCGCTCGAGTGAGTGCGGCGGGAACCTCGGGACGCCGGGCGGTGTCCTGTCGACGAGAGTCGTCAACGGGGGAGGCCGGATGTCCGTTCCGAGAAGAGTCCTACTGGTGCCGGTCCTGCTGCTGGCCGGGTGCACCGCCGGCCCGGCCGCGCAACCGGCCGGCGGGCCGGCCACGGGCACCGTGCCCGCCACCGGACCGGCCGCGCCGGCGGCCTGCGCCGAGCGACTGGAGACCGGCCGGCTGCCGGACTGGGCGGATGCCGGGTTCACCGGCGACACCCGGATCCGGCACGTCTTCGGCACCCGGGGCGACATCGTGGCGATCCTGTTCGCGTATCCGCTGGTGCACGCGCGCGGCGACGGCGCGAACAACAAGATCCTCTGGGTGTCCCGCCCCGAGCCCGGCCGGTCCGAGCCGGCACCGCGGACCCCGCTGGTGATCACCGCGACGCGGGACGGGACGGACACCCCGGTCGTCCGGGAGGTGGCGGGCGGGCCCGGGCCGTCCATCGTCGACCTGCCGGCCGCCGGGTGCTGGCGGCTGCGGCTGGACTGGTCCGGCCGCAGCGACACGATGGATCTGGTCTACCGGCCGTCGTCCCGCTGACCGGCATGGCCGCTGCCGGTCCGGGTAACGCTGCGTCATGGCGAAGTACACCGAGCCGGAACTGCGGGAGCGCCTCAAGGCCGAGATCCGCGCCTCCGACAAGGGCGGACGGCCCGGGCAGTGGTCGGCCCGCAAGTCGCAGCTGCTGACGAACGAGTACAAGAAGGCCGGCGGGGGATTCGAGGGTCCGAAGGACGCACGGCAGCGCTCGCTGCAACGCTGGGGCGGCGAGAAGTGGCAGACCCGCAGCGGTGACACGCGTGCCCGCAGCGGCGGCGAAACGCGCCGTTACCTGCCTGAACGGGCGTGGGAGGAGCTGTCGGAGACCGAACGGCGGGCCACCGACACCCGCAAGCGCCGCGCGTCGCGTTCCGGCCGCCAGTACGTGCCGAACACGGGCCCGGCGAAGCGGGCCCGCCGGGACGCCACCGCCGCCGAGCAGATCAACGAGCTGCCGGTGACCGAGGCGGTCAAACTGGTCCGCGACCTCGACACCCGCCAGCTCGACGCGGCGCTGCGCCGGGAACGCGGCGGCAAGGCCCGCAAGACGCTCATCGGACGGCTGGAGTCGGAACTGGGCCGGCGCCGGGCGGCGTGAGCGTGATCCCGTGGCGCACCGCGACGGAGGGGCCGGCCCGCAGGCCGGCCCCTCCGCGCGACAGTCAGCGGCGCGGGTGCTGCGGGATGCGCGGCAGCACGTAGGGCGGACCGGAGAACATCAGGTCGGCCTTCAGTTCGTGGTACGCCAGCTTCGGCTGGTAGTTCTCGTCGTAGACGGTGGCCAGGCCCTCCGGCGGGTCGGAGAACGCACCGGGCACCCAGGAGTGCTTGTCGGTGAAGCCCCAGAGCGTGAACGACAGGCAGTGCCGCTCGGCCAGGCAGGCCTGCATCAGCACGCTGAAGCCCGCCGCGGACGCCTGCAGGCGCGGGTTGATCTCCGCGGAGTCGCCGGCCTCCACCCCCTCGGTGATCTGGCTGCGCACGTCCACCTCGGTGAGGGCCGTGGCCAGCCCGAGCCCGGCGAACTTGCGCAGCGCCGCGACCACCTGGAGCGTGCTGAAGTTGCCGTACTGGGTGCCCAGGTGGCCCTGTGCGCCCACGCCGTCGATCGGCACACCCTTGGCCCGCAGGTCACGGGCCATGTTGTAGACGAACTGCGTCTTGTCGTCGGCCGGGTTGCCGGAGCCGAACGCCTCGATGTTGTAGTCGTTGTAGAACAGCAGCGCCTTCGGGTCGGCGGCGCGGGCCCAGCGGAACGCGTCGGCGATGTAGCCGGGCCCGAGGTTCTGCGCCCAGAACCCCTTGTAGTGCAGGGTGGACGGGGTGTCCCAGGGGTCGCTGACCGCCTCGTTCACCACGTCCCACTGCCAGATCTTGCCCTTGAAGTGGGTGACCACGGCGGTGATGTGGTTGCGCAGGATCTGGCGCAGCTCGGCCTTGCTGATCGAGCCGTCCGCGACACCGCTGGTCAGCCATGCGGGCAGCTGGTTGTGCCAGACCAGCACGTGGCCCCGGACCCGCTGGTTGTTCTTGCGGGCGAACTCGACCAGCTCGTCGGCCGGGCCCCAGTTGTAGGTGCCCCGGGTGGGCTCGAGGCTCTCCCACTTCATCACGTTCTCTGCGGTCACGGTCGAGAACTCCGACGCGGCCAGCTCGCGGTAGCGCGGCTCGGAGGCGTCGTTGAGTGCGGCCATGTCCACGGCGGTGCCCACGTACAGGCCGTGGCGCTTGGCCAGCTCACGCAGGCTCTGCGCGGCCGGGTCGTACGGGCGTCCGGCCGTCGCGGGGACGACGTTGAGGGCGGTGGCGGTCGCGACGGCGACGGCGCCGGCGGCGAGCCATCGTCTCAGCTTCATGGTCGTTCCTTTCGGGAGGGTGCGCGCGGCCCGGGGGCCGGCGGTGGCGGTGCCGGAGACGCCGCGCCGTGGAACGGTTCGGCGGGCGCCAGGGTGGACTGACGATGCGGCTTCCGAAACTTCCGATCAACCTTCCGGAAGTAGCCCGAAACATTACGGACGCCGATAGCCGTCCGTCAATCATCTGGGCGGGGAGGGTGAGCCCGCGTCAGCGCAGCGGGTGGCAGGAGGCCCGGACGACCAGCTCGGTGGGGAGCTGGATGTGGGTGTCCCGCTCGACGCCGGCGATGAGGTCGATCAGCAGGCGCAGCGACTCGGCGCCCATGCGTTGCAGCGGCTGCCGGATCGTGGTGAGGGGCGGGTCGACGAGCGCCGACTCGGGGATGTTGTCGAAGCCGATGACCGAAAGGTCCTCCGGTACGCGCAGGCCGAGGCCGCGGGCCACGTCCACCGTGGAGATGGCCGAGAGGTCGTTGCCGGCGAAGATCGCGGTCGGCCGGTCGGCGAGCGCGAGCAGCTCGGCCGCAGTGCTGGCGGCGGTCTCGGTGCGGAAACCGCCCACCCGCACGAGCCGTTCGTCCACCGGCACGCCCGCGTCGGCCATCGCCTTGCGGAACCCGGCCTCGCGCAGCCGGGCCGACTCCAGGTCGGGGCGGCCGCTGATGTGCGCGATCCGCCGGTGCCCGAGCGACAGCAGGTGGTCGGTGGCCAGCACCGCGCCGGCGAAGTTGTCGGAGTCGACGGTGGGCAGGCCGGACGGGCCGGTGTGCGGGTCGACGGCCACCACGTGGAAGCCGTGCTTGGTCTCGACCACCGTCGGCGTCACGATCACGGCGCCGTCGATGAGCGTGCCGGACAGCCGCGCCAGGGAGCGCCGCTCCCACCCTATGGCCGCGCCCTCGCCGTCACCGCTGGAGTAGGCGAGCAACTGGTAGCCGCTGCCGGCGACCTCGCGGGACGCGCCCTTGAGCAGCTCGGTGGAGAACGGCTCGAACTCGGCGACCAGGATGCCCAGCACGTTCGTCCGGTGGCTGCGCAGGCTCTGCGCCCCCAGGCTGGCCTCGTACCCCAGCTCGTGGATCACCTGCTGGACGCGTTCGACGGTGGCCTGCGCGACGCCGTACCGACCATTGACAACCTTCGATACAGTTGCCACCGAGACGCCGGCCGTACGTGCCACGTCCGACATCTTGACGCGCTCCTGGAACACCACGCCGACGATGATAGAGGGCACTTCCAGGGGGATCGAAGACGATGTCGAAAACGTTATCGATACCGATTGACTTCACGTTACGGCCCTGTAAAACTCCCCGGCAGGTAACCCGACTGAGTGGTCGAGGAGACATCTGTGGTGATGAAGCGCCGTGCTGGTGCCGCCCTGGCACTGTTTGTGACAAGCGCTCTGCTGGCCTCCGCGTGCAGTGGTGGTGGCGACGAGGAGAAGGCCGCCGAGAGCGAGCTGTACAAGAACCCGGTGACGTTGACCTGGTGGCACAACGCGTCGCAGGACGGACCCGGCAAGACGTACTGGGAGAAGGTCGCCAAGGACTTCTCCGCGGCCCACCCGACCGTCAAGATCGAGATCGAGGCGATCGAGACGAACCAGCTCCAGCGCACCCGGCTCCCCGCCGCGCTGCTGAGCAACGACCCGCCGGACATCTTCCAGGCGTGGGGCGGCGGCGAGATGCGCGAGCAGGTCGAGGCCGACTACCTCAAGGACATCACCGACCAGGTGAAGGGCGAGGTGGCCGACATCGGCAGCGCCGCCGAGATCTGGCAGGTGGAGGGCAAGCAGTACGGCCTGCCGTTCCGGATGGGCATCGAGGGCATCTGGTACAACAAGGACATGTTCGCGAAGGCGGGCATCACGGCGCCGCCGACCACCTTCGACGAGCTCAACGCCGCCGTCACCAAGCTCAAGGCGATCAACGTCGTTCCGATCGCCCTCGGCGCCGGTGACAAGTGGCCGGCCGCGCACTGGTGGTACAACTTCGCGTTGCGTGCCTGCTCGGTCGACACGCTGAAGAAGGCCTCCAAGGACCGGACCTTCGACGACCCGTGCTTCGTCAAGGCCGGCCAGGACCTGAAGACCTTCATCGACACTAAGCCGTTCCAGAACAACTTCATCGCCACGCCGGGTCAGAACGACCCGACCAGCGCCAACGGCCTTCTGGCAAACGGCAAGGCCGCGATGGAGCTGATGGGCGACTGGAACCGCGGCACGCTGGACACCGTCGCCACGGACAAGGCGGCCCTGGGCAAGTTCCTCGGCTGGTTCCCGGTGCCGGCGATCTCCGGCTCCGCCGGTGACCCGAAGGCGGCCCTCGGCGGCGGCGACGGCTTCGCCTGCGCCAAGAACGCCCCGGCCGAGTGCGTCGAGTTCCTCAAGTACATCGTCAGCCCCGAGGTGCAGAAGGGCTACGCCGCCACCGGCACCGGCCTGCCCGTCGCCAAGGGTGCTGCCGACGGCGTCACCGACCCGGCGCTGAAGTCCATCCTGGAGTCCACCGCGTCGGCCACCTACGTCCAGCTCTGGCTGGACACGGCCTTCGGCAGCACCGTCGGCACCGCGATGAACGACGCGATCGTCGCGATCTTCGCCGGCAACGGGACACCTGAGAAGGTCGTCTCGGCCATGAAGGCGGCCGCAAGCAAGTGACGTCCGCATCGCAGACCCGTACGCCCGCCGTCGGCGCGAAAGCGCCGCCGGCGGGCCTCCGGCCCGGCGGCGCACGGGCCGCCTCCCGCCGCGCCGAGACCCGTCGCAAGTGGTACGAGATCATCGGGCTGACCACGCCCGCGGTCGTCATCTACGTGATGTTCGTGCTCGTGCCGATGGGCTTCGCGTTCTACTACAGCCTGTTCCGCTGGCGCGGCGTCGGCCCGCCCACCGAGTACGTCGGCTTCCGCAACTACACGCTCGCCTTCCAGGACCCGATCTTCCTGGACGCGCTGCGCAACAACGCGATCATCGTGTTCGGGTCGCTGCTGATCCAGGGTCCGGTCGCGCTGGGCATCGCCCTCCTGCTCAACCGCCGCTTCCGCGGGCGCTCGGCGTTCCGCCTGCTGGTGTTCGTGCCGTACGTGCTGGCCGAGGTCACCGTCGGCATCATGTGGAAGCTGATCCTGACCGAGAACGGCACGCTCGACGCGCTGCTGCAGTCGATCGGGCTCGGCGGCCTGGTGCAGGCGTGGCTGGCCGACCTGGACGTGGTGATCTGGACGCTGCTGTTCGTCCTGACCTGGAAATACGTCGGCTTCGCCATCATCCTGCTGCTCGCCGGCCTGTCGAACGTGCCGCAGGAGCTGAACGAGGCCGCCGAGATCGACGGCGCGAGCTGGTGGCAGATCCAGCGCCACGTCACGCTGCCGCTGCTCGGCCCCACCATCCGGATCTGGATGTTCCTGTCGATGATCGGCTCGCTGCAGGTCTTCGACATGATCTGGGTGACCTCGGTGCCGGCGGTACGGTCCCTCGGCGCCTCGGCCACCATGGCGACGTACATGGTGGACAACGGCTTCTTCGCCCGGCTCTGGGGCTACGGCAACGCGGTGGCCGTGATCCTGTTCGCCATCTCGTTCGTCGCGGCGCTGTTGTTCCAGCGGTTCCTGCTCCGCCGGGACATCGAGGGTGCCATCACCCGGAAGGGGAAGTGACAGTGGCCGTGAACTCCGTATCCGCCCCCTCGGCCGGGCGCCGGCCGGTGCAGTGGAGCTCGCCGCTGACGTACGCGATCGCGCTCGCGGTCGCGGCCGTGTCGATCGCACCCGTCGTGTACGTCGTCGTCGGCGGTTTCCGGACCACGCCGCAGATCGTGGACGACCCGGCCGGCCTGCCGGACCCGTGGGTCTGGGACAACTACTACCGGGTGCTGACCCAGAGCGACTTCTGGAAGCAGGCGTTCAACAGCGCCGTGGTCGCCCTCGGCACCACGCTCGGCGTGGTGGTGCTCGGCATGGCCGCCGCGTTCGTGCTCGCCCGCTACACGTTCCGCGGCCGCGAAGGGCTCTACACCTTCTTCACCCTCGGCCTGCTGTTCCCAGCCGGCGCGGCGATCCTGCCGCTGTACCTCATGCTGCGCGACCTGAACCTGATCAACTCCTACTACGCGGTGATCCTTCCGCAGGTGGCCTTCTCGTTGCCGCTGACGATCGTCATCCTGCGGCCGTTCCTGTCGGCCATCCCGCGGGAGCTGGAGGACGCGGCCGCCATCGACGGCGCCGGCCGGCTCGGCTTCCTCTGGCGGATCGTGCTGCCGCTGTCGCGGCCCGCGGTCGTCACCGTCGGCATCCTCGCGTTCGTGGCGAGCTGGAACGCGTTCCTCCTGCCGCTGCTCGTCCTCGGGGACGTCAACCTGCACACCCTGCCGCTGGGCGTGCAGAACTTCTCCAGCCAGTACACCACCGACACCGCGGGAGTCCTCGCCTTCACGTCGCTGGCGATGTTGCCGGCGCTGCTGTTCTTCACCCTGGCGGAGAAGCAGATCGTGGGCGGTCTCCAGGGCGCGGTCAAGGGCTGAGCGGCGGCGGCACCAGCACAACCAGTGGAAAGGCACACCATGACAGAGGTCCACGCGGTGGTGGACGGGCCGGTACCGGCTCAGGCAGGTTCGGACCACGACCGGCCGGACGGACACGACGCCGAGACGCGCGTACGGGAACTGCTCGCTCGGATGACGATCGAGGAGAAGGTCGCGCAGCTCGTCGGGTTCTGGGAGAAGGAGGACGGTGAGGCGGTCGCGCCCCTGCAGGGCGAGTTCGCCGACAGCGGCCGGCTCGACGACTTCTCCCGGCACGGCCTGGGTCACCTCACCCGCGCCTACGGCACCCGTCCGGTCGACGCCGCCGCCCGCGCCGCCTGGCTGTGGAAGTTCCAGCGGGACCTGGTGACGGGCACCCGGCTGGGCATCCCGGCCATCGTGCACGAGGAGTGCCTGACCGGCCTGTCGGCGTGGAAGGCGGCGACCTTCCCGACGCCGCTGGCCTGGGGTGCCGCGTTCGACCCGGAGCTGGTCACCGAGATGGCGGCGGCGATCGGTGCCTCGATGCGCGCGCTCGGCATCCACCAGGGACTGTCCCCGGTGCTGGACGTGATCCGGGATCCCCGCTGGGGCCGGGTCGACGAGTGCATCGCCGAGGACCCGTACCTCGTCGGCACCATCGGCACCTCGTACGTGCGGGGACTCCAGTCGCAGGGCGTGCTCGCGACGCTGAAGCACTTCGCCGGCTACTCCGGCTCGCGGGCCGGGCGCAACTTCGGCCCGGTGCACGCCGGTCCCCGGGAAGTCGCCGACGTGCTGCTGCCGCCGTTCGAGATGGCGATCCGGGACGGCGACGCGCGCAGCGTCATGCACTCGTACGCGGAGATCGACGGCGTGCCGGTCGCCGCCGATCCGACCATGCTCACCGATCTGCTGCGGGAGCGGTGGGGCTTCGACGGGACGGTGGTGGCCGACTACTACGGCGTCGCCTTCCTCAACCTGCTGCACCACGTCGCGGCCGACAACGCGGACGCGGCCGTGCAGGCGCTGAGCGCGGGCCTCGACATCGAGCTGCCCACCGGTGACGCCTTCCTGACCCTGACCGAGTCGGTGCGGACGGGCAGAGTCGACGAGGCGCTCGTCGACCGGGCGGTGCTGCGCGTCCTGCGCCAGAAGCAGGAACTCGGGCTGCTCGACGCCACGTTCGACGACGAGCCGCCGGGCGCGATCGACCTCGACTCGCCGGAGCACAGGTCGATCGCCCGCCGGCTCGCCGAGGAGTCGGTCGTCCTGGTCGCCAACGAGGGCGTGCTGCCGCTGCCGGCGGGCCGCCGGGTGGCGGTCGTCGGGCCGAACGCCGACCGGCAGGGCGCGCTGTTCGGCTGCTACTCGTTCCTCAACCACGTGCTGGCCCACCACCCGGGCGTGGAGACCGGCTTCGAGGTGCCGACCGTCCTGGAGGCGGTGCGCGCCGAGTTCGGCGCCGACCGGGTCACCTTCGCGACCGGCTGCGAGGTGGACTCGGCGGACCGGTCCGGGTTCGACGAGGCGCTCGCCGCCGCGTCCGCCGCCGACGTGGCGGTCCTCGTGGTCGGCGACCACGCCAGCCTGTTCGGGCGCGGCACCGTCGGCGAGGGCTGCGACCGGGACGACCTGGAGCTGCCCGGCGTGCAGCGCCAGCTCGTCGAGGCGGTGCTGGACACCGGCACCCCGGTCGTCCTCGTGCTGCTCACCGGCCGCCCGTACGCACTCGGCTGGGCGCTGTCCCGGTGCGCGGCGGTGGTGCAGACGTTCTTCCCGGGCGAGGAGGGCGCCGGGGCGATCGCGGGTGTGCTCTCCGGACGGGTCAACCCGTCCGGCCGGCTGCCGGTCACCCTGCCCGGCTCGGCGGGCGCGCAGCCGTACTCGTACCTGCACCCGAAGCTGGGGGCGGGCATGAACGGCACCAACCTGCCGGCGACGCCGGTCGCGCCGTTCGGGCACGGGCTGTCCTACACCACGTTCGCGTACACCGACCTGACCGTGCCGGCCGAGGTGCCGACCGGCGAGGCGCTGAAGGTGTCGGTGCGGGTGACGAACACCGGCCCGGTCGCCGGTGACGACGTGGTGCAGCTCTACGGCCGTGACCTGGTCGCCTCGGTGACCCGGCCGGTGGCGCAGCTGCTCGGCTACCGGCGGGTGCGCCTGGAGCCGGGCGCCTCGGTGACCGTCGAGCTGACCGTGCCGAACACGCGGCTGGCCTTCACCGACCGCACGCTCACGCGCGTGGTGGAGCCCGGAGAGGTCGATGTCTGGGTGGGCACGAGCGCCCGGCGCGACGTCCAGGCGCGGACGACGCTGACCGGCGACACCGTAGAGATCACCGCCGCCTCGCCCCGCTGGACGACCGTCGACCTTCGCTGAGCCGGGTCCGCCGGTCGTCCACGGGGCGATCGGCGGACCCTTTCATCTCATATTGGCGTTATGTCGTTTTTGGCTCAGTAGGCTCCAGGATGTCATCCAGCCCCGGCTGGATCCCGGTCGCCGGCACCCACAGGGATGCGTGAGTCACGATGATGGACGCGGACACCATGGTCCTGCCCCGGCTCGGGGACGCCGCGGTCGAGGACCCGTGGGGCGAGGACCGGCCGCGCCGGGCCACCGCCCGCGCCGCGACCGCCGTGTGGCGCTGGCGGATCGCGGCCTGGCTGCTGCCGGCGGCCCTCACGGGTGCGCTCGGCGTCGCCCGGATCACCGCGTCGGCGCCGAGCGCCGGAGAACTCGCGACCCGGCGCGCGATCACGTCGCCGTGGCCGGGGATCGGTGCCGCCCTGACCGGCGACGAGGTCGCGCTCGGGCCGTACCACCTTTTCCTGCGCGGCTGGGCGGCGCTGTTCGGCGCGGCCGACCTGGCGCTGCGCGTACCGTCGCTGCTGGCCATGATCGGGGCCGCGGCGCTCGTCGGCGCGCTCGCCGCCCGGATCGCCACGCCCGCCGCCGGCCTGGCGGCCGGGGCGATCTTCGCGGTGCTGCCGACCTCGATCCGGTACGCGCAGGAGGCGCAGCCGTACGCCCTGGCGGTGTTCGCCGCCGTACTCGCCACCTGGCTGCTGGTGCCCGCGCTGGACCGGCCGGCCCTGCGGCGGCTCATGCCCTACGCGGGCGCGGTGCTGCTGCTGGGCCTCTGCCAGCCGGTGGCGTTGCTGCTGCTCGCCGGCCACGGCTGGATCGTGCTGGCGTTCCGTCGCCGTGTCGCCGTCAGGTGGCTGGCCGCGGTGGTCCTCGGGCTGCTCCCGGCCGCCGCGCTGCTCGCCGCCGGCCTGCGCGACGGCGGTCATCTGTCGTCCGGCGTGCGACCCGGCGCCGCCGTGCTGGCGGCCACGCCCGGTGACCTGTTCGGCGTCGCCGTGCTCGGCGGCGTGCTGGCCGGGCTGGCGCTGTTCAGCCTTCCGCTGCGGTACGCCGCCGCGATCTGCACCGCCTGGGCGCTGGTGCCGGCGCTCGGACTGCTGGCGCTGGCGCAGGCCGCGCCGGTCTGGTCGGCGGCGAACCTGCTGTTCACGGTGCCGGCCTGGGCGGTGCTCGGCGGGGTCGCCCTGTCCCGGGCACGAGTCGCCGGGGCCGTCGCCGTGCTGGCTCTCGTCGCGCTGCTCGCCGTGGCGGACCAGCTCCCGTGGTGACCGTCGACGATCGGGCGACCTCCGCCTGATTCGCCCCTTTTGCGGTTAATTGTCGGCTTAGCATTCGGTCGGCTCCAGAGCCTGCAGACCATGGGGGAAACGTGGCCGTCGCCGCCGATACACGCCCGTCCCGCGCCACGACGGCCGGGCCGCCGGGTGCCCGCCCGATCGCGCCCGTCCCGCCCGGGACGCCGGCCGATCCGGACCGCCGGCAGCGCAACGTCCGCGCCCGCCTCGCGTACGCCCGTTGCGGTGCCACCGCCGGCCCGCTGCGACCGCCCCGCCGCCCCGACGCGGCGGTCGAGTTCCGCCCCACCGCCTCGGTCGCCGCGCGGCTGGTGCTGACGCTGCTGGTGCTCGTCAACAGCGCCGCCGGCCTGGTCTTCGTCGGCTGGCTGCTGCTGCCCCAGCACGTGCCCGGGCCCGGCGTCGTCGGCCTCGGCGGCTGGCAGACCGTCGCCGCCCGGCTCGCGTTCTGCGTCGTCGTCGGCGTCGAACTGATCCGCCTGGCGCAGAACGTGGTGGTCTGGGTCTTCGCCTACCACGCCCGGGACCCGGTGCCGGTCGACCCGCCGGTCGGCCTGCGGGTCGCCCTGCTCACCACGATCGTGCCGAGCAAGGAGCCGATCGAGGTCGCCGAGCGGACACTGCGCCGGCTGCGGGAGATCGTCTACTGCGGGCACGTCGACGTGTGGATCCTCGACGAGGGCGACGACCCGGCGGTCCGGGCGATGGCCGCGCGGCTGGGCGTCCGCCACTTCACCCGCAAGGGCCGGCCCGAGTACAACCGGCCCGGCGGCGAGTTCCGGGCCCGGACCAAGTCCGGCAACCACAACGCCTGGCGGGCCGAGCACGAGCACCGCTACGACGTGGTCGCGAACGTCGACCCGGACCACGTGCCGCTGCCGAACTTCCTGGAACGCACGCTCGGCTACTTCCGCGACCCGGACGTCGCGTTCGTGGTGACCCCCCAGGTGTACGGCAACATGCACCAGAACTTCGTCGCCCACGGCGCCTCGGTGCAGCAGTACCTCTACAACGGGCTGATCGCCCGCGGCGGCAACGGACTGGACGCGCCGCTGCTGACCGGCACCGGGCACCTCTACCGCCCGGCGGCCTGGCGGACCATCGGCGGCTACCAGGACTCGATCATCGAGGACCACCTCACCAGCATCCGCGTGCACGCCGCCGTCAACCCGGCCACCGGCAACCGGTGGAAGGGCGTCTACACCCCGGACGTGGTGGCGCTCGGCGAGGGACCGACCTCCTGGGCGGACTACTTCAACCAGCAGAAGCGCTGGGCGGCCGGGATCTGCGAGATCCTGCTCCGCCGCGAGCTGCGTACGCCGCGCGAGTTGCCGTCCCGCCGCCGCTGGCAGTACCGCCTGCTCCAGTTCTACTACCCGAGCGTGGCGGTGAGCCTGCTGCTCGGCAACGCCGCCACCGCGCTCTACCTGCTGACCGGCGTCGACGCGGGCCGGCTCGACCCGCAGATCTGGGCAACGCTGTGGGGCTCCACCATCGGCACCTGGTTCCTGCTCTGGCTGTGGCTGCGCCGATTCAACATCGCCCCGCACGAGCGGGAGGAGGTGGGCATGGTCGGCATGGCGCTCGCCCTGTTCGCCGGGCCGGTGTACGTGGCCGCCGCGGTGGGCGCGCTGCTGCGCCGCAAGCTCGGCTTCGTGGTCACCGCCAAGGGTGCGCTGCGCACTGTCGAGTCGGCGCGTACGTTCCGGCTGCACCTGTGCTGGGCGCTCGCCGCCGCCGGGCTGCTCGCGGCGAGCTTCGCGCTGGATCACGACTACCCGCTGCTGCGGGTCTGGCCGGTGCTGACGCTGCTGACCGGGCTCGCCCCGCCGCTGATCTCCTGGGCGGAGAGTCTGCGGGCCCGCCGGGACCGGGCCGCCGAACCGGCCCGGGAACCGCAGGTGGTACCCCGGACCGTGACCGAGGGCGGTGTGCCGTGCTGAGGCCGACGCTGCCCCGGATGGGCCTGGCGCTGGCCGGGTTGCTGCTGCTCGCGTACGCCTTCGTGGTGGCGCCGGGCGCGTGGCGCGACCCGGGCACCGACGCCTCGGCGCAACGGCCCGCCCCGGCGACGCCGCAGGCGAGCACCGACGTGCCGGCGGCGGTCGTGCCGAGCCCGCGCGGCGGCCCGTTCCCGCCGCCCGGGCAGGCGTTCTTCGGCGTGATGACGGACAAGGGACCGTACGACTTCGCGCCGGTCGACAGCTTCGCCGAGGCGGCCGGGCGCGCGCCGCAGGTGATGCTCTTCGGCGCCGACTGGGCGTCGGCCGAGTTCGACCGGAGCCTGTTCGACCGGATCGCCGAGCGGGGCATGATGCCGATGCTCGGCTGGGAGCCGTGGGACCACACGGTCGACAAGGCGGCCCGCCGCACCGGCCTGACCGACAGGCAGATCGACCGGCTGCGCGCCACCCAGCCGGACTACCGGCTGTCCCGGATCGCGCGCGGCGACTTCGACGCGTACCTGCGCTCCTGGGCGGAGGGGGTGCGGTCGCTGGGCTACCCGGTCGCGATCCGCTTCGCGCACGAGATGAACGGCGACTGGTACCCCTGGTGCGAGCGGGCCAACGGCAACCGCCCCGGCGACTACGTCCGCGCCTGGCGGCACGTGCACGACGTCTTCACCGCCGCCGGCGCCACGAACGTCACCTGGGTGTGGAGCCCGAACGCGCGCTGGGACAAGACGACCGCCGGGGTCACCGGGCTCTACCCGGGCGACGAGTACGTCGACTGGGTCGGCGTCACCGGCTACTACGGCAGCGGCGCGTTCACCAAGACGTACTGGTCGTTCGACCAGATCTTCGGCCCGACGATCGCGGAGGTCCGCAAGGTCACCGGCAAGCCGCTCGTGGTCACCGAGACCGGCGCGGCCGACGCCGCCGGGCACAAGGCGCGGTGGATCCGGGACACGTTCCGCGCCCTGCCCCGCTATCCGGGCCTGATCGGGCTGATCTGGTTCGAGGTGGACAAGGAGAAGGACTGGCGCATCGCCGGCTCACCGGCGGCGGCGACCGCGTTCGCCGAGGCGGTGGCCGCCGACCGCTACGACGTGACCTGGTCGCCGGCGGTGCGGCCGCGTACCGGGCCATGATCCCGGTCCACGCTCCATGTCGGACGGTGCGGCTACCCTCCACGATCATGAACGAGAGAGATCAATTCCGGCGGGCGGCGATCGAGCAGGGTGTGCCCGAGGACGAGGTGGCCCGTTTCGCGGAGCTGATCCGGTTCCGGATCCACGCCTGGCAGCGCGAGGAGGGCGTGCACGCCGTGCGGCGGGGCGGGCGGCCGCGGCTGCCGGTGGGCATGCCGTGGCCCACGTGCCCGGCGGGCTTGCCGTTGCCGTTCCTGCTCCGGCTCGACTGCGCGGCGCTGCCCCGGGTTCCCGACCTCGCCCTGCCGGCCGACGGCACGCTGCTGTTCTTCCTCGACCAGGAGGGCGCACAGGACGCCTGCGGCATCGAGAACGAGAAGGCGTACTCGCGGGTCGTGTACGTCCCGGCCGGCGCCGAGACGGCCGACGGCGAGTACGTCCTACCCGCCGGGACCGCCCGGGAGTCCTTCCTCACCCCCGAGCACGAGATGTACGCGGCCGTCCAGGCGGAGCTGCCGGACTGGCTCGACCGCTCGGAGGAGTGGCTGTGCGACACCCAGATCCAGCTCCTGCGCGACATGCCGCATCGCAAGGAGATGAGCGCGCTGGTCGAGCAGCTCTGGCCGGAGCGGGACTGGTGGATTCAGCACGACGTCTTCGTCGGCGGCTACACCATCTCCGCGCAGGATCCGCCCGAGGTGATCATGATGGACCCGGAGCGGGTTCAGCAGGGGTGGTCCCTGCCCCGCGCGGAGCGGATGGTGGCCCGTTACGAGGAAGAACAGCGGGTGATGCGCGAATGGGTGCCGCTGGCCCAGTTCGGCGTACCGGACGAGGAGTACGTCAACGCGCGGTTCCTGATCCGCCACGACGACCTCGCCGCACGGCGGTTCGACAGGGTGCTGTCCTTCTGCGAGTTCACCGAGTGACAGCCGGGCCGGCTCAGACCAGCGTGCGGACCGCCCGCAGCGCCGAATCCACGTCCTGCTCGCCGTTGGCGATCGTCGCGCCGAAGCGCAGGTAGGACGGCCGGTAGGGGGTGCTGCTGGCGATCACGCCGGCCGACCGCAGCCGGTCCACCGCCCGGTCCGCCGGCACGCCCGCCACCTCGCAGCAGACCACCCCGGCGGACAGGTCGGCTGCGCGCGGCGTGACCAGCCGGACGCCCCGGATCCCGGCCAGCCCATCCTTGAGCCGGTTCGCCAGCTCCCGGGTGCGTTCGGCGACCCGGGCCGGGCCGATGCGCCGGTGGAACGCGAACGCGTCGGCGAGCGCCCACCGGTGCTCGAAGCTGTGGTAGCCGCCGGGCGTGTGCGCCAGGCCCGGCGGCACGGGCGCCCCGCCGGTCCCGCCGGCCATCCAACGCCCGATGGCCCGCCCGTCGAAGGTCGGGATCACCGGCGTCATCCGCGCCCACGCCCGCTCGGCGGCCCAGACCAGGCCGGTGCCGCGCGGCCCGAGCAGCCACTTGTGGCAGCCGGAGACCAGCACGTCGCAGCCGAGCTGCTCGGGTGTGGACGCGTCGGCGCCGAAGCCGTGCACCGCGTCGAGGCAGAGCAACGCCTCCGGGCTGCGCTCGCGGACCGCCTCGGCCAGCCGGCGTACCGGCAGCTTCACGCCGGTGCTGGAGTGCACCCAGGTCAGCGCCACCACCCGGGTGCGGGGCGTGAGCGCCGCGGTCAGGCCGGCGACCATCTCGTCCGCCGTGGCCGTGGCCGCGTCCCGGTAGAGGCGGGCCCGGCGCACCGTCACCCCGTCGCGTTCGGCGCGCAACCGCAGCGCCTCGTGCGTGGCGTAGAAGTCGTGCTCGGTGGTCAGCACCTCCTCGCCCGGTCGCAGCCGGATCGCGCTGTGGACCAGGCCGAGGCCCATGGTGGTGGAGTCGGTGAGCGCGATGTGGTCCGAGCGGGCGCCGAGGTGCCCGGCCGCCGCAGCGAGCACCGCGCGGTCCAGCCGTTCCTCGTGCGCGGCCAGGTAGCCGGAAGCGTCCCGGTCGAGGCCGGCCCGGTGGACGGCCACGGCGGCCCGTACCGGGGCCGGGTGCGGGGCGAAGACGAACGTGGCCAGGTGCGCCCGGGAGGGGTCGAGCGCGAACTGGGCGCGGACGTTGTCCCAACTGGCCGGATCCAGGGCGGGCGCGTCGTCGGACGCCGCGGTCCCGCCCGCCGGGCGGTCCGGGTCGCAGCCGGTGGCCAGGCCGGTGACGCCCGCTGCCGCTGTGGCGCCGAGCAGGTGCCGCCGGGTCAGGTGCCGTCGCGTCGGATGCATGGGGCAATCGTCCGCCGTGCATGTCACGGCCGGGTCACCGCCCGGGGACCGGTGATTTCACCGATGCGCACCGGCGGCCGGGCATCGATGCTGACGCATGTCGATGTAATTCCGGCGCAAGGAGTGACCGACGTGGCCACCACCACCCGTTCCCGTACCCCCGTCCGTGCCCTCGCCCGCCTCGCCGTGGCCGCGCTGCTCGCCACCGGCGGCGCCCTCGCCGTGCCGGCCGCGGCGAACGCCGCCAGTCCCTACGAGCGCGGCCCGGCGCCCACGAGCGCCATCCTGGAGGCCAGCCGCGGCCCGTTCGCCACCTCGTCGATAAACGTCTCCTCGCTGAGCGTTACCGGCTTCGGCGGCGGCGTCATCTACTACCCGACCAGCACCGCCGAGGGCACCTTCGGCGCGGTCGCCATCTCGCCCGGCTACACCGCCTCCTGGTCCAGCCTGAGCTGGCTCGGGCCGCGGATCGCCTCGCACGGCTTCGTGGTGATCGGCATCGAGACCAACACCCGGCTGGACCAGCCGGACAGCCGGGGCCGCCAGCTCCTGGCCGCGCTGGACTACCTGACCGAGCGCAGCTCGGTGCGCGGCCGGATCGACTCGTCCCGGCTCGCCGTGGCCGGGCACTCGATGGGTGGCGGCGGCAGCCTGGAGGCGGCGGCGGCCCGGCCGTCGTTGCAGGCCGCCGTCCCGCTGGCGCCGTGGAACCTGGACAAGACCTGGTCCGAGGTGCGGGTGCCGACGCTCATCATCGGCGGCGAGACCGACAGTGTGGCGCCGGTGGCGACCCACTCGATCCCGTTCTACAACAGCATCCCGGCGTCGTCCGAGAAGGCGTACCTGGAGCTGGACGGCGCGAGCCACTTCTTCCCGCAGACGACGAACACGCCGACGGCGAAGCAGATGGTCGCCTGGCTGAAGCGGTTCGTCGACGACGACACCCGCTACGAGCAGTTCCTCTGCCCCGGCCCGAGCGGGTCGGCGATCCAGGAGTACCGCAACACCTGCCCGAGCGCCTGAATCCGGTCCGCTCCCGGGGTGGTCGCCACGGCGACCACCCCGGGAGCGTGTCCGCCTCTTTTCCGACGGGTTGCCCATCTGTGACACTGCATGCATGGTTTCTGCATCGACAGTGCATATAGACCTGTGGGGCCGGGACGAGGAGTGCGACGCGATCCGCCGGCTTCTCGACCGCGAGGACGGCGGTGCGCTGCTGTTCCACGGGCCGCCCGGCTCCGGGCGCAGCGCTTTGCTGGCGTACGCCCGCAGGTGGGCGGGGGAGCGCGCGGTGCTCGCCGGTGCGGGCCTGGCCGACGAGGCGACACTGCCCTACGCGGGGCTGCACCGCCTGCTCGACCCGGTGCTGGACGCGGACACCGCGCTCCCGGTGCGGCAACGCCGGCTGTTGCGCCGCGCGCTCGGCGGCGACGGGTGCCCGGCCGAGCAGCGCCTGGCCCTGGCCGCGGCGGTGCGGTCCCTGCTCGCCGCCGCGGCGGCGGACCGGCCGCTGCTGTGCACGGTGGACGACCTCGACATCGGCGATCCGCAGAGCGCCTGGACCCTGGCGGTGGTGGCGCGCCGGCTGCGCCGGCTGCCGGTGGCGATGCTGCTGACCGCCACCGCACCGGCCACCGTCGACGGCGTACCCGCCCACCGGCTGCGCCCGCTGGACGCCCACGAGTGCCACGCCATGCTCGCCGGCCTGCGGGAGCGGCCGCCCGCGGCGGTGGCCACGGCGCTGGCCGCGCTCAGCCGGGGCAGCCCGGCGGCGCTGGCCGACCTGGCCGGCACGCTCACCCCGGTCCAGTGGCGGGGCGAGGCGCCGCTGCCCGGCACGCCGCCGGTGGACGGCACGCTCGCCGCCGCGTACCGGGCTCGCCTGGACCTGCTGCCGGAACCGACCCGCCGCCTGGTGCTGCTCGCCGCGCTCGACCCCGGCGACGACCCGGCCACGCTGGTCCGCGCCGCGTGGGCGGCCGGCCTGACCGTCGAGGCGCTCGCGCCCGCCGAGGCCGCCAGCCTGCTGCGCACCGGGCCGGGCGGGGTGACGTTTCCGCACCCGCTCGCCCGCACGATGATCACCGCCGTCGCGCCGCTCGCCGACCTGCGCACGGCCCACCTGCTGCTGGCCGGCACGCTCGCCGAGGGTGCGCTGGGCCGGGCGCTGCGCCACGCCATCGCCGCCGACTGTCCGGCCGACACGCTCGCCGCCGAGTTGAGCGCGGCGGTCGACGAGGTGCCGGACCGCGCCGCCGCGGCGGTCGTGCTGCGCCGGGCCGCCGAGCTGAGCCCCGACCCAGGGCGCGCCGCCGAGCTGACCATCGCCGCCGCGCGATGTGCCTGGACCGCCGGCGACCCGGACCAGGCCCGGGGGCTGCTGCGCCGCCTGACCGCCGGGCCGGCGCACAGCCGGGCGGACCTGCTCCGCGGCGAGATGCAACTGCGCTGCGACGCGCCTGCCGCCGCGGTCGCCACGCTGCTGGCCGCCGCCGACGTGGTCGCGCCGACCGACCGGCGGGCCGCGCTGCTCGCGCTGGTCCGCGCCGGCGAGGCCATCTGCGTCACCGGCGACCAGTACCGGTACGCCGAAGTGGCCCGCCGGGCCGAGGCGCTGCGTCGGCCCGGCGACCCGCCCGACCTCGACCTGCTGGCCACGTTCGCTACGGGCGTCGGCGCGACGCTGCGCGGCGACCACGCCCGTGGCGGCCCGGCGCTGCGCCGCGTCGTCGTCCTCGGCGGCCGGCTGACCGGGCCCGCGCTCACTCCCGGCGCGCTCGTCTGCGCCGCCGCGGCCGCCCTGCTCGTCGCCGTGGACGGTCCCGCGCACCGGCTCGCCGGCCGGGCGGTCGAGGTGGCCCGCGCGCGCGGCGAGCTGTCCCTGCTGCCCCGAGCGCTGGAACTGCGAGCAGTCGCCGAGTACTGGCTGGGCCGGCACGAGGCGGCGGCGGAGACCGCCCGCGAGGGCGTGCGCGCCGCCCGCGCCACCGGCCAGCACGTCTGCGCCCAGGTGCACCTCGGCATCCTCGCTGTGCTGGCCGCCGTCCGCGCCGACCGGGACGCCGCGCTGGCCCGGATCGCCGAGATCGGCGACGGCGCCGCACCAGGGAGCCGGCCGGACGCGTACGCCCGCTGGGCGCTGGGCGTGCTGGACCTGATCGACGGCCGGTACGCCGACGCGGTGGCCCGGCTGTCCGCGCTCGCCCGTACCGGCACCGGCCGGGGGCAGGTGCTGGTCCAGGTGATGGCCACGCCGTACCTCGTCGAGGCCGCCGCCCACGACGGCGGGCGGCCGGCCGCCGCGCTCGCCGTGTTCGACCACTGGGCCAGCAGCACGGCGAGCCCGTCGCGGCGGGCGCTGGCGGCGCGTTGCCGGGCGTTGCTCGCGCCGCGCGGCGGCCCGGAGGCCGAACGGGAGTTCCACGCGGCGCTGCGGCTGCACCCGGCCGACACCGACCGGTTCGAGCGCGCCCGCACCGAGCTGCTGTTCGGTCGCGAGCTGCGCCGCCGGCGCCGCCCCCGGGACGCCCGGGCGCACCTGCACCGGGCCCGGGAGGCGTTCACGCTGCTCGGCGCCACCGTGTGGGCCGAGCGGGCGGGGGAGGAGCTACGCGCGGCGGGGGAGTCGGTCGGGCCGGTGCGGCGCGGCCCGGAGCAGTTGCTGACCGGGCAGCAGTTGCACATCGCCCGGCTGGTCGCGGAGGGGGCGACCAACCGGGAGATCGCCACCCGGATGTGCCTGTCCACCCGGACCGTCGACCACCACCTGCGCAACGTCTTCCACCGGCTGGGCGTGCGCTCGCGTACCGAACTGGCCCGCCTGCTGTCCTGACCGCCCGCCGCCCGCCGCTCTCGGCACGCGTGGCGTCGGCCGCCGCGCCGGGCGTGCCGCCGGGATCAGCGCAGTGCCGCCACGGCGGCGTCCGCGCCGCCGCGCCAGAGCACGCCGGCCTCGGTGAAGCCAGCCGCGCGCAGCGCGTCCAGGTGCCATGCCGCGGGCGGGTTCCACTCCGGGCTGTGCCCGGTCGGGTAGATCTGCCGTCGCTTCTCCACCAGCGGACCCAGCACCGGATCGTCGGCTGCCCGCTCCCACCAGTCCGACCAGGACAGCGCCGCGCCCGCGCGGTGCCGGGCCGCCCGCAGCGCGCCCGCCCGGGTGTGCAGCCGGCCGGTCAGCGTCGGCAGCGCCTCGTCGGGCATGTGGTCGGCATTGACGAACACCCCGCCGGGGCGCAGCACGTCGCGGATCTCGCCGTACAACCGCGCGAGGCGCGGGCCGTCGAGCCAGTGCAGGGCGGTGGCGGTGAGCACGGCGTCGAAGTCGCGGTGCGGCAGCGCGGCGGCCCAGTCGGACCGGTTGAGGTCGGCGGTGACCACTGTGGCCCGCCCGGCCAGCGCCGCCTCGGCGAGGGTGAGCAGCACCGGGTCGAGGTCGAGCACCGTCACCTCGGCGTCGGGCCGGCGGGCCAGCGTCCGCAGGCTGATCGATCCGGTGCCGCCCGCGAGGTCGAGGACGCGTGGCGGCCGGTCGCCGGCGGCCGCCTCGACGGCGTCGAGCATCGCCGCGAAGCGGTGCTCCCGGTCGGGCAGGTACGCCTCCTGCTGCCGGTCCCAGCTCTCCTGCCAGGCCCGTACATCCAGATCGTAAGGAGTCATGCCCCTCACGATAGTTACCGACCGCGGCCCTGTCGAGGCTTGTTGCCAAAGCTTTGCAATAAGCGTGCGCCGTCCCGGCGGCGTCACCGGGGCCGGACGTCCGGCGGGCCGACGGTGACGAGGCGGTGACGCGCGCTGCGGCAGGGTCGCGGCACGACGACCGCACCGTTCGAGGGGGCTGCATGATCAGGACGATGCTCCGGCTGCGCGCGCGCCCCGGCTGCGAGCCCGCGGTCGGGCCGGCCTTCGAGACGGTCGCCGGGCAGCTCGGCGCACTGCCCGGCAACCTGCGGCACGAGCTGCTGCGCGACGCCCTCGACCCGCGCGGCTTCGTCGTCGTCACCGAGTGGGCCGACGACGCGGCGCTGCGCGCGTACCGGCGCGGGCCGGTGGCGGCCCGCCTGGCCGACCTGTTCCGGCCGCTGACCGAGCCGGACGGCGATCCCGGCTACCCCCTGATGCGGGAGACCGGGGACGGGACGGGTCCGGTCTACGTGGACGTCGAACTCACAGTGCCGCTCGACCGGCTCGCCGAGTTCCACAAGGGCTACCCCGAGGTGGTCCGGCGGATGGCGGCGATACCCGGCTACCGCCGCGAACAACTGCTGCGGGCGCCCGGCTCGGACATCCACCACATCTTCGCCGAGTGGGACGGCTCCGCGCCGTTCCTCGCCTGGATCGGCGACCCGGCCCACGCCTCCGCGCAGGCCGGGCCGATCGCGCCGTTCCTTCTCGACATCCGGCGCCGGCTGTTCCACGTCGTGCCAGACGCGGACGGCCGCCGACACCCCACCACGGGCTGGGAGGCCGACGTGCACAGGACAACAGACGTACTCGTCGTCGGGGCGGGTCCCACCGGGCTGACCGCCGCCGTCGAGCTGGCCCGGCGGGGCATCGACTGCCTGGTGATCGACAAGCAGGCCACCCCGCCCGGCCACGCCGACAAGGCGATCGGCGTGCACTGCCGCACCATGGAGATCTGGGAGGAGCAGGGCGTCGTCCGGGAGGCCATGGACGCCGGCATCTGGCTCACCGGCAACACGGTCTTCGTCAACGGCGAGCAGACCCACCGGATGAGCTGGGAACTGCCCGGCCTGCCGTACGACCACCTCGGCCTGCCGCAGTACGAGACCGAACGGATCCTCACCGACCGGCTGGCCACCCTCGGCGTCCGCCCGCAGCGCGGCGCCGAACTCGTCGACTTCACCCAGGACGCCGACGGCGTGACCGCCACCGTCCGCACCGCCGACGGCGGCACCGAGACGGTACGCGCGGCGTACCTGGTCGGCGCCGACGGCGCGCACAGCCGGGTACGGGAGCGGCTCGGGCTCACCTTCACCGGCGGGCTGGGCCGGTTCCCGCAACTGTTCATGCTGGTGGACGTCGACGTGGACTGGGATATGCCGGACGGGCACCTGCTGCGGTTCCTGCACATGACCGACGGGCAGATGGACGGGATGCTCGTCTGCGTACCGCTGCGTGGCGAGCACCGCTACCGCATCGCCACCCTCGCGCCGCCCCGCTTCTTCGCCCAGACCGGTGGCCGCGACGCCCCGCCCGGGTTCAGCGAGGAACTCGACGAACCGACGATCGAGGACGTGCAGGCCGCGCTGGACCGCCTGGCGCCGCCCGGCACCCGGGCGAGCAACCTGCGCTGGTCGTCGGTGTTCCGGATCAGCCACGGCATCGTCGACCGCTACCGCGAGGGCCGCGTGTTCGTCGCCGGGGACGCCGCCCACCTGCACCCGCCGGCCGGCGGCCAGGGCATGAACACCGGCATCCAGGACACCTGGAACCTGGCCTGGAAGCTCGCCCTGGCGGTACGCGGGCTGGCCGCGCCCGGCCTGCTGGACAGCTACGAGACCGAGCGGCGGCCGGAGGGCGAGGAGATCGTCGGCCGGGCGGTACGGATGGCCGGCACCGAGGAGGTGGACCGCGCCGACCTGGAACGGCAGTTCCTCCAGGAGATGTCCATGCTGCTCAGCTACGCCGGCAGCCCACTGGTCGGGGAAACCGTCGCCGACCCGGCCGCGCTCGGCGACGCGCCCCGTCCCGGCGACATCGCGCCCGACGTGGACGGGCTGCGCCGGCGCGGCGTCGGCCACCCGCTGCGGCTGCGTGACCTGACCCGGGGCACCCGGCACACACTGCTGCTCTACGCCGACCGCACGGCCGGCACGGAGGAACTGGCCGCGGTCACCGGCCTGTGCGCCGACGCGCGGCGGCTCGCCGGCGGGGAACTCGACGCGTACCTGCTGCTCGACCCGGACGCCGACGAACCGCGACTGTTCGACCCGCCGGTGGTGCGCGACGCCGAGCGCCGCTTCCGCGGCGCGTACGGGCTGGCCGGCACCGGTCTGTACCTGATCCGCCCGGACGGGCACATCGGGTTCCGGGGCGCGCCGGTCGACCCGGACGCGCTGCGCAAGCACCTGCACCTGGTCTTCGGGAGTGTCCGGTGAGCCGGGTCCGGACCGTGCTGTCGATGCGGACCCGGGAGGGCTGCGAGGAGCGCTTCGAGGCGGAGTGGCTCACCGCGGCCGAACAGATCCGCACGCTGGACGGCTGCCTGCACCAGGACCTGGTTCGCGACGCCGACGACCCGCGCAGCTACCTGATCATCAGCGACTGGGCGGACCGCGAGCGGCTCGACGCGTTCGGCCGCAGCACGCACCGCGACCGGCTGCTGAGCATGATCCGTGAGCTGCGCGAGTCCGCCGACCGGCACACCTACCAGGTGCTGCACAGCGTGGCCGGCGAGCCGGGGGAGAGGCGATGACCGACGACGTGATGCCGGCGAACGAGCTCTACACCGACGCGTTCGCCGCCGACCCGTACCCCGCGCTGGCCCGGCTGCGCTCCGACCGGCCGGTCTGCCCGGTCGGCTCGCCGCGCTTCGACTCCTGGCTGATCACCCGATTCGACGACGCCCGCACCGCGCTGACCGACCCGCGCCTGTCCAAGGACCTGTACGGCCCGGGGCAGCACTACCTGAAGATCTTCGGCCCGAACTCCGAGGGCCTGAACCGCAACATGCTCAACTCCGACCCGCCGGAGCACACCCGGCTGCGCCGGGTGGTGTCGCAGGCGTTCGCGCCGCGGCGGATCGAGGCGCTGCGCCCCCGGATCGCGTCGACCGTCGACCAGCTCATCGACAAGATGGCGCCGCACGGCGAGGCGGACCTGATGCACGAGTTCGCCATCCCGCTCCCGATGACAGTCATCTGCGAACTGCTCGGCGTGCCGCCGGCCGACCACGACCGGGTGCTCGACTGGACCCAGGTGATCCGCACCTCCGGCTCCACCAGCCGGCCGCCGGCGCAGGAACGGGCCGCGGTGCAGGAGGCCCAGCTCCGGCTGCACCACTACCTGGCCGGGCTGGTCCGCGCCAAGCGCGACGACCCGGCCGACGACATCATCGCCGCGCTGATCAAGGCCGTCGACGAGGACGGGACGCTGTCCGAGGCGGAACTGGTCACCACCACGTTCCTGCTGCTGTTCGCCGGGCACCAAACCACCGCCGACTTCCTCGGCAACGCCGTGCTGGCCCTGCTCACCCACCCCGAGCAGATGGAACTGCTGCGCGACTCGCCCCGCCTGCTGCCCGCCGCGATCGAGGAGCTGCTGCGCTTCGACGGGCCGCTGCCCGTGGCCAGCCCGCGCATCGCCACCGAGGACGTCGACTACCAGGGCGTACGCATCCCGCGCGGCGCGATCGTCGGGGTGGCGATCAACGCGGCCAACCACGACCCGGCGCACTTCGCCGACCCCGACCGGCTGGACCTGCGCCGGGTC
This sequence comes from Micromonospora sp. ANENR4, assembly GCF_015354395.1. Classification (NCBI taxonomy): domain Bacteria; kingdom Bacillati; phylum Actinomycetota; class Actinomycetes; order Micromonosporales; family Micromonosporaceae; genus Micromonospora; species Micromonospora sp. ANENR4. Next base: position 214,729 of record NZ_JADKYQ010000002.1, read on the forward strand.
CGGGGCCCGCACCTCGGGTTCGGGCACGGCGTCCACTACTGCCTGGGTGTCTCGCTGGCCCGGATGGAGGCCGAACTCGCGCTCGGCGCGCTGCTGCGCCGGCTGCCCGGACTGCGTCTCGGCGTGCCGCTGGCCGAGGTGCGCCGACTCCCCGCCGCCTCGCCGTTCCGTGGCCTGCTGGAACTTCCCGTCACCTTCACCGCATGACGGCGCCGCCGTCGCGCGCCCCCGTCCTCGTCGCAATCATCAAGGAGCAGTCATGGTCTTCCGCAACGTGATCGTCTGTCACATGGTCCCCGGCAGCGAACAGATCGTCGGCGGCGTGTTCGGCCACTACGACCAGGCCACCCGGCCGCAGGACCTGGGCGTCATCGGCCGGTACCTGCTGTCGCACCACGACCTCTACATCCACGTGATCGAGCGGGAGCAGGACCCGCGGATCTCCGGGCAGACCCGTGGCCTGCCCGCCTTCCAGAAGATCGCCGAGGAGATCGGCCCGTACGTCACCCCGTACCCGCGCTACTGGAAGAACCCGTCGGACTCGGTCGCGAAGGAGTTCTACCACTGGGCGCCCGAGGGGGAGCCGCCAGTCGACACCACGCTCACCGTGATCGTCGGGCGGATCAAGCCGGGCGCCGAGCCGGACGTGGCCCGGGTTTTCGGCGAGTCCGACGCCGGGTCGCTCCCGACCGACCTCGGCGTCACCGGGCGCTGGCTCTACTCGATCGACGACGTCTACGTGCACCTGCTCGAACAGGAGTCGTCGGCGGCCGAGGCGACCCGCGACCAGCACGGCGACAAGCCCGCCTTCGGCAAGGTGATGCAGGACCTGGGCCCGTACATCGAGCCGTACCGGCCGGAGAAGTGGCAGGGCCCGCAGGACTCGGTGGCCACCGTCTTCTACCGCTGGCAGGCTCAGGACTGAGCATGCTCCGCGCTCCCGTCGACCGGGAGCGCGGAAACGCCGCCCCCGCGACCGGCCGTACGCCAGGCTGGTGCGGGGGTGCCGGGTGTCGACGAAGGAGATCGTCCAGCACGTCGGGGCGCTGCTGGACCTGGCCGGGGTGTTCGTCATCGCGGTCGGCGTCGCGGTCGCCACGGCGGTGTTCGCGGTGCGCTGCGCCCGGACCCGTCAGGTGGTCGCGCACTACCGGGCGTACCGGCAGGGGGTCGGCCGGGCCATCCTGCTCGGCCTGGAGTTCCTGGTCGGCGGCGACATCATCCGGACGGTAGCGGTGTCGCCCACGTTCACCAGCGTCGGCGTGCTGGCGCTGATCGTGCTGGTCCGCACGTTCCTCAGCTTCTCCCTCGAGGTGGAGCTGGACGGTCGCTGGCCCTGGCAGGGCCGGACTCCGGCCGACCGGCCGAGCGTCGGCGCCCGCCCCCAGCGCTGAGCGTCGTACCCCTGCGGCAGCATGCGGGGCATGGCGGAGTTCCGGATCGTGCGCGGCGACGCGACGAGCCCGCAGGCGAAGGGCCCCAAGATCGTCGCCCACGTCTGCAACGATCTCGGCGGGTGGGGGAAGGGCTTCGTGCTCGCCGTCTCGCGGCGCTGGCCGGAGCCGGAACGCGACTACCGGGAGTGGCACCGGCACCGGGCCGGCAACGACTTCGGGCTGGGTGCCGTCCGGCTGGTCCGGGTCGCGCCGGACCTGTGGGTGGCCAACATGCTGGGCCAGCGCGGGATGCGCCGGGGCAGCGCCGGGCCGCCGATCCGGTACGACGCGGTGGAGCGTTGCCTCGCGACAGTTGCCGGCCACGCCGAGGAACTGGGCGCGTCGGTCCACATGCCGCGCATCGGCTGCGGGCTGGCCGGCGGCTCGTGGCAACGGATCGAGCCGTTGATCCGGCGTGCGTTGTCCGACCGCGGCATCCCGGTGACCGTCTACGACAGGTAGTGACCTCCGCTGTCGCCCACGCCACTTCGCCGAGTTGATGTGGACGGGTACCCCCAGGGGGTATGGTGGGCGGCATGGAGCACGGATCCGGTCACGACACCGCCCACCACGGCGACCACGGCGCGCACGCGGGGCACGACCCGGAGCAGTTCCGCCGCCGGTTCTGGCTGAGCCTCGCGTTGACCGTGCCGATCGTCGCCACCAGTCACATGGTGATGGACTGGTTCGGCTACTCGCTGGACTTCCCGGGCGTGCGCTGGGTCGGCCCGGTGCTCGGCACCGTGGTGTTCGCGTACGGCGGCTGGCCGTTCCTCACCGGCGGGCTGCGCGAGCTGCGCGAACGTGCCCCCGGGATGATGCTGCTGATCTCGATGGCGATCGTGGTCGCGTACCTCGCCTCGGCCGCCACCAGCCTCGGCCTGTTCGACCTGGACTTCTGGTGGGAGCTTGCCGCGCTGGTCACCATCATGCTGCTCGGCCACTGGCAGGAGATGCGGGCGGTCGGGCAGGCGCGTGGTGCGCTCGGCGCCCTCGCGGCGCTGCTGCCCGACGACGCCGAGCGCCTGGACGACGCCGGGCAGCCGCATCCGGTGCCCGTCGGTGAGCTGCGGGTGGACGACCTGGTGCTGGTGCGCCCCGGTGGGCGGGTGCCGGCCGACGGGCGGATCGTCGAGGGCGCCGCCGAGCTGGACGAGTCGATGATCACCGGCGAGTCGCGGCCGGTGGCCCGCGCCGCCGGTGACCGGGTGGTGGCCGGCACCGTCGTCACCGACTCCACCCTCCGGGTACGCGTCGAGGCCGTCGGCGCGGACACCGCACTGGCCGGCATCGGGCGGCTCGTCGCGCAGGCGCAGGCCTCCGGCGGGCGCGCGCAGGTGCTCGCCGACCGGTTCGCCGCGCTGCTGTTCTACCTGGCGGCGTTCGCCGGCCTGGCGACGTTCGCGGTGTGGGCGCTGCTCGGCGACCCCGACCAGGCGGTGGTACGCACCGTGACCGTGCTGGTGATCGCCTGCCCGCACGCGCTCGGTCTGGCGATCCCGCTGGTGGTGGCGCTGTCCACCGCGCTGTCGGCCCGCGCCGGCATCCTGGTCAAGGACCGGCTCGCGCTGGAGCGGATGCGCACCGTCGACACCGTCCTGTTCGACAAGACCGGCACGCTCACCACCGGCCGGCACACGGTGACCGGCGTGGCCGCCACCGGCGGGACGGACGAGACGGCCGCCCTGGCCCTGGCCGGCGCGGTGGAGGCGGACAGCGAGCACCCGCTGGCCCGGGCGCTCGTGACCGCCGCCGACGCCCGCGGTGCCCGCCCGGCCGCGCGCGGCTTCCGGGCGCTGACCGGCCGGGGCGTCCGCGCCACGGTGGACGGCGTGGACTGGGCGGTCGGTGGTCCGGCGCTGCTGCGCGAACTCGGCGCCCCGGTGCCGGACGACCTGGCCCGGGCCGCGCAGGAGTGGTCGGGTCGCGGTGCCGCGGTGCTGCACCTGGTCCGGCTGCCCGAGGGCGGAGCGCCGGAGGTGGTCGCCGCGTTCGGGCTGGAGGACCAGGTCCGCCCGGAGGCGCGGGCCGCCGTGGCCGAGCTGCGCGACCTCGGCGTACGCAAGATCGTGATGATCACCGGCGACGCGCGCCCGGTCGCCGAGGCGGTCGCCGCCGACCTCGGGTTCCGGCCCGGCGTCGACGAGGTCTTCGCCGAGGTGCTCCCGGCCGACAAGGACAAGGCGGTGGCCGAGCTGCGCGACCGGGGACTGACCGTGGCGATGGTGGGCGACGGCGTGAACGACGCACCGGCGCTTGCGCGCGCCGACGTCGGGCTGGCCATCGGCGCCGGCACCGACGTGGCGATCGAGTCCGCCGGGGTGGTGCTCGCCGGTTCCGACCCGCGCGGCGTCGGCGGCGTTATCCGGCTGTCCCGCGCCTCGTACCGGAAGATGCGGCAGAACCTCGCCTGGGCGGCCGGCTACAACGTGGTCGCGATCCCGCTCGCCGCCGGTGTGCTGGCCTGGGCCGGGATCGCGCTCAGCCCGGCCCTCGGCGCGGTGCTGATGTCCGCCTCCACCATCGTCGTGGCGCTCAACGCCCAACTGCTGCGCCGGGTCCGGATCACCCCGGCCGACTGACCGGCAGCTCCCACTCACGAACGGCGGGAAGGCTCGCGGCTGCGATCGAACATGCCTCTTCCGGCTCGCACCTGCGAGCCGCTAGGGTGAGCCTGTGACGGTGTTCCGGATCGGCGAGGCCGCCGAACTGCTCGGGGTCAGCGCGGACACGGTCCGCCGCTGGATCGACGCCGGCAAGCTGCCGGCCACCCGCGACGAGCACGGTCACCGGGTGCTCGACGGCGCCGACGTGGCAGCGTTCGTCCGCGCGCCCGGCCACCCCGAGCTGTCCTCGGCCCGTAACCGGCTGCGCGGCATCGTCACCGCCGTCGTCAAGGACACCGTGATGGCCCAGGTGGACATCCAGGCCGGGCCGTTCCGGGTGGTGTCGCTGATGAGCCGCGAGGCCGTCGACGACCTCGACCTCCAGGTCGGTTCCGTCGCCGTCGCGGTGATCAAGTCGACCACCGTCGTGGTCGAGCGCGCCCCCGCCACCCCCAGGGGAAGGACGAGCCCGTGACCGTACGGTGGATCCGCGCCGCGCTCGCCGCCGCGCTGGTGACGACGCTCGGCCTGACCGCCTGCGGCAGCACCGACGGGCCGGCCGATCCGGACGGCGCCGGCCCGGTGACGGTGTTCGCCGCCGCCTCGCTCACCGAGTCGTTCACCCGGCTCGGCAAGGACTACGAGGCCGCGCACCCCGGCAGCACCGTCACGTTCAACTTCGGCGGCAGCTCCGGGCTCGCCACCCAGATCACCCAGGGGGCGCCCGCCGACGTGTTCGCCGCCGCCTCCCCGGCCACCATGAAGACGGTCACCGACGCCGGTGACGCGGCCGGTGAACCTGCCGTGCTGGTGCGCAACCAGCTCGTCGTCGCCGTACCTGCTGGTAACCCGGCCCGGGTCGGCGGCCTGGCCGACCTCGCCCGCCCCGGAGTGAAGGTGGCGATCTGCGCCGAGCAGGTGCCCTGCGGCGCCGCCGCGCGCACCGCGCTGGACGCCGCTGGTGTGCGGCTCACGCCTGCCACGCTCGAACAGGACGTCAAGGGCGCGCTGGCCAAGCTGCGCCTCGGCGAGGTCGACGCGGCACTGGTCTACCGCACCGACGTCCGCGCCGCACCCGGACTCGACGCCGTCGAGTTCCCCGAGTCGGCGCGCGCGGTGAACGACTACCCGATCGTGGTGCTGCGCACCGCCGGCAACCCGGCCGGCGCCCGCGCCTTCGTCGACTTCGTCCGCTCCGACGCCGGGCTCGCCGTGCTCACCGCCGCCGGGTTCCAGGCGCCGCCCGGCGCATGAGCCGCACCGTACGCCGGCAGCGGGTGCCGATCGCCCTGCTCGTGCCCGCCGGGCTCGGACTCGCCTTCCTCGTCCTGCCGCTCGCCGGCCTGCTGCTCCGGGCACCCTGGACCACGCTGCCCCGGCGGCTGACCGAACCGGGCGTGCTCACCGCGCTGCGGCTGTCGCTGGAGACCGCCACCGTCGCCACGCTGCTCTGCGTGGCGCTCGGCGTACCCCTGGCCTGGCTCTTGGCGCGGGTGGAGTTCCCCGGCCGGCGGCTGGTCCGGGCGCTGGTCACGGTGCCGCTGGTGCTGCCGCCGGTGGTCGGCGGCGTGGCGCTGCTACTGGTCTTCGGCCGGCGCGGGCTGATCGGGTCGTGGCTGGACGAGACGTTCGGCGTGACGCTGCCGTTCACCACCGCCGGAGTGGTGCTGGCCGAGGCGTTCGTGGCGATGCCGTTCCTGGTCATCGCCGTCGAGGGTGCGCTTCGCGGCGCCGACCCCCGGTACGAGGAGGCCGCCGCCACGCTCGGCGCCGGACGGTTCACCACCTTCACCCGGGTCACGCTGCCGCTCGTCGCCCCGGGCGTGGCGGCCGGGGCGGTGCTCTGCTGGGCCCGGGCGCTCGGTGAGTTCGGCGCCACCATCACGTTCGCCGGCAACTATCCCGGCCGCACCCAGACCATGCCGCTGGCGGTGTACCTGGCGCTGGAGACCGACCTGCAGGCGGCGATCGTGCTGAGCCTGATCCTGCTCACCGTCTCCGTGGTCATCCTCGCCGCGCTGCGCGACAGGTGGGTCGGAAGCACATGAGCGCGCTGCTGGACGCGCATCTGGTCGCCGAGCGGGACGGGTTCACCCTCGACGTGCGGCTTCGCATCGCCGCCGGTGAGGTGGTGGCGCTGCTCGGCCCCAACGGTGCCGGCAAGAGCACAGCGCTGCGGGTGCTCGCCGGGCTGCACCCGCTCAGCGCCGGTCACCTCACGCTCGGCGGCGCCGACCTGGACCGGCCGGACCGCCGGGTGTGGACGCCGCCGGAACGCCGGCCGGTCGGCGTGGTGTTCCAGGACTACCTGCTGTTCCCGCACCTCAGCGCGCTGGACAACGTGGCGTTCGGGCCGCGCCGCCGGGGCGCCGGCAAGCGTGCCGCCCGCACCCGGGCCCAGGAGTGGCTGGACCGGGTCGGCCTCGGTGACCAGGCCCGGCGCCGGCCCCGGCAGCTCTCCGGCGGGCAGGCGCAGCGGGTCGCGCTGGCCCGCGCGCTCGCCGTCGACCCGGCGCTGCTGCTGCTCGACGAGCCGCTCGCCGCGCTCGACGCCCGGACCCGGCTGGACACCCGCGCCGAACTCCAGCGCCACCTCGGCGCGCACCCCGGCGCGACGCTGCTGGTCACCCACGACCCCCTCGACGCCCTGGTGCTCGCCGACCGACTGGTCATCGTGGAGCACGGCCGGGTGGTGCAGGAGGGCGACGCCGCAACCGTCACGGGCCGGCCGCGCACCGACTATGTGGCCCGGCTGGTCGGCCTCAACCTGCACCGCGGCCGCGCCGACGGGCGCACGGTCACCGTCGGTGAGCTGACACTCACCACCGCCGACACCGTCCACGGTGAGGCGTTCGTCGCATACCCGCCGGCTGCCGTCGCGCTGCACCCGTCCCGGCCCGAGGGCAGCCCGCGCAACGTGTGGGCGGCCACCGTGAGCGGTGTGCAACGCCACGGTGACAACCTGCGCGTGCAGCTCGCCGGGCCGGTCGAGGTCGCCGCCGACGTCACGCCCGCCGCCGCGGCCCATCTCGGACTGATCCCCGGTCGCCCGGTGTGGGCGGCGGTCAAGGCAGCCGAGACGCGCGCCTATCCGGCGTGACAAACACCGCTGGTCAGAGCATGTGCGCAGGTGAGAGGTTTGATCTGCGCTCAACCGGTCACTGGGACGGTAGCGACGACGCAAAGGGGGACACGGTGCCCGACACGATCCGCAACAGGTCCAGTCTGGACGCCGACCTGCCACGGGGAGTCACCGACCCGTTGCTCTGGCGGGCCGCGTACGACGTTGCAGTCGCCCACCGGCCCGACCGGTCCGGGCGGTGCGAGAGCCTGCTGTGTGACGGTCAGGTCGCGCCGTGTGACGCGCTGACCGCCGCCCACCGGGCCATGGAACTGGCCGGGGACCGGGACTCCGACCGGGTCGAGGCCGAGACCTGGCGTACGGAGCAGCGCCGGCGTGCCGCCTGAGCATCGGGTCGCGGGCGGTTCGAACCGCTGACGCCCCGCTTCCGTGTTTATGATCGACAACTCGGTCGGAATGCGGGGAAGAGGAGAGTTCGTGACGGTCGACGCCCACGCGTTCTGGCTCCGCGCGCCCGGCCAGGGCGAGATCCGGCCGGTCCGGTTCGCCGCGCCCGGCCCCGGTGAGGTGTTGATCCGGACCCGTTTCTCCGGCGTCAGCCGCGGCACCGAGACGCTCGTGTTCACCGGCCGCGTCCCGGCCGACCAGCACTCCGCCATGCGCGCGCCGTTCCAGGAGGGCGACTTCCCGGCGCCGGTCAAGTACGGCTACCTCAGCGTCGGCACCGTCGAGGCGGGCGACGAGCGGCTGCTCGGCCGTACCGTGTTCTGCCTCTACCCGCACCAGAGCGCGTACGTGGTCCCGGCCGACGCCGTGACCGTCGTGCCGGACGCCGTGCCGGCGCAGCGCGCGGTGCTGGCCGGCACCGTGGAGACCGCTGTCAACGCGCTCTGGGACGCCGCCCCGCTGGTCGGGGACCGGGTCACGGTGATCGGCGGCGGGATGGTCGGCTGCGCGGTCACCGCGCTGCTGACCCGTTTCCCCGGCGTACGGGTCGAACTCGTCGACATCGACCCGGCCCGCGCCGAGGTGGCCGCCGCGCTCGGCGCCGACTTCGCCACGCCCGCCGACGCGACCGGCGAGCGCGACCTCGTGGTGCACGTCAGCGCCACCGCCGACGGGTTGCAACGCGGCCTGGAACTGCTGCGCCCCGAGGGCACCGTGCTGGAACTGAGCTGGTACGGCGACCGGCCGGTCACGCTGGCGCTGGGCGGCGCGTTCCACTCCCGACGGCTGGGCATCCGCAGCAGCCAGGTCGGCACCGTGTCGCCCCGGCGGGCCGACCGCAGTTACGCCGACCGGCTCGCGCTCGCCCTGGACCTGCTGGCCGACCCGGCGTTCGACGCGCTGCTCACCGGCCGGTCCCGCTTCGACGACCTGCCCGACGTGCTGGACCGGCTCGCCTCCGGTGAGCTGCCGGCGCTGTGTCATCTCATCACCTACGGCGAGGAGTGATCGTGTTCAGCGTGACCGTCCGGGACCACATGATGGTCGCCCACAGCTTCCGCGGCGAGGTCTTCGGCCCGGCCCAGCGGCTGCACGGGGCGACGTTCGTCGTCGACGCCACGTTCCGCCGCGCCGAGCTGGACGACGACGGCATCGTGGTCGACATCGGGCTGGCCACCGAGCAGCTCAAGGCCGTGCTCGCCGAGCTGAACTACCGCAACCTCGACGACGAGCCCGCCTTCGCCGGGGTGAACACCACCACTGAGGTGCTCGCGCGGACGATCGCCGACCGGCTCGCCGACGCGGTGCACGACGGCCGGCTGGGGGAGGGCGCGCGCGGCCTGGCCGGCATCACCGTCACGCTGCACGAGTCGCACATCGCCTGGGCGAGCTACGAGCGGTCGCTCTGACCGGATGACAGTCGTCCACGTGGTGCTGCCGGGCGACATCGACGACCCGGCGGACCCCAGCGGCGGCAACGCCTACGACCGCCGGGTCTGCCGGGGCCTGGCCGCGCGCGGCTGGACGGTACGCGAACACCAGGTGCCCGGTGGCTGGCCGCATCCGGGGCCGGGGGAACGCGCCGACCTGGCCGGGCTGCTCGGCGGGCTGCCCGATGGCGTACCGGTGCTGCTCGACGGCCTGGTCGCCTCGACCGTGCCGGACGTGCTCGCCCCGCACGCCGCGCGGCTGCGCCTGGTGATCCTGGTGCACCTGCCGATCGAGGGTGAGACGGAGGCACGGTCGCTGGCGGCGGCCACCGTAGTGGTCGCCACCAGCGCGTGGACCCGTGACCGGCTGCTCGACCGCTACCGGCTGCGCCCCGAACGGGTGACTGTCGCGCCACCCGGGGTCGACCCGGCGCCCGTCGCCGACGGCACGCCCGGCGGGGGACGGCTGCTCTGCGTCGCCGCGGTCACCCCGGTGAAGGGCCACGACGTGCTCGCCGCCGCGCTCACCGAGGTGGCCGACCTGGACTGGACCTGCGACTGGGTCGGTCCACCGGACCGGGACCGGGCGTTCGCCGACCGGCTGCGCGGACGGCTCACCGCTACCGGTCTCGCCGGCCGGGTCCGGCTCACCGGGCCGCGCACCGGCCCCGACCTGGCCGCCACGTACGCGGCAGCCGATCTGCTGGTTCAGCCGTCGCGGCGGGAGACGTACGGGATGGTGGTCACCGAGGCGCTGGCCCGGGGCGTACCGGTGCTGGCGAGCGACACCGGCGGCCTGCCGGACACGCTCGGGCACGCCCCCGGCGGCGGCCGGCCCGGCCTGCTGGTGCCGCCGGGCGACCCGGGCGCGACCGCCGCGGCGCTGCGCCGCTGGCTCACCGACCCGGGCCTGCGGGACCGGCTGCGCCGCGCCGCCCGGCAGCGGCGGCACACCCTCACCGGCTGGCCGGTCACCGTGGACCGGCTGGCGACGGCACTGAAGGAGGCGACCGCGGCATGACCACCTCACTCCCGCCCGGCTTCGCGGACTGGCTGCGACTGCGCGAGCCGGCCGACGCGGCGGCCCGCAGCACCGAGCTGGCCGACGCGGTCCGCGACCGGCTGCCCGCCGGCCGGCCGCTCGTCGTGCACGACCTGGGCAGCGGCACCGGATCGATGGCGCGCTGGCTCGCGCCCCGGCTGCCCGGCCCGCAGCGCTGGGTGCTGCACGAACGCGACGCGGACCTGCTGGCGCTGGCCCGGGCCGGGCGGCTCACCGCCGCCGACGGCGCCGAGGTCACCGTGACCACGCGCGGCTCCGACGTGACCCGGCTGACCGCCGCCGACCTGGCCGACGCCCACCTGATCACCGCGTCGGCGCTGCTGGACATGCTCACCGCCGAGGAGATCGAGCGGATGGCGGCGGCCTGCGCCGGCCACCCGACGCTGTTCGCGCTCACCGTGACCGGACGGGTCGACTTCACCCCGCCGGATCCGCTGGACGCCGAGCTGACCGCGGCGTTCAACGCCCACCAGCGCCGCACCGTCGACGGCCGGGTGCTGCTCGGGCCGGATGCCGTGGACGTCACGGTGGCCGCGTTCCGCCGCCACGGGGTCGAGACGCTGGTGCGATCCACCCCCTGGCGGCTCGGCCCGGAGCAGGCGGAACTGGCCGCCGAGTGGCTCACCGGCTGGGTCGACGCGGCGATCGAGGAACGACCGCATCTGTCCGGACCCGCCGCGACGTATCAGAAGTGGCGGCTCGCCGAGGCCGCCGCCGGGCGGCTCGACGTCGTGCTGCACCACGCGGACCTGCTCACCGGCTGAACCGAACCGGCTGCTGGCACGTGACAACCGGTGGGAACGAGGGAGGACCGTTTGTCACACGTCGCCGTTGCCGGACCCGTACCGGCTGTCACGCCCGCGCCACCGCGCCGGGCCCGGACGGGCGGGGCCTGGCTCCGCCCGCTGCTCGGGCTCGCGCTGCTGGCCGCGCTCGTCGCCTCGGTGGGCACCGGCCCGTTCCTGGCCGGGCTGCGGCTGATCGACGCGCCCGCGCTGGCCGCCGCGCTCGGCATCGGCGTGATCACCACCGTCTGCTGCGCCTGGCGCTGGTCGCTGGTCGCCGGTGGGCTGGGCGTACGGCTGCCGATACGCGCCGCGGTGGCGCACTGCTACCGGGCGGTCTTCCTCAACTCCACACTGCCCGGCGGCGTGCTCGGCGACGTGCACCGGGCGGTACGGCACGGCCGCGACGCCGGGGACGTGGCCCGGGGCGTGCGGGCGGTGGTGTGGGAGCGCACCGCCGGGCAGGTGGTGCAGGTGGTCATCGCGGTGGCACTGCTCGCCGCGTTCCCGTCGCCGGTCCGCCGGTACCTGCCGGCGCTGGCGGCAGTGCTCGCCGTGGTCGCGCTGGCGCTGGTGCTGGCCGCCCGCGCGGTGCCCCGCTCCGGGGCGTCCCGGTTCGCCCGGGCGGCCCGCACCGCGCTGACCGACGTGCGCTCCGGGGTGCTGGGCCGCCGGACCTGGGCCGGCGTGGTGATCGCCTCGACAGTGGTGTTCGCCGGTCACCTGGCCACGTTCGTGGTGGCCGCCCGCACGGCCGGCGCGGACGCCCCGCTGTCGCACCTGCTGCCGCTGACGCTGCTGGCGCTGCTGGCGATGGCGGTGCCGCTGAACGTGGGTGGTTTCGGGCCGCGCGAGGGGGTGGCCGCGTGGGCGTTCGCCTCGGCCGGGCTGACCGCCGCGCAGGGTGTGGCGACCGGCACGGTGTACGGCGCGCTGGTCCTGGTGGCCAGCCTCCCCGGCGCCGCGGTGCTGCTCGCACGGCGGCTGCCCCGGCGCGAGCCCGGCAACTGTCGGTGATCCCGCCTACGGTGGGGGAGCGAGGTGTGCGTCGCCGGGTCCGCCCGGCGACCGGACGACAGGAGAACCATGGACGAAACGCTGCCCACCGCGACGGTCCGGACCCGCGTGACGGTTCCGCTCCGGTTCCCCGACGGCTACGTGACCACGGCCCGCGTGCACACCTTCCACGGACTCGTCGACGGCCGCGAGCACCTGGCGTTCGGTCTCGGTGAGCACGCCGACGCCGACCCGCCGCTGGTCCGCCCGCACAGCGAGTGCCTCACCGGGGACGTGTTCGGCAGCCAGCGCTGCGACTGCGGCCCGCAGTTGCGCGAGGCGGTCGAGCGGATCGCCCAGGCCGGCGGCTACCTGCTCTACCTGCGGCAGGAGGGGCGCGGCATCGGCCTGTACGCCAAGCTCGACGCGTACGCCCTGCAGGACGGCGGCCTCGACACGTACGAGGCGAACCTGGCGCTCGGGCGCGGCGCGGACGAGCGCGACTACACGGTGGCCGCGCAGATGCTCGCCGCGCTGGGCGTGGACCGGGTGTCCCTGCTCAGCAACAACCCGGACAAGGCGGCCCAGCTCGAACGGCTGGGCGTGACGGTGGCCGACCGGGTGTCCACCGGCGTGCACCTGTCGCCCGCCAACGCCGGCTACCTGGCGGCCAAGGTGACCCGCGCCGATCACGCCCTCGACCTGCCGTTCGTGCCGTGACCACCCGCCCGTACGTGCTGCTCAGCTGCGCGATGTCGATCGACGGCTACATCGACGACGCGAGCACCGAGCGGCTGCTGCTGTCGAACGACGACGACCTGGACCGGGTGGACGCGACACGGGCCGGATGCGACGCGATCCTGGTGGGCGCGGCGACAGTGCGCCGCGACGACCCCCGCCTGCTGGTGCGCAGCGAGCACCGGCGCGCCGCGCGGGTGACGCGCGGGTTGCCGCCGTCGCCGGTGAAGGTGACCGTCACCGGCAGCGGCGACCTCGACCCGCGGGCCCGGTTCTTCACCGCGGGCGACGGGCTCAAGCTGGTGTACTGCCCGAGCGGCGTGGTGGACAAGGCCCGCGAGCAGGTGGGCGCGGTGTCCACGGTGGTCGACGCGGGGGATCCGGCCACCGCGGAGGCGGTGGTGGCCGACCTGGCCGGGCGCGGGGTGACGCGCCTGATGGTGGAGGGCGGCGGGACGGTCCACCGCCAGTTCCTCACCGCCGGCCTGGCCGACGAGTTGCACCTGGTCGTGGCGCCGTTCTTCGTGGGGGACGGGCGTGCGCCGCGCTTCGTCGGGGACGGCCGCTTCCCGTGGCACCCGGGGCGTCGGGCCCGGGTGGTCGAGGTGCGCCAGATCGGCGACGTGGTCCTCACCCGGTACGCGCTGTCCGACCGCTGCCCGGCCTGACCGCCGTGTCGATCCGGTCCGCCCTTGTGCAAGCTCGCGGTCGTGATTAGTTTGTTGACCATCCATACGAACTAATCCACTGCGCTTCCCTTCCCGAAGGGGGACCGATGACCGCGCACCACCCCGACCCGGGCTCCTCCCGCCGCCGCTTCCTCGGCCTGGTCGGCCTCGGCGTGGCCGCCACCGCCACCGGCCCGCTGCTCGCCGGCTGCTCGGAGAAGCCGGCCGGCTCCGGCGCCGCCCAGAACCTCGACGCCGTCTCCGGCCTGCTGCCCACCCGCAAGGACCTGCCCGGCGGCATCAAACCCGACATCACGGGTACGCGCCCGGTGCCCGACGGCTACACCAGCTACCCGGCGAACCTCGTCGACGCCATCACCGACAAGCCCGGCACCAGCGGCAAGCAGGTCACCGCGATGACCCCCGCCTGGGGCCCGGCGCCGCCCGGAGCCGCGCAGAGCGCCTACCTCCAGGCCGTGAACGCCGAGCTGGGCGTGCCGGTCAACTTCACCATCCAGGACGGCAACACGTACGCCGACAAGCTCAATGCGATGCTCGGCGCGCGGGACGTACCGGACCTGCTGTGCGTGCCGGGGTGGGAGGTGGAGAAGATCCCGCGCTTCGCCGAGGCGATCAAGGTGCTCTTCGAGGACCTGACCGACCACCTGAAGGGCGACGCCGCCGCCGCGTACCCGATGCTGGCGAGCTTCCCCACCGGGGCCTGGCGGCGGGCGGTGTGGAACGAGCGGATCATGTCCGTGCCCAACCCCACGGACGGGCCGTTCCCGTGGGCGCTGTTCACCCGCAAGGACGTGCTCGACGCCCGCGGCCTGGGCGTTCCGTCGAACCTGGACGACCTGCTCGCTGCGGCCAAGCAGGTCACCGACCCGGCGCGCAAGGTGTGGGCGTTCAACGACGTGTTCGCCATGATCCAGATGTTCCACAAGGTGCCGGGCCACAAGGGCGGATGGCGGGTCAAGCCGGACGGTACGCCCGAGTTCAAGTACGAGACCCCGGAGTTCCGCCGCGCGCTGGAGGTCATGGCCAAGATCTACGCGGACGGCCTGGTCCACCCGGACGTCGTGGCCAGCAAGGGCGCGGACGCCAAGCAGCTGTTCGCCAAGAACGGCGCGATCGTGTTCCTCCAGGACGGCGTCGGTTTCTGGCAGGGCGCCCAGGCCGAGCACCAGAAGACCAACCCCAAGCTGAACATCCAGCCGGTGCCGGTCTTCTCCGCCACCGGGGGCGACCCGCTGGTCTGGGGCGACGACGAGCCGATCTCCTACACGTTCGTCAAGAAGGGCCTCGGCAAGGACCGGGTCCAGGAGCTGCTGCGGATCATCAACTGGTGCTCCGCGCCGCTCGGCAGCCAGGAGGCCCAGCTGCGGGACTTCGGTGTGGCGGGCAAGCACCACACCCCGTCGCCGAACGGGCCCGTCAAGACCGACCTGGCGTTCAAGGAGATCGCCAACCAGTACTTCTTCATCAGCGGCCGCAACCCCACCATCGGGCCGTTCCCGGACACCCCGCGTTTCGTGCCGGACGTGCTCGCGTACTCCAACGAGATGGTCAAGCACATGGAGCCCAACCCCTGGGCCGGGGTGAAGCTGGAGATGCCCGCGGCCTACAAGGCCAACCAGGTGCCCACCGAGGACAAGTTCACCGACGTGCTGCGCGGCCGCCGGCCGCTCGCCGACGTGGACGCCATCGTCAAGGAGTGGAAGGCGAACGGCGGCGAGGAGGCCCGCAAGCTGCTCGCCGACTCGCTGCCCAAGGAGGGCCGGTGAATGAGCCGGCCGTCCTGGCCGGGCCCGAACAGGCCCGGCCGGACGCGCCGGCCCCACCGGGCCGCCCGCCCCGACGCCGCCCGTCCCGCCGCCGTGTGCCGCTGCGCACCCGGCTGCGCCGGGACTGGCAACTGCTCGCCATGGTGGCGCCCGGCTTCCTCATCCTGCTGATCTTCAGCTACCTGCCGATCGCCGGCAACGTGATCGCGTTCCAGGACTACAATCCCTACCTGGGCGACAACCCGTGGCAGGCGTTCCTGCACAGCGACTGGATCGGCTTCGGGCAGTTCCAGCTGCTGTTCGACGACCCGGCGTTCTGGGACGCGTTCCGCAACACGCTGGCGATCACCGCGTTCCAGCTCGTGTTCTTCTTCCCGCTGCCGATCCTGCTGGCCATCGCGCTGCACAACCTGCTGTCCAGCCGGCTGCGCGGCCTGATCCAGACCATCGTCTACCTGCCGCACTTCTTCAGCTGGGTACTGGTGGTGACGTTCTTCGTCGCGATGCTCGGCGGCGCCGGGCTGCTCGCCCAGAGCATGCGCGAGGCCGGGATGCAACCGTGGAACGTGATGACCAACCCGGACACGTTCATCGTCCTGGTCACCGTCGAGGCGGTGTGGAAGGACGTCGGCTGGGGCACCATCGTCTTCCTCGCCGCGCTGTCCACCATCGACCAGAACCTCTACGAGGCCGCCGCCGCGGACGGCGCCGGCCGGTGGCGGCGGCTGTGGCACGTCACGCTGCCCGGCCTGCGCCCGGTGATCGTGCTGCTGCTCATCCTGCGGCTGGGCGACGCGCTCTCGGTCGGCTTCGAGCAGTTCCTGCTGCAACGTGACGCCGTCGGCCGGCAGGCCGCCGAGGTGCTCGACACCTTCGTCTACCACTTCTCCATCGCCACCGGGAACTACGGCTACGGCGCGGCGGCCGGACTGTTCAAGGCCGTCATCGGGCTGGTGCTGATCCTGGCCGCGAACCGCGTGGCGCACATGCTCGGCGAACGAGGGATCTACTCGAAGTCATGACCACGCTCATCCGCCGGGCCGCCGGTGACCGATCCCGCCGGCCGGTGTGGCAGGAACCACCCACCCCGGTCGGGCAGGGGCTCAAGGCCGTCATGCTCACCGTGCTGGTCGCGGGCGTACTCTTCCCGCTCTGGGTGATCCTGGTGACCAGCCTCTCCTCCCGGGAGACCATCGCCCGGGCCGGCGGCCTGGTGGTCGTGCCCCGGGGCCTCGACACGTCCGCGTACGAGACGATCTTCGCCGGCGGCGCTGTGACCCGGGCGCTGTGGATCAGCACGCTGGTCACCGTCTTCGGCACCGCCATCGCACTGACCGTCACCGTGCTGGCCGCGTACGGGCTGTCCCGCCCCGGCTCGCTGGGACACCGCTGGCTGCTGGCGTACTTCCTGATCCCGTTCCTGGTCTACCCGCCGCTGGTGCCGCGCTACCTGGTGGTCACCGGGCTGGGGCTGAAGGACACCATCTGGGCGCTGGTCCTGCCACCGGCGATCAGCGTGTTCAACCTGGTCGTGGTGCGCGGGTTCTTCCAGGGCATCCCGTCGGAACTGCTGGACAGCGCCCGCATCGACGGCGCGAGCGACTTCCGGACGCTCGCGCGCATCGTGCTGCCGCTGTCCCGCGCGGTGATCGCGGTGGTCGGCCTGTTCTACGCGGTCAGCTACTGGAACGTCTGGTTCGACGCGCTGCTGTTCATCGACCGCAACGACATGTATCCGATCCAGCGGGTGCTGCAGAGCTACCTGCTGGCCGGGCAGGCCCCGCACACCTCCGGCGGCAGCAGCGGGGTGACCATGCCGCCGACCGAGGCGGTCAAGATGGCGGTGGTGGTGCTGACCGTCGCGCCGATCGTCGCGGTCTACCCGTTCATCCAGCGGCACTTCGTCAAGGGCGTGCTGATCGGCGCGGTGAAGGGCTGAGGCCGCGGGTCTGTCACAGCACCTGGGACAGGAAGCGTCGCAGCCGCGGATGCTCGGGCGCCTCGAACACCGCCTCCGGCGGGCCGGACTCCAGCACCACGCCCGCGTCCATGAACGCCACCGTGTCCGCGACGCTGCGCGCGAACCCCATCTCGTGGGTCACCACGACCATCGTCATCCCGGCGGCGGCCAGGTCCGCCATCACCGCCAGCACGCCCTTGACCAGCTCCGGGTCCAGCGCGCTGGTCGCCTCGTCGAACAGCATCACCTGCGGGCGCAACGCGAGCGCCCGCGCGATGGCGACGCGCTGCTGCTGGCCGCCGGAGAGCTGCGCCGGTCGCGCGTCCGCCTTGCCGGCCAGGCCCACCAGGTCGAGCTGGGCGCGGGCCAGCGCCACCGCCTCGTCCTCGCTCAGCTTCTTGAGTTTGCGCAGCGCCAGCGTGATGTTGCGCAGGACGCTCAGGTGCGGGAACAGGTTGAACTGCTGGAACACCATGCCGATGCGCTGACGCAGTGCGTCCGGGTCGTCGCGCAGCACGCTGCGCCCGTCCAGCAGCACGTCACCCCGGTCCGGCTCGATCAGCCGGTTGATGGTGCGCAGCAGAGTCGACTTGCCGGAGCCGGACGGGCCGATGACGCAGGCCGCCCGGCCCCGGGCCACGTCCAGGTCCGCGCCGCGCAGCACCCGGTGCGCGCCGAAGGCCAGGTGCACGTCGCGGACGGCCAGGCTGACCGAGGTCGTGGTGGTGGTCATCGCGGGTCCCTTCCGGACGGCGTGAGGTCGATCGGCTCGGCATCCGGCTCCGGCTCGGGCGGCGCGGCCGGGCGGCCCTGCCGCAGCCGCCGGTCCAGCCAGTTGACCGCGTGGGTCAGCGGCACGGTCAGCACCAGGTAGAACAGCCCGGCCAGCAGCAGCGCGGACTGGTTGCCGGTGTTGGCCGCGTAGTCCTGCCCGATCCGGAACAACTCCCGCTGGCTGGCCAGCAGGCCGAGGAAGTAGACCAGGCTGGAGTCCTTGATCAGCGCGATGAGCTGGTTGACCCAGGCGGGCAGCACCCGGCGTACGCCCTGCGGGATGATCACCAGGCGCATCGCCTCGCCCCAGGAGAAGCCGAGCGCCCGCGCGCCCTCCAACTGGGCGGCCTCCACGCTGAGGATGCCCGCCCGGAAGATCTCACCGAGGTAGGCGGCGGCGATCAGGGACAGCGCCAGCACGCCCAGCGGATACGGGTTGGGGCCCCACACCTGCATGCCGAGCGGCGCCAGGCCCACGCCGATCAGGAGGATGGTCGCCGCGGCCGGCAGGCCGCGGAACACGTCGGTGTAGACCCGTGCCGGCCACCGCAACCATCGGGTACGCGAGATGCCGGCGACGGCCAGCAGCATGCCCAGCACCGAGCCGAGCAGGGCGGCGGAGACCGCCAGGGTGAGCGTGTTGGGCAGCCCGACGGTGAGCATCTCGGGCAGCGCCTCGCGCATCGAGTCCCAGTCGAAGAACGTCTCCCACAGCGTGCTCAGTGGATCCATGTCCGCTCCGTCCGCCCCGCTCGTGCTCGGTTACCGGTTCAGGAGGCGGCCGACGGCGACGGCACCGCCACCGACCCGCTGCCCGGCTTGAAGTCGGCCGGGATCGGCCGCCCCGGGTAGTACTCGGCCTGCAGGCGGCTCCACGTGCCGTCGGCGATGACCTCGTCGAGGCCCTTGTTCAGCGCCTCGCGCAGCTTGTCGTCGCCCTTCGCCACCGCGTACGCGGTAGGGGTGGGGCTGAGCTGCTTCGCCGCGACCTTGATCTTGCCGTTGCTGTCGGCGGCGGACTTGTCGCCGATCTCGGCCGGGGCGATCCAGGCGTCAGCGGTACCGGCCTTGAGCTGGTTGATCGCGCTGTTGTAGTCGGGCACCCGCACCGGGTCGAGGTTCTGCCTGGTGGCGTAGTCGTCCTGCACCGTGCCCTGGACCACCACCACGCGCTTGCCGGCGAGCTGGTCGAAGCCGGTGATCGAGGAGCCGGCCGGCACGTCCAGGCCGAAGTAGCCGAAGTCGTAGCCGTTGCCGAAGTCGACTGTCTTCTTGCGCGCCTCGGTGATCGTGATCGAGGAGCTGCCCACGTCGAACTTGCCGCTGTTGACCTGGGCGAGAAGGCCGGAGAAGTCGGTGCCGACGAACTCCACCTTCAGGCCGATCTTGTCGGCCACGGCACGCAGCAGCTCGTTGTCGAAGCCGGTGAACTTCCCGTCCTTCAGGAAGACGTTCGGCGGGGCGTCGGTGAGCGTGCCGGCGCGGATCACGCCGGGCTGGAGCAGGCCGTACGGGTTGTCGGCCGCGGCGGTGTCGTCGCTGCCGCAGGCGGTGAGCGCGGTGACGGCGAGCAGGGCGGCCGCGCCGACGGCGGCGGCACGGGTCAGGACGGTACGGAAACGCACGATGTCTCTCCAGAGTGGATGGACGCGCGGAGGTGCGCGTCGGCGCCGGCCCGCCGGACGGACGGCCGGGCCGGAGAAGGGTGGAACGGGGAAAGGAGGGGTGGCGCTCGCTCAGCGCGCGAGGCGACAGGCGTCGCTGCACACCCGCATCAGGTCGACGTGGCGGCGCTTGACCAGCGCGAAGCGGGCCGGGTACGCGGCGACATCGCCGGACGGGGTGGAGGGTGGTGCGGACATCGGTCTCCCTGGTCTGTTGCTGACCTGGGTGCCAGGCCACGCTTGCACCGGCGGCTGCCGGTGCCTGGTCTTCACCCGGGGCACCCCACCGCGGAGGAGGGTTGCCGGCCAGCGAGCCGGGGCTTCGCGCTGGCGCTCATGACCTGCCCAGAAGGCTAGCAGCACCGCCGCGGCGGTCGTCCAGCGGTTATGACCACCCTCACGCGCGGGGGCCTCCAGCCGGTTCCGTTCCGGCCGGACCGCGGAGCCGGTCCTCGATGTCCGGGATGACGAAGCAGATCTCCAACGTCTTCAACTCGGCCCAGAACCGCAGCACCACGCTCCGCCAGGCGGCGCCACCCGCGACGGCGAGCAGAGCCGGCCCGGCGAGGACCGCCGCGGTCCCGCCGAACCCGCGACCGGCTTCGACCACGGCCAGGACCGCGCCGAGAAGCAGCGGCACCGTGGCGTTCCGCATCATCAACCCGATCGCCCGCATCCGCGTCGCCTCGGCGGCCACCTCGCGGTTGTGCAACTCGGCCGCGGCGAGCAGCACCCCCCAGGGCGCGGTGAGCATCCGCGAGCCGGCCGCGCCGAGGGCCTGCTCCGCGAACACTCGGCGGGCGTCGAATCGGCCCCAGTTCCAGAACGGCAGCGCCCGGTCGACGACACGACCGAGGCCGTACGTGGCATTGCCCAGCACGTAGGCGAGCAGCAGGGCCAGGAGCAGGAGCAGCGGCGTGGGCTGTCGGCTCAGGTCGTCAAGCCGCACCCAGTCCTGCCGGACCGCGAGGTAGGCGGTCAATGTGAGGTAGAGCGACCCGGGGGTGAGGTAGGTGAAGAGGTCGAAGATGCCGATGCTGAAGGTCATCAGTCCTCGCAGGGCCCGGAGGTGGCGATGCCGGAAGGGGGCCGGTCCCGATCCACACTAGGTGACCGGCACAACGCCGCCCGTCACGACCACCTCACGCCCGGGGCCTCACCGCCGGGCCGGGACGACAGGCGCGTCCCGGCCCGTGCCGTGCCGCGACGGGCTGCGCTGCTCGTGGTAGTCCTGCTCGACGTTGACGGTCCAGACGTCGTGCTCCGCGCCGTGCGCGATGTTCTCCGCGGTCAGCATCGCCGTCAGCATGGAGTGGTCGGCGTTGTTGTACCGGTGCATGCCGTTGCGGCCGACCGGGTGCACGTTCGGTACGTTCGCTGCGAGCCAGTCCCGGATCACGTCGACGTTGTGCTGGTACCGCTCGTCGTAGACCGGGTACGCCTTCGGCATCCGGACCACGTAGCCCGCCTCGACGCACCCGGGCTTGACCAGGCCCAGCCGCTCCAGCTCCGCGGTGGCGAACGCGATCAGCTCGGCGTCCGGCGTCCGCCACATCTCGTCACCCTCGAACACGAAGTACTCCAGCCCCAGGCAGGTCCGCCCGTCCTTCACCAGGTACGGCGACCACGAGCCGAAGTTCTGGATCCGGCCCACCCGGGCCGCCGGGTCGTGCACGTAGATCCAGTTGTCCGGGAACGAGAACTCCTCCGGCACCACCAGTGCCACGGTCAGGAAGTCCCGATACCGCAGGTCGTCGGCGGCGGCCCGCACCTCGGACGGCGCCTCCGGGCGCATGGCCCGCACCAGCGCGGAGATCGGCATCGAGGAGATCACGTGGTCGGCCGGCTCGGTGCGCTCCCCGCCCGCGTCGGCCACCGTCACGGCGGTGGCCCGCCGCGCGGCCGGATAGCGGTGCACCTCGGTCACCCAGGCGCCGGTACGCACCGTGCCGCCCCGCTTGACGACCTCCTCGGCGCAGCGCTCCCACATCATCCCCGGGCCGTGCTTCGGGTACTGGAACTCCTCGATCAGGCTGGTCACGTCCGTGCGGTTGCGCCGGGGCAGCAGCGCGTTGCGCATCGCCGTGGCAAGCGACAGGTTCTTGATCCGCTGGGCGGCCCAGTCGGCCTGCAACCGGTCGGCCGGCATCCCCCAGACCTTCTCCGTGTACGTCTTGAAGAAGATCGAGTAGAGCCGCCAGCCGAATCGCGCCGACACCCACCCCTCGAAGTGCGACTGGTCCTTCGGTGGCCGCAGCCGGGCCCGGCCGTACGAGCCCAGACAGCGCACCGCCTCCAGCAGGCCGAGGTTGCGCAGCGCGTTGCCGGCGCTGAGCGGGTAGTCGAACAGCGCGCCCCGGTAGTAGATCCGGCTCATCCGCGGCCGGAGCAGGAAGTCCTCGTCGGGGAGGATCTCGTGCCAGAAGTCCTCGACCCGGGACACCTTTGTGAAAAAGCGGTGCCCGCCGATGTCGAAGCGCCAGCCGTCGCGCTCCACGGTCCGGCTGATCCCGCCCACCACGTCGTCGGCCTCGTAGACCCGGACCGGCTCGCCGTGCCGCAGCAACTCGTACGCCGCGGTGAGCCCGGCCGGCCCCGCCCCGATGACCACGGTCCCGTCGCCGTCGCTCATGCCGTGCGTGCCCCCCGCCTGCCGATGCGGCAGCGCGCATACCCACCCTGACCGCGTTCTCACCTGCCGGTCCATACCGATCCGCCGACCGCCCAGCCCTCTCACCGCCCCGCCCGGCCCCGCCCGGCCCCGCCCGGCCCTGCCCGGCCCCACCCCCCGGGCCCGTCGATCATGAAGTTGGCGGCGGTTGGCGTCCGATTTGTCGCCGCCAACCTCATGATCGACGGGGCCGGGGCCGGGCCGGGGGTGGGGCCGGGGCCGAGGCGGGGCGGGTGTGGGCGGGGTGGGATGGGGAATGCGGGCCGGGTTTCCGGCCGGGCACGTTCGGCCAGGGTCGACCGGTGGGAGCGCGATGGCGGAGGAGCGGCGGGCCGACGCCGGCGGCACGGCCGAGGCCGGCCGCGTGGGCGGCCTCCGCGGCGTTGCGCGCTCCGGGCGTACCCGGTGGTGGTCGCGCGGGTCTCCGGTCCGCCGGCTGCCTGAGCCGTGGGGATTCGTGCTCGCCGTCTTCGCCGGCTCGAAGCTCGTGCTCAGCCTGATCGGCGTGCTGGTGCTCACCGCCTGGGACGGGGTGCCGGGCGCGCCGCCGCCCGGCGAGACCTCGATGCGGGCCCAGCAGGACGCGATCTCGCCGCACCGCTGGTTCTCGCTCTGGTTCGCCTGGGACTCGTTCCTCTACGAGCACCTGGCCCGGCTGCCGCTGGACCGGCCCTGGCCGGACTTCGGCTTCCCGCTGCTCTACCCGTTCCTGGCCCGGCCGATCGCACCGCTGCTCGGCGGGCATACCGCGTGGGCGCTGCTGCTCGTGAGCAACGTGGCGCTGGTGTTCCAGCTCTACTACGCGTACCGGCTGGGGGGCCTGCTGCTCGGCGGCGCGGGACCGGCCGGCAGCCGGCGAGCGGTCCGGTACCTGCTGCTCCTGCCGACGGCGTTCCTGTTCCAGGCGGCGCTGACCGAGTCGCTGTTCGTCTGTCTGACGCTGGCCGCCTTCTGGTACGCCGAGCGGAGCCGCTGGCTGCTCGTCGGCGTCGTCGGCTACTTCCTGGCGATGAGCCGCTCGGTCGGCTTCCTCGTGGTGGTGCCGCTGGCGCTGGTGCTGCTGCGCGAACACGGCTGGCGGGCCGGACCCCGGGCGTGGCCGCGCCTGCTGCGGCAAGGCTGGCCGCTGCTGCTGGTCCCGGCGGGCTGGCTGACGTTCATGGCGTTCTGCCGCTGGCAGAGCGGCGACTGGTTCGCCTACCAGCACGCCCAGGAGACGGGTTGGGGGATCCGGCTGCAGAGCCCGCTCGGGACCGCCGCGTCCGCGCTGACCGGCGGCAACTCGGCCGACGCGCTGCGGGTCTGGATCGCGGTGGCGATGCTGGCGGTGGCGGTCGTCGGGCTGCGCCGGCGCGCCGACTGGCCATACCTGGTCTACACGCTCGTCATGGTGCTGGCGCCGCTGTCGATGGGGCCGCCGGTGTACAAGAGCCTGCTGCGCTACCTGCTCGCCGCCTTCCCGGTCGCGTTCGTGCTGGCCCGCTGGGCGCGGCGGCCCGGCCTCGACGGTTGGCTCACCGCCGCGCTGACGCTGCTGCAGGGCGCGTTGTTCGCGGTGTGGCTCACCTACTGGACTCACCTGATCATCTGACCGCCGCGGCTGTGGCCGTGGGCGCTGCCCGGCGGGTTCGCGGGGCGGGCCGCAGAATGGGTGGATGACCGAGCGGCGGGTGACAGTCGACGACCTCGGCGCCTGGTTGATCAAGGGCAACGCGGACGCGGTGGACCTGACGGCCCGCTTCTCCGCCGACCCGCGCGTCACCGACTGGTGCGTCCGCCCGGGTTACCGGTTACGGCTGATGCGCGCCGGTCAGCCGGTCGTGTTCTGGGCCAGCGGCAGCAGGGGCCGGGCGCTGTACGGCGTCTGGGGCGTCGGCCGGATCGCCGCCCCGCCGGAGCCAGGTGCGCCGGGCGAGGCGTGGACCGCGCCGCTGGACCTGACGATCCTGGACGAGCCGCTGCGGGTACGCCGCGAGGTGCTGCGCGCAGACCCGCGGCTGGCCGGCGCGGAGGTGCTCCGGCAGCCGCAGGCGGCGAACCCGTCCTACCTGACCGTGGCCGAGTTCGACGCGCTGCGCGCCTACCTGCCCCGCGACGGCGGCGGCTGACCGGCCCGTCCGGCGCGGGGCAGGTAGGCGCGGCGGACCGACACGTCCGCATGCCGGCCCGCTGCCCGTTCGGCACTGCGTGGCCGCTCGGGCGGTGCGGCCCCGTTTCAGGCGGCCAGGGTGGCGGCGAGCCGGCGGGCCTCGGCGACCAGTCGGCTGCCACCGCCCCGCGCCACCACGTCGGCCAGTCCGGGTACCTCGGTCCGGACACCCGTCGCGGTCGCCGTCTCCGCTGCCAGCGCCAGCAGGTCGGGCGTGCCCCGGGGCGGCGTCGGCGCGGTCAGCAACGGCGGCAACGCCGCGGCGAGCAGCCGCCACACGCTCAGCGGAGCACCCGCCGCCACCGCGTCGCGCAGCGGCGTGACCGCCCGGGTCAGCGTCACCTGCCCGCCGGCCGCCAGCGTGCCGAGGTGCTCGCCGGTCGCCGGCGCGTCCAGGTCACCGGCGGCGGCCAGGATCAGCACCGCGTCGAGCGCGGCCACCCGGTCCGCCTCGTGGCGGGCGCACAACCCGTAGGCCAGCGCGAGGTCGAGGGCCGGTCCGCCCGCGCCCGTGCACTCGGCCAGCACCGGCAGGGCGGCGGCGTGCCCGAGGGTGTCCTCCTGCGCCGCGCCGGCCACCTCGGGCAGCAGGTGGGCGGCGACCACGCCCCGGTGCCCGGGCAGGACGGCCGGCCAGACGTCACCCCAGCCGTCGGTCCACCGGCCGATCGGCGTGGGAGTCAGGGTGAGCAGGCCGAGCCGGTCCTCGACGCCATCCGGCGGGGTGAGCGCGACGAGCGTCCGGCCCTCGGGTAGCCGGTCGTAGCCCCAGTCGTACCCGGCCGACCGCGCCCGCCGGCCCACCGTCACCACCTGCTGCGCCGGGGCCGGCACGGCGTCGCCACGCAGCCAGCGGGCCAGCTCGTCACCGGCCGGCGTGCGCAGCGCCGCGGCACGTTCGGCAAGTGGCCCGTCGACGCCGGTCGGCAGGCGCAGCAGGGCCTGCGCGAGATCCCAGCGCCACACCGGACGGCCACCCAGCGCGGCCAGCCGTTCGTAGAGCGCCACCGGCTCGATCGCCCCGGTGACCGAGGTCGGCGTGGACAGCAGGCCCGGGTCGTCGCGGCCGTCCAGGCGCTGCCCGATCTCGGCCAGGCGGGCGCAGGCGAGCTGGACGGGCGCGGGCCGGCGTGTGGCCGGCACCGGCGGACCACCCCGGAACGGGAGCGGCGCGCGTGGGCGGGACTCGGCCAGCAGCGTGCTCCACTGGTCGCGGCGGGTCGCCGCCTCGGCGTCGCCGCAGACGGCCAGCAGGAGCCCGTGCATCTGGACCGAGATGTTGAACACCGACCAGGGATGGTCGTACGCGCCGACCTGCTCGCGGCGCACCACAGGCAGCAGCGCCGCCGTGAGCCGCTCGCGGTCGGCGGTGCCGAGCCGGACCAGGCCGTCCATGACGCGTTCCGTCGTCAGCGCGGGCCAGCGCCGGCCGAGCGACGCCGCGATCTCCTCCACCAGTTCGTCCACATCCTGGATCGGTGGCGGCGCGGCCGCCGCCGGCAGCGGCGGCGGCAGGTCGTCGCGGGCTTCGGCCACGGTGGCGACGGCCACCGGCCGGTGACCGTGGCGCGCCGCCAGCGTCAGCGCGCGTTCGCGCAGGCCGGCGTCCGGGTGGCCGGCCGCCACGGCCAGCACCGCGCCGATCTCCGCAGCCTGGTCCGGGTGCTGCCGGGCCAGCCGGTCGAGCCAGGACACCTGCGCCCGGACCAGTGCCTTCTCCGGCCGGGCCAGCACCGTCCGGGCGGTCTCCCACAGCGCCTCCGGCTCGGCGGCGTCACCGGCCTGCCGTAGCGTCCGCTGTGCGGCGCGGGCCACCGGCCCGGGACCGTCGGCGAGCAGCCGCAGATAGGCGCTCGACCGCACGGCCACCTCGTCCGGGGTCGGCGTCAGCAGGTCGTGCAGGACCAGGAACGGGCGCAGCGCGCCCGGACGGTCGCCGCGCAGCAGCCGGCCGAGGACGCCGTTGAGCAGGACCGCCCGGTCGAGCCGGCCCTCCGCCGCCAGCGCCGCCAGCGCCCGGGGCAGCGCCTCCGTGCCCGCGCCGTCGCCGCGGGCCAGCTCGGTGCCGACCCCGTCCACCTCGAACAGGCGCGGCAACAGCGCGTCGAGGAACGGGTCCGCACGCAGCCGGTCCACAGTCGGCGGACGCGTTCCGCGCGGATCCGGCCAGCCCTGCGCAGCGGCCCAGCCTCGCACGAAGTCGTCCCCCGTCGGCGGCGGAGCCTTCTCGGCCAGCAGGAGACCGGCGACGAACCGCCAGCCCGCGACCATCCGGTCCCGGGGGAGCCGGTCGGCCAGCTTGTACGCCACGTCGGCCAGCCAGGTCACCCCGCGCTCCCGGGCGACGTCGACCACCGGCGCCGCGTCGACGCCGCTCAGCCAGACCGAGCGGCGGCCGAGCAGCGCGGCCACCTTCGTCGGGGTGCTCAGCGTCCCCACCGCTGCGACCGCCAGTGTGGCCGCCTCGCCCTGCCACCACCAGGCGTCACGCCTGCGGCGCACGTCGGCGACGAGGTCGTCGCCGAGTGCCCGCCGGGCCGGCTCGTCCAACCCGGCCAGGGCCGACCGGACCTCCGACATCCGGCCGCGCACCACAGCCTCGACGAAGCCGCTCACGACAGCGCCCCCACCGGCGCCGCGACCATCGACACCGCCAGCGCATGCCGGCACGGCCCCCGCTGCCCGCGGTGCCGCGCCCACCAGCGGCAGGAACAGGAGTACGCGCCGTCCGGGTGCCGTCGTACCCGGTAGGTCTCGGCGTCGGTGCGGACCGTCGCGTCGGCGCCGTCGCGCTCGACGGCGCCGCGCTCGACCAGCGCACGCGCGCCGACCAGCCGCGGGTTGTCCCGCTCCGCGCGGCCCGCGTCGTAGGGCATAACCCGGTGGAAGTACGCCCCGTCCGCCACGTCGTATCCGACCCGCCCGGCGGTGCCCAGCTGGGCGAGCGCGGCCCGCACCCGCTCGTCGGGCAGCGCGGCGGCGTCGGCCAGCGCGGCCACGTCGATCGCCGGATCCCAGTTGAGCAGCGCGCCCACCAGCTCCGCGTCGTCGACCACGTCGTCACCGGCGAGCGCCGCCAGGGCGGCGCCCTCACCGGAGAACCCCCGGTACGGCTCGGGGGACAGCGTCAGCGACACCCGCAGCGCCCCGGCGTCCAGCTCCCAGGTGCTCGGCACGGCCGGCGACCCGGTGCGCACCGCCGGGCCGTACACCCGCAGGGTGCGGGCGTGGCGCAGCACGCCGCGTAGCGCCGCCAGCCGGCCCGCACCGGCCAGGCAGACAGCGCCCGGCACCGGGCGGGACGTCAGCCGCAGCGTACGCCCGGCGGGCACCGCCCACAGCACGCTTCGGTCGTTCGCGGCGGGCAGCCGGCGCAGGAACGCCGCCGCCTCCGCCGCCGCGATCTCGGCGCGCGGCTCGAAGCCGGCGGTGAGCACGTGCACCTCGGCGAAGCCGCGCAGCCAGCGGCCGGGCAGCGGCACCTTCCGCTCGACCACCGCGCCGTCCACGGTGGAGACCGTCAGGTCGTCCGGGCCGACCGCCACGTGCAGCGGCTCGATGCCACCCACCCGGGCCAGCGCCTCCCGCAGCGGCGGGTTCACATCCACGTTCGTGGTGCCGTGGCCGCTGATCTCCCCGTCCAGCCCGGCCGGCAGGACGTCCATCCGCGCGTACACCCCGCAGCAGCCGGAGAACGACTCGAACCGCAGGCGGTCGCGGCTGCCGGTCACCACCGGGTCCAGGCTGGCCGGGTTGACCGGCTGGTGGTAGCGGGTGCGGGCCACCTCGGCGACGGCGAGCAGCCCGGCCGCCGACGCGGCCGGGGCGGTGAGGAACCCGGCGAAGAAGCGCGGGTTGGCCGCCGGGCCGCCACAGGTCTGCAGATCGAGACCGGCGGCGCGCAGCGCGGACGGCTGAAGGTATCGGTACGTCTGGACGGCGTTCACGGCGCAGACCGTAGAGGGACCGACCGACAAAAGCGGAACGGTCCTGCTAGCTTCCCCTGATGTTCGCCCACGCTCTCACCGACGACGCCGAGCTGCGTCCACTGTCGCCCTGGCACGCCGACGAGTTCCTGGCCAACCTCGACCGCTGCCGCGACCACATCTCACCCTGGGTCGGCGCGTCCTTCGTCGCCACCGACGCCGCGTCGGCCCGCAAGGTCCTCCAGGCGTACGCCGACAGGTGGGCCCGCGACGACGGCGGCATCTGGGGCATCTGGCAGCGTGGCACGCTCGTCGGCGGCGTGCTGTTCGTGTCGCTGAGTACCGAACGCGGGGTGTGCGAGGCCGGCTGCTGGCTGGAACCCGGCGCCGAGGGGCAGGGCCTGGTCACCCGCGCCGCCCGCTTCGTCATCGACTGGGCGGTGCGGGAGCGCGGCATCCACCGCGTCGAGTGGGTCACGAAGGCCGGCAACGACCGCAGCGTCGCCGTCGCGCGACGGCTCGGCATGAGCCGCGACGGCGTCATGCGCGGCGCCGCACCGACGCCCGACGGCCGCGCCGACCTGGAGGTCTGGTCCGTGCTGGCGCCGGAGTGGACCGGCTGACCGCCGAAACTGTCGTACCCGGACGTGAACATCTGTCCATGGCTGTCCCCGCACTGGCCGACCGGTCCCCCCAGCCGCGCGCCCTGCCGCTGCGCGAGGTCCGCACCCGGCTCACCCAGCTCGTCTCCCTGGCCGAGCTGACCGACACCGTCACAGTCGTCACCCGCGACGGCGATCCGCGGCCGGTCGCCGCGATCGTGCCCGCGTCCGCCGCCCGCACCGGCGCTCAGGCGCGCGCGGACGCCGAACGCGTCGCCGCGATCAGCGCCGGCTGGGCCCGCCGCCTGGAGGAGCTGCACCGGCAGTCCAGCCGGCGGCACGCCGCCGAGCTGCGGGCGCTGGCCGACGCGCTCGCCGAGGCGTGGGCCGAACTCGACCGCCGCGCGCCGGCCGGCGACGCGGCGCTGACCCGGCTGCGCGCCGCCCACGCCGACCTGCTGCGCCGCTGACCCGTGGCGTCCCGCCTGTGTACGCGGGACGCCACGGGGTGCGGTCAGCTCCGGCCGCGCTCGGCCCGGTAGCGGCGGATCAGCTCGGCGGTCGAGGTGTCCACGTCGGCCAGGTCCGGGTCCGGCCCGGTGAGCTTCGGCGCGAGCTGGTTGGCCATCACCTTGCCCAGCTCCACACCCCACTGGTCGAAGGCGTTGATGTCCCAGATCGCGGCCTCGGTGAACGTGATGTGCTCGTAGAGCGCGATCAGCTGGCCCAGCGTCGCCGGGGTGAGCTTCGGCGCCAGGATCGACGTGGTCGGGTGGTTGCCCGCCATCACCCGGTGCGGCACCACCTCGGGCGCGGTGCCCTCGGCCTCCACCTGCTCCCGGGTCCGCCCGAACGCCAGCGCGGCGGTCTGGGCGAAGAAGTTCGACATGAACAGGTCGTGCATGTCGCCCAGGTCGTGGTTGGGCCGGCTGAACGCGATGAAGTCCGCCGGGATCAGCCGGGTGCCCTGGTGGATGAGCTGGTAGAAGGCGTGCTGCCCGTTGGTGCCCGGCTCACCCCAGAAGATCTCCCCGGTCGGGTACGTCACCGGCGAGCCGTCGACGCGTACCGACTTGCCGTTGCTCTCCATGGTGAGCTGCTGGAGGTAGGCGGGGAACCGGTGCAGGTACTGCGAGTAGGGCAGCACCGCGTGGGTCTCCGCGCCGAGGAAGTCGGTGTACCAGACGTTGAGCAGGCCGAGCAGCGCCGGCACGTTGCGCTCCACCGGAGCGGACCGGAAGTGCTCGTCGACCGCGTGGTAGCCGGCCAGCATCTCGCGGAACCGGTCCGGCCCGATCGCCAGCATCACCGACAGGCCGACCGCCGACGGCAGCGAGTAGCGTCCGCCCACCCAGTCCCAGAAGCCGAACATGTTCTCCGGGTCGATGCCGAAGTCCCGGACCCGCTGCTCGTTGGTGCTGACCGCGACGAAGTGCCGCGCCACCGCGTCGTCGTCGGCGTCCAGCCCGGCGAGCAGCCAGCGCCGCGCCTGGTCGGCATTGGCGAGCGTCTCCTGGGTGGAGAACGTCTTTGAGACCACGACGAACAGCGTGCTCGCCGGGTCCAGATCGGCGGTCTTGTCGTGGATGTCGGTCGGGTCGATGTTCGACACGAACCGGCAGCTGATGCCCGCATCCCGGTACGCCTTCAGCGCCTCGTACGCCATCACCGGCCCGAGGTCCGACCCGCCGATGCCGATGTTCACCACTGTGGTGATCCGCTCGCCGGTGTGGCCCCGCCACGAGCCGGAGCGAAGGCGCTGCGCGAACGCCGACATGCGGTCCAGCACGGCGTGCACGTCGGCGACCACGTCCTGGCCGTCCACGGTGAGCGACGCGTCCGCCGGCAGGCGCAGCGCGGTGTGCAGCACGGCCCGGTCCTCGGTGACGTTGATGTGCCGTCCGGCGAACATGGCCGCGATCCGGTCGGTCAGGCCGACCCGCTCGGCGAGCGCGCCGAGCAGCGCGATCGTCTCGTCGGTGACGAGGTTCTTGCTGTAGTCCACGTGCAGGTCGGCGACCTCACCGGTGAGCCGCTCACCCCGCTGCCCGTCGGCGGCGAACAGGTCGCGCAGGTGCGTGGCGCGCATCGCCTCGGCGTGCTTGCGCAGCGCCTGCCATTCGTCGGTGGTGGTGACGTCCACAGCCATCGGGTCGATCTTCTCCTTCACGACGGGCGGTCGGCCGGCGCACGCCGGCGAACCCCACAAGCCTGCCACCCGGACTGGTCGCGCGCGACGCGACCCGGCGGCGACCACCGTGCGGGCGGGTCTTTCCGGCCACCGCCACGGGACACGCCGTTGGGACGCCTGTACGACACGCCGAACACGGGGAGACATCTGTCGATTGCGGAACGTAAGCTCCGGAGTCGTCGGCGTACCGGAGGAGACGCGTATGGCAGCGGTTTTCGGTCCTCGGCGCCCCTCGGACGAGCACCCGCCGGACGAATCCGCCCCGGCCGGGAGCGCGGCAGGCGACGAAACGCCGCTGCCGGAGCTGGCGGACGGGCACTGGATGAACCGCGCCACCGAGTTCGCCCACACCAGCTTCTGGTCGGTGGCGCGCCGGCTGCCCGCCCTCGTCCGCGAGGCCATCGGCCTGGCCTGGGCGACCAGCCGCCGGGACACGCTCGCCTCGATCGGGCTCAACGTGGTCGCCGGCCTGCTCACCACCTTCGGGCTGCTCGCCACCACCGGCGTGCTCCAGCAACTCTTCGCCGACGGGCCCACACCGGACCGGATCCGGGCGGCCCTGCCCGCGCTGCTGCTCGCGGCCGCCGCCGTGACGGCCCGGGGAGCGCTGACTGTCGCCGCCGGCTGGGCGCAGGCGCGGCTCATCCCGCAGATCAACTACCAGGTGGAACTCCGGCTGTTCGAGGCGACCACCGCTGTGGAACTCGCCGCGTTCGACGACGCGGGCTTCGCCGAGGAGATGGATCGTGCCCGCGATCGGGGCATGGCCGAGGCCGCGTCGATCGTGGACCACACCGTGAACCTGGTGACCGGCGTCGTGGGTGTGCTGGCGACCGCCGCCGCGGTCACCGTCATCCAGCCCGTCCTGCTGCCGTGCCTGCTGCTCGCCGCGGTGCCCGAGGCCGTCACCGCGGTCAAACTGGCGCGGCGGCAGTACCTGGCGCTGCTGGCCTGGATCACCCGTCGCCGCCGGATGTACCTGCTGGCCCGTCTGATGGCCGATCGGCACACCGCCGCCGAGATCCGTGCCTACCAGATGCGGGACTTCCTGCTGGCCGAGTACCACCGGATGATGACCGTCGAGACCCAGGCGCAGCTCCGGCTGGCCCGTTCGCAGACCGTTACCCGAGGACTCGGCCTGTCGGTGACCGGCGTGGCCGCGTTCGCGGTCTATGCCGTACTGGGCGGGCTGTTGATGGGCGGCGTGGTGGCGCTCGCGGCGGCGGCCACCGCGCTGCTCGCGCTCCAGGCCGCGCGTACGAGCCTGCGCACCGCGATCTTCGCCACCAACTCGCTCTACGAGGACGCTCTCTACTACCAGGACTACCGCGACTTCCTCGACCGGGCGGCACGGCGGATCCCGGCCGGCGGGCACCTGCCCGTCGACGGGTTCACGCGCATCGACGTCGACCGGGTCAGCCTGCGCTACCCGGACACCGACAGCGCGGCGGTCGACGAGGTCAGCCTCACGTTCCGGCGCGGTGAGGTGATCGCGCTGGTGGGGGAGAACGGCTCCGGCAAGACCACGCTCGCCAAGCTGATCGCCGGCCTCTACCGGCCCACCGGCGGCACGATCCGCTGGGACGGCGTGGACACCGCCGAACTGGACCCACGCCAGACCGCCGCCCAGGTCGCGGTGATGAGCCAGGACTGGTGGAAGTTCCCGTTCACCGCCCGGCAGAACATTCGCGTCGGCCGCCACGACCGCGCCGACGGCCCCGGACCGAGCGTGGAGACCGCCGCCCGCGACGCCGCCGCGCACGACATGATCAGCGAGCTGCCGTTCGGATACGACACGCTGCTGGACCGGCAGTTCAAGGACGGCCAGGACCTGTCCGGCGGGCAGTGGCAGCGGCTGGTGGCCGCACGCGGCCTCTACCGCGACGCCCGGCTGCTGATCTGCGACGAGCCGTCCGCCGCGCTGGACGCGCGTGCCGAGCACGCCCTCTTCCAGCATCTGCGGCGGCACCCGGACCGGGCCGTCGTGCTGATCACCCACCGCCTGGCGAACGTCCGGCACGCCGACCGGATCTTCGTGATGGACCACGGCCGGCTCGTGCAGTCAGGCGACCACGACACGCTGATGGCGCAGGGCGGGCTCTACCGCGAGCTGTTCGAGTTGCAGGCGGCCGGCTACCTCGCCGGCAGCGCGGAACCCGCCGACGGTTGACCTCCAGCGCACTCGAACTCCTACCGTGACCGGACCGCGCGCCACCCGGCCGGCGCGGTGCGACCCAGGGAGTTCACATGCGCTATCGCGTCCTCGGCGGCACCGGCATCGAGGTCAGCGTCCACTGCCTCGGCACCATGATGTTCGGCGCGGTCGGCAACCCCGACCACGACGACTGCGCCCGGATCGTCCATGCGGCACTCGACCGTGGGATCAACTTCGTCGACACCGCCGACATGTACTCGGCCGGCGAGTCGGAGGAGATCGTCGGCAAGGCCCTGCGCGGCCGCCGCGACGACGTGGTGCTCGCCACGAAGGTCCACTTCCCGATGGGGGAGGGGCCCAACCGGGGCGGCAACTCGCGACGCTGGATCGTCCGTGCGGTCGAGGACAGCCTGCGCCGGCTGGGCACCGACTGGATCGACCTCTACCAGGTGCATCGCCCGGACCACACCACCGACGTCGAGGAGACGCTCGGCGCGCTCACCGACCTGGTCCGGGCCGGGAAGATCCGTGCGTTCGGCTGCTCGACCTTCCCGGCCGAGGAGATCGTGGAGGCGCACCACGTCGCCGAACGGCGGGCGCTCGCCCGGTTCCGCACCGAGCAGCCGCCGTACTCGATTTTGGCGCGTGGTATCGAGACGTCGGTGCTGCCGGTCTGCCGCCGCTACCGGATGGGTGTGCTGGTGTGGAGCCCGCTGGCCTCCGGGTTCCTGTCCGGCCGGTACCGGCAGGGGCGGCCCGTCGACCTCGGCGCGGGCCGTCCGGCACTCACCCCGGCCCGGTTCGATCCGGCGCTACCGGGCAACACCGCGAAGTACGCCGCCGTCGAGGAACTGGTCGCGCTCGCCGACGAGGTGGGCTGCACGCTGCCGCAGCTCGCCGTGGCGTTCACCGCCGTGCACCCGGCGGTCACGTCGACCATCATCGGGCCGCGCACGATGGACCAGTTGGACGCGCTGCTGGCGGGGGCGGAGCTGACGCTCGACGACGCGGTGCTGGACCGTATCGACGAGATCGTCCCGCCCGGTACGAACCTCTACCAGCCCGACGGCGCCTGGTCCCCGCCCACCCTGACCGACCCGTCCCACCGCCGCCGTCCCCTCCCCGAGCGGGCCGCCGCCTGACCCCGCTCCTCCCGCCAACCCCGGTCGCGTCCCCCGCCTCCGCCCTCAGCTCCCCAGCCCGTCGATCATGGAGTTCCGGCCCCGGCAGTAAGCGCGAACCGGACACTCGAGGGGCGCAAACCGCAAGATCGACGAGGCGGGGCGAGGCGAGGCGGGGCGAGGGCGGGCGGGGGAACTGCGTCGACATGGGACGGGGGTGGCTCCACACCGGGCCGGTGGAACATCGGGATCTCGTTCGGGTGAGCAAGCGGCTGTCGCTGGCGTTGCGGCACCGGCCCGACGCGTACGGGCTGCGACTCGACCGGGCCGGCTGGGTGCCGGTGGCCGACGTGCTCGCCGGGCTGAGGATCAGCCGCGCCCAACTGGACGCCGTGGTCGCGGGTAACGACAAGCAGCGCTTCGCCGTGGAGGCCGGCCCGGACGGGGCCGACCGGATCCGCGCCAACCAGGGGCACTCCGTCCCGGTCGACCTCGGTCTGACCCCGGCCGCGCCGCCGCCCCGGCTGTTCCACGGCACCGGCGAGGCAGTGCTGGACGCGATCCGGGCGCAGGGGCTGCGCCGGGGCGGGCGGCACCACGTACACCTGTCGCCTGATGTGGCGACGGCCCGGCGCGTCGGTGCGCGCCGGGGCGGCGCGGTGGTGGTGCTGACCGTGGACGCGGCGGCGATGGCGGAGGCCGGGTACCTGTTCTACCGCTCGGCGAACGGGGTGTGGCTCACCGACACCGTACCGCCGCCCTACCTCGGCACCACCTGAGCGGCGGTCAGCAGGCGGTCAGCAGGCGGTCACCGGGTGGGCCACCACGGCGTCGAACAGGTACGCGAGGTCGTTCGGCGCGGCCCGGTCGGGCTGGACCGCGCCCGTGCAGTCGGTGGCGCGGGCGCGCAGCACGTGCCGGCCCGCGGCCGGCGGGCACCAGCGGACGGTCCAGCGCTGCCAGGCCCCACCCCGGTCGGCGGCGACCAGGTCGGCCGGGCGCCACCCGTCGCCGGTGTCCACCTCGACGTGCGCGATCGGGCCGTTGCCGGACCAGGAACGGCCGGTCAGCAGCATCTCCTCGCCGGCCGGCACCCGGGCGTCCCAGGGCAGCTCGAACGCGCTGCGGACCGGCTGGACGGTGAGCACGGTGCCGTCGGCCGGGTGACCGGGGCCGAACATGCGGTAGAACTGCGTGTTCCACGGCGAGAACAGGGCAGTGGTGGAGACCTCGATCGCGCCCACCCACTTGATCGAGGAGATGCCGACCCAGCCGGGCACCACGACGCGTACCGGGAAGCCGTGGTCGGCTGGCAGCGGCTCGCCGTTCATCTCGTACGCCAGCAGCACGTCGTCGAGCGCCTTGGCGACCGGCATCGGCCGGCGTACCCGACCGAGGTTGACCCCGCCGCTGACGTAGTCCGGGTCGAGTCCTTCGGGCATCACGTCGACCGCCTCGTCGCGCAGCCCGGCCAGGCGCAGCACCGTGCCGAGCCGCACGCCCCGCCACCGGGCCACGCCGACGCTGCCGAGCCCCCACGCCACGCCCGGGGCCGGCTCGTCCTGCTGCTCGGCGAAGTAGCGCCGCCCGTTGCCGGCGCACTCCAGCAGCGCCGCGTGTTCCTCGGCGGGCAGCCGGCGCAGCTCGTCGAAGTCGAACTCGACCGGATTGTCGCGGGTCGGCGCGCCGCGCAGGCCGTCGCCGAACAGGCGCAGCCGCCAGGTGGCCGCGTCCAGGTGCGGCGTGACGGTGTGGTTACGGACGAAGAAGCGGTCGATCGGGACCACGTACCCCTGGCCGGCCATCGACGGCCAGCGCATCTCGGCGTTGGTGTCCAGCGGGCGCAGCAGCTCCGCCGGCAGCGGCTTGACGATCGGCGCGCCGGGGTCGACGCCGACCGGCGCGGACGCCACAGCGACCGGCTCGCGTTCCGCGGCGGCGGCGGTCACCGCGGCCATCGCCGCACCCACCTCCAGCAGCCGGTCGCGGTCGACGCCCGGCCCGTGTGCCTGCCCGGCGAGCCACTGCCGGCTCCGGTCGGCGTCGTGGACGGCTTCGGCGGGGGACGGGGAGTGACTCACTGCTGACCTCCGGGGTAGGCGACGCTGCCTTTCCTATTCAATCAGTAGGACTTTTCGTCGATCCGTCGCAGGTGGTGGCGACTCACGCCGCAGCGATCAGCGTCACCACCCCGGCCGCCACGAGCACACCGGCCCAGAGCCGGTCGACGTTGAACCAGGCCCGGCGCAGCACACCGACGCCGAGCACCTCGTACACCAGCAGGGCCACGACCAGCGCGACGGCGAGCATGGCGACTGTGTGCACGGCGGCGGCGAGCAGGCCGGTCAGCGCGCCGGCCGGCGCGGCGGCGAGGTGCCCGGCGTGCGGGCCTCCGCCGGCCGCCGGTTCGGCGAGCAGCACCGGCAGCAGCATCAGGCCCGCGCCGTGCGCCGCCGACATCAGGAACGACCAGGCGGTGAGCTGCGCCGCCGACAGCCGCATCCCGGCCCACCGGAAGTGCCGCTGGGACAGCAGCCGCCACATCCCGAACCCGACAAGCAGCACCCCGCCGGTCACCGCGACCAGTGTGCTCGCGGTGACCGACCGGGTGGCGCTGACCAGGGCGGCGACCACCGCCACCGACGCCAGGTGACCGGCGGCGATCGGCGGCAGGGCCGCCAGCAGCGCGGCCCGGCGGCGCTCCTGCAGGCCCCGGGCCACCGCGAACAGCCACCCCATCGCCGGGTTCAGGCCGTGGAACGCGCCGAGTCCGGCCAGCGCCGCCCAGGTCGCGCCGGTCACGGGAAGCAGTACGAGTCGGACGAGGCGTCGCCGCCCTGCAACCGGGTCTGGTGCACGCGCAGGCCGCGGAACTCCTCGCCGCGCGGGAAGAACCGCGGGTCCGGCACGAGGCCGCCGGTCGCCGGGTCGACGTCCAGCTTCGCCACCCAGGCGCCCACGCCGTCGGGGTAGAACTGGTCGTCCCAGGCGCCGTAGAGCGAGTTGCTGACGTACACGCGGCGGCCGTCGCGGCTGATCTCGACCATCTGCGGGCCGCCGGCCAGCGGCTCGTCCGGGTACGCCGGGTGCGGGGTGCGGTTGACGATGCCGCCCAGGCGCACCGAGCCGACGCGTACCGGGTGGAACGGGTCGCTGACGTCGTAGCGGATCAGTTCGCCGGTGCCCCAGCAGGAGACGTGCAGGAACCTGTCGTCCACCGACAGGTCGATGTCGGTGACCAGCGGCGGCACCGCCCCGAACGGCTTGAGCAGGTCCGGCAGGTCGGCCGGGTCGGCCGGCTCGGCCGGGATGTCGATCACCTTGGTCACCGCCCAGGTGTCGCCGTCGCGGTGCCACAGCCAGATCGAGGCGGACAGGTCCTCGACGCTGATCACCACGCCGACGAAGCCGTACGACTTCGTCGGGTCGTGCGCGGGGCGCAGCTCCAGCGGCATCTGGTACTGGTCGCCGAGGTCGACGCGCTGCACGTGCCGGCGCCTGGGCAGGTCCCAGAAGTGGATCGCGTGCCCGTACCTGCGGCCCAGCAGCAGCTCACCGATGATGCCGTCCTCGATCATCGACGGCGTGCCCCACTCGCTGGTGACAAGCACGTCCTGCGTGTAGTGCCACCAGAAGTCGTACGCCAGGAACTGCGGCCCCCGGTCGGCCTCCCACGCGCCGCGCACCTCGAACGTGGTGTGGTCGAGCACGGCGATGCCGCCGGGCCCCTCCTGCCCGTCCGCGCCGCCGAGCGCGGAGACGTAGATGCCGTCCGGCCCGCAGTGCACGGTGTGCGGGCGGGAGTACCCGGCACGCTCGCCCAGCTCCTTCGCCTCGATCACCTTGACCAGGTTCGGCCGGCGCGGGTCGGGCTTGGTGTCGAGCACGTGGATCCGGGACGAGCGCAGCCCCGGCACGATCAGGTAGCGGCGTTCCACGTGCGGGTGCGGCGCGGTCGGGCAGAGCGCGCTGCTGCACGCGTTCCAACCGAAGTGGTGCAGTTCGTCGCCGGTGTTCGGCAGCTCGGTCCAGCCCACCACCCGGCCGTACGAGCCGGAGTCCGGGTCGGTGTCGAGCACCGCGATGGCGTCGGGGCGCTGCCCGGCGCGGTCGAACGCGGCGACGTACGCGAGCTTCTCGGCCGGCGCGGTGGCGGCGAGCGCGGGGGAGGGGTAGAAGGTCGGGTCGGGTGTCCAGCGGGTCATCGGTTCTCCCTCGCGGTCAGCCGGCGGGTACGCCGAGGCGGTCGAGCAGGTGGCGGCGCAGCGCGCCGAGGGCCGGGTCGTCGGGGCTCGGGGTGGGGCCGAGGCGTACCGGCACCTCCTCTGCGATCACGCCGTCGTCGAGGAGCAGTACGCGGTCGGCCAGCAGCAGCGCCTCCTCCACGTCGTGTGTGACGAGCAGTGCGGCGAAGCCGTGCTGGGCGCGCAGCCGCCGCAGCAGCCCCTGCATGCGCAGCCTGGTCAGCGCGTCGAGTGCGCCGAAGGGCTCGTCCAGCAGCAGCAGGTCCGGTTCGCGGACCAGCGCGCGGGCCACCGCGACGCGCTGCGCCTGCCCGCCGGACAGCTCGGCGGGCCAGGCCCGGCCCCGGCCGGCGAGCCCGACCTCGGCCAGCGCGCGACCGACCCGGTCGTTCACGTCCGGCCCGGTCAGGCCGAGCGCCACGTTGTCGGCGACCCGCTTCCACGGCAGCAGCCGGTGCTCCTGGAACACGACGGCGGCGGTGCCGTGCACCGCGTGCTCGCCGCCCGCGTCGCCGTCGAGCCCGGCCAGCACGCGCAGCAGCGTGCTCTTGCCGGATCCGCTGCCGCCGAGCAGCGCCACCGTCTCCCCGGCGGCGATGGTCAGGTCCACCCCGGCCAGCACCACGGCCGGGCCGAAGGACCGGGTCACCGCCCGCGCGGTGAGCACCGGCCCGGTCAGGTCGCGCGCAGTCCGCGTCGCCACGCCAGCGTCCTCCTCTCCGCGTACCGGATGAGCAGGTCGGAGGCGAGGCCCAGCAGCGCGTAGATGAGCAGGCCGAGCACCACCACGTCGGTCTGGCTGAACTCGCGCGCCTCCATCATCAGGAACCCGACGCCGGTCTGCGCGTTCACCTGCTCACCGACGACCAGGCTCAGCCAGGCCGCGCCGATGGCCAGCCGCAGCCCGAGGAACAGCGACGGCAGCGCGCCGGGCAGCACCACGTGCCGCAGCCGGGCCGCCGCGCCGAGACCGCAGGTGCGCGCCGCCTCCACCAGGCGTTCGTCGATGTCGCGGATACCGGCGTACGTGTTGAAGTAGATCGGGAAGAACGCGCCGAGCGCGACCAGCGTGACCTTCAGCGACTCGCCGATGCCGACCCAGATGATCAGCAGCGGGACCAGGCCCAGGTGCGGCAGCATCCGGGCCATCTGCACCGGCGGGTCGACCAGGTCGTCGCCGAGGCGCAGCAGCCCGGCCGCCGCGCCGAGCACCAGCGCCAGGCCGCC
Source organism: Micromonospora sp. ANENR4 (assembly GCF_015354395.1). NCBI lineage: Bacteria > Bacillati > Actinomycetota > Actinomycetes > Micromonosporales > Micromonosporaceae > Micromonospora > Micromonospora sp. ANENR4. Next base: position 254,451 of record NZ_JADKYQ010000002.1, read on the forward strand.
GCCGATGAGCAGGCCGAGGGCGGCGCGGGTGAGCGAGTCGAGCAGGTGCACGCCGAGCGTCCCGTCGCGCGCCAGCCGCCACCCGGTCGCCAGCACCGCGCTGGGCGCCGGCAGCTTCTCCGGGGCGAGCAGCCCGGTCCGCGCGGCGACCTCCCAGGCGAGCACCAGCACGACCGGGCTCACCGCGCGCCGCCACCGCAGCGACGCGCGGGCCCGCGACCGCCGCGGCGACACCCGATCGGGTACGAGAGCAGGGGCCGCCTCGGCCAGCGCCGGACCGCTCACTGGAACGCCTCGTTGAACCGGCCGTCCACCCGTCCGGCGATGTCGACCGGTCCGGGCACGAGCTTCAGCTCCACGAAGCTGTCCGCGATGGCCTGCAACTCCGCGCCGATCTCCGGGGTGACCGGGGCGAGCGGCTTGGCGCTGCGGGCCAGCGCCCGGGTGGTCACGTCGAGCGGGATCTTCAGCTCCGGGGCGAGGACGGCGGCCCGCTCGCCCGGGTGGGCGATGCCCCAGTCGGTGGTCTGCCGGTACGTGTCCAGGAACGCGCGTACGTCGTCGGTGCGGTTCTTCACCGCGTCCGGTGCGGCCAGCACGTACTCGCGGTTGCCGGCCAGGCCGGTGGCGTCGGCCAGTACCCGTACGCCGGGCTGTTCGGCCAGCGCGAAGTAGGGATCCCAGATGATCCACGCGTCGACCTGCCCGTTGTCGAACGCGGGCCGCCCCTCGGCGGGCTTGAGGTACTTCACCTTGATGTCGGCGAGCGTCATCCTGTTCGCCTCCAGCAGCTTCACCAGCAGCCAGTGCACGTTGGAGCCCTTGTTCAGCGCGACCGTCCTCCCGCGCAGGTCGGTGAAGCCGCGGTACGGGCTGTCCGCCTTGACCAGCACCGCCTCGCCCTGCGGGATCGGCGCCGACGTGCCGATCACGGAGAAGGGGATCTTCCCGGCGGCGGCGAACACCGGCGGCGCCTCGCCGACCTGGCCGATGTCGATCGAGCCGGCCTTGAGCGCCTCGGTCAGGGCCGGGCCGCTCTCGAACAGCGACCAGGTGACGTTCTTCGCGTCGCCGCGCGCCTTGACCAGGCTGAGCCCGCCGAAGCGCTGATAGCCGATCCGCAGCGGACCGTCGCCGCCGCTGGCGTCGGCCGCCTCGCCGCCGCAGGCCGTCAGCGCCGTCGCGGCGAGCAGCGCGAGGGTGGTGAGCAGCGCGGCCACCGGCCGGCGGCGCGATCTGGGGGTACGCATGGCGACTCCTCGGGGAGGGATGGGCCCGGCCGTCGGCGGACGACAGCAACCTACCAACCCGATAGGTTTTATGGGTAGGGTGTCGGCGTGGTCGTCCCACCACTCAGGAGGCGACCCGCCCGATCCCGCACCGGAGGTACACCATGTCGCTCACCTTCCACTGGTTCCTGCCGACCTACGGCGACAGCCGGGACATCGTGGGCGGCGGACACGGCGTACCGGTCGGCACCGCCGGTGGCGCCCGGCCCGCGAGCGTCGCGTACCTGGGGCAGATCGCCCGCACCGCCGAGCAGCTCGGCTTCGCCGGTGCGCTCACCCCCACCGGCGCCTGGTGCGAGGACGCCTGGCTGACCACCGCCATGCTCAGCGAGGTCACCGAGCGGCTGAAGTTCCTCGTCGCGTTCCGGCCCGGCCTGCTCTCACCCACCCTCGCGGCGCAGATGGCGTCCACGTTCCAGCGCCTGTCCGGCGGGCGGCTGCTGCTGAACGTGGTCACCGGCGGCGAGTCGGCCGAGCAGCGCGCGTACGGCGACTTCCTGGACAAGGACGCCCGCTACGCGCGTACCGACGAGTTCCTGCACGTGGTGCGGGCGCTGTGGCGCGGCGAGACGGTCGACCACGACGGCGCCCACGTGCGGGTCGAGGGCGCGCGGCTCAGCCGGGTGCCCGACCCGGTGCCGCCGGTCTACTTCGGCGGGTCGTCCGGCGCGGCCGGGCCGGTGGCGGTCCGGCACAGCGACGTGTACCTGACCTGGGGCGAACCGCCCGCGCAGGTGGCCGGCAAGCTGGACTGGATCCGCGGGCTCGCCGCTGAGGCCGGTCGCGAGCTGCGGTACGGCATCCGGCTGCACGTGATCAGCCGGGACACCGCCGAGGAGGCGTGGGCCCAGGCACGCAGGCTGCTCGACGGCATCCCCGAGGCCGACGTGCGCGCCGTGCAGGAAGGGCTGCGGCGCAGCGAGTCCGAGGGGCAGCGGCGGATGCTCGACCTGCACGGCGGCTCCCGCGACGGGCTGGAGGTCTCGCCGAACCTGTGGGCCGGATTCGGGCTGGTACGCGGCGGCGCGGGCACCGCACTCGTCGGCAGCCACACCGAGGTCGCCGACCGGATCGCCGAGTACCACGCGCTCGGCCTGGACGAGTTCATCCTCTCCGGCCACCCGCACCTGGAGGAGGCGTACTGGTTCGGCGAGGGCGTGCTGCCGATCCTGCGGCGGCGCGGGCTGTGGCGGCACCCGGCCGGTGAGCCGGAGACCGAGGCGCCGGCCGCCGTGCCGTTCTCACCCCAGCCCGTCCCGGCCCGCGGCTGACCGTCGCGGATTCGTGGCCGCCGCTGTGTGGTGTGGCGACGGCGGCCACTGCCGTGCTCGGTGCGGTCAGAGCGGGCGTTGCCCGGCGAGGAAGTCGGCAAGCACCCGGGTGTGCGTGGAGAAGGCCAGCTCGACCGGATCGGTGAGCACCAGCCACTCGGTGGCCTCCTCGGTCGGCGCCGACGGCGGCAGGTCGCCGACCGGCCGCTCGGGCAGCACCCCGAAGACCATCATGGTGCCGCCGGCCGGGGCGCCGTGCACCGCGAACAGGCGCGCCTCGCCGGCCTCGGCTCGCAGCCCGGTCTCCTCGCGTAGCTCACGGACGAGCGCCTCGGACCACTCCTCGCCGTACTCGATGAAGCCGCCCGGCAGCGCGAGCTGCCCACGCGCCGGCTCGATGTCGCGGCGCACCACCACCACCCCGAGCCCCTGCGGCGTGCGGACCGGCAGCACCGCCACCGCCACCGGCAGCGGATTACGCCACACCGTCTCCCCGCAGGAGGAACAGACACGCGGCCACCCGGCGCCCGCCGGGTAGGCCGCGCCGCAGAACGAGCAGTGCGAGTACGCGGTCACGCCGCAGCACGTTACCCGCACCTGTCGCCCGAGGTCAGGCGTCACCCCTCGGGGCGACGAGCGCGGCGCGCGCCTCCATCAGGGCGAACCCCAGGAGGTTGTCGCCCCGCCAGGTCGCCGGGTCGTCGGCGCGCGGATCGTCGGCGGTCAGGCCGATGCCCCAGACCCGGTCGGTCGGGCTGGCCTCGACGAGCACCCGGTCGCCGGTGCCGAGCAGGAACCGCCGCAACGGCTCGTGCCGGGCGAACTTGGCGATGCTGCCGGCCACCACGATCTCGTACCGGCGGGCCGTCCAGGTCGCCTCGTCGAAGTCGCGGACCTGCCGGCCGAGCGCCTTCGCCCGGTGCGGATGCCCGGCCGCCAGCACGCGTTCGGCGATCGCGTGGTCACCGAAGAGGGTCGCCTTGTGCCACATCATCCAGTGCTCGGCGGTGGCGAACTCCCGGCCGTCCACAGTGAACGCCGCCGGCCACCACTGGCTCAGGCAGCTCGCGCCGATGCTGCCGTCAGGCCGTGGCCGGTGCCCCCAGAAGTGCAGGTACTTGACCGTCCGACCGGCGTCGAGCGCGGCGGTCAGGTCGGCGACGGTACGGATCGACATGCCCCGCAGTCTGCCCGAACCCACCGACATCCCACCGCCGCTTTTCGCCCCCGGCAAGGCACCGCGCGCCTCCCGCGCACCGACGTTGACCGTCTCGCGGCCCGTCGCGCGTCACCCGTCGACGCAGTCGCCCGAAGCCTGCCTCCTACCCGCCTCACGAAGCGCGACGTCCCACGCCGAGGGAAACGCGTTCCGCATCCCGGGATCGCGAGAGATCTTGGTAGGAAGAGGCCCCTGTAGGGACCATTTCCTACCAAGATCTCTCGCCGGGGCGGGCGCCAACTCTCCACCGCGCCCCGTGGTCCTCGCCGATCTTGCGCTTTAGTGCCCCGCAATCCAGGCGGAAAGGGGCATCACAAGGGCCCGAACTGCAAGATCGGCGAGGCGAGGCGAGGGCGGGAGGGTTAGGGAGTGGGGGCGCCTGTGTAGAACGCGGTTACTCGGGTGCCTGCGGTTTGTGCCTGCTCGGTGGGGGTGCCGGACTCGATGCTTGCCCTTGTCCAGCTGTTGCTCGACTCGGTGACGAAACTGCGGCCCTCCTCCGAGGCCATCCAGTCGGCTGCGGTGGCCGGATCGACGCCCGTGCCGTCGGCGGCGAAGTGGGAGGCCAGGCCGACCAGTGCCAGGTCCCAGCCGATGCCGACCGCGCCCGGACCGTACTCGGCCCACCGCTGGTCGTCGACGTGCGCGACGTGTTCCAGCTCCAAGCGGGTACGCCCCGGACCGGCCTCGCGCAGCCGCACCTCGATCCAGCTCACCTCGCCGCCGAACTCCCAGGTGGCGGCGAAGCCGTGCGGCGGATCGCAGCGTTCGACGGTGCCGCCGGCGTTGCCCTCCAGCTGGTACCGGCCGCCGAGGCTCAGGTCACCGGAGACCGGCAGGAACCAGCGGGGTATCCGTTCCGGGTTGGTGCAGGCGTCGAAGACGTCGGCGACGGGTGCGTCGTACGTCTGGGCGATGGTGAGCACCCGCGCCTGCCCGGCGGGGAGCGTGCGGTCGCCGATGCGGCGCTCGACGGCGCTGATCTGTCCGGTCACGTCGATCATGGTTCGGTCCTCTCGTCGTCTGTGGTGTCCTCGCGCAGCCGTCGTTCGCGGCGGCCCCGGGCCAGCTCGGTGGCGAGCGCCGCCAGTGGTGGCGTCCAGAAGCGGCGGAACCCGTCCAGCCACGCGTCGATCTCGCGCAGCGGGCCGGGATCCACGGCGTAGAGGCGGCGGGTGCCCTGGGCGCGTACCGTGGTGAAGCCGTGGTCGCGCAGCACCTTGAGGTGCTGGGAGACGGCGGGCTGGCTGATGCCGAACTCGCGCCGCACGGTCTCGCCGAGCGCGCCGGCGGGCTGCTCGCCGTCGGCGAGCAGCTCCAGGATCCGGCGGCGGACCGGGTCGCCGAGAACGTCGAAGGCGTGCACGACCCCTTTGTATCACGGGTAGCTTATATAAGCGAGGACTGACGCGTCGCGGGGCGCCCGTCGCACCCGGGCGCCCCGCGTACCCCCGTGGGTCAGCCGCCCAGACGGGCGGCGACGGTACGGCGCAGCTCCGGCAGGCGGTCGTGCAGCAGGCCCGGGCACTGCGTGTCGTTGAAGTCCTTGTGCCCGTAGATCTCGGTGGGCGCGATGCCGTACTGCTGGCAGGTGAACGCGCAGAACGTGACGAGGCTGTTCCAGAGCGCCTGCGGCGGCTGCACGTCCAGGTAGATGCCGTCGTTCTCGATGCCGATGGCCTGGCTGTTCTGCCCGACGCAGTGCGCGCCCTGCACCATCGTCTGACCGTGCAGCAGCGCGTAGAGGCTGCCGTGCCGGCCCTCGGTCAGGTAGCCGCCCCGGCTGTTGGTGAAGTGCTGCCCGGAGTCGAGCCAGCCGTTGCCGTCCATGTGCAGGTCCTGGATGTCGCGGGAGTTGCGGTACGCCTGGGCGAGGCTGTAGTCGGTGGTGTTCGGGAACGCCGTGTGGTGGACGATGATCTTGTTGGGCCGGCTGGTCACCACGCTCACCGGCGACGAGGGCGGGCGGGCGCCCCAGGTCGCGCAGTTGGCGATGGTCGGCTGGTCGACCCGGGTGGCGGCGGCCCGCGCGCCGGGGCCGGAGCCGATCTGGGTCAGCGCGCCGACGCCGGCGGCGGCGCCGAGCAGGACCGCGCCGCGCAGCACGGTCCGCCGGGGTACGGGAAGGGACATCGCAACCTCCTCGGGAGAGAGGGGCGGCCGGGCGTGGCGGGACCGGCACCGCCCGCCACGCCCGGGCCGGTCTCAGCAGGGTCCGTTGCAGGCCAGGACGCGCAGCCGGTCGAGCGAGCCGTTCCACACGTTCTGGTCACCGGGGAAGACCCCGGAGGAGGACCACTGCCAGAACGAGTACGTGCCCCAGCCCGCCGGCAGCGTGCCGACGCTGCTGGAGTAGCGGGCGATCCACAGTGGGTTGTTTGCGGCGAACTGCGAGGTGTTACCGGTGCAGGTGCTCCACCAGTCGGTGGTGGTGTAGATGGTGGCCCACCGGCCGGTGCGGGCGTGGTACTGGTTGACGAACGAGGCGATCCAGCTGCGCATCGACGCCTGGCTCAGGCCGTAGCAGGTCGCGCCGTACGGGTTGTACTCGATGTCCAGCGCGCCGGGCAGCGTCCGCCCGTCCTTCGACCAGCCGCCGCCGTGGTCGACGAAGTAGTTGGCCTGGGTGGCGCCGCTGGTGGTGTCGGGGCGGGCGAAGTGGTACGAGCCGCGGATCATCCCGACGTTGTACGAGCCGTTGTACTGCTGGGCGAAGTACGGGTTGGTGTAGTAGGTGCCCTCGGTCGCCTTGACGTAGGCGAACCGGGCGCCGTTGGCCCACGCTCCGGACCAGTTCACGTTGCCCTGGTAGCTGGAGACGTCCATGCCGGGTAGCCCGGCCGGGGCGGCGCCGGCGGGGGCCGCCCCGGTCAGGGCCGCGGCGGCGACGGTGACTGTGGCGAGCAGTGCTGCTCCGGCCGCGCGCAGCGCCGATCGGATCGAACTGTGCATCTGTCCTCCCTGGGGGTTGCCGCGCTCCGGCGGCGGGAGTATGACGAAAGGAACTGTCGTCATTAGGGCACAGGGCGGAGAAACTTTTCAATAGACTGCATCGAAGAATCTCACTGAATCGGGTGCTCAGCCGAGCTGGGCGAGCACCTCGGCGGCGGCGCGCTCGCCGGCGGTCACCGCGCCCTCCAGATAGCCGCTCCACCGGGTCGCGGTCTCGGTGCCGGCCCAGTGCACCCGGCCCACCGGCGTCCGCAGTTCCGGGCCGTACGCGCACCACGCGCCGGGTGGCAGGACACCGCAGAAGCAGCCGCGCGTCCACTCGTCCGCCGACCAGTCGTACTCGACGAGGTCGTCGGGGTGCGCGGCGGCCGGGCCGAAGATCGCGGCGAGCGCCTCGCACAGCGCGTCCCGGCGGGCGTCTGGCGGAAGCCGGCGCAGCGCCCGGGCCTGCGCGCCGTAGCTGAACGCGGTGAGCACCCCGCCCGGCGCGTCCGGCAGCGAGTTGTCCACCGTCTCGGTGAGCGGCCCGGTGTCGGTGCTGGACACGCCGGAGCGGCCGTCGGCGCGCCAGAACGGCTCCGGGTAGAGCGCGTGCACCTTGAGCGCCACACCCATCGGCATCCGCTGGGTCAGCCCGTCGCGCAGCGGGGGCAGCGGCGGGTCGTACCGGATGCGCCCGGCCAGCGTCGGTGCCAGCGCGACCACCACCGCGTCGCCGCGGTAGGTCTCGCCGCCGGCGCGCACCCGCACGCCGTCGCCGTCCTGCGCGACGCCGTCCACCGGGGCGTGCAGGCACAGGCTCCCCGGCGGCAGCGCGGCGGCCATCCGCTCGGCCAGCGCGGCCGGACCACCGGCGATCCGGTCCTGCTGGGCGCCACCGGCCATGCGCAGCAGCGACCGGGTGCCGCCGCCGCTGCGCAGGTAGAACAGCATGTGCAGCAGCGAGACCTCGTCCGCCGAGGCGGCCAGCAGGCCACCGGCGAGCATCCGGCCCGCGTATCCGGCGGTGACCGGGCCGGCCGCGCTCGCGTCGAGCCAGCCGCCGAACGTGATCCGGTCCCACAGTGCCGCCTCGGCGGCCCGCCACGGCGCGGCCGGGTCGAGCGTGCCCGCCATCTCGTCGAGCGTGCCCAGCAGCGCGGACAGCCCCGGCGGCTCGCCGGTGGCCGGACGTCCGCCGAGCAGCAGCGCCGCCGCACCCTGCGCGGGGGAGGGGAAGGTGGTCAGGCCGTACGCGGCGACGAGCGCGTACATCCGGTCCTGGGTCGGGCCGATCCACTGCGCGCCGAGATCCAGCCAGCCGCCGTCTGGTAGCGGGCGGCTGCGCGTCCGGCCGCCCACCCGGTCCCGCGCCTCCAGCACCCGTACCTCGGCGCCCGCCGCGTCCAGTGCGAGCGCGCAGGCCAGACCGGAGAACCCGGCGCCCACGACGACGACCCGGTGACGGCGCACGCGACGGCGTACCCCGCTCCCGGCCGGATTCACCCGGCCCGGCGTGTCGAAACCGGCATCAGTCGTTCGTGTGGAGGGTGAGAGGGCGGCGCGGGGCCGTCCCCGGCGGTGAGGAGACACCGATGAAGCAGTACCTGATCAGCATGTACCAGCCGGCCGGTCAGGGCCGTCCCGACCCGGAGTTCCTGGCCGGGGTGATGCGCGAGGTCGAGGCCATCGGCCGGGACCTGCGGGAGGCGGGGTGCTGGGTGTTCGGCAACGGCCTGCACGACCCGCAGACCGCCACCGTGCTGCGCCCGGCCGGTGACGAGGTACTGGTCACCGACGGGCCGTTCGCCGAGGGCAAGGAGTACCTGGGCGGCGTCACCATCATCCGGGCGCCCGACCTGGACGCCGCGCTGGACTGGGGCCGCCGCTACGCCCTCGCGACCACGCTGCCGATCGAGGTCCGCCCGTTCCAGGGCGAGGGATGACCGACGTCGAACGGGTCTTCCGGGCCGAGTACGGCCGCGCGGTAGCCGTCCTGGTCCGTCTCCTCGGCGACATCGACCTCGCCGAGGAGGCGGTCCAGGAGGCGTTCACCGTCGCCGTGTCGCGGTGGGCCGCCGACGGGCCACCGGCCAGCCCGGCCGGCTGGATCATCACCACCGCCCGCAACCGCGCGATCGACAGGCTGCGGCGCGAGGCCACCCGGGCCGCCCGGCACGCCGAGGCCGCCCTGCTGCACGCCGACGACGACCCGCCCGCCGAGGAGGGGCCCGTGCCCGACGACCGCCTGCGCCTGATCTTCACCTGCTGCCACCCGGCGCTCGCCGCTCCCGCCCGGGTGGCGCTGACGCTGCGCCTGCTCGGCGGCCTGAGCACCGCCGAGATCGCGCGCGCCTTCCTGGTGCCGGAGCCCACCATGTCGCAGCGCCTGGTCCGGGCCAAGGCGAAGATCCGCGACGCCGGTATCCCGTACCGGGTGCCGCGCGACGCCGACCTGCCGGACCGGCTGCGCGGGGTCCTCGCCGTGGTGTACCTGATCTTCAACGAGGGGCACACGGCGAGCGCGGGGGAGCGGCTGGGCCGCGCCGAGCTGGGCGCCGAGGCGATCCGGCTGGGCCGGCTGCTGGTGACGTTGATGCCGGACGAGCCGGAGGCGCTCGGCCTGCTCGCGCTGATGCTGCTCACCGAGGCGCGCCGCGCTGCCCGTACCGGCCCGGACGGCGTGCCGGTGTCGCTGTCCGAGCAGGACCGTGGCCGGTGGGACCGGGAGCTGATCGCCGAGGGGCAGGACCTGGTCCGCCGGTGCCTGCGGCGGGGCCGGCCCGGCCCGTATCAGATCCAGGCCGCGATCGGCGCGGTGCACGCGGACGCGCCCACCGCCGCCGCCACCGACTGGGGACAGATCCTCGCGCTCTACGACCAGCTCGCCGCCGTCGCGCCCGGGCCGGTGGTCGCGCTGAACCGGGCGGTCGCCCTGGCCGAGGTACGCGGACCGGCGGCGGGACTGGCCGAGGTGGAGCGTCTGGACCTGGCCGGCTACCACGTGTGGCACGCGATCCGGGCCGACCTGCTGCGCCGGCTGAACCGCCCGGCGCAGGCGCGGACGGCGTACGACGCGGCGATCGCCGGCACCGGCAACGCGGCGGAGCAGACGTTCCTGCGCCGCGCCCGCGACCGTATGCCGGGATGATCACACCGACAGTGCACGTAGGAGGCCGGCAACGCCCCAGAAGCGAGCGGCGATCGCCTGGGCATTGACGCGGCGGCAGAGAAAAGTACACTCCCGGTGTAATTAGTTTTTCCGCGCTCCGTCGACCGGCACGAGGTGACGATGAGCCCACCGGCCACAGCCACCGACGAACCGGGCCTGGCGCTGCACCACGTCGGCGTACGCTTCGGCGGCCTGGTCGCCCTCGACGACGTCTCGCTGCGGGTGCCGCCCGGCCGGATCGTCGGCGTGATCGGCCCCAACGGCGCCGGCAAGACCACGCTGTTCAACGTGGTCTGCGGCTTCGTCCGGCCGACCGAGGGCTCGCTCACCCTCGACGGGCGGCCGTTCCGGCCCCGCCCGCACGCCCTCACCCGCCTCGGCATCGCCCGCACCCTCCAGGGCGTCGGCCTGTTCGCCGGGCTGAGCGTGCTGGAGAACGTGGTCGCCGGTGCCAGCCACACCGCCCGCGCAGGCTTCACCGCCGCCCTGTTCGGCCTGCCCCGCAGCGACAACGACGAACGGCGGCTGCGCGCCCGGGCGCTGGACCTGCTCACCGAGCTGGGCATCGAGAAGTACGCCGACGCGGCGCCCGCGACCCTGCCGTACCCGGTGCGCAAGCGAGTCGCGCTGGCCCGCGCGCTGATCGCCCGGCCCCGGCTGCTGCTGCTCGACGAACCGGCCGGCGGTCTCGGCGCCGACGACGTGGCCGAACTGGCCGACCTGGTCCGCGCGCTGCCCGGACGCGACGACGGCTGCGCCGTGCTGCTCGTCGAGCACCACATGGACCTGGTCATGTCGGTCTGCCACGAGCTGGTGGTGCTCGACTTCGGCAAGGTGATCGCGGCCGGGCCGCCGGAGCGCATCCGCGACGACCCCCGGGTCACCGAGGCGTACCTGGGTGCCGACGTGCCGGCCGAGCCGACCGGGAGCGCGTCGTGACCGCCGTGCTGGAGGTGGAGGCGCTCAGTTGCGGCTACGGGCCCGTGCCGGTGCTGCGCGACGTCGCTTTCACCGTCCCGGCCGGCACCGTCACCGCCGTGCTCGGCGCCAACGGCGCGGGGAAGACCACGCTGCTGCGTACCCTCTCGGGTCTGCTGCGGCCCACCGCCGGCCGGGTCCGGTACGCGGGCGAGGACCTGCGCGGCGTCCGGGTGGAACACCTGGTCCGGCGCGGCCTGGCACACGTGCCCGAGGGCCGCGGCGTGGTGACCGAGCTGACAGTGGCGGAGAACCTGCGCCTGGGCGGGCTGTGGCGGCGCGACCGGGCCGACGCCCGGCGCGCGCAGGACGAGGTGTACGAGCTGTTCCCCGCGCTGGCCCGCCGCCGCGACCACGCCGGGCACCAGCTCTCCGGTGGGGAACGGCAGATGCTCGCGATCGGCCGCGCGCTGATCGCCCGGCCCCGCCTGCTGCTGCTCGACGAGCCGTCGCTGGGCCTGGCGCCCAAGGTGGCCGCGCAGATCATGGCGCTGCTGCGGCGGCTGCGCGACGAGCGGGGGCTCACCGTGCTGCTCGTCGAGCAGAACGTGCGCTCCGCGCTGTCCGTCGCCGACCAGGGCATCGTCATGTCGCTCGGGCGGGTGGTGACGGCCGCGCCGGCCGCCCGGCTGCGCGACGACGACCAGCTCCGGCACGCGTACCTCGGATTCTAGGAAGGGGTCGCGGATGGAGCGGTTCTGGTTCCTCACCTTCGACGGGCTCGCCTCCGGGGCGGTCTACGCGGCGTTCGCGCTCGCGCTGGTGCTCATCTGGCGGGCCGCCCGGGTGGTCAACTTCGCCCAGGGCGCGATGGCCGTGGCCACCGCCTACGTCGGGTACGCGGTCGTGTCCGCCACCGGCTCGTACTGGCTGGGCCTGGCCGCCGCGATCCTGTCCGGACTGGCCCTGGGCGCGCTCGTGGAGCGGGTGCTGATGCGGTTCGCCGGCCCCGGCGGCCCGCTCAACCAGGTGATCGTCGCGCTCGGCCTGGTGCTCGTCATCCAGGCGGTGCTCGGCATGGTCTTCGGCAACGACTACCGGCCCGCGCCTGCGCCGTTCGACACCGACGCGCTCACCATCGGCGGGGTGGCCGCGCTGTCCCCGTACGACCTGTGGGTGCTCGGCGCGGCGCTCACAGTGGTGGCGCTGCTCGCGCTGTTGTTCACCCGTACCCCGGTGGGGTTGCGGATGCGGGCCGCCGCGTTCGCGCCCGAGGTGTCCCGGCTGCTCGGCGTCAGCGTCGGCCGGATGCTCACGCTGGGCTGGGCGCTCGCCGCCGGGGTCGGCGCACTCGCCGGCATGCTCGTCGTCCCCACCGGACTCGGCCTGCACTCGCACGCCATGGACCTGGTCTTCGTGGTCGCGTTCACCGCCGCCGTGGTCGGCGGCCTGGACAGCCCGGTGGGCGCGGTGGTCGGCGGCCTGCTGGTCGGGCTGATCCTGTCCTACGTCACCGGCTACCTGGGACCGGACACCACCCCGCTGGCCGTCCTGGTGTTGCTGCTGTCCGTCCTGCTGGTCCGCCCCGGCGGGCTCTTCTCCGCGGCGAGAGCGAGGCACGTGTGACGAGCACCCCCACCGAGATCGCGCCCGCCGCGCCGTCCCCGCTGCGGCGGCTGCTCCCCGGCGCCCCCGCCGGACGCGAGGCGCGCGGCTCCACGCTGCTGCGCCACCTGGCGCTCGCGGTGTTCGCCGGCACGCTCGTGGTGCTGGTGACCAACCAGCTCGCGCCGTACCAGAACCTCCAGGTGGCGCGCGTCTGCGCGTTCCTCTGCGTCACCGCCGGGCACACCGTCCTGGTCGGACTCAACGGCCAGCTCTCGCTCGGGCACGGCGCGTTGATGGCCACCGGCGCGTACACCGTGGCGCTGACCCAGCAGGCCCTCGACGAGCGAGCGGTACGCGGCTGGTGGACGCTGCCCGCGTCGCTGCTCGTCGCCGTCGCGGTGACAGCGCTCGGCGGGCTGGTCGTCGGGCTGGCCGCGGCCCGGCTGCGCGGCCCCTACCTGGCCGGCGTGACCCTGGCGGTGGCGACGCTCGTCCCGGCGGTCACCACGATCTTCACCGGCGTGTTCAACGGCGAGCAGGGGCTGCGGTTCCCGGCGCCGACGCCACCGGCGGCGCTCGGCGCCTACTTCCAGCCGGAACGCTGGCTGGCCTGGATCGCGCTGGCCGCCGCGCTGCTCACCATGCTGCTGCTGGCCAACCTGGTGCGCAGCCGCTTCGGCCGGTCCCTGCGGGCGGTCCGCGACGACGAGGTCGCGGCCCGGCTCGCCGGCATCCCGGTGGCCCGCACGCAGGTGCTCGCGTTCGTGGTCAGCGCCGCCTGCGCGGGCCTCGGCGGCGGCGTGTACGCGATGCTCACCGCCACCGTCGCGCCCGGCAAGTTCCCGCTGGACCTGTCGCTTTTCCTGCTCATGGCGATCGTGATCGGCGGGCTGGGCAGCCTGGCCGGTGCGGTCTGGGGAGCGGTGCTGCTGGTCGCGCTCCAGGACCTGCCCGGCCTGCTCACCGAACACCTCAGCCTCTCCGCCGGGCTGACCCAGCGGCTCGAGGGCAACCTCGCGCTCGCCGTGTTCGGTCTGATCCTCATCGTCGTCATGCTCGCCGCCCCGGGCGGCCTCCAGGGCGGGGTGCGTGCCCTCTCCACCCGCCTGCGCAGGGCCGTCCGCCGTCGTCCCGCCACCCGCCGGTCGCCGGACCGCTGACCTCACCGGTTCCACCCACACCGTTCGCACCGTCGCACCGGATTGGAGAACCATGCGCCCCACCACCCGCCGCGTTCTCGCGGCCGCCGCCGGCCTGGCCCTGCTGGCCGCGCTGCCTGCCTGCGCCGACGACGAGAAGCAGGCCGCCGAGAACGTCCCCGGCGTCAGCGACTCCGAGGTCGTCATCGGCACCCACCAACCGCTCACCGGACCGGCCGCCCCCGGCTACTCGAAGATCTCCGCCGCCACCAAGGCGTACTTCGAGCACGTCAACAGCAAGGGCGGTGTGCACGGCCGGAAGATCGTCTACAAGGTCATGGACGACGGCTACAACCCCGCCAACACCGAGAACGTGGTTCGCAAGCTGGTGCTCGACGACAAGGTCTTCGCGCTGCTCGGCGGCCTCGGCACGCCGACGCACACGAACGTGCTGGAGTTCGTCAAGACGCAGAAGGTGCCGGACCTGTTCGTCGCCTCCGGCAGCCGCAACTGGAACCAGCCGGACAAGTACCCGACCACGTTCGGCTGGCAGCCCGACTACACGGTCGAGGGCAAGATCCTGGCCACCTACGTCAAGAAGGAGTTCCCCGGCGCGAAGGTCTGCCACTTCGGGCAGAACGACGACTTCGGGAGGGACTCCCTGGCCGGCGTCGAGCAGATCCTCGGCCCGGTCGCGGCGAAGCAGACGTACACCACCACCAATCAGCAGGTCGGCCCGGCCATCGGGGCGCTGCGCGCGGCCGGCTGCCAGGTGGTCATCTCGGCGACCATCCCCGGCTTCACCGCGCTCGCCATGGGCCAGGCCGCCGGACAGGGCTTCAAGGCGCAGTGGGTGGTCTCCAACGTGGGCGCCGACTACACCACGCTGGCCGCCCAGCTCGGCGACAAGAAGGTGATCCTCGAGGGCATGGTGGCCGACAACTACCTGCCGAACGTGGCCGACACCGCGAACCCGTGGATCCGGGAGTTCACCAAGATCCACCAGAAGTACAACGCGGGCAACCCGGTCGACGGCAACGCGATCTACGGCTACTCGATGGCGTACACGTTCGTGCAGTCGATGCTCGCCGCCGGGCCCGACCCCACCCGGGAGAAGCTGGTCGAGGCCGTGCGCAAGGGCGGCTTCCGCGGGCCCGGCCTGGTCCCCTTCCGGTACGCCGACGGCGTGCACGCCGGCTACGGCGGTGTGCGGCTCACCAAGGTGAGCAACGGCGTGCAGGAGTACTTCGGCCCTGCGTACACCACGGACGACGGCGACGGCGCGGTCACCGAGTTCACCGAGCCGCCGACGAACCCGCCCGCCGACGCGGTGCCGACCGCCTGAGGCGTCCCGCCGGGCGGCCGGGTGCCGGTCGCCCGGTGGCACGCACGTAGAGTGGCCGCCGGTACCCGAGCAACAGGAGATTCCGTACCCATGATCGAGGTGGAGGCCGACCCGCCGGAGCGGGTGGACGGCCGGGCGGCGCGGGCCGAGCGGACCCGGGCCGCGATCGTGGAGGCGCACCTGGCCCTGATCGACTCCGGTGACCTGCGGCCCACCGGGGAACGGATCGCCGAGCGGGCCGGGGTGTCGCTGCGTACGCTCTGGACCAACTTCAAGGACATGGAGACGCTGTTCGCCGCGACCGGGCGGCGGGTCGGCGAACGGCAGGCCGCGCTCTGGCAGCCGGTGCCGCCGGAGCTGCCGCTGACCGCCCGGATCGCCGCGTTCTGCGACCAGCGCGCCCGGCTGCTGGAGGTGCTGGCGCCCTCGGCCCGCGCGTCGGCGCTGCGGGAGCCGTTCTCCCCGCAGTTGCGGCGCAACCGGGAGGCGGCGGTCACCCGGGTCCGGCAGGAGATCGAGGCGGTGTTCGCCCCGGAGCTGGCGCAGGCCGGGCCGGGGCGGGCGCAGTTGCTGGACGCGCTGACGGTGGCCGGCACCTGGTCTTCGTGGTCGATGATGCGCGACTCGATGGGGCTCGACGTGGAGACCGCCCGCGCCGTGATGGCGCGCATGCTGGGCGCGCTGCTGGTCGACGCGATCGCCGCCGGCCTGCGCTGAGCGCCCCGCCGGCCCGCGCTGAGCGTTCCGGCGGCCGGTCAGGCGACCTCGCCGGTGGTGGCCACCTCGCCCAGCTGGCCCAGCGTGCTCAGGTAGGCGTCGTGCAGCTCGTCGGTGGCCGCCGTGCACGCGTCGGCGACGGTGACGATGCGATATCCGTTGTCGACCGCCTGGTAGGCGGTGGAGGCGACGGCCAGGTTCGTCGCGACGCCGGTGAGCACCACGGTCCGCACGCCCCGGCCGCGCAGGATCAGGTCCAGGTCGGTGCCGGTGAACCCGCCGAGCCGGGTGGAGGTGACGACCACGTCGCCGGGCTGCCGCGCGACCTCGTCGACGATCCGGGTCTTCGGGTCGCCCTCCAGGAACGCCCCGCGTTCGGCGATCATCGCGAAGCTCGGGGTGTTGGCGATCAGGTCCGGATAGCCGGGCCGGTAGGCGACCCGGGTGAAGACCACGAGACCGCCCGCGGCCCGAGCGGCTGCGGCGACCCGCGCCGCGTTCGCCGCCACGCCGTGCCGGGCCACCTGGTCGGCGAAGTACGCGCCGAAGACGCCGTCGGGGCTGACCACCTCGGGTTGCCAGTGGACGCCCACGACTGCGGTGTATGCCCAGTCGATGCGCTGCATGTCGGTCCCGTCAGGGTGCGGAGAGCTGCTGCGGCGCCAGCTCGTAGCGGCTCAGGCCGCCGGCGGCGGTGCTCCTGCCGAAGGCGTCCCGGCGCCCCCAGCGGCCGGGGACGTCGAGCAATGCCACGTAGTCGAGGCTAGCAGGCAGGGCGGGCCGGGCCACGAGATCGTCGCCGACCGGCCGCAGGCCGAGCATCGTCCGCAGGAGCAGCAGTGGAGCCCCGGCCGACCAGGCCTGCGGGCTGCACGCGGTCGGATACCGGATCGGGTAGCGGGTCTCGGACCGGGCGTGCCCGGCGAAAGCCTCCGGCAGCCGGCCGTCGTAGAAGGCCGCCGCGTCCAGGATGCCGGCCGCGACGCGGGCCGCCTCGTCGGCGTACCCGTAGCGCCGCAGACCCCAGGCGATGAACGAGTTGTCGAACGGCCAGATGGTCCCGACGTGGTAGCCGACCGGGTTGTAGCGGGCCTCGCCCTCGGCCAGCGTGCGGACACCCCAGCCGCTGAACATCGCCGGTGACATCAGGTGCCGCACCAGCGCCTCGGCCTTCGGCTCCTCGACGATGCCGCTCCACAGCAGGTGGCCGATGTTCGACGACAGGGCGTCCACCTTGCTGCCGTCGCCGTCCAGCGCCAGCGCCATGTACTCGCCGTCGTCGATCCAGAAGTCGTGGTTGAAGCGGCGTTTGAGGTCGGCGGCGTCCCGCTCCAGCCGGTCCGCGTACGCCGGGTCGTGCCAGATCTCGCGGGCCAGCCGGGCGGTGCGCACCTTCGCGTCGTACGCATACCCCTGGAGTTCGCAGGTGGCACGCGGGAAGCCCGGCAGCCGGCCGTCGCGGTGGGAGATGCCGTCCCAGGAGTCCTTCCAGCACTGGTTCTCCAGACCGTTCACCGGGTTGCGCCGCTCGTAGGAGACGTAGCCGTTGCCGGCCCGGTCGGCGTAGTGGTCGATCCAGTCGACCGCCGCCCGCGCCTCCTGCTCCACCGCCCGTACGAGGGCGGCGTCGCCGGTCCACCGCTCGTACTCGTCGAGCAGCACGAGGAACAGGGGAGTGGCGTCCGCGCTGCCGAAGTAGGGGCTGTGCGGTGTCTCGTCGAAGACGGTCAACTCGCCGTAGCGCATCTCGTGCAGGATCCGGCCCGGCTCCTCCTCCCGGAAGTCGTCGATCCGGCTGCCCTGGCGGAAGGCGAGCACTGTCAGCGTGGTGGCGGCGAGCTCGGGTGCGAACGGCAGTGCCTGGAGGCTGGTGAGGATGCTGTCGCGGCCGAACAGGCACATGAACCAGGGCAACCCGGCGGCCAGGACGCACCCGGCTCCGGCGAGGAACGGGCTGAACCGCAGCGCGGCCAGGTCGATGAGGCTCTGCCGGTAGGTGTTCTGCAACGGTCCCCAGCTGGTCTCCAGTCGCGGCGCCCGGTCCAGCCACTCCCGCAGCTCGGCGGGCTTGTTCCGGGCGCGGCCCTCGGCCCGCCCGGGCAGGCTGAGCCGCTCCAGCCCGCGGGGCAGGGGGAGGTCCGGCTCGGCGGCCAGCCGGGTCTGCCACCGGCCGTGCGGCTCGATGTGCACGCGCAGCGTCAGGCCGTTCTCGTCCACCTCCGCCGGAGCCGTCGCCGACACGATCGTCTCGCGGCGGTAGCGTTCGCGCTGGTAGCCCAGGACGAGCCGCGGCCCGTCGATCCGCCGGTAGTGCCGCCCCTGGCGGTCCGTCGCGCCCTCCTTGACCGCGAAGAGGTCGGCGAAGTCCGCGTCCGCCTCGATCCGTACGGTCAGGTCGACGGCTCGCCGGTCGTTGTTGATCAGGACCAGTTCCTCGTGGAGTCCGCTGTTCAGCCTGTGGGTGCGGCGCACCTCGAGC
Organism: Micromonospora sp. ANENR4; assembly: GCF_015354395.1. Taxonomy (NCBI): domain Bacteria; kingdom Bacillati; phylum Actinomycetota; class Actinomycetes; order Micromonosporales; family Micromonosporaceae; genus Micromonospora; species Micromonospora sp. ANENR4. The sequence goes on from NZ_JADKYQ010000002.1 coordinate 272,539, forward strand.
GTGCTGTTGACGTAGACGTCCTGACTGCCCGGGACCAGGTAGAACCGGTTCTCGAAGTACTGGATGTCGTCGATGGACAGCGTGCTGAGCCGCTCGCCGTCGATGGTGAGCTGCCACCGGGACAGCAGACGCGTGTCGTGGGCGAACAGGCCGTGGGTGGCGTCCGCCGACGGGACGATGTCGCCAGCCCGGTCGCAGACCAGGAAGATCGTCCCGTCGAAGATGCCGACATGGTCGTCACCCATTGTCGTCTCCCCGTCGTCGTTCCGGGCGCGACCCGGGTGGGGAGGGGAACAGCCGGCGTACGGTCGCGAACAGCCGCGGGCTGCCCTCCACCTCGGCCTCGCCGCGCAGGACCGTGGTCAGGAAGTACGCCTCACCCCGCGCGATCCGGTCGAAGACGGCCCGGTCCGCCCGGACGACCGCGTCCCCGCCGGTGGCCTGCCGCGCCGCGGTGACCTCGCCCCGGGCGATGGAGACCAGCCAGTGGTCGACCGACCCGTCACCGGCGATGTCGAACCGGACGGTGCCCTCGTGGAGCGCTGTCAGCCCACGCTGCCTGCGCTGCCCCAGGCCCCGGAAGAACTCTTCGGTGGCGTCGGCCATCGGCCCTCCTCCCGATGGCGCTATTCCCCGCCAGGGGCCCGTCGCCTCACCCGGAACGGGTGAAATCGGGGCTAGTCCTCGCGCAGGCGGCGCAGGATGCGGGTCAGTTCGCCGCGGTCCTCCGGCGAAAGTGCGCCGAAGAACCGTTCCGCCTCGGTGGCCCGGGCCTGCCGGATCGCCGTGCCCACCCGCTCGCCCTCGGCGGTCGGGGCGACCAGCGTGGCCCGCCGGTCGGCCGGGTCGGGCCGGCGCTCGACCAGGCCACGCTCCTGCAACCCGTCGACCACCTCGGTTGCCGAGCGCGGGGCGATGCGCAGGTGCTCGGCGAGCGCGCCGGGCCGCAGCGCGCCGTGACGCATCAGCACACCGAGCGCCCGCGCGTGCCCGGGGCTGATCTCCCACGGCTCCAGCGCGCGCTTGGTCTGGTGCCGCAGCCGCCGGGTCACCGCCCAGAACGTCTCGGCCAGGCTCTCGTCGCTGCCGTCCACGGGGAATACGGTAACAGGCTTTCGTGTTGTTCCCTCATGTTGAGGTAACCTCAGCATAGTCCCCCACACGAGGAGCACAGTTGGATCGCATCCCCGACGGCCGCCGTGACGGCCGCACCGTTTCCCCCGCCGAGAAGGCCCAGGCCCGCGACGTGTCCCTGCGCCGCATCGGCGGCCTGTTCACCGCCCACCGCGGCCCGCTCGCCACCGTGGTGGCGATCATCGTGGCGTCCTCGATCATCGCGATGGCCACGCCGTTCCTGCTGCGTACCGTGATCGACAGGGCCCTGCCCGAGCGTGACCTGACGCTGCTGGCCTGGCTGGTCGCGGGCATGGTCGCGGTCGCCGCCGTCACCGCCGTACTCGGCGTCGCCCAGACGTTGATCTCCACCCGCGTCGGCCAGCAGGTCATGCACCGGCTGCGCACCGACGTCTTCGCCCACCTCCAGCGCCAGTCGATCGGCTTCTTCGTCCGCACCCGCACCGGCGAGGTCCAGTCCCGCATCACCAACGACATCGGCGGCATGCAGTCGGTCGTCACCTCCACCGCCACCTCGATCGCCGCCAACCTCACCACAGTGGTCGCCACCACCATCGCCATGCTGGCGCTGAGCTGGCGCCTCACCCTCGTCTCGGCGGTCGTGCTGCCGCCCGCGCTCTGGCTCACCCGTCGGGTCGCCCGGCTGCGCCGGGAGATCACCGCCCAGCGCCAGCGTGAACTGGCCGACCTCACCGTGACCATCGAGGAAGGGCTGTCGGTGAGCGGCGTACGGCTGGCCAAGACGCTCGGCACCGGCCCGGCCCTGGTCGACCGGTTCACCGCCTCCTCGGCCCGCCTGGTCGACCTGGAACTGCGCTCGGAGCTGGCCGGGCGCTGGCGGATGGCCGCCATGAGCATCGTCTTCGCCGCCATCCCCGCGGTGATCTACCTGAGCGCCGGCCTGCCCGGCACCGCAGGCACGCTCACCATCGGCACGCTCGTCGCGTTCACCGCGCTCCAGGGCAACCTGTTCCGGCCGCTGATGGGCCTGCTCAACGTCGGCGTCACGCTCACCGCGTCGCTCGCCCTGTTCGCCCGCATCTTCGAATACCTCGACCTGCCCGTCGAGGTCGCCGAGCCGGCCCGCCCGGTCCCGCTGGACCCGGCCACCGCCCGCGGCCACCTGCGGATCGAGGACGTCACCTTCAGCTACCCGGGCAGCGACACCGCCGCCCTCGCGGGCGTCAGCCTGGACGTCCCGGCCGGCACCAGCCTCGCCCTGGTGGGGGAGACCGGCTCCGGCAAGAGCACACTCGCCGCGCTGATCAGCCGGCTGCACGATCCGGACGCCGGCCGCATCACCATCGACGGGATCGACCTGCGCGACCTGCGCCCGGCCGACCTGGCCGCCGTCGTGGGCGTGGTCAGCCAGGAGACGTACCTGCTGCACGGCACCGTGCGGGACAACCTCCGGTACGCCCGCCCGGACGCCACCGACGCCGACATCGAGGCCGCCGCCCGCGCCGCCCGCATCCACGACCTCGTCGCCGCGCTGCCCGACGGGTACGACACCCTGGTCGGCTCGCGCGGCCACCGGTTCTCCGGCGGCGAGCAGCAGCGCCTGGCGATCGCCCGCACGCTGCTGCGCGACCCGCGGATCCTGGTGCTGGACGAGGCGACGAGCGCGCTGGACACCGAGACCGAACGCGCGGTCCAGCGGGCGCTGGACGAGCTGGCCCGGGGCCGCACGGTGGTGACCATCGCGCACCGGCTCTCCACCGTCCGCGGCGCCGACCGCATCGCGGTGCTCGACCACGGCCGGATCGTCGAATCAGGCACCCACGACGCGCTGCTGGACCGTCGCGGCCGCTACGCCGCCCTGGTCGGTTGAACGTAGGAAAGTTTTGATCGGGCGTTCATTGCTGTAGGTATTTACCTGACCCTGCGCCACCCCTAGCATCGATCCGTGTCACTCGATGCGAGGAGGGGAACGATGTCGCTGATGACCACCGCCGCCCGGTGGCGCGTGCCGGCGCTGCTCACGACCGCCGTCGTCGCCGGTGCGATGCTCGGTGTGCAGCCCGCGCAGGCCGCCCGGCCGGGCTTCCGGATGCCGTTCCTGTGCGGCCAGACCTGGCAGGGCAACAACTGGAACGGGCACAGCCCCGCCCACGCCATCGACTGGAACCACTACGACGCCAACGGCAGCCCCGACGATCTCGGTCGCCGTACCGTCGCCAGCGCTGCCGGCACCGTGCTGGAGTCGTACTACTCCACCACCTCCGGCTACGGCAACACCATCGTCATCGGACACGGCGACGGCTGGCGCACCCGGTATGCCCACCTCGACTCGCGCGCCGTGGCCACTGGCGACACCGTGAAGCGCGGAGACGTCATCGGCCGGGTCGGCGCGACGTCGGCGAAGTACGACCTCAGCCCGCACCTGCACTACGAGCAGATCCACGACGGCAGCGTGGTGGTGGCCGTCGTCCAGGGCGTCACCTGGTCCGACGGGCTGAAGCGCAACCAGACCAGCACCAACGGCTGCTGATCCGGGGTCGGGCCGCCGGGGCAGAAACCCGATCTGCAAGACGTGATTTACAGAGCGCTAATGGGTAGAGTGGCGCGGTGCGCAGCGGAGTTCAGGGTCAGGTCCCGGTGCTGAACGTCGGTGACGCCGACGCGACCGGCCGGTTCTACGCGCTGTTCGGCTACACCGGGCAGCCCGGCGAGGACGGCCGGTCGCGCCTGCGCTGCGGCGACCTGAACCTGCTGATCGTCGAGGGCGCCCCCGCCCCGGCCACGCTGTACCTCCACGTCGACGACGTCGCCGCGACCACCGAACGCCTCGTCGCGGCGGGTCACCGGGTCGAGACCGCTCCCGGCGGCGAGTGCCGCACAGTCGACCCCGACGGCAACACGATCCTGTTCACCCGCGCGCTCGAAGTGCCCGCACCCCAGGCCGAACCGGACGGGCGGCCCGCGCCGGTCCGCCGGGCCGCTCAGGTCGCCGCCCGGCGCGACGGCGCGCCCGCGCACTGCCAGATCGGCGGTCCGCGCGGCGAGCCCTGCACCGAGCCGGCCGAGGTCAAGCTCGCCGACTCGTGGGGCGACACGGTCTGGGGCTGCCTCACCCACGCCGACGAGACGCTGGTCAACGCGCGCGGCGCGTTCCTGGCCACCGAGGACGCCACCGGGCTCGCCGCGTACCTGGCCGCCCGGCAGGCCCGCCCCGAGGCGGCCGCCGTTCCGGGCTGACCGTCGCGGCTCGGACCTGGGCCAGTCCCGGCTCAGCCCTGGGGCGGCTCCGGCTCGCCCGGGCGGGGCCGCTGTCCCGGAGCGGTGCGCGGCACGGGCGGGGGGAGCAGCGGTTCCAGCGGGGTGAACGACTCCACCGGTCCGTCCGGCCGCGCTCCACGCCGCGCCCGCCCCGCCTCGCCGGGCCTCCCTCGCGCGTCCCGTACCGCTCCCGCCGGTCCGCTCCCGTCGGCAGGCGGTGCCGTGGCGGCCGGCTCGCCGTCCTTCCCGGCCCGCGCCGTCGTCGGTCGTTCACGCCGGTCGCGTTCCTCGGCGTACTCGGCGCGACGCCGGGCCAGGTCACGCTCGCACTCCAGCGCGATGCGCTGCTCCCAGTACGGCTGGAGCAGCTTGCGCACCCGCTCGTCCAGGTGGACGGTGACGTCCGGCTCGCAGGCGAACGTCACCTCGCCGCGCGCGTACGTCCAGGGCGGCGGATCCTCGTCGGCGAGCGCGGCGGTCAACGCGGCGTGCAGGTCGCGCGGGCGGTGCGGCGGCACCTCCGCCGCGCACCGCACGGCCAGCCGGTGCAGGCGTTGCGTGGCCTGCTGCTGGAAGTAGTCCACGTACCAGCCGAACAACTCCGGCCGGGCCGTCTCCGACGACCAGGTGTAGGTGGCGCGCACCAGGAACACGTACACCTGGCCCTGCGCCGGCACCGCGAGCGGCTCCGGGACGCGCCGGTCGACTGTGGTCACCGCCGTCACCGGCTCCTCGGTCCACCAGAGCTGCCGCAGCGTCGGCTGCGCGCCGTCCCAGAAACGCCGGGTCCGCACGCGCGCCGCTTCGCCCAGCGCCCGCGCCCGTCCGGCCCACCGCCGCCGCCGGCTGTCCACCGGCGCGCCGGGCTTCGGCCGGCCGCCGCCCGGCTCGGGCCCCTCCGGCACCGCGGTCATCGCACCCCCTCCATGCCGGATCGCAGCACCGCGTCCCGCGGCGTCACCGGGACGCGCGGGCCGTCGGGCGAGGGGTGGCCGGACCGCCGTGGCGGTCCGCGATCCACGCTAACAACCCCGACCGGTGTACGCGCGCAGCCGCGCGCACGGCGCTTCCGCCCGGCTCAGGGGCGGGCGCTGACCGATCGGACGAGCCGTCCCGTAGTCCTATCCGTGGGACTCAGGGCGGTTTCGGTCCCGTTCACGGGACCGACCATCCAGAGTCGATCGGCGCACCTTGATCCGTGATCGAAGCGCTTCGTAGCGTGAGGCTCCGCGATCCTTCGGGGGAGGACCAGAACGCATGGGCGTAGACGCTCGTCAGGCCGCCGGCCAGGCCGTGACATACCTACGGTCCCTGGCCGAGCGGCAGTACGACCGGGTCTGGATCCCGGACTTCCTGCACCTCACCCCCGACGTGCAGGGCTTCGCCGTGTTCCACCGCGGCGGCCTGGTGCTGGTCTACGGCGCGGTCTCGCCGGATGACCCGGCCCGCTGGGTGTTCCGGATGGCCTGCGTGGCCGGCGCCGACGTGCCGGACATCTCCGGGGCGATGGCCTGGGCGAACATCCGTAACCGGCTGGCGGAGGCGGGGCGCTACTACTGCGTCGTGAAGGCCGACCAGAGCGCCTGTCACGTGGTGTTCGCGCTCGACGTGCGCAGCCCGCTGCTCGGCGACGTCACGGCGCCCGACGCGCAGGTGGCGCGGGAACTGCTGCACTTCTCGCTCGCGGTGTGCGTGCACAACGCCGTGGCGGACTTCCGTGATCTGGCGTCCTATCTGCCGGCGCGGCCGCTGGCACCGACCGAGATCGACGCCTGGATGCTGTTCGCCGGCACCCAGGACTGACAGTGCGGCATCGGCTCGCCGGCCCGGCGCAGCCCTGCGAGCTGCACGAAGATGTCCCGCTTCGCGGTCGCGGTGCCCCGGCGGTTGAGCACGTAGCCGGTCAGCCAGATCCAGCCCATGTGCGTCATCTCGGCGCCGACCGACACGACCCGGAACGTGAGCTCCCGGTCGCCGCCGAACTGCACCGACGCGCGGCCGTCGACGCGCAGCAGGTCGCCGGGCTGTGGGCGCACCGCTACCAGTGGCCGTCGTTCGGCGGGCGGCACTCCCGGGCGTGCATGGTCTGCCAGTCCCGCAGGGCGCGCTTCAGCCTTTCGTTCTCCTGCGCGAGCAGGCGTACCTGCCGGTTCAGCTCGGTCAGCTCGTCGGCGACCCGGGCCTGGAACTCGCGTACCTGATCGGGGTCGACGCCGCGCCTGCGGGCGTCGAAGACGTGGGTGCGCACCTCGTGCGGGGTCATCCGGGCCGGTAGGCCGGTCAAGTAGATCCGGCCGGATCGATACTGCGTCACTTCGGTCCTTTCCAGGGCAGGCGGAGACGCGGTGGGTCTGGAAGGGCGGGCCGTCCGCACGCCGGCCGCGGGCGGCCCGCCCGCTCCGCCCCCGCAGCCCGGATCGGCGGTACGGAGGCGGAGCTGTCCGGAGGGTCGGGACGGGTGCGCACACCCGCCCCGACTTGGGGATGAGCCGAACTCGTTGCCACGCGAGGAACGGCCCGGAAGCAACTTAACTAGACATGTCAGATGAGTCAACGCTGCTTGTTAGGCGAGTCGCGGTGTGATCGAATCGGATCGCCACGCGAGGAGTGCCATGCGAGAAGTGCCGGATTACTGGCGCATCGCCGACGATGTGATCGCCGACGTCAGGGGAAAGAAGCTGAAGCCGGGGGACAAGCTGCCCTCGATCGCTGAACTGCGCGATCGCTACGACGTCAGTCATGGGACCGTGCAGATGGCGTATGCGCGTCTCGAAGCGTTGCGGGTGATCCGGCGGCAGCAGGGCAAGGGCGTCTTCGTGACCGACCCGAAGACCTGGATGAGAGAGCCGTAACCGGCGTCAGCCCAGCAGGTCCACCGGCCGGCGCGCGACTCGCCATACTGTCGGCGATGACTGCGGACGTGCGTACCGAAGACGGTTGTCGCCTGTGGGCCGACCGGGTCGGCGCCGGCGCGCCGCTGGTGCTCTGTCACGGCGGCCCGGGCATGTGGGACTACCTCGGCCCGGTCGCCCGGCTGCTCGACGATCGCGCCCGCGTCATCCGGTGGGACCAGCGTGGTTGCGGGCGCTCCGAGCGGCGCGGTCCGTACACGATCGACCGCTTCGTCGCCGACCTCGACGTGGTACGCGAACACCTGGCCGGACCGCGAACGGCGGTGCTGGGCCACTCGTGGGGCGCGCACCTGGCGCTGCGGTACGCGATCGAGCACCCGGAACGGGTCAGTCACCTGATCTACGTGTCCGGCACCGGCATCGACCCCGATCGCGGCTGGCACCCGCACTACGAGCGGAATCTCCGGCGGCGGCTCGGGCCCCATCTGAACCGGTGGGAGGCGCTGGGTGCGCGCACCCTCACTCCTGCGGAGGAACGCGAACGGGCGGTCCTGCAATGGTCGGCCGACTTCGCCGACCCTGACGCCTCCATGACGCACGCCGAGGGCATGGCCACGCCGTGGCTGGGCATCAACCACGACTGCAACCGGGCCATCAACGCCGAGGTCAAGCAGGAACTCCGCACCTGCGACATCGCGGCGCGGTGCCGGACACTCGACCTGCCCGTGCTGATCATCGACGGACCCGAGGACATCCGTCCCCGCTGGGGCGTCGACTCGCTGGAGCAGGCGCTGCCGAACTGCGAGCGGGTCAGCCTCCCCGGGTCCGGTCACCTGCCGTGGGTCGAGAATCCACACGGCTTCCGTCGGGTCGTGGCCACCTTCCTCGATGCGACGGTGTGAGCCGACGTCCGGAACCTGAAAGCGGGAGCCATCGGTAGCGGCGTGTCGCGGAGATCGATACGTACGGGTACACCCGTCCCGTCGGCGGGACGGCTAGAGTCCCAAGGCCACAGCGAACAGAGCGGACAGGGTCGCTCTCCCCTCCCAGCTGTCAGGAGCCGGCAATGGGTAACGAGATTCAGCTGATCAGCGACGGCGACGGACTGGCGGTCATCGGAGAGCCGAGGGCTGTCGAACGTTTCCTCGTCTCCGAGGGCCTGCCGTCGAAGGACCTCGGGCTGCCTCGGCTCGGGTCTGTGCTCACGGTGGGGACGGCAGCGGCTCAGGCCGGTTCCGAGATCGCCGCCAACTCGGGCCGCTGGGTGCAGCTGACAAAGGAATCGGCCCAACTCGTGCACAAGCACGGGCTGATGCCGACCAAGACTCCAGGTGTCAGCCACGCGATGGTCGGCGATCCGGGCTCGATCCACAAATGGCTCCAAATCGACAAGGCGTCGATGGTCGGCAATCCGGCGCTGCTGGCCGGCGCCGCCGGACTCATGGCGCAGCTCGCGATGCAGCAGAGCATGAAGGAGATCACCGACTATCTCGCCACAATCGACGAGAAGGTCGACGATGTGCTCCGCGCCCAGAAGGACGCGGTGCTGGCCCGAATGATCGGCGTGGGCTTCGTCATCGAGGAGTCCATGACCATTCGCGAGCAGCGGGGTCGGGTCGACGAGGTCACGTGGTCGAAGGTGCAGGGCGCGCCGGCGACGATCGCAGAAACCCAGGCGTACGCGTTGCGTCAGCTCGACGCGCTCGCGGAGAAGTTGGAGCGTAAAGCCGCTATCGGTGATCTCGCCAAGGCGGCCAGGGAAGCGGAGTCCAAGGCGCAGGAGTGGCTCGTCGTCCTGGCCCGCTGCTTCCAGCTGCAGGACGCGATCGCCGTGCTCGAACTCGACCGGGTGCTGGATGCGTCGCCGGACGAGTTGGACGGGCATCGCGTCGGGCTGAGGAACGCCCGGCAGAACCGGCTCGAACTCATCTCCCGGTGCACCGAGCGTCTGCTGGCTCGCATGGAAGCGGCCGCGGGCAGGGCGAACGCCAAGGTGCTGCTGAACCCGATGGACTCACCGGCGGTGGTGAAGTCGAGCAACCACGTCTCCGCCGCCATCGTCACCTTCCACGGGCGGCTCGGGATCGAGGGTGATCGGCAGTCGTCGGAGGCGAGACGATGGACGGACGCGGCCAAGGAGGCGAGAGACAAGGCTCTCGAGACCGGAGCAGACGGCGTGGACGCCGCTCGGCGCCTCGGCAACGACACCTTCGACCGGGCGAAATGGGCGACCGGCAAGCTCTCCGGGCGGGTCGGCGGGTGGGCACTGCGTCGGCGCGGGGAGGACGACGAACTCAAGGAGAAGAGTGGCGACGCTTGATCAGGAGAGAACGTGACCTGATAGCTGCTGACGCTGTGGAGATCTTGGTACGAAAGGGCCCTCATGGGGGCCGTCTCGTACCAAGATCTATTCGTGTCTCGTCTGGTGAGACAGCGCCGCAGAGAAATCGACGCAGCAACATTTATGGATGTTCGGCTGGTGTCGGACGGTTGATCGTCCTGGTCGGATGGCGGAACGGACATCGCCGTTCGACGATGACAGGAGGGACCGTGCGCACACCATCCCGTGCGTTGACGGGGACCACCGCGCTGCTGCTGGCAGCCGGTCTGGTCCTGACCGCCGCTGGCGGCGGCCAGGCGGCACCCCGGGAACAGACCCGTACCCAGGCGCCACCCGACCACCTGCCGGGCGACCGGCACGACACCAAGGCCACTGACAACCGCAAGGGCCGCGTTCTCGCCAGCGACCGGCAGCGCGACCGCGCCGCCGCGCTCGGCGCCCGCGTGCGCTGGACCGACTTCGGCACGCCCGCCACGCTCACCTCCACCGGCAAGCCCCTGGCCACCGGGCTGCCCGCCGACCCGGCCGCCGCCGCGCGCGCGTACGTCGCAGCCAACCGGGACGTGCTGGGCCTGACCGCCGAGGGTGCCGCCGCGCTGGAACTGCTCACCGTGGCGCCGATGGGGCAGGGCGCCACCGTACTGTTCCGGCAGCGCTTCGGTGACCTGCCGGCCGCCGTCGACGGCATGCTGTCGGTCGGCGTACGCGACGGAGCGGTGTGGCACGTCAGCTCCTCGCTCGCCCGTGACGCCGGTACGCCGGCCCCCGCCACGATCAGCGCCGAGCAGGCCCGCCAGGCCGCGATCGCCGACGCCGGCCGTGCCGACGCGCAGGTCGTGCGTACCTCATTGGTCGCGGTGCCCACCGCGGACCGTGGGCCGCGCGCGGCGTGGGAGGTGGTCCTCGGCGCGGACACCACCGGCGCGGACCCGGCTGCCTACTCCACCTACGTGGACGCCCGCGACGGCGCGGTGCTGGTCCGCGAGGACCTGATCGACCACGACGCCGACCACCCCTCGTGGGAGGTCTTCCCGAACTCGCCGCGTGTCGACAAGTCGTCGGCCGACACCCGCAAGCGGTGGTGCGCCGTGCCGGCGCGCGGCTGCGCCGAGGTGGTGGGCGTGCCCGGGCACCCGGCGTGGGACGTGGACCCGGCCACCGGCCAGTCCACCACCACGACCAAGGGCAACAACGCGATCGCGGTGCAGAACTGGAACAGCAACGACCCGTTCAGCGTCGGCACCGAGACCGCGACGCCCCGCCCGGACCGCCGGTACGACTACCCGTGGACGAACCAGTGGCAGGAGCAGCGCTGCAACCCGGAGGTGTTCACGTCGCCGCAGGCGAACGACATCGACGCGGCGCGGGCGAACCTGTTCGCCATGCACAACCGGATGCACGACTGGACCTATCACCTCGGGTTCACCGAGGAGACCTGGAACATGCAGCAGGACAACCTCGGCCGCGGCGGGCTCGGTAACGACCCGGAGCAGGGCAACGCTCAGGCCGGCGGCATCAGCGGCGGTCCGCCCGCGTTCGCGGCGCGTAACAACGCCAACCAGATCACCCCGCCGGACGGCGTCGCGCCGACCACCAACATGTACCTGTGGCAGCCGATGGCGGGCTCGTTCTACGCGCCGTGCGTCGACGGCGACTTCGACATGTCGGTGATCGCCCACGAGTACGGCCACGCGGTCACCAACCGCATGATCGCCGGCCCGAGCGCCGGGGTCAGCTCGCCGCAGGGCATGAGCGAGAGCTGGTCCGACCAGCTCGCCATGGAGTACCTGTTCGAGCACGGGTACGCCGCGCCCGGCCGGCGCGGTTTCACCATCGGCGAGTACACCACCGGGGACCCGAACGCGGGTATCCGCAACTACAACATGAGCGACAGCCCGCTCAACTACAGCTCGGTCGACTACGACTTCGTCGGCCTCCAGGTGCACGCCTCCGGCGAGTTGTGGAGCGCGACGAACGCCGACATCCGGGCTGGCATGATGCGCCGCTGGGGCAGCGGCACCCCGGCCGTGCAGAAGGCGTGCGCCACCGGCACCCGCGACGTCACCGCCTGCCCCGGTAACCGGCGTTGGATCCAGCTGGTCTTCGACTCGTTCCTGCTGATGTCGGTCAGCCAGGTCAGCATGGTCGACGCCCGGGACGCGATGCTCGCCGCCGACCGGATCCGCTTCGGCGGGGCCAACCAGGACCTGCTCTGGAACGCGTTCGCCAAGCGCGGTCTCGGCGAGACGGCGGCCAGCGTCGGCCACACCGACGCCGACCCCACGCCGGGCTTCACCTCGCCGTACGCGCGGGAGGCCGCGCTGCGGTTCCTGCCGGTCGGCGAGCGCGGGCCGGTGGCCGGCGCGCAGCTGTTCGTCGGGCGCTACCAGGCCCGGGCCGTGCCGGTGGCGGACACCGACGCGGCCACCCCGCTCACCGACCGGGTCGACCTCGTGCCCGGCACGTACGAGTTCGTGGTACGGGCGCCCGGCTACGGTCACACCCGGATCGGCCCGGTGACCGTAAAGGCGGGCCAGAGCCGGACACTGCCGGTGATGTTGCGACCCAACCTGGCCTCGGCCACCGCGGGCGCGGCGGTCAGCGGCGACGGGATCAACCTGCCGCAGATCGCCGACGAGGACGAGGCCACCAACTGGGCCGCGCTCGGCGCGCCGGTCGCCGGCCGGCAGGTCACAGTCGACCTGGCCGGTGACGTCCAGCAGGTACGCCGGGTGCAGGTGAGCGCCATGCTGCGCCCGCCGGTCGCCGGTGACGCCGACGCCGGCACCCAGAGCCGGTACTCCGCGGTGCGGCAGTTCCGGGTCCTGGCGTGCACCGCGACGGGGCCGGTGACCTGCGCCGACGCGGCGGACTTCCGGCCGGTCTACACCAGCCGGCCGGACGCGTTCCCGGCCGTCGCGCCGCGTCCCCGGGCGCCGGAGCTGATCATGCGGTCGTTCGACATCCCGCGCACCACTGCCACGCACCTGCGCGTCGAGGTGCTGACCAACCAGTGCACGGGCGCGCCGGACTACGCCGGTGAGCAGGACGACGACCCGCGGGCGGCGACCGACTGCGCCACCGCCAGCCCGCAGGCGCAGAACGTGCGGATCGCCGAGTTCCAGGCGTTCACGCGCTGACACACACGGCGGGTGCGGACGGGCGGCCGTTGTCGTCCGTCCGCACCCGCCACCGTGTGTTCACGCGCGGTTCGGATCGCCGTCGCCGGATCGGGACTGTACGGCGGGCAGGATCCCGGACAGACTGAGCATCGTTCGGCCATCAATGCTGATCGATGCGCTGTCGTCCCGTTCAAGGAGGATCCCTTGACCCCGCTCCGCGCCGCCGTCGCCCGCGTACGCCGCGCCCTCGCCGCGTCCGCCCTGGTCACCGCCGTGGCCGCCGCCGCGCTCGTCGCACCGTCCACGGTCTCCACCCGCCTCGCCGAGCCCGCTGCGGCAGCCGTCTACGGCTCCTGCACGCAGTCCCGCTGCGCCGACGCGCGCACCGCGCGATCCGGCTGGTCCGCGAAGAGCTTCCCGACCAGCCGCGGCTGGTACTCGTGGAGCGGCGGCAAGTGCAACTTCGCCGGCGGCCGGTTCTACAACTACGAGGGACAGCTGCCCACCGGCGCCACCTACTACGAGTACGACGTGTACCCGCGCGCCTGCAACGCCTCCCGGGACGCGTACCGGATCGTGGTCAACAAGAGCACCGGGGCGACCTGGTTCTCACCCGACCACTACGCCAACTTCTACCGGCTCTGAGCAGCCTCGACGCCGGCCGGGCCCGCAGTGCCCGGTCGGCGCCGTCGGGAAAGGACGGATCATGGGTACGCGGCTGCCGGCCTGGCTTGTGTACGTCGGCACTCCGTCCGAACCGGACGGTGTGCCGGTCTCCGGTACGGCCGGCCGCACCCGGGCCGGGCTGCACGAGACGCTGGCCGGTGCGCTGGAACTGCCCGACTGGTACGGCCGCAACTGGGACGCCCTCGCCGACGCGCTCGCCGACCGCCTCGACGCCGGTCCGCTGACAGTCGTCGTGACCGACGCGGCGGACCTGCTCGCCGACGAGCCGCCCGCCCAGCTCGGCACGCTGCTGGACGTGCTGGGCGCGGTCGCCGCCGGTGGCCACGAGACGCTGCGGGTGGTGCTGCACGACCACCCCGACCGCCTGCCCGCCCTGCGCGACCGCGTCGCCGCCGTGCTCGGCGGACGGCTCGCCGGCCCACCCGCGCCCGCCTGACCGGGTGCCGTTTCCCCGCCACTTCCCCGGCCTAGTGGTGGGCCGTGCGCCAGGTCGGGGAAGTGGTGGGGTCCGGTGAGTGGGGATGCGGCCACTTCGGGGAACTGGCGAGCCGGGCGCCAGGTCGGGGAAGTGGCGAGGTGAGGATGAGTGCGAGCCGGGTGGTGCGCGGGTGGCGTCAGGCGGGGTGGTCGAGGATGGCGCTGAAGCGTTCCTCGGCCAGGTCGAGCTGGGCCAGGATGTGCTGCTTGACCGGTGGTGACAGCGGTGTGTCGGGCCGGGTGACCAGGTCACGGAAGAGCGGCACCAGCGGGCGGTACTTGGCGGCGGCGCGGGCCACCTTCGGCCCGACCGTGTGGATCACGCCCACGCCGTTGTCGGTGAAGTCGGACACCTTGATCACCCGCGCCCAGGGTTCCCGTTCCAGGCTCGCCGCCACGTGCTCCCGGTACTGCTCGTCGCGGTCCCGGCCCGGGTCGTACGCCGGGTTGGTGACCGCCGCGACCAGCCGGGCGACCCGCGACCCGAACCGGCCGGACAGCGCGGCGAGTGCCGCCGAGGTCACGTCGGGCCCGGTGGCCGAAGGGTCGAGCCCGGCGAGCTCGGCGGGGTGGTCCTCGACCGCGTCGTGCAGCAGCCCGGCGACGATCACGTCCACGTCCCGCACCTGGTAGTGGTGCATCAGCCGGATCGACACCCGCAGCAGGTGGTTGAGGTACGGCTCGCGTACCCGCCGGTCGTCGCGGTGCAGGTCGGCGGCCAGGTCGAGCGCCTCGGTCAGCCGGTCGCGGGCGGTCTCGTCGAACGCCTCGATCTCCAGCCGGAACCGGGCCAGCAGGCCGGGCTCGCCGTGGATCTCGGTGATCGCGTGCATCGGCATGGTGGCGAGGTACGCGGGGAACTCCATGCGTCCCTTATAGCTGATCTTCGCTAGATCCGGTGCCCGCCGGGCCGCTCACGTCGCCGGTGAGGCGCTTGACCAGGCGTACGCAGGTGCCCTCCGGCGTGCCGACGATGGTGGCCTCGTCCATCACCCGCGCCATGATCAGCCGCCCGCGCCCCCGGTCGCCGCTGTCGTCGCCGTCGGCTGCCCGCCAGCCGCCCTGGTCGCGTACCTCGATCTCCAACCGGTCGCCGCGCAGCTCGGCCCGCAGCGTGGTGATCCCCTCCGGCGCGAAGCGGTACCCGTGCTCGATCGCGTTTGCGCACGCCTCGCCGGTGGCGATGAGGACGGTGTCGACGTCCCACTCGCTCACGCCTTGGGCGTGCAGCCAGCCGCGCAACCGTTCCCGGGTGGCGGCGAGCCGGGCCGGGTCGGCCGGTAGGTCGATGGTGAGGACCGGGCCGACGTCGCCGGATGTCCCACCCGTCACGTCCGGCCCTCCGTCCCGTGCCCGTCCCCGGGCCTGGGCGCCCACTCGCGCTCTCACCGCCTGATTCTCACCCTGTTGTCCCCGGTGGCCGCCGATTCATTCCCCCGGCGGCGATGTCCGTCAACGTGATCATCGCGCATCGGCGGCGGCGTGTCAGCCGGCGGGCCGATGACGACGCCGGGCCGGCATCCCCGCAGGGACGCCGGCCCGGTCGCCGGGTGGGCTCCGGAGCAGGTCAGAGCGGCAGTCTGCCGGCCCCGGCGAAGGCGTCCACGACGAACGGGACCAGCGGGGTCGGCAGCGGCCGGGCGGCCCGCAGCGTGGGCGCCCACCCGGCGTCGCCGCCGAGGTCCGGGTCGTGGACGGCGTTGTACGCGGCGAGCAGGTCAACCGGCCGGGGCAGGCGGTCACCCTGCCGGACCCAGCTGCCGCGCTCGGTGAGGGCGGTGCCGCCCCAGTCGTAGAGCAGGTCGGCCGGGGCGGTGTCGCCGGTGAGGGTGAAGAAGTTGTTCTCCGCGTACAGGGCGGACTGCACGCCGACGCCGATGGCGTACGCGAAGCCGGGCCCGCCGAGCCGGTAGTGGTTCTCGTGCACGTCGACCCGGCCGAACCGCACCCGGGGCAGGCGTTGCAGCGTGCCGTCGAACAGGTTGTGCCGCACGGTGACGTCGAGCCGGCCCACGTCGGGGCCGACGGTGTTCGACGAGCCGATCAGCATCACCTTGTCCCGGCCGGTGAACCGGTTCCAGGAGACGGTGACCAGGCTGGCCGTGTGCGTGACGTCCACCGAGCCGTCGTGTACCTGCCAGGGCCGGCCGAAGTAGACGGGCTGGGCGCTGTCCGGGTTGTCGCCGTCGGTGAACGTGTTGTGGTCGATCCAGACGTGCTCGCTGCGCCGCACCGAGATCTGGTCGTACTGGGAGTTCCAGTTGCCGGTGTCGCCGTCGGTGGGGGACCAGGCGGGGAAGCAGTCCCGGGCGTCGGTGAACTCGATGTTGCGCACGATCACGTTGTCCACCCGGTCGATCATCAGCGTCAGGCCGGTGAGCCGGGCGCCGCGCAAACCGATGATCGTGGTGTTGGAGCCGACGTTGATCTGGGTCTGCCGGGTCTGGGCGGCCACCGACCGCACCCGGGCGGCCTCCAGCGGCCCGCTCGGGTTCGTCCGGCCCCAGGTCGCCGGGTCGTACGCGGCCAGGTAGGCGGCCAGCGAGTACTCCGGGTCGGCCAGGTCGGCGCAGTCCAGCGGCGTGCCGTCCGGGCCTTCGAAGCCGTCGATTGTCCCGGCCACGTACACGATCTTGGCGGTGCCGTCGGCGGCGTTCGTGGCGTTGTCGCCGCCGAGCGCGGCGACCAGCTCGGCGCGGGTATGCACGACGCGTACCCGGTCCGGCGTGGCGGCCGATCCGCCGGTGGTGCCGGTGCCGGCGGCGGCCCAGCCGTCGTTCGCGGCGAGGGCCTGGCGGCCGATCAGCTCGGCGGCCCGGGACGGCTCACCGGGTGCGGCCGGTGCGGGCGCGGCGGTGGTGAGGACGAGCGCGGCGGTCAGCGCCGCGACGACTGCGGTTCGGGTACGCATGACTCGTTCCGTTCTCCTGGAGGGACATTCACTGCACTGGCAGGTCCACCACATGGGGCTTGACCGCCCACGGCACGCCCGCCTCGGACGGCAGCGCGCCGGTCTGCGCGGCGGCCCGCAGCACCGCGCCGACGCCCCGCACCATCCGCACCCGCTGCGGGCCGTCGCCCGCCTCGCCTACCAGGTCCCCGTCGAGCAGCGTCGGAACGGGTGCGTCCCGCAGCGCGTCCAGCACCGCGGTGAACGGCTCGGTACGCGCCAGCGGCGCGATCAGCGGCGTGCCGTCCGCGCGGTGGTCGAGCAGGTTCGCCAGCAGCCCCCGGCGGCCGGGCACCGGGCGCGGCGCGTCGTCGCCTGGTAGCCGCAGCCGGTCGGTCGGGTACTCCAGCAGCGCCCGTCCACGCTCGCCGGTGACGAGTACCTCCCCGGGGACGTGTTCCTCGGCGGCGAGGGTGAGCGCGGCCAGCACCGGCGGCCCGGCGTGCGGGGTCAGCCGCAGCACTGTGGTGTCGTCCACCTCGATCGGGCGGACCCGGTAGCGCTCCACAGCGATCCGGGTCGGGCGTACGGGTGCGCCGGTGACCGATTCGGCGACGGCGAGGCACTGCATGAGCGCGTGCGCGAGCGGGTTGGCGAGCGCGCCGTCCAGCGCCGGGCGGCCGTCGACGGTTCGCCGTCCGGCCCAGGGGGAGCGGGCGTAGTAGGCGTCCGGGCGTTGCCAGGCGGCGAGCGTGGCGATGCCGGTGACCGGGCCGAGCCAGCCGAGCGCGCCGGTCAGTTCGGTCAGCGCGGCCGAGCCGAGCGCCTGGAAGTTGACCTGCACGGCCCGGCCGGCGGCGTGCGCGGCCTCGGTGAGCATCAGGTGTTCGGCGAGGTCGAGCACCGGCGGCTTCTCCAGCAGCAGGTCCGCCCCGGCGGCCAGTACGTCGAGCGCGATCGGCAGGTGGGTGTGCGGTGGCGTGCAGATCACCACCACGTCCGGGCGGCACGCGGCGAGCATGTCCCGGTGGTCGGTGAGGACGGCCGCCTCCGGTGGGACGGGCGCCTCCGGTTCGGCCTCCAGCGGCCGCACGTCGACCAGCGCGACCAGGCGTGCACGCCCGGCGGCGTGCAGCTCCGCGATGGTCCGGCGGTGCCAGCGGCCGTGCCCGTTCGCCCCGATCAGCGCCACCCGCGGCGGGTCGTTGCCACTCACCGGCTAAACCCCGCCGGTCGCGGCGCGCCGCCGGTCACCGGGCGTCCGCCAGGGTCGCCCGGACGCCGTGGCGTTCCAGCGCGGTGAGCCAGCCGGTCACGTCGGCACGGAACTCGTCGTCGTCGGCCAGGTCGGCCGGGAACACCTCGCGGAGCGCGAAGACCGCGTCCACCACCCCGGCCGGGGTGTGCGCTCCGGCCGCGAGGGCGGTGCGCAGCCGGTCGGCGAGCGGGTCGTCCAGCGGCAGCGGCCGGCCGTCGTCGGCGTACCCGAGCAGGAACCGCAGCCAGGCGGCCACCACGAGCGCGCTCCACCGCGCCGATCGGCCGGCGGCCCGCAGGTCGGCGACTGTCTGCAGCACCCGCTGCGGCAGCTTCTGCGAGCCGTCCATGGCGACCTGCGTCGTCCGGTACCGGATCGCCGGGTTGCCGAACCGGGCGAGCACCTGCTCGCCGTAGCCGGCCACGTCGGCGCCGGGCGGCGGGGTGAAGCTCGGCGCGATCTCCTCGGCGAGCAGCCGCCGCAGCACCGCGTCCAGGTGCGGCAGCGTCAGCGCCTCGGCCACCGTCTCCGCGCCGGCCAGCGCACCGAGGTACGCGGTGGCGGAGTGCACGCCGTTGAGTGCCCGCAGTTTCAGCCGCTCCCACGGGCCGGCGTCGCCGGTGAGGATCGCGCCGGAGCGTTCCCAGGCCGGGCGGCCGCCGGGGAAGTCGTCCTCGATCACCCACTGCGACCACGGTTCGGCGGCGACCGCCGCCAGATCGGTCACGCCCAGCGCCCGCCGGGCGGTGTCCCGGGTCTCGTCGGTGCTGGCCGGCACGATCCGGTCGACCATGGTGCCGGGGCAGGTCACCGCCGTGAGCACCCGTTCGGCTGTCGCGTCCGGCACCCGGGCCAGCGCGAGGCACTGCTCCACCAGGCCGCGCAGGCGGCGCCCGTTCGCGGGCAGGTTGTCGCAGCTCACCAGCGCGATCGGCCCGGCGTCGGCGGCGGCGCGGGCGAGCAGCCCACGCACCAGCAGACCGGGCACGGTACGCGGGGGACGGCCGCTGGTGAGGTCGGCGGTCAGGTCCGCGTCCACTGTCAGCGCGGCGGTCACCGGATCGAGCCGGTACGCCTTCTCGGTCACCGTCAGCGTGACCACCCGGATCGCCGGGTCGGCGAGCAGGGCGGCCACCGCGTCCGGGTCGCTCGCGGCGTGCCGTACCCCGGCGAGCGCACCGACCACCCGGGTCGTCGCGGCGTCGGGGGCGAGCGTGGTGACGCTGAACAGGCAGTCCTGCGCGGCCAGGGCGTCGACCACGTCGGTGCTGCGCGGCGCGACGCCGACGATGCCCCAGTCGCCGCCGGCCGCGCCGACCGCCGCCTCGGTGTGCACGGCCTGGTGGGCGCGGTGGAACGCGCCGAGGCCGAGGTGGACGATGCCGGCCGGTACGGTGCCGGGGCGCAGCAGCGGCCGGGACTCCGGCGGCAGGTGGCGCAGCGTGGCCAGGCCGAGCCGGTCGGGGGTCAGCGCCATGCCGGGCCGTCCGGGAACCGGTACCGCGCGATCGACTCCTGGCGCATGGTGGCGCTGTAGCCGGGCGCGGTGGGCAGCAGGTAGCGCCCGCCCCGGGTGCGGACCGGGTCGGTGAAGTGCTCGTGCAGGTGGTCGACGTACTCGACCATGCGGCCGTCCAGGCTCGTGCCGACCCGCAGGTGGTCGAAGATCGCGAGGTGCTGCACGTACTCGCACAGGCCCACGCCGCCGGCGTGCGGGCAGACCGGCACGCCGAACTTCGCCGCCAGCAGCAGCTCGGCGAGCACCTCGTCCACGCCGCCGACGCGGCACGCGTCGACCTGCATCACGCCGATCGCCTCGGCCTGGAGCAGCTGTTTGAAGATGACCTTGTTGGCGGCGACCTCGCCGGTGGCGACCCGGCAGCGGCCGCCGGTCAGCTCGGTCACCGCGCGGGCGATCCGGGCGTGCCCGAGCACGTCGTCGGCGTGAGTGGGCTCCTCGATCCAGTACGGGTCGACTTCGGCGAGCACGCCCATCGCGGCGATCGCCTCGTCCACGTCCCATACCTGGTTGGCGTCCATCATGAGCAGCGCGTCCGGGCCGATCTCGGCCCGGATGATCCGGGCCCGCCGCAGGTCGTCCTCGATCCGCCCGCCGACCTTCATCTTCATCGCGCGCCACCCCTGCGCGTACGCGTCGCGGGTCAGCGCGCGCACCTGCTCGTCCGGGTAGCCGAGCCAGCCCACCGACGTGGTGTACGAGGGGAACCCGTCGCGTTCCAGCGCGGCCAGCCGGTCGGCCAGGCCGTCTCGTCCCTTGTCGAGGATGGCCGCCGCCTCGTCGGGGGTGAGCGCGTCGGTGATGTGGTGGAAGTCGACTGTCGCGACCAGCTCGTCGGTGGGCATCTCGGCGAGGAGGCGCCACATCGGCTTGCCGGCGAGCTTGGCGCGCAGGTCCCAGACCGCGTTGACGAGCGCGCCGGTGGCCATGTGGATCACGCCCTTCTCCGGCCCGAGCCAGCGCAGTTGCACGTCGGCGGCCAGGGAGCGCCAGAACGCGACGGGTCCGGCGGCTATCTCGGCGACGGTGCGTCCGCGGACGTGGTGGGCGAGCGCGCGGACCGCCGCGCAGGTGATCTCGTTGCCCCGGCCGTTGGTGAACGTGAACCCGGTGCCGGTGGGCCCGCCGTCGGTGGTCAGCTCCACGTACGTGGCCGAGTAGTCGCCCCTGTTTATCGCGTCCGAGCCGTCGCCGCTGGCGGCGGTGGGGAAGCGCACGTCGTGCACCTCGACGTCGACGATCGTGGTCATGAAGGCCCACCTCCGAACTTGAAGACCTGCTTCGGCAGCCGGTACGCCAGGTCGACGATCGTCTCGGCGGCGTCGTCCGCGGTCATCCGGTGCTCGGCGACGAGGCGGGCGAGGAAACCGGCGTCGACCCGGCGGGCCACGTCGTGGCGTACCGGGATGGAGCAGAACGCGCGGGTGTCGTCGACGAACCCGGCGGTGTTGTAGAAGCCGGCCGTCTCGGTGACCGCCTCGCGGAACCGGCGCAGCACCTCGGGGGAGTCCAGGAACCACCAGGGCGCGCCGAGGCGCAGCGCCGCGTAGCCGCCGGCCAGGGGGGCGAGTTCCCGGGTGAACGTGTCCTCGTCGAGCGTGTAGAGCACCACCGTGAGCCGGGGGTCGTTGCCGTGCGCGTCGAGCAGCGGGGCGAGGCCGTGCACGTACTCGGTGGCCTGCGGCACGTCCCCGCCCACGTCGCGGCCGTGCCGGGCGTGCAGCCACCGGTTGTGGTTGCGCACCGCGCCCGGGTGCAGCTGCATGACCAGGCCGTCGTCGAGCGACATCCGGGCGAACTCCAGCAGCATGTGGGCCCGGAACGCCTCCGCG
Organism: Micromonospora sp. ANENR4; assembly: GCF_015354395.1. Taxonomy (NCBI): domain Bacteria; kingdom Bacillati; phylum Actinomycetota; class Actinomycetes; order Micromonosporales; family Micromonosporaceae; genus Micromonospora; species Micromonospora sp. ANENR4. Next base: position 293,870 of record NZ_JADKYQ010000002.1, read on the forward strand.
TCGGCGGCGTCGGCCAGGCCGCGCCGGCCCCTGTCGAACAGGGCCGCGGCCTGCGCCGGACTGAGATCGAGGGTACGGGCGGTCGGGTGCCCGTGGTCGGTGGAGGTGGCGCCGGCGGCGGCGAACGCCTCCCGCCGGGCCCGCAGCGCGGCCAGGTAGCCGGCGTACGTGCCGGTGTCCTCGCCGGAGAGCTCGGCGAGCCGGTCCACGTTGGCCGACCAGTTGCCGAACTCCATGTCCACCACGTCGTCGGGCCGGAACGTGGTGACCACCCGGCCGCCCGGCCCGCCCCAGCCGTCGGCGGCGAGCTTGGCGTGCCGGCCCAGGTCGTCCAGCGGCGACTCGGTGGTGGCGAGCACCTCGATGCCGAAGCGTTCGAACAGCGCCCGGGGCCGGAACCCCGGTTCGGCCAGGCGCGCGGCGAGCGCGTCGTAGACGGTGTCGGCGGTGTCCGGGCTCAGCGGCGTGTCGACGCCGAACACGTTCCGGAACGTCTGCTCCAGCCACAGTCGCGACGGGGTGCCGCGGAACAGGTGCCAGTGCGCGGCGAAGCGCCGCCAGATGGTCCGCCCGTCGGTCTCCACCGGGCTGCCGTCCACGCTCGGCACACCCAGGTCGGCCGGGGGTACGCCCTGGCTGAGCAGCATCCGGGTCAGGTAGTGGTCGGGTACGACGAGCAGCCGGGCCGGGTCGGGGAAGGGCTGGTCCTCGGCCAGCAGCCCGGGGTCGACGTGCCCGTGCGGGGAGATGAGCGGCTGCTCGGCGGCGAGCGCGTACAGCTCTCGGGCCAGGGCGCGCAGGCCGGGCTCGGCGGGCAGCAGCAGATCGCTGGGGGAGATGATCGGCACGGGTGCGGGCTCCTCGGTCAGGGCAGGGTGAGCAGGTCGGCGACCCGGACGGGTGCGCCGGTCTCCAGCGAGCGGTTGGCGGCCAGGCCGGTGAGCAGGGCGAGCGCGCCGTCCCGGGCGGTGGCGGCCCGGCCGAGCGGGTCGGGTTCGCCGCCGAGCAGCACCCGGGTCATCCGGGCATCAGCGCCGCCGTGCCCGCGCCGGGTCCAGCCCTCGACCGGGATCTCCTGCGGCGGCGCCCAGAACGGGCGCAGCGTGAGCCGGGCCGTGCCCTGCTCCACCGCCGCCTCGTCGCCGTGCAGCGCAGCGCCCTTGAGCGCACCGGCGACGGACGGGCTGACGTGGTCGCTCTCGGTCACCTCCAGTTCGAGACGGCCCCGGCTGCCGTTGACCATGACCCGGTAGCCCTCCCAGGGGGCGTACGCGGTCAGGTGGTAGGTCATGGTCGCGCCGGTGTCGTAGCGGGCCAGCACCGCGAGGTCGTCCTCGATGGTCACGCCGGGGGCGAACACGTTGCGGTCGCGGTGGTAGCCGTCCTCGGCCTCGGCGTCGAGGTACAGCTCGCGCAGGCGCGGGTGGTCGGCCAGGCGCAGCGCGAACGGGTCCCCGTCGGCGGCAGGGGAGCCGTGCGCCCGGTCGTAGTCGCGGGCGTAGCCGTGCCGGCGGCCGTCCGCGCCGTAGAAGAACAACCGGCCGTACGCGTGCACCTCGACCGGGCGGGCGTCCAGCCACCAGTTGACCAGGTCGAAGTGGTGGCCGGACTTGTGCACGAGCAGCCCGCCGGAGACGGACTTGTCCCGGTGCCAGCGGCGGAAGTAGTCGGCGCCGTGGCGCACGTCGAGCAGCCACTCGAAGTGCACCGACCCGATCTCGCCCACCGCGCCGTCGGCGAGCAGCCGGCGGACCTGTTCGTGCAGCGGGTTGTAGCGGTAGTTGAACGCGACGGTGACGCGCCGGCCGGTCTCGGCGACCGCGTCGAGGATGCGGCGGCACCGTTGCGCGTCCACGGTCATCGGCTTCTCGACGACCACGTCGCAGCCGGCCCGCAGCGCCGCCGTCACGTACTCGTCGTGGGTGGCGTCCACGCTGGTCACCAGCACCACGTCGACCCGCTCCTTGGCGAGCATGGCGGCGAAGTCACCGGCGGCGTACGTGGGCACCGGCGGGTGGCCCAGCTCGGCCAGCCAGCGGTTGTGGGCGTCCATCCGGGTGTGGTTGACGTCGGCGAGCGCCACCAGTTCGGCGGTGTCGGCGTGGTCGAGCGCGAGGGCACTGACGAACATCTCGGCGCGTGCCCCGGCACCCACCAGGGCGTGGCGGACCCGTTCCCGGGCCGGTGGTGACATGACGTCGGCCTCCCCGCCAGTCGGCTGCAAAGGTTTGCAGCCGAAGAAACCATGACTGTGGATGCGTCGTCAACGGTTGCCGCCCAAGCCGCCCTATCCATCCGTATTGATGGGCATTCATGCGCGTGGCGGGAACGTCTGCGCAATCGAGCCGCAACAATGGACCGTTGACACGGGCGCAACCGTTTGCATTAATGGGCGGCACCCGTGACGCTCACCACATCGGACGAGGGAGCCCGCCGTGCCAGCCACCATCCGGGACGTCGCCCGCGCCTCCGGTGTGCACATCTCCACCGTCTCCCGGACGTTCTCGGCCCCGCACCTGGTCAACCCGGAGACCCGGGTCCGGGTGCTGGCCTGCGCGGAGGACCTCGGCTACCGGCCCAACCGGGCGGCCCGGGCCCTCATCACCGGCCGTACGCACAACATCGGCCTGATCGTGGCCGACATCGCCAACCCGTTCTTCCCGCCGCTGATCAAGGCGGCGGAGGGGCAGGCCCGGCACCGCGACTACCACGTGTTCGTGGCCGACACCAACGAGGACCCGGTCGCCGAGGAGGATCTGGTCCACGCCCTGGCCAAGCAGGTCGACGGCGTGCTGCTGTGCAGCCCCCGGATGAGCAACAGCCTGATCGAGCAGGTCAGCCGCGAGGTCCCGGTGGTGGTGATAAACCGCCAGGTCGCCGGCCTGCCCTGCGTGATGATGGACGTCGGGCAGGGCGCCCGGGCCGCGATCGAGCACCTGCTCGGGCTCGGTCACCGCCGGATCGCGTTGCTCGGCGGCCCGCGCGGCTCCTGGACCGCCCGGGAGATGCGCCGCGCCGCGACCGCCGCCGCCCGGGGCGGGGGAGCGGAACTGACGGTCCTCGGACCCAACCAGCCCACCGAGACCGGCGGCGGCGCGCTCGCCGAACAGGTACGCCGCAGCAGCGTCACCGCCGTGCTCGCCTACAACGACCTGATGGCGATCGGCCTGATCGAGGGGCTGGACGCGATCGGGGCGCGGGTGCCGCACGACGTGAGCGTCGTCGGCGTCGACGACATCGCGCTGAGCCGGCTCACCCGCCCCAAGTTGACGACGGTGGCCACGCCGACCGCGGCCGCCGGCCGGACGGCCGTCGACATGCTGCTGCAACTCGACTCCGACGCGCCGCGTGGCGCCCGGGGCCGGGGCGCGGCGGCCGGCGACCGTCGCACCACCGCACAGGTAATGCTCCAGACCGAACTGGTCGTCCGCGACTCGACCGGGCCCGTCCCCGCGCCCGGCCGGGACGGCACCGGAGCCTGAGCAGGTGGCCCGGGCCCGCACAGCACTGCGGACCCGGGCGGCCCGTGGACGGCCGCCGGTGACGTCGTCGCCTCCCACAGCCGAGGAGTGAGCGCAGATGCACCCCGCAACGTCCCCCACCGCCGGCGTACCCGCCGGGCGGGATCACCGTACCCCCCTGACCCGACGCCGACTCGTGCGCGGCCTGGCCGCCGTCGCGCTCGCCGTGCCGCTCGCCCTGGGCGCGGCCGGCTGCGGCGACGACGACGCCGGCGGCGACGGCGGCCCGGTCAAACTCTCCGTCTTCTGGTGGGGCGGTGAGGCCCGGGCGAAGCTCACCGAGGACGCCCTGGCCCTCTACACCAAGAAGCACCCCGAGGTGACGTTCGAGAAGACCTGGCAGGCCAACCAGGGCTACTTCGACAAGCTCGCCACGCTGACCGCCGGCGGCAACCCGCCGGACCTGTTCCAGATCGACGACAACTACCTGGCCGAGTACGCCGGCCGCAGCACCACGCTCGACCTGGGCAGCTACCGCGACTCCGGCAAGCTCGACGTGTCGAAGTTCCCCAAGAGCCTGCTGGAGTACGGCGTGGTCGACGGCAAGCTCGCCGGGGTGGCCGCCGGGGAGAACACCCAGGGCCTGGTCTACAACAAGACCCTGCTGACGAAGAACGGGCTGCCCGAGCCGACCACCGGGATGAGCTGGGAGGAGCACATCGCCTGGGCCGAGCAGGTGGCGAAGAAGACGAAGGTTCCCGGCACCCAGGACCCGAGCGCCGACTACAAGGCGCTCTGGGTGTGGCTGCGCCAGCAGGGCAAGGACCTGTACCAGGGCAAGGAGCTCGGCTTCACCGCCGAGGACGTGACGAAGTGGTTCGAGCTGTGGAAGGGCGCGCGGGACCGGGGCGCCACCCCGACGCCGGACGTCATCCACGAGGGCAACTCCAGCGACATCACCAAGCAACTCGTGGTCACCGGCAAGTCGGCCACCTCCTGGGTCTGGGTCAACCAGATGCCGGACCTGAAGAAGAACACGAAGGACGAACTGGGCGTGATCGCCTACCCGGGTGACCCGAGCGCCCAGTGGGCTCGGGCCTCGATGTACTGGTCGGTGTTCAAGGGCAGCAAGCACAAGGACGTCGCCGTCGACGTGATCAACTTCCTCAACAACGACCCGGAGGCGGTGGCGCTGCTCGGCACCGACCGCGGTCTGCCGTCGAACATGGACCTGCGCGCCAAGGTCAGCGAGACCGCCACCGACCCGGCCATGAAGCAGTCCATCCAGGTCGAGTCCGACCTGGCGCAGAAGTTCGGCGCCTCGCCCCAGGTGCCGATCAAGGGCCACAGCAAGGTCAAGTCCGAGCTCGTGAAGGCCGCCGAGAACGCCCAGTACGGCCGCGCCACCCCGGCCCAGGCGGCGGAGCAGTTCGTCACCGCCTGCAAGTCCGCGATCGCCTGACCCCACGAAAGGACCGGTCCCGTGGCTCTCACCACGGCGCCCGGCCGGACCCCGCGCACCGGACCGGCCGGCCCTCGCCCCACGCGGCGTCGGGCCGGCCGGGCCCGGCTCGGCGAGGGCCTGGCGGGGTACGTCTTCCTCTCGCCCTGGCTCATCGGACTGATGGGCGTCACGGCGATCCCGATGCTGCTGTCGCTCTGGCTGAGCTTCACCGACTACGACATCCTCACCCCGCTGTCCGAGGTGCGGTGGGTGGGGCTGGCCAACTACGAGCGGATGTTCACCGCCGACCCGTCGTACTGGCACGCGGTGCGGGTCACGCTGACGTTCGCGCTGGTCGCCGTACCGCTGAAGCTGGCCGCCGCCCTCGGCGTGGCGCTGCTGCTCAACCGGGCCTGGCGCGGCGTCGGGCTGTTCCGCAGCCTGTTCTACCTGCCGTCGCTGCTCGGCGGCAGCGTCGCGCTGGCCATCGTCTGGGTAAACATGTTCAACCGGGACGGCGCGTTCAACTCGTTCCTCGCCCTGTTCGGCGTCGAGGGGCTGCCCTGGGTCAGCGACCCGGACTGGGCGCTGGAGACGCTGATGGTGCTGGCGATCTGGCAGTTCGGCGCGCCGATGGTGATCTTCCTGGCCGGGCTCAAGCAGGTGCCCACCGAGCTGTACGAGGCGGCGGCCGTGGACGGCGCCGGGGCGTGGCGGCGCTTCCGCGCGGTAACCCTGCCCATGCTCTCCCCGGTGATCTTCTTCAACCTGGTGCTGGAGACCATCAACGGCTTCCAGGGCTTCACCGCCGCGTTCGTGCTCAGCAACGGCACCGGCGGCCCTGTCGACTCCACCCTGATGTACACGCTGAAGCTCTACATCTCCGGCTTCACCGACCTGGAGATGGGCTACGCGTCGGCGATGGCGTGGGTGTTCCTGGTGGCGATCGGCGTGGTCACCGCCGTCTTCTTCAGCACCGGCCGGTTCTGGGTGCACTACTCGGACGGAGACGACTCATGACCGCGCTCACTGTCGCTCGCCGCCGGCCGGGCAGCGGCCGGAACGTCCTGCGGCTCGTCGTGCTCGTGGTGATCGTCGCGGTGGTGCTCTACCCGCTGTTCTGGATGCTCGGCACGTCGGTCAAGTCGCAGGCCGAGATCGTCAACAACGTCGGCCTGCTGCCGGAGGAGTTCACCCCCGGCAACTACCTCGACGGCTGGACCAACTTCGACATCAGCTTCGGCCGGTTCTTCCTCAACAGCGCAGTGGTCAGCGCACTCACCGTCGTCGGCAACGCGCTGTCCTGCCTGCTCGCCGCGTACGCGCTGGGCCGGCTGCGGTTCCGGCTGCGCAAGCTGTGGTTCACCGTGATGATCGGGACGCTGCTGCTACCAGGGCACGTGCTGATCGTGCCGCAGTACATCCTGTTCCGCAGCCTCGGCCTGGTCGGCGGCGACTGGCCGTACCTGCCGCTGCTGGTGCCGCAGTTCCTGGCCACCGAGGCGTTCTTCGTCTTCCTCATGGTGCAGTTCATGCGCGGTATCCCGCGCGAGCTGGACGAGGCGGCCACCATCGACGGCGCGTCCCCGTACGGCGTGTTCCGGCACGTCATCCTGCCGCTGAGCCGCCCGGCGCTGGTCACCACGGCGATCTTCTCGTTCATCTGGACCTGGAACGACTTCTTCCGCCAACTGGTGTTCCTGTCCAGCCTGGAGGACTACACGGTCCCGGTGGCGCTGACCCTGTTCATCGACTCGACGAGCCAGAGCGCCGTCGGCCCGATGTTCGCCATGTCGGTGCTGTCGCTGCTGCCGGTGTTCCTGTTCTTCCTCGCCTTCCAGCGGATGCTCGTCGAGGGCATCAACACCAGCGGGCTGAAGGGATGACCGCCGTGCCTGTACCCACCGACGCCGTATCCGCCCACCCCGCGCCGGCCCGTGCCGACTGGCGGGACACGCTGCGCGAGGCGACCGACCTGGCGCTGCTCGGCTTCGCCGTGGCCCTCGCCGCGCTGCCGGTGCTCACGCTCGCCCCGGCGGTCGCCACCGCCAGTGCCGCGCTGCACGACAGGTCGGTCACCGGCGCCTGGCCCGACGCGCGGACCAGCCTGACCCGGTTCGGCCGCGCGTTGCCCGCCGGGCTGGCGGTGAGCGCCGTCGCCCTGGCCGCCGCCGCGCTGCTCGCCGCCGACCTGTCCGCGCTCACCACCGGCCGGGTACCAGGCGGCGGGCCCGCGCTCGCGCTCACCGCCGTCGTGGTGGCGGTCCTGCTCGGGTACGCGGGCCTGGTCGCCGTCGCCGTCGGGCGCACCGGCGGCCGGGGCTGGCGGACGGCCGCCCGTGAGGTGTCCCGCACCTGCCCGCAGCGCCCCGGCGTGTGGGCCGCCGCCTCCGGCGTCTGCGCGCTCGCCGTGGTGCTGGGTGTGCTGGTCACGCCGGTCGCGGTACCGATCCTCGGCGGGTACACCCTCGCGGCGCTGCACGCGCTCGACGCCCGCCGCCCGGTCCCCGCCCCGGAACCGTCGTGACCACCGAACCCCGGCTGGTCGTCGGCGGCGTCGAGGTGGCCCGGTACCTGGTCCGGCCGGACCTGGATCCCCGCCACGGCCCTCGGCCGTACCTGCATCCGGTGCGCACCCGGGCCGGCACCCCGGTCACCGACGCGCTCCCGGCCGACCACGTCTGGCACCTCGGGGCGTCACTTGCGGTGCAGGACGTGGACGGCGTCAACCTGTGGGGCGGCCGGACGTACGTGCGCGGCACCGGCTACACCTGGCGCGACGACCACGGCGTCATCGCGCACACCGGCTGGCGGGAGCGGGCCGCCGACCGGCTCGACCACGATCTGGAGTGGCGGGACCGGCACGGCCGGGTGCTGCTGCGCGAGCACCGGCGGATCACCGCCGCGCCGGCCGGGGAGGACGCGTGGTGGCTGGACCTGTCCGCCACGCTCACCTCCGCCACCGGCGCCGACGTGCACCTGGGCAGCCCGGCCACGAACGGCCGCCCGGGCGGCGCCGGTTACGGCGGCTTCTTCTGGCGTGCCGTGGCCGACGACGAACCGCGCGTCCGCACCGCCGACGCCATCGGTGAGGGCGACGTGAACGGCTCGGCCGCGCCCTGGCTGGCGTTGTCGGCCACCGCTCCCGGTGGTGGCGCGTACACGCTGGTGTTCACCGGTCTGGGGCCTGGTGACAGGTGGTTCGTACGCACCGCCATGTACCCGGGCGTCTGCGTCGCGTACGCGTTCGACGCCCCGGCGGTGGTCGCGGCCGGGCAGCTGCGGCACAACCGGCACCGCGTGCTCGTCGCCGACGGCCACCTCGACCCGGCCGACGTGTCGGCCCGCCTGGGAGTGACGCCATGAGCCCGACGGGCGGGCCGGAGGTGGTGTGCGTGGGCGAGACGATGGTGGTTCTCGCCCCTGACGACGGCGGGTCGCTGGAGCGCGTGGCGCGGCTCAGGGTGGGCGTGGGCGGCGCGGAGTCAAACGTGGCGGCCGGGCTGGCCCGGCTCGGGCACCGCGCGGCGTGGGTCAGCCGGGTCGGCGACGACCCGTTCGGGCGGCGGGTGGTGGCCGATGTCGCCGCCGCGGGCGTGGACGTCAGCCTGGTCACAGTGGATCCGGACGCGCCGACGGGGCTCTACCTGAAGGATCCGGGGCCGGACGGCACCCGCGTGCACTACCACCGCGCCGGGTCGGCCGCGAGCCGCCTCGGCACCGCCGACCTCGCGTGTCCCGGGCTGGCCGGGGCACGCCTGCTGCACCTGTCCGGGATCACCGCCGCGCTCTCCGGCACCTGCCGTGACCTGCTCGTGTCAGCGCTGGACGGGCGCGCGCTGCCCGGCGCCCGGGTCAGCTTCGACGTGAACCACCGCCCGGCGCTCTGGCCCGCCGACCGGGCCGGACCGGTCCTGCGTGACCTGGCCGACCGCGCCGACGTGGTGCTGGTCGGGCGGGACGAGGCGGCAGTGCTCTGGTCGGCGGGCGATCCGGCCGCCGTCCGTGCGCTGCTGCCGGGCCCGGAACTGGTGGTGGTGAAGGACGGGCCGGTCGGCGCGACGGCGCTGCCGCGTACCGGGCCGGCGGTGGTCGTGCCGGCGCTGCCGGTGGACGTGGTGGAGCCGGTCGGCGCGGGTGACGCGTTCGCCGCCGGGTTCCTCTCCGGGCTGCTGCGCGACCTCGACCTGCGAGCCTGCCTGCGGCTGGGGCACCTGACCGCCGCGCCGGTGCTGGCCGTGCCGGGCGACACCGCGCCGCCACCGGACGCGGAGACGATCGCGCGGGCACTGGCGCTGCCGGACGAGGCGTGGCCCGAGGATGCGCGAGCGCCGGTCAGGGGAGGGAGCGACAGATGAGCGGGCACGACTTCGAGGCCCTGTTCGGCGACGCGCGGGTGATGGTGATCCTGCGCGACCTGCCCGCCGACGAGACGGTCCGGCTGGCGGAACTGGCCTGGGATCTCGGTATCGCCGTGGTGGAGGTGCCCATCCGTACCCCGGACGCGGTGCCGGCGCTGCGCGCCGCCGTGACGGCCGGGCGGCGGCGGGACCGGATCGTGGGCGCGGGTACTGTGCGTACCCCGGCGCAGGTGCACGACGCGGTGGCCGCCGGGGCGGCGTTCACAGTGGCGCCCGGCCTGGACCTGGCGGTGGCCGACGCGGCGGCCGGTCTCGGCGTGCCGCATCTGCCCGGTGTGGCCACGCCGACCGAGGCGCAGCGCGCCCTCGACCACGGCCTGGTGTGGCTCAAGGCGTTCCCGGCGGTCAGCCTCGGCCCGGCCTGGTTCCGGGCGGTGGCCGGGCCGCTGCCGGAGGCCCGCTTCGTGGCCACCGGCGGCGTCGACGCCGGCAACGCGGGTGACTTCCTCGCCGCCGGGGCGCGCGTGGTGGCCGTCGGGTCGGCACTCACCGACCCCGAGCAGCTGCCACGCCTGGCCACGCTCGCCGCCGGCGGCGCGGTCAGGTGACGGTACGGCCGGACGTGGTGGCGGTGGTCCGGATCGCCTTCACGATCGCCGGGATCGACCCGATCAGCAGCACCAGCGCCCAGATCAGCGCCACCACGGCGAACACCACGGCGCCAACGTCGTCCAGGATGCTGACCAGGATCACCGGCACCAGGCCGTGCAGGAACTGCAGCACCACTGTGCACAGCAGCGTGGTCAGCGCCAGCGCGACGAGGCCCTTGTTGCGCAGGAACCGGGGCTGGGCGGCGAGCAGCAGCGCGACCCAGACCAGTTTGAGCAGCAGCGTCAGCCCGAGCAGCACCGCCGCGTCGTCGACCGGGAAGAACCCCCACACCGCGAGGTACGCCAGCGTGCCGAACGGCGGGGCCAGGAACAGCGAGACCATCACCGTCAGCTCGACGAACGCGACGATCAGCAGGACCAGCGACACCAGCAGCAGCACGATCGAGAAGACGAGCGTGGCCACGCCCTGCACCCGGCCCTGCATCCGGTCCGGCAGCACCAGGCTCAGGCAGAACAGTCCGGTCGTCCAGAGCGCCACCACGTCGATCAGCGCCAGGTAGCCGATGCCCCGGCCGGACGGCTCGGACACCGCGCCGACGTCGCCCAGCTCGACGCCGAGCCGGCCGGCGTTGTCCCGCAGCGCGCCGCTCGCGTCGCCACCGCCGGTCAGGGCCGCCGCGCCCAGCTCCACGCCGACCACGAGCGCCACCGCGAGCAGGGCCAGCAGCAGGAACGGCTTGCGCAACTCACCCATGCCGCGTCTCCGTCCCGGTCAGGACCGGGCCAGCGTGACCGAACATCCGCCACCTCCCGGACACCGCAGGAGCACCTCGGTCTCCCGGTCCACAGCAACCTTCGCCACCGCCGAGGTGTCCGCGTCCGGGGCGACCTCGTCGGTGACCGTGACGTCCGCGTCGCCGGGTGCGCGGGCTGTCACCTCGAACGGCGTCGCCCCGCGCAGCACGAGCGTGCGCAGCGCGCCCGGGTCGGCCACCCGCAGCCGGCACACGGTGCCGAAGGCGAGCGTCACCCCGTCGGCGGTGGTGGCCGGCTGGGCGGCCGGCGGCAGGCAGGTCACGGCCACCGTCGCCGGGTCCACGGTCCCGGATCCGCGTCCCAGCCGGGCCAGCGCGCCCGGCCCGGCCGCCGGGTCGCCCCTGTCGCCGGAGCGCCCGGCCACCGCCACCACGTACAGCGCCACCAGCAGCACGGCCACCGCGACCAGCAGCACTTTCTGCCTGGTTGTCATGGCCGGACGACGGGCGTGAAGCGGATCTCGTCCACCCCGGCGAAGTACCTGTCGGTGCCCTGCGTCTTGCTCACCGCCACGAGCGTCAGCTTGTGCGGGCCGCGGGTCAGCTCCAGGGTGCCCACGTCCACCTCGTCGGTGCGGACCACCGTCGGGGTGAACCCGAAGAACGTGTCGCCGACCTGCCGGCCGTCGACCAGCCAGATCGTGTTCGCGTAGTCGAACGACGTGGTCCGCACGGTGGAGAACCGCCAGGTGCCGTCGGACGGCAGGTCCACCTGCACCGTCACCCGGTCACCCACGCCCCGGCCCAGGAAGAACAGCTGCGCGTCGCCGGACCACACCACGTCGCAGCAGTTCTCCTGCGCCACCACCTCCGCCTTGGTGCCGGTGGGGGACTGCACCGTCGCGCCGGAGACGAGCGTCTCCGCCTCCACCGCCACCGCGCCGGCCTGCGGCGGGGCCGGGGTGTCCGGGCCGCGAGTGACCAGCCAGGCCACCACCCCGGCGACGACCAGCACCAGCGCCGCCGCCGCGGCGATCCACGGCCACGGCGCGCGCTTCGGGGGTACGACGGCCCGCACGTCGTACGTGACCCGGCCGCTGGAGCGGGAACTCTCCTCCGGTGCGGTGTTGGCCGAGTACGCGAACCCGGTCATGTCGTAGCGCCGGGGCGGCGTGCCGGGCGGCACGGCGAGGCGTACCAGGAACGACACCGAGCCCTGCCCGGGCACCACCCGCTGCGGCTCGGCCACGGTGAACCAGGCCCGCTGGCTGCCCTCGCCGGGCGCGACGTCGAAGACGACGGTGTCCGGCGCGGTACCCGGGTTCGACACGGTGAACGTCAGCTCACCGCTGTTGCGGGCGTCCACTGTGAACTGTTCGGCGGCGGCGACGACTGTCCATTCGGTGGTCATGACGGCTCCTCGGGCGGATCGTGGGGCGGGGGTGCGGGTACGTGCGCCCGGCCGACCGCGCGTACCGTCGCGACCCCGGCGGCGGGCTCGGGGGCGTCCGGCTCGGGCGGCACCGGGTCGGACGGCGACGCTTCGGACGGCCCTGTGCCGGACGGGCCTGGCTCGGCCGGCGTCGGGTCGGAGGGCCGGTCGGCCGGGGCGGCGACGACCTCGACGGTGACCGCCGCCGGTTTCTCCGCCTCGACGATGCGGGTGACCAGTGCCAGCCGGTCGGCGGCGGCCGGCGGCACCCGCACCACCAGGTGGAACGGCCGCTCCGGCGGCTCGTCCAGCACGAAGCCGGTCACGCCGGTGGCCAGCTCCAGCGCGGTCCGCATCCCGTACGGGGTGCCGCGCCACCGGGCCAGCAGCGCGCCGTGCGCCACCAGGTCCCGCAGCCGGCCCGCCGGCAACGGCAGCGGCGCGTCGGCGCGGGGCGCGGCGACCACGTGGTCCATCGCCACCCAGCGGGTCAGGTACGCCACGAACCCGTCCGGCGTCCGGTACGGCCCGAACAGCGCGTCGACGTCGGCGAGCACCGCCTCGTCCGGGGCGTGCAGCGCCTCCATCACGTCCAGCAGCGCGCCCAGCACGCTGCCCGGGCCGGCGGCCCGCTGGTACGCGGCCGGCAGCAGCCGCTCAATCGCCGCTCGGCGCATCCTGCCGCACCACCTCGATGTCGTGCTCGCCGGAGCAGAGCAGCCAGGTGCCGGGGACGGTGACCACGTCGGCGGTGGCCTGGTTGGCGCTGGGCGTCCAGTCCTCGCCGTCGCCGCTGCGGAACACGCCGCGCTCGCCGCCGGCGAGCACCAGCCGCCCGGTGCCGGAGGTGCCGGTGGGCGCGGTGGCGGCGATGGCGTCGACCGGGACGAACCGGGTCCGGTCCCGCAGCGGCAGGCCGCAGTTGACCATGACGGGCGACCACTGCGGCTGCCCGGCGAGCGTGTCGAGCCGGACCACGCCGCCGCTCTGCGTCGCGGCCAGCGCGAGCGGGCCGCTGAACGTCAGGTCCCGGCAGGTGCCGCCGATCCAGCCTGACGCCATCGACTGCCACTTCACGTCCGACTCGAACAGCCGGGTGCGGTGGCAGCCCTGGCCGGGTTTCTTCGGGTCCGGTTCGCCCGCTCCGCACCACAGCAGCGTGGCCGGGCCGTCGTACTGCACGGCGAGGACCCGGTTGTCCACGTTGGCGAGGCCGACGTGGGCGAACGTGCCGGGCCGTCCGGCAGCGGTGGACAGGTAGATCCCGAATCCGGCCTGCGCGGCCACCGCCACCCCTGGTGCGCCGCGCTCGGAGACGAACGCGCGGACCGCGTAGAAGCCCCGGTCGGCGTCGGCCGGGTCGACAAGGATCTGCAGCGGCACCGCGCCTGGTAGCAGCGGCACCTCGTACAGGCCGGTGTCGGTGGCCAGCAGCAGCGCACCGGTGCCGTCCCGGTCGATCCAGGCCAGGTCGCGGACGCCGGAGTCGAGGTCGGTCAGCAGCGTCCACGTCTCGCCCAGGTCGGTGCTCAGCCGGACCCGGGAGCCACCGGCGTCGCGGGTGGTCACCACCGCCACCGAACCGGCCCGGGGGACCACGCCGGGGCGTACCGGGGCGGGCGCGGGGACCACCCGCACCACCGTCTCGTCGTCGAACCGGCCGGCCGGTTCCCAGCCGGCACCGGCGTTCGTGGAGCGGAACAGCACCGGGCCGCCGCCGGCGTACCAGGTGTCGGCCTGGTACTGGTCCACCGCCACGGTGCGCACCTGCGCGTCGGGCGCCTCGTCGACGACGAACCGCACCGACTCGACGTAGCGCACGCCGGGCTCGGCGTGCTCCAGCATCCGGTACACGTTGGAGGCGCGCAGCGGCTCGCCGAACGCCCAGCCGGCCGGGTTCAGCGGCGTGGGCAGCGGGCTGAGCGTCTGGTGCAGCCGGTCGTGGATGCGGCGGCGCACCGCGTCCACGTCCTCCTCGCGGCGCACCACCACCCGCGCCTGGATGGACACCGCCTTGTACCGGGCCCAGCCCGCCCGCACCGCCGTACCGAGGGCGCGGCGCCGCTCCAGGTCGGCCTCGACCCGGCGGCGGGCCTCCTCCACCTCGTGCTCGCGCAGCACCGCCACCGGCAGCCGCCCGCCGGGGCGGGCCGCGTCCGGCACGGACGGCACCAGCACCACCTCGACCTCGCCGGGCCGGGCGAAGCTGTAGACGGAGGCCCTGGTGAACGCGCGCGCCCGCGCCACCGCGCCGGAGCCGGTGGCGAGGATCTCGAAGTCCCGGGCGGTCACCGCGCGCTGCTGGGCGAAGAACTCGTACGGCCCGCGCGCCAGCACCGACTCCAGCGACTCCAGGTCCCGGCCGCCGGTGGCCGGCTCCGGGTTGTCCACCTTCACCCCCGGCAGCGGATCACGCAGGCTGGTCAGCACGCCCGCCGCCACGTTGCCGGCCGGTCCGCCGCCGCAGCGGTACCAGAGCCGCACCTGCCGCCCGGCCGGCGGCACCGCCGCCACAGTGGTCGCCCCGGCCGCCCCCTCGACGGCCGGGGCGCTCACGTCCGGGCGCAGGTCCAGCGCCGGGGCGAACGTGACCACCCCGGAGGCCCGGTCCACCAGGTAGACCTTCGCCTGCGCCCCGGCACCGGCGAAGCTGTCCACCGGCCGCCAGATCTCGTACGTGCGGCCCTCGTGCTCCCGGGCGGCGGCGCCCAGCTCCACCGAGCCCGCCGGCACCTCCACGCCGAGCAGCAGGTCCAGCGCCTCGGTGGTACGGGTCAACGGCGCGCGGGCGGCCCGGAACACCTGACCGGGCTGCCCGGTGCCGGTGCCGAGCAGCTCCGCCTCCACCGGCTCGCAGTGGTGCACACGTACCGTCGTCGTGGTCTCCCCGGCGGGCAGCACCGCCGGTTCGGTGGTCACGAAGACGACCGGCCGGGGGTCCGCGCCGCGGGCCGCGGCGACGCGGGTGCCGGCCGGCACCCGCACCGGGCCGCGGTCCGGGCCGGTACGGGTCAGGCGCACGTCCGCCCAGGCCGCCGCCGGTGGGTGCCGGGTGACGCCGAGCAGGTTCAGGAACGCGACGTACGCCTTCTCCGGCAACTGGTTCAGCCGGTAGATCATCACCTCGGTCAGGTAGGCGAACGCCTCCACCAGCGCCATGCCGGGGTCGTGCGCGGACAGGTCGGTCCAGTCCGGGCAGGACCGGGCGATGCGTTCCCGCGCCTCGGTGACCAGGTCGAGGAAGGCGCGGTCGTCCAGGTGCGGCACCGGCAGCGTCATGGCGTGCCCTCCTCGTCTCCGGTTTCCTCGTCGGCGGGCAGCAGGTCGACGGAGAACACCAGGTGGCCGGGGGAGAGGCTGGCCCGCACCCGGTAGTCGAGCCGGATCACCAGGCGCCACGGGTCGTCCGGGTCCGGGCCGGCGTCCACGTCGAGCACCTCGACCCGGGGCTCCCAGCGCCGGATCGCCTGCCGCACGTAGTGGATCGCCAACCCGGCGGTGGTGTCGTCGTTCGGCGCGAAGACGAGCCGGTGCAGCCGCGACCCGTACCCGGGGCGCATCAGCCGTTCCCCGGGTGTGGTGGACAGCAGCAGGTACAGCGCCTGGCGTACCGTCTCGTCGCCGTCGGTCATGGCGAGCGAGCCTGCGGCGGTGAGCGCGAGACCACCGGCGCGGCCGGCGTCGAAGCCGGCGCCGACGAAGCGGAAGGCCCTCATGCGTCCGCACCCAGGAAGCCCTGCCGCACGTCGCGGACCTGGTGGTGCACGGTGCCCGGCGGGGTGCCGTCGGTCAGGCCGTCCAGGTGCGACAGCACCACCGGCTGCCGGTCCACCCGCACCCACGTGCTGTAACCCACAGTCACGGTCAGCGTGTGCAGGCACGGTTTGATCGTCGGGCCGTAGTTCGGGCAGGCGGTGATGTCACGTCCCTCCGGGTCGGGTCGTACCAGCACCGGCACGGCCTGGACCGTCACCCAGTGCTGGGACGGGCGGTTGGTCACCCGCCCGTCGTGTCCGCAGGTGATCAGCGAGTCGCGGTGGATCCAGCGCATCAGCCACCTCCGGCGGAACGGGCGAGCGTACGGGCCTGCGCGGCGGCGGTCTCGGCGTCCTCGGCCGCCGGGGCGTGCAGGAAGTCGACGGTGCGGCCGCGCACCACGACGGCCCGGCCGGGCGCGGAGAGCACCAGGTCACCGGCGGCGTGCACGGTGGTCAGCTCGGGACGCAGCTCGACGAAGCTGCCCGCGTCGGTGGCCAGGCGCAGCGTCCGCCCGTCGTCGTCGATCACTATGGACTGCCCGGTGCCGGTCCGCATCGACCAGCGGCGTGAGCGCCCGGACACGATCCCCGCGTCGTACGGCTCGACCGCGCCGAACAGCGAGCCGAGCACCACGCCCGAGGCCGGCTCGCCGCCGGGCAGCGCCACCAGCACGGTGTCGTCCGGGTCGGGCAGCGCGACGATGCCCTTGCCCCGGCCCGCGCCCGGGCAGAGCACCGCGAGCCAGCCGGCGTCCAGATCGCCGTACGCGGGCAGCGTCACCCGGGCCCGCCCCAGCCCGTCCGGGTCGTCGATGTCGGTGACGGTGCCGAGCGTGACAGTGGCGGCCGGGGGCGCGGCCGACGGCGGCGGGCCGGGCGGCGCCGTGGAGAACCGGCTCAGGTGCCCGTCCGCGTCCACCGTGTGCACCACCTCGGTGAGCACGTACACCCCGGCCACCGGCTCCGGGACGCCGGCCAGGGCGATCCGCCGGCCCGGCCGCAGCGCCGGGTCGCCCTCCGCGGTGCCCTCGGCGGTGACCAGCGCCGCTACCCGGGCGTCCAGCCCGGCCTGGGCCAGCGCGGCCAGCTCGTCGTCGCTGCGGCCGGGCTGGTCCACGGCGGTACGCACACCGTCCGCGCCCACGTCGCCCGGGTCCGGGCGCAGCGGGATGCGCCGCCCGCTGCGCGCCTCGCCCGCCCGCTGGCCCAGCGGCTCCGCGCGTTGCGGATGCCAGCCGAGCACGGCGCACTCCGCGCCCGCCCGGTCCAGGTTCTCGGTGACCCGCAACGCGTGCACCGTCTCGCCGAGCGTCAACGGCAGCGGCTCCCCGTACCCGTCCAGCGTGAACAGCCGCAACCGGTCACCGTCGACGCCCAGGTGCAGCCCGGCCCGCCCGGCCACCTCGCACAGCAGGTCCAGGTCGGTGTGCCGGTGCTGGAGCAGCCGGTCCAGGCGCGGCCCGTCGTCCTCGGCATCCACACTCAACCCCAGCCCGGCGCACAGGTCGGCGGCCAGCTCGGCGGCCGTCACCGACTCGAACACCCGCAGCTCCTGCCGCTTGCGCAGCCGGTGCAGCGGGTCGTACGCCCGGATCCGGGTCAGCGCGGCGCCGTCACCGGCGTACTCCCGCTCGACTGCCGTCACCTCGCCGGTGAACAGCGCCTCCGCCTGCCCGTCGAGGCGCACGTCGAGGGCGGCGCCGGGGCGTACCGGCGGGTCGAGCGGGCCCGCACCGGGGGCGGCGGTGAGCGTCAGCTCGCACTGCGCGGGCCGGTCCAGCCGGGCGGCGACGCGGATGCCGCGCAGCCGGGCCGGGTCGGCCAGCGGCCGGCCGTCGACTGTGACCAGGGCGGCCCGGCTCACGGCCTGCCCCCGGCGGCCGCTCGCCGCGCCGGACTGGCCGCGTGGCGGGTCACGGGGTGCCTCCCGTGGTGACGGCGTCCGGCGCGACGGTGGCGGCGCCGACCGGCGGGACGGCGAGCGCGGTGCCGGCGGGCACGGTGAGCGGGTCGGTGATCCGGTTGTGCTCGGCGAGCAGCCGCCACCGCAGCGGCGAACCCAGCGCGTCGTGGGCGAGCAGGTCGAAGCGCACCCCGGACCAGCCCGGCTCGGCCGCGCCGTCGGCGGCGGCGACCACCGCCGACCCGGGCGCGACGACGGGTGTGCTCGCGGCGGCCAGTTCCTCCTCGAATCCGGCGCGCGCCGCCTCCGCGCCCTCCGCGACGCGGACCAGCTTCAACCGCAGCCAGGACCGCCGGGGCGTACCGGTGAGGGTGAACGCGTCGAAGCGTTCCGCGATCGCGGTGATCACGCCGGGGACGTTCCAGGTCTTGCCCCACACCAGGCGGACCAGCGGCGGGCGCAGCCAGCCGTGCTCGACCGCCGAGTTCTCCGCCAGCATCCACAGCGGCCGGGTCAGCGCGCGGACGTCCTCCGGCCGGGCCGGGGACTCCACGAAGTCGACGTCGAAGAGCAGGTCCAGGACCAGCTCGGTACGCCCGCCGCCGGTGAAGACGAGCGGGTCGTCGGCCAGCCCGGCGCCGGTGAGCGACCCGTCCGGTCCGCCGCGCGGGCGTACTCCGGCCAGCCGGGTCACCTGCACGGTCTCCGGGTTGAGCAGGCAGTCGACCCGGGTGCCGGACTCGTCCACGAGGAAGGCGACGCGTTCCATCAGTCACCCGCCTGTTCCCGGTCCAGCCGGGCCGTGTCGCTCCAAGGCGTCGTCCGTGCCGGTAGCCACGCCGGTTCGGCCGGGAGCATCGGCCACGGGACCGCCTGCGTCCCGCCGCCCTCGGCCATCCCGGTCGCCACCTGACCCGTCGCGCGGATCGGGTCGGAACCGTCCGGCAGGGTCGGCCACGGGCCGCTGTACGTGGGACGCGCGGGCCACCGCCCCTGCCTCTCCCCGGACGCCGGGTCGTGTCCGCCCGGGTACGGCAAAGCGGCGGCGCGCCCCGGGTACTGGGCGACGGATCCGTCCCTTGTCCCGTCGCGACCGTTCGCTGATCCGGTTCGACCGCCCTTGGTGCGTGCGGCCGGTCCGCGCGGCAACGACGATGGCGCAGCCGCGAAGGCGAGCGGGGGCATGTCCCCTCGATCGGACGGCACGTCCGCTCCGGCGATGTCGTCCCTGCGCGTCGGCCGGCTCCGGTCGACCTGTGGGAGGTTCCGGAGCGGGTCCACCCGATCGGGGTCGGGCCTCCGCTCGGACGGTGACGGCCGGTCCGATTCGCCGGATCTCACGCGACCCGGCGATCCGATCGTGTCCCGGCTGCCGGCGGGGTGTACGGGCCCGGCGGTGCCAGCGGGCACGCCCGGGTCGGTGGACCGACCGGTGCGGGTGCTCTCGGTGCCGTCGCTGCTCGCGCTCCTCGTGCCGGTGAGGGCCGGCCTGAGGGCGCGAGTCACCGCCGGCCATCGTGCCGGGGGCGCGCCACCGATGGCTTCCGTGGTGCTTGTGGTACCGGTCGGACCGACGGCGCTCGGTGATCCGGTCCGGTCCGACATACGCGCCGCTCTCGTCCTCTCCGGTGCCCCGGCCACGCCGATTTGCTCCGTCACGAACCGGTTCGCGGGTTCACCCGCAGACGCCCCGTTGTCCCACGACCGCGAGGCCCCGTCCGAGCGGGACCGGGCGCCCGGCGTCGGCGTGGAAGGCGTCGCCCCGCTCACTTCCCACTCGGCACTCGTCGCTCCCGGCGACCGCGCACCGTGCCCCGGCCCCGAGTTCCCGCTTCCCGAGATCCCCGTCCCGCCTCCCAGGACCTCCGGAAGATCTTGGTAGGAAGCGGCCCCCATAGGGGCCCTTTCGTACCAAGATCTCGGCGGGCTGTTGCGGAAAGCGGCGAGTCCGTTGATCAAACGTGCCATCCAGCGCCACCGGCTCCTCTGGCGCCGATCGTCGGAGCGCGGGGGAGGAGCGGAGGGCGGAAGGTCGCGCAGCAGGCCGGGGGCGTGCGCCGCCACCAGCAGCCGCCAGTGCTCGGGCGGCTGTCCGGGGGAGGATGGCGCGTCCTCGGCCGGGGCCGGTCCGGACAGGCGATCCGCGGTGGCCCGCAGGACGCGGGCCAGCCGGTCACGCGGTCGCCGGGGCGGCGGCACCGCCGGCCTCCAGCTCCAGGCCCTCGTACGCCAGGGTCAGCGCCTCGATGGCGATCTCCTGCGACAGGGTGTTCAGATGCGCGCCCCGCCACCGGGTCGGCCACGCGTTGATCATGTTCCAGCGCAGCACCTCGGCGGTGCCGGCCGGGTCGAGCAGCACCACCGACACGTTGCGCCGGTTGACGGTGCCCTTCGCCGCCGCGTTCACCCAGTCCCACAGCTCCCGCGAGCTGGTCAGGCCGAAGTGGAGGGTGACCGGGGCGTACTCGACCTGGCCCGGCACGGCCCGGATGCGCTCGTTGCCCGCCTCCCGGTACGACAGCGCCGGAATCGCCACCTCGAAGCCGCTGACCTCGGTGAAGTGCCCATTGGTGATGCCGTTGATGAGCAGCTTGAAGTGGTACGCCCGGTACGGGTCGACGGGTGCGCCCGGCTGCGGCGTCGCAGTGGTGGGCATGTCAGCCTCCGATCGTCTTGGTCTCGGTGCCGCCGGCCCACTGGCTCAGCTTGAACACCACGAACTCCGCGGGCTTGACCACGGCGATGCCGATGTGCGCCACCACCATTCCGGCGTCGCGGACGTCGGCCGGGTTGGTCTCCTCGTCGCACTTGACGAAGAACGCCTCCTCGGGCGTACGGCCGAGCAGCGCGCCGTCGCGCCACACCCGGGTGAGGAACGCGCCGATGTCGCGGCGGATCGAGCGCCACAGCGTGAAGTCGTTCGGCTCGAACACCATCCACCGGGTGCCGCCCGCGATGGCCTGCTCGATGGAGATGGACAGCCGCCGCACGTTCAGGTAGCGCCACTCGCTTGCCTCGGCGGCGAGCGTACGGGCGCCCCACAGCCGGATGCCCTCCCCGGCGAAGAACCGGATCACGTTGACGCCCTTGGGGTTGAGCACGTCGTGCTCCGGCCGGGTCACCCGGTACGCGAGGTCGACGGCGCCGCGTACCGGCTCGTTGGCGGGCGCCTTGTGCACGCCGCGCAGCGCGTCGGTGCGGGCCCAGATGCCGGCGACGTGCCCGCTCGGCGGGGTGAGCACGAGGTCGCCGCTGAGCGGGTCGCGGACCCGGATCCACGGGAAGTAGAAGGTGGCGAAGTCCGACTGCCGGGGCCGGTCGCCGCCGGTGCCGGGCGGTTCGTCGTCGGCGTCGCCCGGCGTACCCTCGGCGGGTTTGTCGGACGACCCGGACGACGCGGGCTTGGGCGGCCGGCCCGGCGTGGCGACGCGGGTGAGTCGCGAGACGTCGGTGACCTCCGGCGGCGGGTCGCAGATCGCCACCATGGTGCGCAGCCGCTCGGCCATGCTGATCAGGGCCTCGTGCGAGACCGGATCGTGGTAGCCGGGCGCAGCCAGGATGGAGATCTCGTCGATCGCCTCCAGCAGTTCCAGGCCGCCGCGCCGCCCGCCGGTGCCGGTGAGCCGGCCGCCCTCGCCGACGTTGACGACCCAGCAGCGGGTGCCGCCGTTGTCCAGGAAGCCGAACACGGCGCGGGCCAGCGGGGTGCTCTCCAGGTGCTCGCCGTCGGCGTACAGCCGCAGGAACTCGGTCCAGCTGTTCACCGCCAGCGCCTCGCCGACGTGGGCGCCGCGGTCGGGTGCGACCCCGACGAACGCGGCGGTGCTCATGCCGACCGGCCCGATCGGGCGGGCCCCGCTGGGCACCTCCTCGACGTAGATGCCGGGGGAGAAGTAGGTGGGCATCGGTCCTCCTCGGACGTCAGTCGGGCGCGCGGACGACGATCAGCCCGTCGCCGTCCGGATCGAGTTCGGCGGTGTGGACGCGTCCCGCGCCGACCAGCCGGATCCGCACCGGGGCGTCCGGGGCGTCGGGGTCGTGCGGCACGCCGGCCAGCCGGAACCGGCCGGCGGCGTCGGTCTCGGTGGCCTGGGCGGCGCCCACCAGTTCCACCCGGACGGCGGCGAGCGGCTGGTCCTGCGGCCCGACCACCCGTCCGTGCAGCGTGCGCATGCCGAGCTGCCGCAACCGCAGCGGCTGCCGTACCGGCGGCGCGACCGGGACCGGCCGCTCCACCCGGGCCGGCGCGTCCAGCAGCAGCGCGGGCCGGGGCGCCACGCCGAGCGCCCGCCACAACGCCGGGTCGCCGGCGGCCAGCACCAGCTCGGGCCGGCCCGCCGTGGTGGCGGCGGCGAGCACCCGGTCCAGCGCCGCCAGCGCCGCCGGCCCGCCACCCGCCACAAGCAGGCGGACCACGAACCGGTACGGCTCGCGGGTCGCGCCGCCGGTCGCGGTCTGCCGGGCCGGTCGCAGTTCCAGCGGCCAGACCGTGAGACCGCCGCCGGGGTCGTCGCGCGGCGGACCGACCGGTACGGGTTCACCCGCGGCCCCGGCCAGCCAGCTCGCGACGTCCGCGACGGCCGCCTCGATCGCGCCGGTCATCGCGGTGGCGTCCCCTGGATGCGGTACGCGATGGCCTCGTTCCACACGTGCGGGTAGACGCCGATCTCGAAGTAGCGGGTGAACCGGTTGATCGGCGCGTTGGTGTGGTCGTGCCAGAGCAGCCACACCGGAGCGACGGTGAACAGCACGTAGTTGAGCGCCACCAGCGGCAGGTAGAACGGGCCGAGCAGCCGGGCCTGGAACACGTGCACGTCCTCGTGCCGCTGGATGCCCGGGCTGGACCCGGCGCAGACGGTGCCGATGGTGGTGGCGTACCGGGGGGAGACGCCCTCGACGACGTTGACCCGGCCGCTGCCGGCCGAGACGATCCGGTCGAGCTGGTGGCCGAAGACCAGGTGCAGGGCCAGGAAGAGCGCCCCGGCGAACGTGTTGAGCAGGCTCCAGGTGTGGTCGACGACGAAGAGGAAGATCCCCTTCGGGTCGGCGCCGTACGTCCCGGCGGAGGCGGACGCCCAGCCGAAGGGCGCGCCGAGGAGCAGTCCGACGACCGCGCCGACCAGCAGCCCGACGGTGCCGGCGGCGAGTTGCCCGAGCAGGGCGCCGAAGACGACCTGGACGGCGGCGCTGAGGATGCCGAAGATCATGGGGTCACCTCTCTCAGACCCAGGAGCGGACGTAGCGGGGCTCGCGCCCCTGGGCGAGCTGGCTCGGCGACGCCTGCGTGGGCTGCCGGTTGCCAGGGGGGAGCTGGTTGATGCCGAGCGCGGCGGAGAAGATCACCAGACCGTTGAAGAACGCGATGATCCACTTCTCCGGGCCGGCGTCGGTGGCGAACGCGGCGGTCAGGTAGGACAGCAGGAGCGCGAAGCCCAGCGCGATCCACTTGCGCGCCTTGTCGCCGCTCGGTCCGATCAGCCCGCCGATGACGTTCGTGGCGAGCAGGGTGGCGGCGCTGGCGCCGGTGAGGCTGCCCAGGGCGGCCCAGGTGAAGAGATCGTTCACGGCGATCCCCCTCTTTTCGATGGTGCGGTGGTGCGGTCGGGGTGGAGTGGTGCGGCGGCGACCGGATTCACTGGACCCGGGTTCCGCCCGGTGTGCTGGTGGGCCGCCGGCGCGGGCGCCGTCGGTGGTCGGTGGGTCTCAGACCGGCGGACCGCCGGGTGGTACCGGTGCGGCCGGGCCCGTGGTGGCGGCAGGCGCGGGGCCGGCGGGTGCACCCGGGCCGGCGGTCGCCGTCGCGTCCGGGCCGCCGCGGGAGCCCCGGCGGCGCAGCAGGAGCACGACCACCGCGGCGACGGCCAGCAGCAGGACGACCACGCCGCCGACGACCGGCACCCAGGGGAAGGAACCGTTCCCGGTCACCACGGCGGCCGGGCTGGTGGCGGGCGGCGGGGGCGCCTGGGCGACGGCGCGCAACTCGGCCGGCTTGGGCTGGTTGGCGATCACCTTCCAGCTGACCGAGCGTCCGGTGACCGTGCCGTTGGTGTCGAGCACCCGGCCGGGGAACGTCACCGAGATCTCGAACGCCATCAAGGTCATGAACGCCTGTTGCTGGCGCGGATCCTGCTGCCCGAACTTGCCGCCGTATTTCTTCGGGTCCAGCGGGAGCGAGAAGCGAATGAGATCCTCGTCCCGGGCGAGATTCACACTTTCGCTCGTGAATTGTGCCAGTGGCGTTTTCCGGTACGTGATCTGAATGCCGTACGAGGTGGCGTCCTCGTACCGGGTCTCCGCCCCGGGCGGAAGTGAGGGAATGTTCGGCCGCAGTTCGGCGAACGCCACCGCCGGATCCGGGTTCCGCTGCTTGAGCACGGACTTCGGTGCGGTGAGCAGGAGCTGGCCGGAGACGGTGTCGTCGTCGTTCACGGTCAGCCCGAGATTGAGCTGCATGCAGCCGCTCATTATCGCCACGAGGGCGAGACACACCGCGAGGCCGAATGCCCGGCTGCGGCGGAGTCTCGTATTCATGCGGCAAGTGTGAGCGCCCGCGGCGGGCGCGACAGTCAGCGATCAGCCGCCTTCGTGTCGCCGATCTTACCGGCCGTCTCTCCCATTCGGCCGACCCCGGGAAACCGTCGCGCTCGATATTCTGGAATGTTGTGTCCGGATGTTCTCATCCGGTGCCCGCCACGACCCGGAACACCGGGATGTCCGCGGCGACGCGGGCGAACTCGGCGAGCGGAGCGTGCCGGTCCACCGGCACGTGCGCCCGGGCACCGGGGGCCAGCGCCAGGTGCCGCCGCAGGATCGCCGGCCGCTGCGCCACCGGCACCTCGACCAGCCGCACCGGCTCGCGGCGGCGGCGCCGCAGCACCACCCGCCCGTCCGCGGCACGCACGTTCGCCACCCAGTTGGCACCCGCGCCCAGCATCGACACCACGTACCGCTCGCCGTCGAGGTCGGCGACCACTATCGGCACCGAGACGATCCGGCCGGTGCGACGGCCCGGCACCTCCATCGTCACCCAGTGCCGGGGGGCGAGGCCGGCGCCGTACTGCCAGGCCGACAGCGCGTTCATCATCCGGGCCAGCCGGTTCGGCCGGCCGCCCCGGTACATCCACGTCATGACCCCGCCCATCGGACCTCTCCTTCTCCCGTACCCATTGACGGACGTCCGCCCGGCGGCGGCCAGGGCCGACCGGCCCGTAACGCGTCACCGCAGCGTGAACCGCCCGCCACCGGACGCCCCTGAGTGGCGGTACGCCCGTCCAGGCCGAGATGGGTGATGCGCTTCGTACCCTCGGCCGGGCCGTCCGCGCGGCGGGCGACGCCTGGACGCCGTCCGGAGCGCCGGGCGGCTGTTCACCGGCGACGCCACGCTGCCCCTGGCGATGGTGACCGGTCAGGTCCGGGACACCGCCGTCCACCTGCTGCGCGCCGTGGACGCCGGCGACGACGACACGATCCCCGACCGGGTCGACGCCGCGGCCGCCGGGCACCGACCGGCGCTCAGGCGCTCTCCCGGGCGACAAGCGTCGACGGGAACGCGGTGCTCGGGGCGGCCGGCTCGCGCGTCAGCACGGCAGTGGCCGCGGCGGCCGCGATCCGGTCCACCGGGTGGGTCGCGGTGGTCAGCGGCGGGCTGCTGATCGCCGCGTACGGCAGGTCGTCGAACCCGGCCACCGCCACGTCGTGCGGCACCCGCACGCCGCGCCCGCGCAGCGCGGCGATCACGCCGAACGCGGTGGCGTCGCTGGCCGCGTAGACCGCGTCGGCGTCCGGCCACCGGCGCAGCGCCTCCAGCGCCGCCCGGCCGCCCCGCGCCGTGGTGAAGTCGCCGGTGACCAGCCGCTCCGGCGCCCCCGACTCCCGCATCAGTTCCCGGTACATGGTCACCGAGCGCTCCGCGCAGCTCAGCCAGCGCGGCCCGGTGACCATGACGATGCGGCGGCGGCCGGTGGCGTACAGGTGACGCAGCACCTCGCCCGCGCCGCCGGCGTTGTCGACGTCGAACGAGGGCACCGCCGGCGAGCCCTGACCGATCGAGACGACCCGGCCGCGCAGCCTCGGCGGCACCGCGTCCAGCGCGGCCTGGGTCGTGTTGACCAGGATGACCCCGCAAACGCCCCGGTCCGCGCCGAGCCGCGCCAGCCCCGACGGGTCGGCCAGCGGCAGCCACTCCAGCGCCACCCCGACGCCGTGCGGCGCGCCCACCCGCGACGCCGCGCCCACCACCCGATGCACGTACGGGTCGTCCAGCACGGTGTCGTCGCGGCCCACCACGGCCACCACCAGGCGTACCCCGGCCCCGCGCACCAGCGACCGGGCCGCGAGATCCGGCACGTAGTCGAGGCGCTCGGCGGCGGCCCGCACCCGGGCGCGGGCGTCCGCCGAGGCGAACCCGTAGCCGCCGAGCACCCGGGAGGCGGTGGCCCGGGACACCCCGGCGTCGCGGGCGACGTCTTCGAGCGTGGCGGGACGTGCGGTCGGCGTACCCATGTCCGCATCATGCCTGCTCCGGCGTGGATGGGCGAAGCCTTAACGGCGCTTGTGGTGGAAGCGCTCTCAGGTGTGCGATTGTCGTCGAGAACCAGACGGGGGAAGGGACCACCGCACCGTGAGCAGCACCATCGACGCACCGGCCGGCAAGCGGCCACCGGCGCCCCGGGCGGTGCTGACCGCCCGTAACGGCGTCGCCGCCGTCTTCGCCCTCAACGGGCTCGCGGTGGCGAGCTGGTTCTCCCGGGTTCCGGCGGCTCAGGACGCGCTCGACCTCAACCCGGGCGGGCTCGGCCTGCTGCTGCTCTGCGCCTCGGCGGGCTCCCTGCTGGCGATGCCGACCGCGGGCCTGGTCACCCAACGGCTCGGGCCGGCGCGCACGGTGGCCGTCTCGGTCGTGCTCGTCGCGCTCGGCCTGACCGTGGCCGGTCTCGCCGCCAGCCTGGCCGGATGGGCCGCCGGCGTCGGGCTGGGGCTCGCCGCGTTCGGCTTCGGCTCCGGCCTGTGCGACGTGGCCATGAACGTCGAGGGCGCCGCGGTGGAGAAGCGCCTCGGTCGCACCATCCTGCCCCGGTTTCACGCCGCCTGGAGCCTCGGCTCGGTGGCCGGGGCCGGGCTCGGCGCCGGCGCCGCGCACTTCGGCGTACCCGTCGGCGTACACCTGCCGGTCCTGTCCGTGCTGATCCTGGCCGGCACGCTGGTCGGCGCCCGGGCGTTCCTCGCGGCTACCGCCGAGGCGGCCGGGGCCGGGGAGCCGGCGGCCCGGCGGCAGGCGCTGCTGGCCGCCTGGCGCGAGCCCCGCACGCTGCTGATCGGGCTGCTCGTGCTGGTCATGGCGTTCACCGAGGGCAGTGCCAACGACTGGCTCGCGGTGGCGTTCGTGGACGGGTACGGGGTCGACGAGGCGGTCGGCGCCGCAGTGTTCGGCGTGTTCGTGGTGGGCATGACGATCGGCCGCACCGTCGGCACCGTCGCCATCGACAGGTGGGGCCGGGTGCCGGTGCTGTTCACCACCATCGCGATGGCGTCCGCCGGCGCGGCGCTCGCCGTACTGGCCGGGAACGGCCCCCTCGCGGTGGCCGGCGTCGCGCTGTGGGGACTCGGTGCCTCGCTCGGCTTCCCGGTCGGGATGAGCGCCGTCGCCGACGACGAGGACAAGGCCCCGGCCCGGGTGAGCGTGGTCGCGGTGATCGGCTACACCGCCTTCCTGGCCGGGCCGCCGCTGCTCGGCTTCCTCGGCGACCACTTCGGCGTGCTGTCCGCGCTCGTCGTGGTGCCGCTGCTCCTGCTGCCCACGCTCGCGCTGGTGCCGGTGCTGCGGGAACGCCCCGCCGCGCCGGACGCGCAGGCCGGCACCCCGGCGGCGAAGGTCGGCTGAGCCGCTCCAGCCGACTCCCACCGTGCTCCCAGCCGCCTGCCAGGCGGGCGTGCTGCACTGGAGCGAACGCCGAGGAGAGGAGGCGGGCATGGGCTGGTTCAGCCGCCGGGCCGCCGACCCGACGACGCCCACGAAGCTCGACCGCGAGGCGACCAAGGAGGACCTGGCGCAGCTGGAGGCGTTCGTCACCAGCCGGCGCGGGGTCGAGTTCTACCTGGAACCGGAGACCACCGCCACCGACACCACAGTCGTCGCCATCGCGCACGACGGCGAGTGGATCCGCCGCCGTACCGGCTCGCCCCGCGTCGCCGGGCGGATCGCCCAGAAGCACGCGGTGCCGCTGTACGAGGCGGCCCGCACCGGCTACCCGGAGCGGATGCGGGCATGGAACCGGGCCCACCCGGAACGGCGGGCCCGCTGACCGGCGCGGTCAGCCGGTCAGCGCGGTGACGACGGCGTAGCCGAGGAACGTCGCGCCCAGGCCGGCGGCCACACTGAGCGCCACGTTCGCGTACGCGAGGTGGCGCTTCCCGGTGCGGGCCAGGCGCAGCGTCTCGTAGCTGAGCGTGGACCAGGTGGTCAGCGCGCCGCAGAAGCCCGTGCCGGCCAGCGCTGTCACGCCCGGGTCGACGGGTGCCGCGAGCAGGCCGCCGAGCAGCAGCGACCCGGCCACGTTGACGGTGAGCGTGCCCCACGGGAACGGCGAGCCGTGCCGGGCCTGCACCGCCCGGTCGGTCAGGTAGCGCAGCGGCGCGCCGATCGCGGCGCCGAGCGCAATCAGCAGAACGGTCACCGTCGGCCCCCGTCCCGGGCGGGCAGCAGCCGGGTGGTCACCGTGTCCCCGGCGACGACCGCCGCCAGCGCGCCGAGCATCGTCGCGGCCAGGTAGACGCCCGCCGTACCGGCCGCGCCGTCGGTCAGCAGCCGCTGCGCGTCGACCGCGTACGCGGAGAACGTGGTGAACCCGCCGAGCACGCCGACCCCGAGGAACGGCCGGGTCAGCGGGTGGGCCGGGCGGGCGGCGAGCACCGCCGTCAGCACGCCGATGAGCAGGCACCCGGCGACGTTGACGGCGAACGTGGCCCACGGGAACTCGCCGGGCTGCTGCGGCACCGCGGCCTGCGCGCCGGCCCGGGCCAGCGCACCGAGCACGCCACCGCCGGCGATCACGCCGAGCACGGCCGCCGGGTGCGCGGACAGTTCCGACCGGTCCGCCGGTACGCGCAGGTCGACATCCGGATCGACCCGGGGATCCGACACGACACCTCCCACCAGCACCCGAGAGCATAACCCCGCCCTCCCGCCCCTCGCCCCGCTCCCGGCGATCTTGCGGTTTCGGCCCCGGCAAAGGGTGCGAAGGGGGGCACCCGAGGGGCGGCAAGTGCAAGATCGCGGGGGAGGGGGGTGGGGGACGGGGTGGCGGGCGTACGGTGGGCGCAGCGCCCGGCGCGCGGCGTCCGGGGCCCGTCGTGCCAGGAGGTCACCGTGGAGGAGCGCACGCCCCGTCCGGACGAGCTGGATCCCGTCGAGCGGATCGGCGTCGACGAGCTGCGCGCGCTGCAACTGGACCGGCTGCGGCACTCGCTGGGGCACGCGTACGACAACGTGCCCCACTACCGGCGCGCCTTCGACGCCCTCGGCGCGCACCCCGATGACCTGCGTGAACTGGCCGACCTGGCCCGCTTCCCGTTCACCACGAAGGCGGAGCTGCGGGAGAACTACCCGTTCGGCATGTTCGCGGTGCCCCGCGAGCGGGTCGCCCGGCTGCACGCCTCCTCCGGCACGACCGGCCGTCCCACAGTGGTCGGCTACACCCGCGCCGACCTGGCCACCTGGGCGACGCTCATGGCCCGTTCGATCCGCGCCGCCGGGGGCCGACACGGCGACCGGGTGCACGTCGCGTACGGCTACGGGCTGTTCACCGGTGGCCTCGGCGCGCACTACGGCGCCGAGGAACTGGGCTGCACCGTCGTCCCGGTGTCCGGCGGCATGACCGAGCGCCAGGTGATGCTGATCCGCGACCTCGAGCCGGAGGTCATCATGGTGACCCCGAGCTACATGCTCGCCATCGTCGACGAGATGGAACGCCAGGGCGTCGACCCGCGCACCACCTCGCTGCGGGTGGGTATCTTCGGCGCCGAGCCGTGGACCGAGGACATGCGCCGCGAGCTGGAGCAGCGCCTCGACATGCACGCGCTGGACATCTACGGCCTGTCCGAGGTGATGGGCCCCGGCGTGGCGGTCGAGTGCGTGGAGACCAAGGACGGCCTGCACCTCTGGGAGGACCACTTCTACCCGGAGATCATCGACCCGATGACCGGCCAGGTGCTGCCCGACGGGGAGCGGGGCGAGCTGGTGCTGACGTCGCTGACCAAGGAGGCCATGCCGGTGGTCCGCTACCGCACCCGCGACCTGACCCGGCTGCTGCCCGGCACCGCCCGCCCGATGCGCCGGATCGAGAAGATCACCGGACGTACCGACGACATGATGATCGTCCGGGGGGTGAACGTCTTCCCGACCCAGATCGAGGAGCTGATCCTGCGTACCCCGGCCCTGTCGCCGCACTTCCAGTGCGTGCTCGACCGGCGGGGCCGGCTCGACACGCTCACCGTGCACGTGGAGCGGCGGGCGGGCGCCGCCGCCGACGAGGCCGAGCGGGCCGGCGCGACGCTGGTCGAGCAGGTCAAGAACACGATCGGAGTGTCGGTGGCGGTACGGGTGGTCGAGCCGGACGGGGTGGAACGCTCGATGGGCAAGATGCGCCGCATCGTCGACCAGCGGCGGGAGTCCTGAGATGAGCGGTGACGGCGGCCGTACCGCGGCGCACGACATGTTCGACGCCGACGTGGCGTCCAAGGGGCTCGGCATCGAGCTCGTCTCGGCCGGCGACGGCGCGGCGGTGGCCCGGATGCGGGTCACCCCGTCGATGCTCAACGGGCACGCGATCGGGCACGGCGGCTTCGTTTTCCTGCTCGCCGACACCGCGTTCGCGCTGGCGTGCAACAGCCACGGCCCGGCGACGGTGGCGGCCGGCGGCGAGATCAGCTTCCTGCGCCCGGTACGCGAGGGCGACCTCCTGGAGGCGTACGCCACCGAGCGGGTCCGGCACGGCCGCAGCGGCATCTACGACGTGACGGTACGGCGCGGCGACGAGGTGGTGGCCGAGTTCCGGGGCCGCAGCCGCACCATCGCCCGCGACTGATCCGTCCGGCCCGCCCGGCCGACCTGCCCGCCGAGTGACGTCCGGGCCGGAGTGGCCCCGTGCCCGCTCCGACCCGGACGTCATGCCGCCAGCCCGAGCGCGTGCCCGCCGGGCTCGGTTCTTCGCCGGTTCCGGCCCACCCGCCCGGGCGGACCGGTCCGCCGTTCCCGCCACGCCGTGACCACAGGTGCCGGATCGGACCGCCCGGGCCGCGCCGCGACCGTGGACGACGACCCCGGCCACGCCCTGACACCCGGGACGATCCGTGTCGCGGCGGCGGCCGGTCCGGCACGCACCGGCTGGCCCGCCCGTCCGGGCTCCGCCGGGAGTCCGCCGGCCCGGCCCGGCTGCCCGGGCGCCGTGTCGCAGGCATCGGTCCGGTCCGGCGGGACGGGCGCCGGTCGGGCCCCTCCACCCGACCGGCGCGACCGCCCCGCCCCGAGCGGGCAGACCTCCCGCTCGCCGGCGCCCCGGGACGGGACGCCGGTCGCCGCTCCCGGCACACGGCCGGCAGCGGTGTCCTTCGCGGCACGCAGGCGGCGGGCGAAGTCCGCCCGTACCGCACGGGACAGCCGCAGCGCGGTCACTCGCGCCACCAGCGCGTCGACCGCCCAGCCGCCCGCCGCGACCGGGTACAGGAGCCCCGCCGCGGCCAGCTCCCGCAGTACCGGCTCGGCCCGGCCGGCGGGCCAGCCGAGCATCGCCTCCACCGCGGGGGCCCCGGCCGGACCGCCGTGAGCGGCAGCGGCCAGCAGCACCGCCCGGTGCGTACCGTCGAGCCGGTCCAGCCGGGCGTCCACCAGGCGGCGCGCGGCGGCGGGTACGCCGGACGGTTCCGCGCCCGCGTACGCAGCCGCGACCGCCGGGTTGCCGCCGACGAGCGTCACCAGCCGCGCGGCGAGCGCGGCCGGCCGCCCGGCCCGGTCGAGCAGGTGCCGCAGCAGCCGCCCGGTGTCCAGCGGGCCCAGCGGCTCCAGCGGGATCCGCCGCGCCGGCGCGGGCAGCGGGTCGGCCGAGCCGGATCCGCAGGTGGTGACCACCGCCAGCGGCAGTCCCCGCTCACCGGCCGCCACGTGGAGCTGCTGCAGGAACAGGCGCAGCGCCGGGGCGGCCCGGTCCAGGTCGTCCACCGCGACCACCACCGGCGCCTCGGCGGCCAGGCCGAGCAGCGCCTCGCGGCAGGCGACCACGGCGCGTTGCGCCACCGTGTCGTCGTCCGGCGTGGCCAGGAACGCCGCCAGCACGTCGCCCGGGCCGTCCACGCCCGTCGCGTCCGGCCGGGGCCGCACCAGGCCGGCCAGGGGCGCCAGCTCCCCGCACGGGTACGGCGGGCAGGCCGTCACCCGCCGGCGCACCGGCACGCCGTCCACGCTCGACACGGCGCGGGTCACCTCGTGCAGCAGCCGGCTGCGGCCACTGCCCGGCGGGCCGACCAGTGAGATCCAGCGGGGACGCCGCTCGCGGAGCGCCCGGGTCACCTCGTCGGCCGCGCTCGCCAGCTCCCGGCGGCGGCCCACGAGCGGGACGCGGTGCCGGGCCGGCCGGCTCCCGGCCGGCCCGGTCACCCGCCACACGTCGAGCGGAAGCGTCTTGCCGGCGAGCGTCAGGGTGGCGAGTGGACGCTGCTCGACCAGCCCCGCCACCGCGTCCCGGGTGGCCGGGCAGACCACGACCCCGCCGGGCGGCGCGTGCTCCTGGAGGCGGGCCGCCGTGGTGATCACCGCGCCGCTGGCCGCGCCGTGGCCGCCGTCGCGGACCCCGGCCAGGTCCAGCAGCACCTCACCGGTCGCCACGCCGACCCGCACGCTCAGCCGGACGCCGGCCGGGCGCCGCCGCGCCAGCGCGGCCTGGATGTCCAACCCGGCCCGCACCGCCCGGTACGCGTCGAGACCGTCCGAACCGGACGCGCCGAACAGCGCCATCACCGCGTCGCCGACGTACTTCTCCACCACGCCCCGCCAGCGGCGCAGCACCGAGGCGACGGTGCCGAAGTAGGCGCGCTGCAAGGCGCGCACGTCCTCCGGGTCGAGCTGCTCGACCAGCCGGGTCGAGCCCACGATGTCGACGAAGAGGACGGTCACGATCCGTCGTTCCTCGGGCACCGGCCGGCACGCCGCGATGACGGCTTCCCGACTCCCCACGGGCGTGGTGATCAACATCGCACCCACCCTTTCCCGATAGCGGTGCCCGACGACCTCCGCAGACTTTCACCACCGGGTTCTCGGGGGATCTGTAGGACGACGTATGTCGGGCACCCGCAACCATTAGTCGTGTAGTCGACGCGAGAGGTACGAGTCCGGCCCGGAGGCCGTAGAACGGTGCGGGGACCTGTGACTAGGCTGCGTTCCATGGCCAGCGACGTGGACACGGCACCGCTCGTCGGCCGTACCGGGACGATGGCGACGCTGCGGTCGGCGCTCTACGACGACCTGCGGCCCGGGCAGACCGGCGCGGTGTTCCTCACCGGAGAGAGCGGAGTGGGCAAGACCCGCCTGCTGACCGAGGTCGGCGAGCAGCTGCGGCAGACCGGCGCGCTGGTGCTCACCGGCACCTGCCTCGACATCGGAGACGCCTCGCCGTTGCATCCGGTACGGCAGGCGCTGCGCCGGCTCGAGGCCGAGCAGTCCGAGGCGCGCACCACCTCGGCGATCCGCGGGGTGTTGCAGGTCTTCGACGAGGAGACCCCCGGCCCGGACGGGGCCGGTGCGCTGCTGGAACGCGTCGCGCAGGGCCTGCACGTGGTGGCCGGCGGACGGCCGCTGGTGCTCGTCCTCGACGATCTGCAGTGGGTCGACCGCAGCACCCGCCAGCTCCTGCTCTACCTGCTGGCCGGCCTCGGCGACCTCCAGCTCTCCGTGCTGGCGGCGATCCGGGCGGAGTCGCTGCGCGGCGCGCATCCACTGCGCCGGGTGCTCACCGAGCTCCGCCGGCTGCGCTCGGTACGGGTGATCGACCTGCTGCCGCTGGACCGGTCCGCCACCGACGAGCTGGCCGCCGCCGTGGTCGGCGCGCCGCTGCCGCCGGAGGCCGCCGACCAGCTCTGGCAGCGCAGCGGCGGCAACCCGTTCGTGGTGGAGGAACTGGCCCGCGACCGGCGCGACGGCCGCGACGGTCTCTCCGACACGCTGCGCGAGGTGTTCCTCGACCGGGTCGACGCGCTGCCGCAGCCGGCGCACGCGGTGGTGCACGCGGTGGCGGTCGGCGTCGAGCCGGTCGAACACTGGCTGCTGGCCCAGGTGGTGCGGCTGCCCGAGGACGAGCTGCTCGACGCGGTCCGGGAGGCGGTCGCGCACCGGCTGCTGGTCGGCGCCGACGACGGCTACCGGCTACGGCACCGGCTGGTCGCCGAGGTCCTGGCCCACGAACTGCTGCCCGCCGAGCGGGCCGCGCTGCACCGCCGTTACGCCGAGGCGCTCACCGCCGTACCGGCCGAGCTGCACCAGGCCCGGCTGGCCCACCACTGGCGGCACGCGGGGGAGCCGGGCCGGGCGCTGCCCGCCGCGATGGCCGCGGCCCGCGAGGCGGAACGGCTGCACGGGTACGCCGAGGCGCACCGCCACTGGTCCGCCGCGCTGACCCTGGCCACCGAGCCGGCCGCCGTGCTGCCCGACGGGGCGCGGCCCGAGCCGGTCGAGGTGGACCGGGCCGAGCTGCTCAGCCACGCCGCCGAGGCCGCGCACCACAGCGGTGAGCACGCCCGCGCCCTGACGCTGCTGGAGGAGCTGGCCGACGACCCGTCCGGCCCGCCGGTCTGCGCGCTGCGTATCCGCCGGGCCCGCTACCTGGCCGCGGCCGGCCGGTCCGCCCCCGCCGAGCAGGAGTACCGGCAGGTGCTGGACTCGCCCGACTGCACGCCGCGGGAGCGGTGCACGGCCGCCGCCCGGCTGGCCGAGCTGCTGCTGCACCTGGGCCGCTACGCCGAGGCCGGTGACCAGGCCCGGGAGGCCCTCACGCTCGCCGCCGACGTGCCCGGTACCACCTCCGAGGTGGTGATGGCCAGCGCCGCGCTCGGGTTCAGCGAGGCGTTCCTGGAGGATCCGGCCGCCGGGCTGGCGGTGATGCGCCGGGCGCTGGACACCGCCGAACGGTCCGGCCGGCCGGAGGACGTGGCCTGCGCGTATCTGCACCTGGCCGAGCTGCTCACCGGCCCGCTGAACATCCTCGAGGAGGGGGTGGTGGTGGCCCGCCGGGGCGCCGACCGGGTCGCCGAGCTGGGGCTCGGCCGCACCTGGGAGACCCGGCTGCTGGCGGTGGCGACGAACGGGCTGTTCCGGGTGGGGCAGTGGGCCGAGGCGGAGAAGGTGGTCGCCGCCGCGCTGCGGCACCGTCCCTCCGGGGCCGACGCGGTCGAGCTGCTGCTGGCCCGGTGCCGGCTCTCCGTCGGGTACGGCGACGTCGAGGCGTCCGACCGCGATCTGGAGGCGGTGGCGACGGTGCTGGCCGGCGGCGGCGCCCGGCACGTGCTGCCGATGCTCATCCTGCGCGCCGGCCTGGCCATGTGGCAGGGCCGGCACGACCTGGCCCGGCAGGCGGTGCAGCGGGGCCTGACCGAGAGCCGCTCCGACGACGTGATCGTGCTGGCCACGCTGGCCTGGCACGGGCTGCGCGCGGAGGCCGAGGCGGCGGCCGGCCGGACGATCGAGGTGGACCCCAACGCGGTACGCCGGCTGCGCGAGGTGGTCGACCGGGTGACCGGCAAGAGCGCCAAGGCGGGCGCGCCGGTGCGGTACGTCGCCGAGGGGTTCCTCGCGCTCTGCGACGCCGAGCTGAGCCGGCTCGACGACGGCCGTGGCGACCCGGCGCTGTGGGAGCGTTCCGCGCTCGAATGGGACCGGCGCAACCACCCCTACCCGGCGGCGTACTCGCGGTTGCGGCAGGCCGAGGCGCTGCTGGCCCGCCGCAGCCGGGTGGCCACCGCCGGCAAGCTGCTGCACCGGGCGTACGCAATGGCCCAGTCGCTCGGCGCGGTGCCGCTGACCGCGGAGATCCGTACCATCGCCTCGCGGGCCCGGGTGCCCCTGGACGCCGCGCCGGATCCCGCGCCGGTGCCCCGGCAGCGGGCGGCGGCGCCCGCCGGACCGGCGGTGGACGAGCTGGCGACGCTCACCGCCCGGGAGCGGGAGGTGCTCGCCGCGGTCGCCGAGGGGCTGACCAACCGGGAGATCGGCCAGCGGTTGTTCATCAGCGAGCGGACCATCGGCGTCCACGTCTCGCACATCTTCGACAAGCTCCAGGTACGCACGCGGGTGCAGGCCAGCGCCATCTTCCTGCGCAACGGCGTGGAGTAGGCGTACGTCGCCAATACGTCGTTCGACGGATCCGCCGGGTGGACGGCGCCTGGCAGGCTGTCCCGCGGAACAGGGGTGGTGGCGTCGTGGGGGCGCCGGGGGCGCGGTGGAGGAGAGATGACCGAACCGGTCTGGGGTCCTGTGCACCAGGACATCGTCGGGTTGCTCGCCGACCACCCCGCCGACGTGCCGGCGGTCGTGGACCATCTGACCAAGCTGCAGGACCTGCTGGTCCGGCTGCCGCCGCTGGAGGAGAGCTGCCCGCTCGCCGACTTCAACAAGCTCTACCTGGTCATCACCAGCACCGTGCTCGACGGCCTGTACGACGACCGGTTCTGCGACCCGGCGTTCCTGGCCCGGCTGGACGTGGAGTTCGCGGCCCGCTACTTCGAGGCGCTGCGGTTCTGGACCGACTCCAGCCCGAGCACCCCGAAGGCGTGGTCGTGCCTGTTCAAGCGGATGCGCGGCCCGGACGCCCGACCGCTGCCGTCGGCCGCCGCGGGCGTCAACGCGCACATCAACTACGACCTGCCGTTCGCGCTGGTGACCACGTTCGACAGCCTGGAGTCCGAGCCGATCGACGGCAGCGACCAGCACCGCGACTACCTGGAGATCAACAAGATCTTCGCCGAGCGGATCCCGGACCTGCGCCGTGGCTACCTGGACAACTGGCAGCTCATGATCGACATGGTGAACGGCGAGATCGACGACTGGTACCAGGGCGAACTGGTGGAGTACACCCGGAACGTGGCCTGGCGCAACGCGCAGAAGATCTGGCGCTGCCGGCACGACCCGGACGCCCGCGAGTGTGAGCGGACGCGGCTGGACGACAACGCCGCGCTGCTCGGCCGGCTGCTGCTGTCGCCCCTCGGGGCGTTCCTGCAGTAGCCGGGACGGGGGGTTCCCGCGTCCCGCCGTCCGGGCGCGGGACGCGGGAACGCCGCCCGGGGGTGTCGAGCCCGCCGCACCGGGTACCTCGGCGCCGTGCCACCAGACGAACCGGCCGGCCCCGGGGCGTTCCCGCCGGGCCCGGCCCGCCGCTTCCCGTTCCGCTTCGACCCGGCGTTCCGGCTGCCGCTGGCACTGCTCGGCGTCCGGCCCGCCACGGCCTGGCTCGACTGGGGCCCGGACGCGTTCGTCGTCCGGTTCGGGCCGTGGCTGCTGCGCACCACGCCGGGCAACGTGACCGGAGCCGAGGTGAGCGGGCCGTACCGCTGGTGGCGGGCGATCGGCCCGCACCTGTCGGCGGCCGACGGCGGGGTGACCTTCGGCACCAGCGTGGCCGGCGGGCTCTGCCTGCGCTTCGCCGAGCCGGTGCCGGCGCTGGCCCCCGGCCCCTGGGTGCGGCACCCGGCGGTCACCGTGACGGTGGCCGACCCTGCGGCGGTGCGCGCCGCGCTGACCCGCGGACCGGATCTTTGACCGGTTCGGCCGGGCCGCGCCCGGGACAACCCCTACCGTCTTCATAGGGACGAAGGGGAGCAGATGGGGCAGGCGGGGGAGCCGGAACAGCCCCGGCGTACGCGGGAGCGGCGCCGGGAGGCGCACGCTGCCGCCGCGGCCCGGGCCGGTCGGCACGGCGACCACGCCGAGCGGGCCGGCCGTACCGTGCCGGAGCTGCCGGAACGGGTGGCGGCCCCGACGCGGCCGGCGGCACCGGCGGGCCGCCTGCACCGGTGGTTGTTCGCCCACCGGGTCGAGCCGGTCGGCCCGGAGGTCCGCGAGCACCAGACCCGGTCCCACCCGTGGTGGCAGGTGATGTGCCTGACCGGCGTCGAC
Source organism: Micromonospora sp. ANENR4 (assembly GCF_015354395.1). Classification (NCBI taxonomy): domain Bacteria; kingdom Bacillati; phylum Actinomycetota; class Actinomycetes; order Micromonosporales; family Micromonosporaceae; genus Micromonospora; species Micromonospora sp. ANENR4. The sequence continues at coordinate 331,744 of NZ_JADKYQ010000002.1, forward strand.
TACTTCTCCACGCTGTCCTACCTGCCCGGCATCGCCGCCGTCGCGGCCGGCGCGCTCAGCCCGCTGGCCACGCTGCTGATCGTGGCGCTGACGCTGCTCGGGATGCTGCCGATGTACCGCCGGGTGGCCCGGGAGAGCCCGCACGGGCAGGGTTCGGTGGCCATGCTGGAGCGGCTGCTGCCGTTCTGGCGCGGCAAGATCTTCGTGCTGGTGCTGCTCGGCTTCGTCGCCACCTCGTGGATCATCACGATCACGCTGTCCGCCGCCGACGCCAGCGTGCACCTGCTGGAGAACCCGGTGCTGCCGGGGTCGTTCCCGCACGGCGGCACCGCGGCGGTGCTGGTCACCGTGGCGCTGCTGCTCGTGCTCGGCGGCGTGTTCCTGCTCGGGTTCAGCGAGGCCGTGCAGGTCGCCATTCCGCTGGTGGCCGTGTTCCTGGCGTTGAACGCGGTGGTGGTGGTCGCCGGGGTGGCCGAGGTCGTCGCCGATCCGGGCCTGCTCGGTGACTGGATGGGCCGGCTGACCGACGCCGGCGGGCCCGGCGACGTCCTGGTCACCAGCGTGCTCGCGTTCCCGCTGCTGGTGCTCGGCCTGTCCGGGTTCGAGACCGGGGTGAGCATGATGCCGCTGGTGCGGGGCGAAGGGGAGGACGCGCAGCGGCGGCTGGACGCCCGGATCCGCAACACCCGCCGCCTGCTCACCGCCGCCGCGCTGATCATGTCGGTCTACCTGATCGCCACCACGTTCGTGACCACCGTGCTGATCCCGCCCGAGGCGTTCGACCCGGGCGGTCCGGCGAACGGCCGGGCGCTGGCCTTCCTCGCCCACGAGCACCTCGGCGAGGCGTTCGGCACTGTCTACGACATCAGCAGCGTGCTCATCCTCTGGTTCGCCGGCGCCTCGGCGATGGCCGGGCTGATCAACATCGTGCCCCGCTACCTGCCGTCGTACGGCATGGCCCCGGAGTGGGGGCGGGCGGTGCGCCCGGTGGTGCTGGTCTACACCGCGATCAGTATCGCCATCACGATCGCCTTCTCCGCCGACGTGAACGCCCAGGCCGGCGCGTACGCCACGGGCATCCTCGCGATGATGGTCTCCGGCGCGATAGCGGTGACCATCGCGGCGGTGCGCGCCCGCAGCCGCGCCGCCGCGGCCGGCTTCGCGCTGCTCACCGCCGTGCTGCTGTACGCGCTGGTGGAGAACGTGGTGGAGAAGCCCGACGGCATCACCATCTCCGGGTTCTTCATCGCCGGGATCATCGCGGTGTCGCTGATCTCCCGGGTCACCCGGACCACCGAGCTGCGCGCCGAGCGGATCGAGTTCGACGAGGCGGCCCGCCGCTTCGTCGACGAGTCGGTCGCCCGGGACGGGCGGCTGCACCTGATCGCCAACAAGCGGCAGCGCGGGTCGGTCAAGGAGTACCGGGTCAAGGAGCGGGCGCAACGGTCGATGAACCCGGTGCCGGGCGCCGCCGACGTGCTGTTCCTGGAGATCGACGTGAGCGACCCGTCCCAGTTCAGCCAGGTGCTGCGGGTGCACGGGGTGGAGTCCGGCGGATACCGGATCCTGCGCGCCAGCAGCCCGGCCGCGCCGAACGCGATAGCCGCGATCCTGCTGGCGCTGCGCGACGCCACCGGCGTACGCCCGCACTGCCACTTCGAGTGGTCGGAGGGGAACCCGATCGCGCACCTGCTGCGCTACCTCATCCTCGGCCGGGGCGACACCCCGCCCGTGGTGCGGGAGATCATCCGCAAGTCCGAGCCGGACCCGACCCGCCGCCCCGGCATCCACGTCGGCGGCTGAGGCCCGAGGGCCGGCCGGGCACGGGGACCGGCTGAGCGCGAGGGCCGGCCGGGCACGGGGGACTAGCCGAGGGCGCGGACCCGGGCGAGCAGGTCGCGGGCGCAGAAGTCCAGGAACCCGTCCGGGTCCGGTCCGGCGTTCTGCAGCACGATGTGGTCGAAGCCGGCCTCGACGTACGTGCGCGCCTTCTTCACGTGCGGCGTGGCGTCCGGGCCGACGGAGAACTGCTGCCGGATGTGGTGGTCCTCGACCCAGGCGGTGGCGGCGTCGAAGTTCACCGGGTTGGGCAGCTCGCTCATCACCTTCCAGCCGGTGATCGCCCAGCGGCTGGTCTCCTTCGCCGCGCGTACCGCCGACTCCTCGTCGGCGGCCCAGGCCATCGGCACCTCGGCGTAGCGCGGACCCCCGCCGCCGGCGTTGCGGTACTGGTCGACGATCGACGACTTCGGCTCGGTGGCGAACAGGCCGGTGCCCAGCTCGGCCGCCAGACCGGCCGACTCCCGGCCACTGGCGGCCACGGCGATCACCGGCGGCTGGTCGGGCAGGTCCCAGATGCGGGCGTCCTCCAGCTTCAGGTGCCGGCCGTCGTACGAGCGGTAGCCGCCCTGCCAGAGCAGTCGGATGATCTCCAACGCCTCGCGCAGCCGTTCGTGCCGCCCCCGGACACTGGGGAACCCCTGCCCGATGACGTGTTCGTTGAGCCGCTCGCCGGCGCCCACCCCGAGCGTGAACCGCCCGTCGGAGATCAGCGCCATGGTGGCGGCGGCCTGGGCGACGATCGCCGGGTGGTAGCGGACCGACGGGCAGGTGACGCCGGTGGCGAGGCCGAGGGTGGTGGTCCGGGCGGCGATCGCGCCGAGCGCGCTCCAGGTGAAGCAGGAGTGGCCCTGCACCTCCAGCCAGGGGTGGTAGTGGTCGCTCATCTCGACGAAGTCGAAGCCGGCCTCCTCGGCCCGGATCGCCTGCCGGATGAGTTCCTGGGGCCCGAACGCCTCCGAGGCGAGCTTGTAGCCGATGCGCATGCCCGGTTCTCCGTTCCGTCGTCGCGGAACCGCTGCCGTTCCCACCGGTTCCGGCGGCAAACCAGGCGGAACCCAGCCTCCTAGGACGCCGTAGGAGTGGTGACGGTCCGCGCCGCGGACACGAAACGGCCCGCGCTCGCCGGGCGGGCGCGGGCCGGAAGGTACGGGGGTGGTGGCCTACTTCGACGGCTCGGGAAGCTTGCAGTCCACCTTCGGGTTGGCGCCGATGTAGTTCAGCGGGCCGGCCACGATGGTGACCAGGATCGTGCCCGCCTCCGCACAGTTGGTTTCGTCGTTGCCGTAGTAGCCGCGCTGACCGGCGGCGATGGCGCCGATGATGAGCCAGATGACGACCAGGACGCCGACTATCGAGGTGCCGCGCATCAGTTGCCTCCACTGGGGTCGTGGTGGATTCGAGGTGGAGGCCTTGTACCCCGTGCGGGTGATCCGCCAAACGGCGCACCGGTGCCGGCACGGCCGATTCCGATTACCTCAGTGCGGCGGCATCGGCTCCTCGGGCGGCCGGCCCCGGCTGCGGCGGTAGTCGGCGAACGCCACCCCGGCCAGTACCAGCAACGCCCCGGCGGAGGCGTAGACCGGTGCGAGGAACAACCCGGCCGGGGCGATCGTGAGCAGCGCCAGTATCCCGCCGGGCCGGGACGCCGACACCCGGCTGAACACCTCGTACTCGAACGCGCCCCGGCCGATCAGGAACAGCGCCGGCCCGCCGAGGATCACCGCCAGCCAGGCGGGCGGCGTGTGGCCGGTCGGTTCCAGCAGGACCAGGTCGAAGCCCGCCGCGGTGGTCACCACGCCGGCCACCATCAGCAGATGGGTGTACGGCGCGGTGTTGAGGAACCGGCTCGGCTGGGCCGCCCGGGCGATGGCGTTCGGCAGCAGCTCACCGGACTTGTGCACGTAGACGCGCCAGAGCAGCAGCGTGGTGGCGAACGCGATGGTGAAGGCGGCCAGGTTCTCCAGCTCGGAGTGGTGCAGGCTGAACACGGTGCCGGCGACCAGCACGGCGTCGCCGAGCGCGATGATGAAGAACTGCTGGTACCGCTCGGACAGGTGCTCGGCGGTCACGTTGCGCTGGGCCTCCGGCACCGCGCCCAGTCCCGGCACCGGGTACGCCAGCCGGAACCCCAGGTAGTCGATCGCCAGTGCACCCGCCCACAACCACAGCCGGGTGGTGCCGTGCGCGGCGAGCGCGCCGACCAGCCAGGGTACGGCCGACACGGCGAACCAGACGAAGATGCGGATGGCCCGGCGGCTGCTCTGCGGGTGCCGTCGTACGGCGGGCATCAGGAACAGGCCGCGTCCGAGATGGATCGCCACGTACGTGCCGGCGAACACCAGCCCTCGGGCGCCGAACGCCTCCGGGATGGCGGTGGTCATCAGCAGGGCGCCGAACATCACCGCCACGATCAGCAGCTTGATCTCGGTGCGCCGCGGGTCGTAGATGTCGGTGACCAGCGTGGTGATCGCCCACGTCCACCAGATCGCCATCAGCATGACCAGCGACTCGGCGGCCCGCTCCCAGGTGACCGACCCGACCAGGTTGCGCGAGATCAACGCCAGCGCCACCACGTAGACCAGGTCGAAGAAGAGTTCGAGCAGCGTCACCCGGCGCGGCGCCTCCGGATCGCGGACCGGCGGTCGCCGGTCGGCGGGCTCCGGCGCTGCGGTGGGCACGAGATGCTCCTGCGGGTGGCGGTACGCGCGGCGGGCCGTCCCGGCCCTTCACCGACGGTAGCGACGCCCGTCCCCGCACGGTCGGCTTTCCGGCATACCGGTCAGGCTTGGGGTGATGGGGTGGGTGGTGGTGTCACCACTTCGGGGTTCTGGTGGGCGATGCGTCAGTTCGGGGAGGTGGCGGGGTCGGTGGGGTGATGATGTAGCCGGTCCGGTACTGGCGGGTGGGAAACGCGCCAGGCCGGTGGCGACCATCGTCACCACCGGCCTGGAACACGGGGGAGCGTTTACTCGGCGCCGGCCGGGAGCACCCGGTCGGCGTCCGCGCCGGCACCCCCCAGCACCTTTGCCTGCTGCGGCCAGGTGGCCAGACCCGGCGCGGAGCGCAGGCCGGCGGCCTTCACCGTCTGCCGCAGCGAGGCCTCGTCCAGCTCGGCGAGCTGCCGGTAGGTGCGGATCCCGGCGTCCTGCAGGGCGGTTGCCAGCTTCGGCCCGATGCCCTGGATCCGCCGGAAGTCGTCCGGCGCGTCGGTGTCCGCCGCGGCGGGTACGTCGTTTTCGACCGAGGTACGCGGGGCGGGCACGGCGACCGGCTCGGTGGCCTCGACCGGCGCGGCCTCGGTGGCCGGCGCGTCGATGGTTGCGCCGATCGCGGGCTGCTTCTCCTCGACCGGCTCGTCCACGTCGGCGGTGGCCGGAGCCGTCACCGGCTCGGCGTCGGCCACGGGCGCGGCAACCGGTTCGGTGGACACCGGCTCGGTCTCGGACGTCGCCGACATCGGCTCGGACACGACCGGCTCGGACACGACCGGCTCGGACACGACCGGCTCGGACACGACCGGCTCGGACACGACCGGCTCGGACACGACCGGCTCCGATACTACGGGCTCGGACACTACGGGCTCGGAGACGGCCGCGTCGGAGGCGGCGGGGGAGGACGCGGCCGGCTCGTCGTCGGAACGGGCGGCGGTGGCGACGGCCGGCTCGGCGGTCGGGGACTCGGCGGGGGCGGGCTCGGACACGGTGGCTGCGGCCGGGGGCTCGTCGACCACAGCCACCGGACGCGGCGCGTCGACGGTGGCGGTCACCTCGGGTGCGGTCTCCACCGTGGGCGTCGCCGGGGCGCCGGACCGGCGGCGGCCGACGACCACCCAGCCGGCACCGAATCCGATGAGCAGGGCCAGTATCACGAACAGCCACTGCCCGAAGCTCGACGGCATGGCCAACCTCCTTGTATGTACGTGCACGACGGTGGCGAAAGACTCGGGGCAGCTTCGCACACGCGCGCGGCGCACGACAGGCAGGCCGGGGCCGGACCACGGCGGCGGGACCGGCGGTGTCGGCCGGTGCCCGGAGGATGACCGAGCGTGTGCCGGAAACCGGGGTCGAGCGGCGCGACAGGGCGGGGAGACGCCCCGGAACCTGGGTGCCGTGCGTGGTTCCGGGGCGCCCCGTCCGTCGCCCGTGGCCGGTCAGTGGATCCGGTCGGGCGCAGGCGAGCCGGCGGCGTCCCAGCTGTAGAAGCAGCCGGCCACGGCGTCGCGGGGGGAGTGCCAGGTCGGCAGGTACGGGGAGGTGTGCGCGGAGAGCCGCTTGTTCACCTGCTCGTAGAGCGGGTTGTCGCGCAGTTCCGCGGTCAGGCCGGGGGCGACGTCGACGGTCTCCATCAGATGGACGCACAGGTCGTGCAGGTAGTACAGCGACCGGTGCCGGACGCCGGTGAGGTGGGGCAGTTCGGTGGCGTCGGACTCGGCGAAGATCTGCGCCACCCGCCCCTGTGCGCCCGGCACGATCCGGCTGACCACCAACAGTCGACTCATCGTGACCCCTCTCGCCGCCGCGGTGCTGGCCTCACCGTGCCGGTCGCGCTGTCACCTCGCCGTCACCGCGTACTCCGGGGCATTGATGGTGGTGGCGACGGCGCGGCGGGGGCGCGCGGCGCCGGTTTGGCGGTCCGGTCCGTGCGGCGCGGCGGCGGGTCCGACCGGCTGGCCCGGCGGATCGGCGCGAGGGTGTCGTCGAGCAGCGCGGTCATCGCCGGGGACGGCTCCAGGCGCAGCTCGCGCAGCAGCAGGTCCCGGTAGACGTAGAAGGAGTGGACCGCCTCGAACGCGTTGCCCTCGGCCAGGTGGATGCGGACCACCAGGCGGTGCGGGGTCTCCCGCAGCGGTTCGGCGGCCATCGCCTCCAGCGCCGCCTCCAGCGCCTCGCCGTGCCGTCCGGCGGTGAGGTGGTTGCCGGCGAGTTCCTCCAGCATGTGCAGGCGCAGCTGGCGCAGCCGTTCGCGTTCCAGCAGCACCCAGTCGTCGTACCAGCCGGGGAGCAGGTCGTGGCGTCCGGCGCCGGCGGCGCCGCGCGGGACGGCGCCCTCGCGGACCAGCGCCGCGGTCTCCACCAGGTCGTCCACGTCGAGGCGGACGGTCGGTCCGAGGCGGACGGTGTCGCCGTCGGTGCGCAGCGGGCAGCACGGATCCTGCCGCAGCCGCCACAGCGCGGTGCGCAGCGACGACAGCGCCCGCTCTTCAGGCGTCTCGGGCCACAGCAGCCCGGCGAGGTGGCTGCGGGTCGCGGCCGGGCGCAGGCCGATCAGCGCGATGACGCGTTGCAACCCCCGGGGTACGACCACGGGCGTGCCGTCGTGCAGCAGCTGGAAGCCGCCCAGCAGATGCAGTGACACCCGTGGGGCGGGTTCGCCCGCCGTCGGCATTCTCGATCCACCCGACACGGCGCACCCCCCAGCACCGGAACCCTCGTCCCGACCGTTTCGCGTTGCCCGGACCGCCGCCCGCGACGCCGGTGTCGGAACGCCTCCGCCACGGCCGGAAGCTCCACCGTGGCCGGGCTGACCGAGACGCAGAATATCAACGCCTGTTACTCTCAGTCAACGGTCGGTCGGTCACCTGACTATCCGTAGTGGGCTCGGTAATACGCCCGTGATCTGCGAAGAAGTGTCGTCACCCGGGGGCCGGAAAGCGATCTTCCCATAGCTCGCGCACAGCTTGCGTCAACGCAGCGTCACCATGTTTGTGGCCCGATGGGGCCCGGTTGACGCCCGGTAGACGCCGTCGGCGCGACCGTGTGGCAATCCGTGCGGCGCGACCGGTTCGCCGCGCACCGGGACGTCCAGGAGGCGCGAATGGACCGTTCGCTCATCGTCGCCAAGGTGGTGCCGACGGCCGAGGACCGGGTGGCCGAGATCTTCGCCGAGTCCGACGCGACCGAGCTGCCCGGCCTGGTCGGGGTCCGGCACCGTTCGCTGTACCGGCTGCACGACCTCTACGTCCATCTGCTGGAGACGGAGACGCCCGCGCAGGGCGCGGTGGAGGACAACCGCGGGCATCCGGAGTTCATCCGGATCAGCGAGCGGCTGCGGCCGTACATCTCGCCGTACCTGCCGACCTGGCGGTCGCCGCGCGACGCGATGGCGCACTGCTTCTACCGCTACGACGCGCCGGCCCACCGGTACGACACCGCCGGGCGGCCACTGTGACCACGACCGCCCCGCGCGACGAGCAGCTCTGGTCGAGGTGCGACGGATGCGCGTCGCTGCTCTACCGCAAGCGGCTGCGCCGGAACCTGGACGTCTGCCCGGAGTGCGGCTCGCACGCGCGGCTGGACGCGCCGGACCGGGTGGCGCAGCTGGCCGACCCGGACTCGTTCGTCCCGCTGCCGGACCGGGCGGTACGCGTCGACCCGATCGAGTTCGTCGACGAGTTGCCGTACCCGCACCGGCTCGGCGCGGCCCGCGCGGCGACCGGCCTGGACGAGGCGGTGCTCTGCGGCACCGCCCGGCTGGGCGGGCACCCGGTCGCGCTGGCGGTGATGGACTTCCGCTTCCTCGGCGGCAGCCTCGGCTGCGCGGTCGGTGAGCTGATCACCCGGACCGCCGAGCGGGCGCTCGCCGACGGCATCCCGCTGGTGCTGGTGACCGCGTCGGGCGGGGCGCGGATGCAGGAGGGCGCGCTGTCGCTGATGCAGATGGCCACCGTCAGCCAGGCCCTCGCCGGGATGCGGGAGGCGGGCCTGCTCACTGTCAGCGTGGTCACCGATCCCACGTACGGCGGGGTGGCCGCCTCCTTCGCCACGAACACCGACCTGGTGCTGGCCGAGAGCGGCGCCCGGCTGGGCTTCGCCGGCCCTCGAGTGATCCGCCAGGTCACCGGCGCGAAGCTGCCGGAGGGCTTCCAGACCGCGGAATACCTGCTGCGGCACGGCCAGGTGGACATGGTGGTGCCCCGGCACGCGCTGCGGGGCCGGCTCGCGGCGCTGCTCGCCGCCGCCGAGGCGGGCCGCCGCGCCCCGGAGACCGCGCCCGCCCCGCGCCCGCCGGCCACCGCGCCCACAGCGACCACGCGGCCGGACCGCGACCCCTGGGAGACGGTACGCACGGCGCGGCACCCGGGCCGGCCGACCACACTGGACTACCTGGAGACCGCGTTCGACGGTTTCGTGGAGCTGCACGGCGACCGGCTCGGCGCGGACTGCCCGGCTGTCGTCGGCGGCATCGCCCGCCTGGACGGACGGCCGGTGATGGTGATCGGCCACCAGAAGGGGCACACCACAGCCGAGCTGGTGACCCGCAACTTCGGCATGGCCAGCCCCGCCGGTCACCGCAAGGCGCTGCGGCTGATGCGTCTCGCGGCGCGGCTGCGGCTGCCGGTGGTGACGCTCGTGGACACGCCCGGCGCGGACCCGGGGGTGAGCGCCGAGCAGCAGGGCCAGGCGGCGGCGATCGCGGAGAACATCCTCGCGCTCACCGTGCTGCCCACGCCGGTGGTGGCGGTGGTCACCGGGGAGGGCGGCAGCGGCGGCGCGCTCGCGCTCGCGGTCGCCGACCGGGTGCTCATGCTGGAACACGCCGTCTACTCGGTGATCAGCCCGGAGGGCTGCGCCGCGATCCTCTGGCCGGACAGCTCGGCCGCCCCGCAGGCGGCCCGCGCGCTGCGGCTCACCGGCGCCGACCTGTGCCGCCTCGGCGTCGTCGACGAGCTGGTGCCGGAGCCGCGCCCGGCCGCCCACGCCGACCCGGGCGGCGCGGCCGAGCTGCTGCGCCGGGCGGTGGCGGCGAACCTCGCCCCGCTGCTCACCGTCCCTCCGGCCACGCTGGTCCGCCGCCGCCGGCAGCGCTTCCGCCGCTTCGGCGCGGCCCGCGCGGCCGGACCGTCCCCGGCTGCCTCCCCGGCCGGTGGCCGGGCGGAGGTGGCGTGATGGCGGACGCCGAGGCCGAGCAGGTGCTCGACGGGCTGCGCCGGCAGGCCCGCAAGCTCGTCGCCGACCTGGCCGGGCCGGTGCGCCGGGTGCGGCTGCGCACCGGCGAGTCGGTGCTGGAGGTCGAGTGGCACGACCCGGCGGCACCGGCGCAGCGCGCCGCCGAACCGGCCGGGGCGCTGCCGGCACGGGCCGCCGAACCCGCCGCGCGTGCGGCGCCGTCGACCGACCGGCCGGTCGTTCGCTCACCGGTGGTCGGCACGTTCTACCGCGCTCCCGAACCCGGCGCGATGCCGTTCGTCGCGGTCGGCGACATGGTCCGCCCGGGCCAGGTGGTCGGCATCGTCGAGGCCATGAAGCTGATGAACGAGGTGACCGCCGGCCAGGCCGGACGGGTGGTCGAGGTGCTTGTCGACGACGGCAAGCCCGTCGAGTACGACCAGCCGCTGATCGCCCTGGAACCGGTCACCGGACAGGACTCCTGATGTTCGACAAGGTGCTGATCGCCAACCGGGGCGAGATCGCGCTGCGAGTGCTGCGCGCCTGCCGGGAACTCGGCGTGCGCACGGTGGTGGTGCACTCCAGCGCCGACGCCGACTCGCTGCCGGTACGGCTCGCCGACGAGGCGGTACGGATCGGCCCGGCGGCCAGCCGGCGCAGCTACCTCAACGCGGCGGCGATCGTGGAGGCCGCCCGGCAGACCGGCGCGCAGGCGGTCCACCCCGGCTACGGCTTCCTGTCCGAGGACGCCGACTTCGCCGAGATCTGCGCCGAGAACGGGCTGGTCTTCGTCGGCCCGCCGCCGCAGGTGATGGCCGCACTGGCGGACAAGTCGACCGCCCGCGCGCTGATGAGCGCAGCCGGGCTGCCGCTGCCGCCGGGAAGCGTCCGGACACTGCCCAGCGTCGGCGAGGCGCAGGAGGTGGCCGCCGAGGTGGGCTACCCGGTGATCGTGAAGGCCGCGGCGGGCGGTGGCGGGCGCGGCATGACAGTGGTGCGTTCGGCCGCCGAGCTGCCCCGCGCGTACGCCCGCACCCGCGCGGCCGCGCAGGTCGCGTTCGGCGACGACCGTGTGTACGTCGAGCGGTATCTCGCCGACGCGCGCCACGTCGAGGTGCAGGTGCTCTGCGACGGCCACGGCAACGGTGTGCACCTGGGCACCCGGGACTGCTCGGTGCAGCGCCGGCACCAGAAGCTGATCGAGGAGGCGCCCGCGCCCGCGCTGCGGCAGGCCACCCTGGACACCGTCGCCGAGGTGGCGCTGCGCGGCGCGCTGTCGGTCGGCTTCACCGGCGCCGGGACGGTGGAGTTCCTGGTCGACGAGGCCGAACGCTGCCACTTCCTGGAGATCAACTGCCGGATCCAGGTGGAACACCCGGTCACCGAGATGGTCACCGGCATCGACCTCGTGCAGGAACAGTTGCACGTGGCGTACGGCACGCCGCTGCGGCTGCGCCAGTCCGACGTACGGCTGGACGGCGTGGCGATCGAGTGCCGGGTCAACGTGGAGGACCCGGACCGCGACTTCGCGCCCGCACCGGGCCGGCTGGACCGGTTCCGCCCGCCGGGCGGCCCGTTCACCCGGGTCGACACCCACGGGCACGTCGGCTACCTGGTCAGCCCGCACTACGACTCGCTGCTGGCGAAGGTGGCGGTGTGGGCGCCGGACCGCGACGCCGCACTGGACCGGCTCGACCGGGCGCTGGCCGAGTTCGACGTGGCCGGTCCCGGCGTGCGTACCACCATCCCGTTCGCCCGGCGGGTGCTGCGCGACCCGGCGTTCCGCGCCGCCCGGCACACCACCGCCCTGGTGGAACGCCTGCTCGCCCCGCCCGCCGACGACGCGGCCGGGGCGCCCCCGGCGCGGGCCGTCGTGCCCGACCCGCGCGCTGCGGCCGAGCCGGGCAGCCGTACCCCCGTCAGCGCCGTGCCCGCCGCCGGCCCGACCACCTGGAGGAACCGATGACCGTCGCCCCCGACCGCCCGCTCGCCCGTGAGATCACCGACATCCTGGTCACGCACTGCGGCCTGGACCCGGACGCCGCCGCCGGCGCGCCCGCCGCGAGCCTGGAGGAGCTGGGCATGGACTCGCTGGCGCTGCTCGAACTGTCAGCGGTGGTGGCCGACAGGTGGCGGGTGAAGATCCCCGAACAGGCCGGGCAGCTCAGCATCGCCGGCGTCGCCGACCTGGTGGCCCGCAAGGCGGACCCGCCCGGGCACACCGAGAACGCCGTGGAGATCGCCGCGCCGCTGCCGCTGGTCTGGGAGATCACCAACGACGTGGCCCGGTGGCCGGACCTGTTCACCGAGTACGCGACCGCGGAGATCCTGCACCGCGACGGCGCCACCGTGCGCTTCCGGCTCACCATGCACCCGGACTCCAACGGCGTGGCGTGGAGCTGGGTCAGCGAACGCACCGCCGACCCGGCCACCCGCGAGGTGCACGCCCGGCGCGTCGAGACCGGCCCGTTCGAGTACATGCGCATCCACTGGCGCTACGACGAGACGCCCGGCGGCACCCGGATGACCTGGACGCAGGACTTCGCGATGAAGCCCGACGCGCCCGTCGACAACGCCGGCATGACCGACCGGATCAACACCAACAGCACGATCCAGCTCGCCGTGATCAAGGAGAAGATCGAGCGGGCGCACGCGGGAGGCGCGCGATGACCGACACCACCACCGCCCGGGTCTCCGTCCACGACGTACCCGCCGACCGCCGCCGGGGCGGGGAACTGCGGGTGCTGCTCGGCCCGAAGACGGTCGGCAGCACCTCCGGATTCATGGGCGTCGCCACGCTCGCGCCGGGGGAGCGGATCGCCGAGCACTACCACCCGTACAGCGAGGAGTTCCTCTACGTCGCCCGCGGCGCGATCACCGTCGACCTGGACGACACGCCGGTGCCGGTCGCCGCCGGGGAGGCGCTCTACGTGCCGAAGGACGTGCGGCACCGGCTGCGCAACACCGGCGACGAGCCCGCCGAGGTGGTGTTCCACCTCGGACCGCTCGCCCCCCGCCCGGAACTCGGCCACGTCGACACCGAGAGCGCCGCACCGCCGCCACGGGAGCCGTCGTGACCGGCCGCCGTACCGTGGTCACCGGCATCGGCGTCGTCGCACCCGGCGGAGCCACCCGGGACCGCTTCTGGAAGACGATCACCGAGGGACGTACCGCGACCCGACGGATCAGCTTCTTCGACCCGTCGCCGTTCCGGTCGCAGATCGCCGCCGAGTGCGACTTCGACCCGGACGCCGCCGGGATCACGCTCGCCGAACGGCAGCGCGCCGACCGGTACGTGCAGTTCGCGCTCGCCTGCTCCGCCGAGGCGCTCGCGGACAGCGGCCTCGCCCTCAGCGACGCGCAACGGGAACGCGCCGGTGTGGTGCTCGGCACCGCCGTCGGCGGGACCATGGCGCTGGAGCAGGAGTACGTGCGGGTCAGCGACTCCGGCCGGCACTGGCTGGTCGACCACGCGCTCGGCGGGCCGTACCTCTACCAGGCGCTGGTGCCCAGCAGCCTGGCCGCCGACGTGGCCTGCCGGCACGGCCTGCACGGCCCGGCGCAGGTGATCTCCACCGGTTGTACCTCCGGCATCGACGCCATCGGGTATGCCCACCAGCTCGTCGCCGACGGCGAGGCCGACGTGGTGCTGGCCGGCGCGGCCGACTCGCCGATCTCCCCGGTCACCGTCGCCTCGTTCGACGCGATCGGCGCGACCAGTCCGGACAACGACGACCCGGAGCACGCCTCCCGGCCGTTCGACGCCGACCGGCACGGGTTCGTCCTCGCCGAGGGCGCCGCGGTGCTGGTGCTGGAGGAGGCCGAGCACGCCCGCCGCCGGGGCGCGCACGTCTACTGCGAGGTCGCCGGGTACGCCAGCCGCAGCAACGGCTTCCACATGACCGGGCTGCGCCCGGACGGCGCGGAGATGGCGGTGGCTATCAGCGACGCGCTGCGGCAGGCCCGGCTGGCCCCGACGGCCGTGTCGTACGTCAGCGCGCACGGCTCCGGCACCCGGCAGAACGACAGGCACGAGACTGCGGCGTTCAAGCGGGCGCTGGGGGAGACGGCGTACCGGGTGCCGATCAGCTCGATCAAGTCGATGGTCGGCCACTCGCTCGGCGCCATCGGCTCGATCGAGATGGCTGCCTGCGCGCTCGCCATCGAGTACGGCGTGGTGCCGCCCACCGCGAACTGGACCACCCGCGACCCGGAGTGCGACCTGGACTACGTGCCGAACGAGGCCCGGGAGGTGCCGGTGGACGTGGCGTTGTCGGTGGGCAGCGGGTTCGGCGGCTTCCAGTCGGCGATGGTGTTCCGCCGGCTGGCGGCGGTGCCGACATGACCGCGCGTGCGGTGGTGACCGGCATCGGCGTGGTCGCGCCCAGCGGCGTCGGCGCCGAGGCGCACTGGAACACCGTGCTCGCGGGCACCCGGCGCACCGGGCCGATCACGCTGTTCGACCCGGAGCGGTACCCGACCCGGGTGGCCGGGGAGGTGGCCGGCTTCGACCCGGCCGGGTTCAGCGACACCCGGCAGCGGGTGCAGACGGACAGGTGGACGCACCTCGGCTTCGCCGCCACCAAGCTGGCGCTCGCCGACGCCGGGCTGCCCGAGGTGTCGCCCGACCCGTACAAGTGGGCGGTCACGCTCGCCAGCTCGTCGGGCGGCAACCTGTTCGGGCAGCGGGAGCTGCAACGGCTCTGGGGCGGGCCGAGCCGCACCGTCGGGGCGTACCAGTCGATCGCCTGGTTCTACGCGGCGAGCGTGGGGCAGCTGTCGATCCGCCACCAGTTCAAGGGGCCGTCCGGGGTGACCGTGTCCGAGTCCGCCGGCGGGCTGGACAGCCTGGCGCACGCGGTGCGCACCATCCGCCGGGGCACACCCGTGGTGATCGCCGGGGCGACCGAGTGCCCGCTGAGCCCGTACGCGCTGGCCTGCCAGCTCCGTTCCGGCCTGCTCAGCGACGTGTCCGACCCGGAGCGGGCGTACCGGCCCTTCGACGTCGCGGCGAGCGGGTACGTGCCGGCCGAGGGCGGTGCGGTCTTCGTGGTGGAGGAACTGGGCCACGCGCTGTCCCGGGGTGCCCGCGTCTACGGGGAGGTCACCGGCTGGGCCGCCACCCACGACGCCGCGCCCACCGACCCGGCGGTCGGCCCGGACCCGGCCCACTACGCCCGCGCGCTGCGGCTGGCGCTGGAGCGCGCCGGGGTACGGCCGCACGACGTGGACGTGATCTGGCCGGACGCGCTCGGCGTGCCCGCGTACGACCGGGCCGAGGCGGCGGCACTGCACACCGTGTTCGGCGACCGGACCCCGCCGGTGACCACGCAGAAGCCGCTGACCGGCCGGGCGCACCAGGGCGGGTCCGCGCTGGACGCGGCCACCGCGCTGCTGGCGTTCCGCCACGGGATGCTGCCCGCCTCGGCCGGCCCGGACGAGCCGGCGCCTGGCTGCGAGCTGACGTTCCTGCGGCGGCCCCGCCCGCCGCGCAGCCGGATCGCGCTGGTCGGGGCGCGCGGCTTCGACGGGTTCAACAGCGCGCTGGTGCTGCGCGGCGCCGCGCCCCCACCGGCCGGCGAACGCTGACCGTCACGACGGCCGGGCCAGGTACGCGGTCTTCGCGTCGCCGGAGAACCCACAGGCCAGATAGAAGGCGTGGGTCGCGGGCGAGCGCGACCCGGTCATGAGCATCGCCTTGTAGCAGCCCGCGTCCCAGGCGGCCCGCAGCGTGCCGGCCATGATCTGCCTGCCCAGGCCGGTGCCGCGCCGCGACTCGTCGACCACCACGTTCTCGACGACCGCGTACGGCGACGCCGACCGGCTCAGGTTGGGGATCACGTTGAGGTACGTGGTGGCGACGACCGTGCCGTCCAGGTCGAGCACGAACAGGTGCAGCCCTTCGGTGGACAGGATCCGCGAGAAGGCCCGTTCGTCGGAGCCGTCGCTCAGGTGCGGGTCGTCCGGGTTCAGCTGCCGGTAGAGGCGGATGAGCTGCGGGAAGTCGTCGGGCCGGGCGGTACGGAACATACCGGGAGCGTAGTCGCCGGCCGTCCGCGCAGGAGCCCGCGCGCACAGCATCCGGCGGCCGGCGGACTACCTTGCCGGCGTGGCCTCGATCCTGCCTGTCCGATCGAGCCTGAGCAATCCACCCAGCCGCTGTTTTGGATCTAGCCATTTGCATCTGGCGATGCAGAAGAGGGCCGTCGTAGGGTTCCGCCATACCCCGAACGACGTACCCGCTGGGCGGATCCGCCCAGTTCCTCAGTGGAACGGTGGCTGGTCGTGACTGCACATCCCGTGGCGGAAGATCCTGCCTCGACGACGGTGAACTGGGTGGACGACATCCTGTTCACCGGCCGCGACACCGACGTCTGCCTGCGCCTGCCCGAACCGGTCGACAAGGGCACGCTGCGCAGGCTCGTCGGCGAGGCGCAGGACCGGCTCGCCGGGGCCGGGCTCCGTGCCGGAGGCGCGGCCGCGCTGCGCCTGCCGCCCTCGCTGGCGTACGTGGCGTACCTGCTCGCCACCTGGCGTACCGGCGCCCAGGCGGTGCTGCTCGACCACCGGCTCACCGACCACGAGGTCGACCAGGCGCTGCGCCGGCTCAGCCCGCAGGTGGTGGTCGCACCGGTCCGCTCCGGCGGCGGCGCGCTGCGGATCTTCGTCGACGTCACCGCCGGGGTCAGCGCGTACTCCGACCGCCCGGCGGGCAGCCCGCACGCGGTGATCCAGCTCAGCTCCGGCTCCACCGGGCCGTCCAAGGTGATCGGCCGTACCGCCGCCGACCTGATCGGCGAGGTGCACCGCTACACCCGCATCGACGGCGTCGCGCTGCCCGGTGAGCGGATCATCCTGCTCCCCAGCATGGTGCACGTGCTCGGCCTGGTCGGCGGCCTGCTCTACGGGCTGCACGCCGGCGTCGAGCTGTGCCCGCCGGAGCGGCTCAGCGGCGACGCGATCCTCGCCGCCGTCGCCGCCCAGGACACCCCGGCCACGGTGCTCGGCGTCCCGTTCCACATCGGGCTGCTCGCCTCCACCACACCCGCCGGGCCGCTGCCGCAGCTCAAGCGCATGACCACCGGCGGCGAGCTGGTGTCCGCCGCCGTGGCGAACGCGTTCACCGACCGCTACGGCGTGCCGCTGGGCAACATGTACGGGATGACCGAGGTCGGCGTCATCGGCACCGACCTGTACGGGCGGCACCGTCCCGCCATCGCGCCCGCCCCCGGCATCGAGGTGCGGGAGCGCGACGGCGAGCTGTGGGTGAGCTGCCCGGACAACCCGTACGTCGGACTGGCCGACCCGACCCGGTGGGCCGACGGCTGGCTGCACACCCGCGACGCCGGCGTGGTCGACCCGGGCACCGGTCTGGTCACCATCAAGGGCCGGCTGGACTCGCAGGTGTCGGTGGGCGGCCTGAAGGTCGACCTGACCGAGGTGGAGGCCACTGTCGCCGGGCTGCCCGGCGTCACCGCCGCGGTGGTGGTCTGGGACGACGGCATCACCGCGTACGTCCAGACGGACGGCTCACTGACCGAGGACACGCTGGACAAGCTGATCGCCGAGCGGCTGGCCGGCTTCAAACGTCCCCGCACCCTGCGGCTGCTCGACCAGATGCCCCGCACCACCACCGGGAAGCTGGTCCGGTCCGTACCGGCGCTGCGGGACGCGGCGTCGTGACCGGCCCGCTGTACGAGCCGTACACCCACCGGACGCCCGCCGGGCGTCCCGTGCACCCCGATTCCCGCCCCGGACCGGCCGGGCAACGCGCCACCCGCGCGCCCGACCCCGCCGGTTCCCACGCACACGGTGTCCCGACCGGGCACCGTCAGCCGGTACACGGAGAAGAGGTCTGAACCCATGCGAGACGAGGTCCGCACCTTCGTCGTCGAACAGCTCGCCGACATGAACTACGACGTGGAGGAGCTCGACGACGACACCACGCTCGGCCCCTCCGGCGTCGACCTGGAGTCGCTGGCCCTGGCCGACCTGGCGGTCCGCGTCGAGGACCGGTACGGCCTGAAGTTCGCCGACGACGAGTCGGAGAAGATGGCGTTGATGACGGTCGGCGAGTTCACCACGATGGTCGCCGACCGGGTGGCCGCGAACAGCGACAAGTCCTGATGTCCGGTCAGCCCGACCTGGGGCGAGCTGACCTGGTGAGCATGCTCGCCGAACTGACCGCGAAACCCGCCGACCAGGTGCCGGACCGGCTCGGCTCGATGGAGCTGGCCTGGCTCGTGCACATGGTCGAGCAGCGGTACGACCGCCGGCTGGACCTGGGCGACGACGAACTCGCCGGCATCCGCACCGTCGACGACGCGCTCGCGGTGTTCCGTGGCTCTCTGACCGCTCCCGCAGATGGCTGAGCGGGAGACCGTACGGATCACCGGCACGTACGCGCTCAGCGCCCTCGGCAGGGGCGCCGACGCGCTGCTGGCCGGGGTGCTCACCGGTACCCCGGCGTTCGCGCCGGTGCGCCGTTTCGACACCACCGGCCGCCGGGTGACGGTGGCGGCCACAGTGCCCGACGTCGGCACGCTCGCCGGCGAGCTGACCGAGGCGATCGACGCCGCCGCCCGGGCCGCCGGGCTGGACCGGGCCGGGCGGGCGGAGTCGGCGCTGTTCCTGGCCACCCACGGCGGGCCGTACTCGCTGCCCGTACCGCAGGGATGGGAGGAGCCGACCGTGCCGGCGCTGGCCGGTCACCTGGTTGCGCGGTGCGGCCTGGGCGGGCGGACCCGGATCTACACCACCGCCTGCGTGTCGGCGAGCAGCGCGGTCGCCGACGCGGCGGCGCTGATCCGCCGGGGCGACCTGGAGCGGGTCGTGGTCGCGGCCGGCTACCTGGTCGAACCGGACCAGTACGCGCTGTTCGACGCCGGGCGGGCGCTCGCCGCCGACGGCGCGGTACGCCCGTTCAGCGCCGGCCGCAAGGGCCTGCTGCTGGGCGACGGGGTGGCCGCCGTGGTGCTGGAGTCGGCGAGTGCCGCCGCCCGGCGGGGCGCCGAGACGCTGGCGAGCGTGGCCGGGTGGGGCCGGGCGGGGGACGCGTACCACCCGTGCCAGCCGCACCCGGACGGGCTCGGGCTGGCCCGGGCGGTCGAGGCGGCGCTGCGCCGCAGCGGGCTGCCCCCGGACGCGATCGGCTACGTCAACGCCAACGCCACCGGCACCCCGTTCAGCGACGCCTCCGAGGCGGCGGCGCTGGTCCGGGTGTTCGGCGAGGACGCCGGGCGGCTGCCGGTCAGCTCCACGAAGTCGGTCCACGGGCACGCGCTGGAGGCGTCCGGGCTGCTGGAGCTGCTCGTCACCGTGCTGGCCCTGCGGCACGGCAAGCTGCCGGTCACCGCCGGCTGGCTCGGCCCCGACCCGCAGTGCCCGCTGGACGTCATCCGCGACGCCCCGCGCCCGGCGCGCACCGGACACGCCCTGACCCTCAACGCCGCCTTCGGCGGCGCCAACACGGCCCTCCTGGTGAGCGTCCCATGACCGCCTCCGTGCCCAGCCCTCCGCGATCTTGCACTTCCGGCCCCGGCGAAACGGGCACAACGCCCGCCGAGGGGGCACCAACCGCAAGATCGCGCGCAGGGGTGGTGGCGCTCGCGGAGGCGCGGTGGCCCGAGGCGGGGGATGAGGGTGCAGGGCCGGCGGGGGTGCCGGGGTTCGTGCACTCGCCGTTCGCGCCTCTCGTGGTCGCGGTCGCCGAGCGGTGCCTCGCGCGGCGGTACGGCGACGGGCCGTTGCCGCCGGGCAACCGCATCGCTGTGGTGCTGGTCAGCGCGGGCGGGGACACCGCCGGGGCGGCGCACGTCCGCGCCACTGTGGACGCGGGCGGGCGGATCGGGCCGCTGTTCTTCTTCCAGTCGGTGCCGAACAGCGTGGCCGGGCACGTCGCGGCGCGCTGGGGACTGGACGGGCCGGTGGTGTGCCTGAGCCCGACCGGCGACCCGCGGGCCGACGGGGAGGCCGAGGCGGACCTGCTGCTGTACGACGGCGACGCCGCACAGGCGTTGCTGATCCTGATCGAACTGGCACCGGACGGTACGCCGGGCGAGGCGACCGCGGTGCTGCTGGGGGAGGGAACACGTCAATGAGGACGAAGGGACTGCGCGGCGCGCTCGCGGCCGACGCGGAACTGGGCGCGGGCAACGTGCTCGCCCGGGTGCTGGCGCACGGCGCCGACCCGGACGGGCCGGGGCTCACGTTCGACACCGAGATCGACGGCCACCCGGCCGAGACCCCGCTGACCCTGGGCCGTCTCGACCGGATGGTCGCCGCCCGGGCGGCCTGGCTGCACGAACGCGGGGTGAAACCCCGTGACCCGATCGCCGTCTGGGCCGGTACGGCCGCCGACATGGTGCTGTCGTTCCTGGCGCTGACCCGCCTGGGTGCCATCCCGGCGCTGATGAACGGCAGGCTGCGCCCCGAGATCGCCGCCGAGTACATCCGCCGGCTACGCGCCGCCGGGGTGCTCGCCGACGCCGCGCACGCCCAGGCGCTGGCCGGGCACGACCTGGGCGCCCCGATGATCGGCGAACCCGCGCAGGCGGGCACCGGCGACCCGGACGCGGCACCGGCGCACTACCGGCACCACCCGGACGACCCGATCGTCATCACCCACACCTCCGGCACCACGGGCGTGCCGAAGGCGGTGCTGCACTCGCACGCCAGCCTGTTCGCCGCCACCCGCCACCTGCTGTCCATGCCGCAGGCGCAGGGGACCACGCGCATCCTCAACGCCCTGCCCGCACCGCACACCGCCACGGTGCTCATGGTCAACCAGGCGCTCGGCAACCGGGCGGAGATGTTCCTGCTCTCCGAGCAGGGCGGCGAACGGGTGCTCGACGCGATCCAGCGGTGGCGCCCGGACGGCGTGTTCGGCTTCTCGGTCACCTGGGCCGAGCTGGCCCGCTTCGACCTGTCCGGTTACGACCTGGACTCGGTGCGGCTGTGGTTCAACACCGGCGACTGCTCGCACGAGCCGCACGTACGGCGGCTGGTCGCCGTCGGCTCCCGGGACGTGGTGACCCGTCAGGGCGTCACCCGGGTACCCGGGTCGGTGTTCATCGACGGCCTCGGCTCCAGCGAGATGGGCCACTCGATGTTCCACATCACCCACACCACCGACACCGGCAGGTACGGCCGCTGCGTCGGCCGCCCGTACCGGTTCACCAGGGTCGCCGTGCTCGACGCCGACGGCAACGAACTGCCGCCCGGGCAGGTGGGCTGGCTCGGCATCGACTCGCCGTCGCTGTTCCGCGGCTACTGGAACGACTCGGTCACCACGTACCGGTTCCGGCTGCGCGGCTGGTACCTCACCGGCGACCTGGTGTACGCCGACGACGACGGCCGCTACTACCACCTGGACCGGGCGGTCGACTCGGTCGAGACCGGCGACGGGAAGCGGTTCTTCACCGCGCTGTCCGAGGAACGCATCCTCGCCGCCAGCCCCGACGTCACCGACTGCACAGTGGTGATCGTCAAGGCGGACGACGGCACCGTCACCACCGACGTGCTGCTGGAACTGGCCGCCGGTGCCGACCCCGACGCGGACCGCACCGAGCGCATCCGTACCGCGCTCGGCCCGGACGTGGCCGCCACGCTGCGCCGGATCGTGCCGGTACGCGCCGACGACATCCCGGTCACCGTCACCGGCAAGGTGCGCAAGGTGGCGCTGCGCGAGCGCTACCTGACCGAGGCGCCGTCGTGACCGCCGTCATCACCGGTATGGGCCTGTTCACCCCGGCCGGGCGCGGCGCGGCGGACACGTTCGACGCCCTGCTCACCGGCCGGTCCGGGCTGCGCCGCCCGCCCGAGGGACACCCGGCGGCGGGCAGCCTGGAGGTGGCCGGGGTGCTGCCGGACATCGACCCGCGCAGCGTCGCCTCCGGACCGGAGACGAAGGTGCTCGACCGGGTGGTGCTGCTCGCCCTGATCACCGCCGCCGAGGCGCTCGCCGACGCCGGCATCGAGGTGGGCCGCGACGTCGACCCGGAGCGCGTCGCGGTGATCGTCGGCGGTGTCGGCGGAATGTCCACGCTGGAGGGCCAGGTGCTCGCCCGGGCCGCACGGGGCCGGGCGGCGGTCAGCCCGTACCTGCTCACGGGCATCCTGCCGAACATGCCGTCGGCGCGGATCGCCATCGCGCACGGCATCCGCGGCTACAGCTCGTCGGTCGGCACGGCCTGCGCCTCCGGCGCCCAGGCCGTCGCCGACGGGGTACGCCTCATCCGCGCCGGCGAGGCCGACGTGGTGGTGTGCGGGGCGAGCGAGGCGCCGCTGTTCGGCACGTTCGCCGACACGTTCGGCAACGCCCGGGCGCTGGCCCGGGGCTGGGACGAGCCCACCGAGGCGAGCCGCCCGTTCGACAAGCGGCGCAACGGGTTCGTACTGGCCGAGGGAGCGGCACTGCTGGTGCTGGAGCGCGCCGGTCACGCCGACGGCCGGGGTGTGCGCGGCTACGCCGAGGTCGCCGGCTTCGGGGCGAACACCGACGCGTACCACCCGACCGCGCCACGGCCGGACGGCGCCGGTGCGGCGGCGTGCATGCGCCGGGCCCTCGCGGCAGGCGGGGTCGTGCCCGCCGACGTCGGGTACGTCAACGCGCACGGCACCGGCACGAAGCTCGGTGACGTCGCCGAGACGGTCGCGCTGGCCGGGGTGTTCGGCACCGGTGGCGTGCCGGTCAGCTCTACAAAGGCGCTCACCGGGCATTTGCTCGGCGCATCGGGGGTGCTGGAGGCCGCCGCCACCGCGCTGGCGCTCGACAGTGGCCTGCTGCCACCCACCTACCACCTGGACGACCCGGACCCGGAGTGCGAGGCGGACCACGTCCGCGCCGTGCCCCGGCCCACCCGGGCCGGCCACGCGCTGACGAACTCGTTCGGGTTCGGCGGCCAGAACGTCAGTCTGCTCCTGCGCCGGCTCTCCGGGCCGGCCCGCCGGGCCGCCACCCCGGCCGCGGGCTGACCGGACTCCAGTCCCGGGCGTCCGTCCGGGTCGCGATCACGGGGGGAACAGGGGAAGCCCATATGACCATCAACGGGATAGATCATCTCGAACTGTACGTGGGGGACGCCCGGCAGGCGGCCTTCTACTTCGACAACGCCGTCGGTTTCCGGCTGTGCGGGCAGGGCGGTCCGGAGACCGGGCTGGACGGGCAGCGGTCGCTGCTGCTGGCCCAGGCCGGCATCCGGCTGCTGCTGACCACCGGACTGTCCGCCGAGCACCCGGCGGCCACGTACGTGCACCGGCACGGCGACGGCATCGCCGTGGTGGCCCTCGCCGTGGACGACGCCGCCGGGGCGTACGCGGAACTGGTGGACCGTGGCGCGACGGCGCTGAGCCCGCCGCGCACCTTCACCGGCGCGGACGCCGAGGTGGTGGTGGCCGAGGTCGGCGGCTTCGGCGACGTGGTGCACCGCCTCGTCGAGCGGCGCGGCGACCCGAATGTGTTCCTGCCCGGCGCGATCGAGCCGGTGACCGCGCCGGACGGCACGGACACACTGCTCGCCGAGGTGGACCACCTGGCGATCTGCGTGCCGCCGGGGCAGCTCGACGAGACCGTCGCGCACTACGAGAAGGTGTTCGGCTTCGCCGACATCTTCACCGAGCACATCGAGGTCGCCGGTCAGGCGATGAACTCCAAGGTGGTGCAGAGCCCCTCCGGGACCGTCACGTTCGTGCTGCTGGAGCCGGACACCGGCGCCCGGCCGGGGCAGATCGAGGACTTCCTGCGCTGGCACGCCGGCGCCGGGGTGCAGCACCTGGGTCTGCGTACCGACGACATCGTCACCGCCGTCGGCGCGCTCGCCGGGCGCGGGGTGCGCTTCGCCAGCACGCCCGGCGCCTACTACGACGGCCTGGAGCAGCGGGTCGGCCGGCTGGACGCGCCGGTGGACCGGCTGCGCGAGCTGAGCATCCTGGTCGACTCCGACCACGACGGGCAGCTGCTGCAGATCTTCACCGAGTCGATGCACGTGCGCCGCACCCTCTTCCTCGAACTCATCGAGCGGCGCGGGGCGCGCACCTTCGGCAGCGGCAACATCAAGGCGCTCTACGAGGCCAAGGAACGCGAGCTGGCCGCGGCGGAAGGGGTTACGGCATGACCACCATCGATCCCGGGCTGACCGCCGAGGAGGAGGCGCTGCTTCCCTCCGACGAGGACGTCCGGCACTACGCCGAGCACGGCTGGTACCTGTCGAAGAAGCTGCTCACCGACGACGAGGTGGACGAGCTGGTCGCCGCCACCGACGGCTATTACGCCGGGGAACGCGACCGCCGCCTGCCGGTACGCCCGCCGAAGCTGGCCTACTGGGAGCCCTCCAAGGGCGACGTGCAGCGGCACAACGACTACGTCCACCACGAGCACGACGGCATCGCCCGCATCCTGCGCAAGCCGCTGATCGGAGCGGTCGCCGCCCGGCTGGCCCGCGCCGCCGAGATCCGCATCTTCCAGTCCACGCTGATCTGGAAGCCGCCGATCGCCGGTGAGCCGTCGAACATCGTGCCCTGGCACTTCGACAAGCACTACTGGGCGTCCTCGTCGTCGGAGAACATGCTCACCGCGTTCATCCCGTTCCACGACTGCGGCGAGGAGATGGGCACGATCACGATGGTCGACGGCTCCCACCGCTGGCGGGAGATCGGCGCCGACGACACGGTGGTGCGGCACTTCGCCGACCGCGACCGCGACCAGCTCGAGGCGATGCTCGCCGAGAACGCGGCGTACAACGGCGCGCAGATCCGCAAGATCCCCATGGTGATCCCCAAGGGACACATGAGTTTCCACCACTGCCGCACCTACCACGGCAGCGGTGCGAACGTCAGCGGACGGCCCCGCCGGGCCATCTCGCTGCACCTGCAGGACGGCGACAACGCCTGGCGGGAGTATCCGCTCTCCGACGGCACGCTCGCCGCGTACAACCACGACGTGCTGGTCCGCCGCACCCACGAGGGCCGGCCGGACTACGCGGACCCCGATTACTGCCCGGTCATCTGGCGCGACCGCGCCCAGCAGGGAGGCTGACAATGTCACGGTACGACTGGGGTAAGACGCACCCGGGCATCGAGCGGCTGGAGCGGGCGGTGACCGAGCGCCGCGACGTGGTGGTCAAGCACCCCCTCTACGCCAACCTCGACACCCACGACGCGCTCGTCACGTTCATGGAGCACCACGTCTTCGCCGTCTGGGACTTCATGTCCCTGCTGAAGTCGCTGCAGCGGCAGCTCACCTGCGTCACGGTGCCGTGGATCCCGACCGGGCCGACCGGCAGCCGCCGCCTGATCAACGACATCGTCATGGTCGAGGAGAGCGACGAACTCGGCGACGGCTACATCAGCCACTTCGAGCTGTACGTGCAGGGCATGACCGAGGCCGGCGCCGACACCACAGCCGTCGACAAGCTGGTCGACCTGCTGCGCGACGGCACCCCGGTCACCGAGGCGCTCGGCGCCGCAGGCGTCCCCGCGGCGTCCGCCGCGTTCGCCGGCACCACCTGGCGGATCATCGAGACCACCCCGGTGCACTGCCAGGCCGCGGCGTTCGCGTTCGGCCGCGAGGACCTCATCCCGGAGATGTTCACCCAGGTCGTCGCCGTCAACGAACGCAGCAACCGGCTGAACAAGTTCGTCGACTACCTGGAGCGGCACATCGAGGTCGACGGCGAGCAGCACACCCCGATGGCCATGCAGATGCTGGCCGACCTGTGCGGCGACGACGACACCAAGTGGCAGGAGTGCGCCGACACGGTGAACGCCGCGCTGGCCGCCCGCGCCCGCCTCTGGGACGACATCCTCGCCGCCGTCAAGGAGGGCCGTCCGGCGTGACCGGCTCCGACCCGCTCCGGCTCTACCGGACGGTCCGGCTGATCCGCCGCTTCGAGGAACGCGCGATCGAGCTGGTCCGCGCCGGCGAGATCGTCGGCGGCATCCACCCGTACCTCGGCCAGGAGGGGATCGCCGCCGGCGTCTGCGCGGCGCTGGGCGCCGAGGACCTGGTGACCGGCACCCACCGCGGGCACGGGCACGTGCTCGCGAAGGGCGCCGACCCGGCCCGGATGCTGGCCGAACTGTGCGGCCGGGTCACCGGGCTCAACCGGGGCCGGGGCGGGTCGATGCACGCCGCCGACTTCGGCGTCGGCGTCCTCGGCGCCAACGCCATCGTCGGAGCCGCCGGCGCGATCCTCACCGGAGCGGTGTGGGAGCGCCGGCGGCGCGGCGCCGACATCGTCGGCGCCACCTTCTTCGGCGACGGCGCGGTCAACGAGGGCATGCTGCTGGAGGCGTTCAACCTGGCCGCGCTCTGGCGAATACCGGTGCTGTTCGTCTGCGAGAACAACGGCTACGCCACCACCATGCCGGTCGACGGCGCGGTCGCCGGCACCATCGCCGGGCGGGCCGCCGCCTTCGGCATGCCGGCCGCCGTCGTCGACGGGCAGGACCCGGAGGCGGTACGCGAGGTCACCGCCGCCGCCGTCGCGCGGATGCGCGCCGGCGGCGGCCCCGAGCTGGTTGAGGCCCGCACCTACCGCTTCGACGCCCACCACACCTTCGAACATCAGGTACGCCTCGACTACCGGCCGCCGGAGGAGGTGGCCGAGGGACGGTCCCGCGATCCCGTCGACATCGCCGGCGCACGACTCGACCCGGCGGCACGCGCCGAGGTGGACGCCGCCGTCGAGGCGGAACTGGACGCCGCCGTCGCCTACGCGCTCGCCGGGCCGCACCCCGACCCGGCCACCGCCCTGGACCACCTGTACGCCAGCGGGCTCACCGCCCGGACCGGAGGTGGCTGAATGCCCCGGCTCTCCTACCGCAGGGCGCTCACCCGGGCGCTGTCCGACGAGATGGCCCGCGACGAGTCGGTCGTGGTGCTCGGCGAGGACATCCGGGTGGCCGCCGCGAACGTCACCACCGGCCTGCTGAAGAAGTTCGGCCCGGAACGGGTCCGCGACACACCCCTGTCCGAGCAGGCGTTCACCAGCTTCGCCACCGGCGCGGCGCTGGCCGGGGCCCGCCCGGTGGTGGAGTTCCAGATCCCGTCGCTGTTGTTCCTGGTCTTCGAGCAGATCGTCAACCACGCGCACAAGTTCCCGCTGATGACCGGCGGCCAGTGTGCGGTGCCGGTGACCTACGTGGTGCCCGGCTCCGGCTCCCGCACCGGCTGGGCCGGGCAGCACTCCGACCACCCGTACGCGTTGTTCGCCCACGTCGGCGTGACCACAGTCGTACCGGCCACCCCGGCCGACGCGTACGGGCTGCTGGTCTCCGCGATCCGCTGCGACGACCCGGTGGTGGTCTTCGCCCCGGCAGGCGCCCTGGACCTGCGCGCCGACGTCACCGACCCGGCGCCGGTGCCGCTGGGTCGCGGGATCGTCCGCCGCGCCGGTACCGACGTGACGGTGGTGGCCGTCGGGCACCTGGTGCACGACGCGCTCGCCGTCGCCGAGGAACTCGCCGGACAGGCCTCGGTGGAGGTCTTCGATCCCCGCACGCTCTACCCGTTCGACTGGGACGGTCTCGTCGAGTCGGTGAGCCGCACCGGGCGGCTCGTCGTCGTCGACGACGGCAACCGCTCCTGCGGCATCGCCGGGGAGATCATCGCCACGGTGGTCGAGCGGGTCCGGCTGGCCGCGCCGCCCCGCCGGGTGACCCGCCCCGACGGCGCGGTGCTGCCCTTCGCGCCCGCCCTCGACCGGGCCGTGCAACCCGGCCGCGAACAGCTCACCGCCGCCATCCAACTGACCCTCAAGGACGGATGAACGATGGACCCGAACTACACGTGGCCGCCGCTCGGCCAGGCGTGGACCGACCTGCCCGAGTCCACCCGTACCGCGATGGTGACCACCGGTGCCGCGGCGTGGGAGAAGATCTTCCACGGCCGGGCCACGTACAACAAGCAGTGGCGGCTGGCCCGCCCGCCGGTGTTCACCGCCGACGCGTTCCGCGAGCTGAACGAGGTCTGCGACCGCATCGCGCAGCTCATCCTGGAGGCCTGCCGGCGCCGTGCCCGCACCGCCGGTGAGCTGCGCCTGCTGCTCGACGTGCCGGACGGCGAGACCCGGCTGCTCGATCCGGACGAGGAACTGCACGAGGGGCTGCTCGCCGC
Organism: Micromonospora sp. ANENR4; assembly: GCF_015354395.1. Classification (NCBI taxonomy): domain Bacteria; kingdom Bacillati; phylum Actinomycetota; class Actinomycetes; order Micromonosporales; family Micromonosporaceae; genus Micromonospora; species Micromonospora sp. ANENR4. The sequence goes on from NZ_JADKYQ010000002.1 coordinate 359,587, forward strand.
GTACCGGCCGGACGTGCTGTTCTCCGGCGGCGTGCCGTGCATCGTGGAGTACAACATCGACAGCAGCCTCGGCGGCGGCTTCGACGCCGACACGGTGATCCAGCGGTACGCCGAGCTGTACCGTACCCATGACCTGCTCGACGGCACCCGGCCCGCGCCCTCACTGCTGGACCAGCGGTTCGTGGCCATCCGGGACACGCTCGGCCTGCCCGACGGCGCCCGGGTGGCGCTGCTGATGGACTTCGACGCCGACTACCCGGGACTGGACGACCCGGAGACGTTCATCCGGATCCTGTCCCCGCTGATCGACCAGGCCCGCCCGTTCGGCATCGACCTGGTCATCGCCCCGGTCGCCACCGCCACCCTGGACGCGCAGAGCCGGCTGGTCGTCGGCGGCGCGCCGGTGGACGCCCTGTTCCGGCTGTTCGTGCCCAACCGGGTCACGCCGAGCGCCGGGCTGGACGCGGTGGCCGGTGCGCTCGCCGCGGGCACGCTGCCGATGTTCGTCAGCAGCGCCGCCTGGCTTCTCAGCAACAAGCTGAACTACGCCTGGCTCTGGGACGACCTGGACCTGCTGCCGGCGGACGACCGGAAGCTGATCCGCCGGTACGTGCCGCACACCGTAGCGCTCACCGCCGACCAGCTCGACCGGGCGCTCGCCGAACAGGCCGACCTGGTAGCCAAGCCGGCGGGTGGCTCGGCCGGGCATGGCGTGCTGATCGGCCGGGAGATGACACCTGTGGCGTGGGCGGACGGGGTACGCGCGGCGATCGACGAGGGCGGCAACATCCTGCAGCGCTACCACGAGGCGGACCGGGTGGCGATGGACTTCGTGCAGATCGAGACCGGTGAGACGGTCACCGCCGACGTCCCGTACAGCCTCGCTCCGTACCTGTTCGACCGCACCGGGTCCGGCGCGCTCGCGCGGGTCGGTTACCCGGGTTGCGACGAGGTGCTCAACCTGGCGAGAGGCGTCCTCCTGACCGGCATCCTCCTGACGGACTGACCCCGGTCCTTCCCCGTCCACCCCCGTCCCCCTCCCTCCCAGCGTTGATCAAGGAGTTTCTGTCCTCACGGGGAGGCGTCAGCGACCCGAACTCCTTGGTCAACAACGTGGATCCGGGGTCGGGCGCTCGACCCTTGCCCCCGGCCCCGCTGATCATGAAGTTGGCGGGAACAAATCGGACGCTCAGCGCCGCCAACTTCATGATCGGCGGATTGGGTTGGGCCGGGCCGGGCAGGGGGAGGGCGGGTCAGGGGTGGGGGAGGTGGGTGGCGAGGACCTTCAGGGTTTCGGCGGTGGCTATGGCGTCGCTGCGGGCACTTCCGTGGCGGCCGTCGCTGCTGTACAGCGACGGGTCGGCCACCAGCGGATGGTCGGTCAGGTGGACGTGCAGCGTGCCCAGCCGTTCGGCCACGCCCCGGGTGTGCCGGGACAGCCGGCGCATCCGCTCGCCGAGCGCCGCGCGCAGCGTCTCCGGCACCGCCGGGCTGTGCGACACGTCGAACATGCCCACGGTGATGACGTCCGCCCCCGCCTCCCGTAGCGCGGTGATGATGGCGGTCAGCTCGGCGTCGACCGCTTCGGCGTCGTAGGCGGACCGGAACGCGTCGTTGCCGCCGCACACCACCAGGGCCAGGTCCGGTTCGAAGGCCAGCGCGTCGGCGAGCTGGGTGGCCCGGACCTCGTGCGCGCGCAGTCCGCGCCGGCCCAGGTTGAGGTAGGCCAGCTCCGGCCGGACCGCGCGCAGCTCGGCCGCGATCCGGTCGGCCCACTGGAGGTCGGGGTAGCCGTCGGCCGGCTCGCACAGCCCTTCCGCGACGCTGTCGCCCAGCACCACGAACCGGCGCCACGGGTGCCCGCGCAGCAGGTCGGCGGCCTCTCCCGGACGCAGGCACCACGGGTCGGTCGCCTCGGTCAACGTCGATGGCATGACCGGCAGGCTAGCCGAGCGTCCCGCGCCGGGAAAGAGGCTCAGGGCAGCAGGGCCAGCAGCTCCCCGGGCCGGGACAGGCTGAGGTCGGCCGGCTCGTCGGGGTCGTACTGGTGGCCCCACGCGGCGGCCCCCGCGACCGCGCCGCTGTGCCGGGCGGCGCGTACGTCCAGTGGTGAGTCACCCACGTACGCGGCGCGGCCGGGTGGCACGCCGAGGTGCCGGCAGGCCGCCTCCACGCCGTCGGGCGCCGGTTTCGGGCGGTCGACCTGGTCGCCGCCGAGGACGACCTGGAAGTGGCCGAGCAGGCCCGCCCGGTCGAGCAGGATCTCGGCGGCCCGGTGGCTCGCGCCGGTGAACACGCCGACCGGCACCCGGGCGGCGATCTCGGCGAGCGCGTCCGCGACGCCGGGGTAGACGCGTACCCGCCCGGCGAGCGCATCCAGCTCGGCGTGGTAGCGATCCAGGTCGTCGCCGGAGGCCGGCCGCCGCAGCAGGTGCGTCAGCAGGTCCGCCGGGGAGCCGATCGAGTAGCCGGCGATGACCTCGGCGTCGGTGTACGACGGGCCGCCGCCGGCCCGCACCGCCGCCCGGTACGCCGCCGGCACGACCGCGTGCGACTCGACGAGCGTGCCGTCCATGTCGAAGACGATCGCCTCCACCGGGCCGGTCACGCGGTCTCCGCCCGGTGGGCGGTGGCGAGCCGCTTCGGGGCACGCGCGTACCACGCCTCGGTGACCAGCTCGGTCAGCTCGTCCACGCCGATGCGGTCGAGCCGGACCAGCACTGCCGGGTAGCCGTCGAAGTGCGGCGTGGTGAAGTAGACCGCCGGGTCGTCGGCGATCAGCGCCTCCTTGGCGCCCAGGTCGGGCACCCGCGCGCCGAGGATCGGGCCGTCCGGCGCGGCGTCGCCGAGCGACTCGAGTTCGCCGCGCCGCAGCGGCCGTTCCCAGACGAACGACTTGTCGCGCACGCGCCAGGCCGGCGCCTGGTCGTACGTGGGTCGTTCGGTGGTCTCCGGCAGCGCCAGCGCGATGCGCCGCACGTCGTCCCAGGTCGCCATGGCCCCGACCCTACCGCCGCCCCCCGACACCGCGGCCCGGACCGGCAGGCTCAGAGCGGACCGGCAGGCTCGGACCCGGCGGGCTCAGACCGGGGTGGGCGTGGCCGGTTCCGCAGCTGGGCGGCGGGACGCGCGATTCAGCAGCAGCGGTCCGACGGTCAGCACCAGGCAGACCACCGACATCACCAGCAGCGCCGGGGTCAGGTCGAGCAGCGCCACCGACCAGCCGCCGAGCAGCGCGCCGACGGGCAGGCCGAGGAACGCCACCGAGCCGGAGATGCCCAGCACCCGGGTCTGGAGTTCGCCCGGCACCCGCTGGTACAGGGCGGCGCCGAGCAGCGGGTTGACCGCCGCGATGCCGATGCCGGACAGGAACGTCACGACGAGCACCACGACCAGGTCGTCGCTGAGTGCCAGTGCGAGCAGCCGGGGTGCGCCGCTGAGCGTCAGCCCGAGCGCGAACGTCGTCCCGGCCGGCAGCCGGGTGCCGAACATCGTGAACAGCAGGTTGCCCAGCAGCGCGCCGGCCGAGAAGACGCCGAGCAGCAGACCGAATCCGGCCGGGTCGCCGAGCACCTGGTTGACCCAGAGCGGGATCCAGACCGCGACGCTGGCGTTGGCGAACATGTTCGACACCGAGACCACGATCAGCATGATCATCAGCGTCCGGTCGGTGCGCAGGTACGCGAAGCCGCCGCGCAGCGCCCGCAGGTAGGGCTCCCGGGGCGCCGGTTGCGCCGGTGCCGGTGGCCGGACCAGCACGCCGATCAGCAGCGCGCAGACCGCGAACGTGGCCGCGTCGATCCAGATGGCCCGGGTCAGCCCCACCCAGTCGATGAGCAGCCCGCCGAGCACCGCGCCGAACAGCGTCATGCCCCGGGCCAGGCCGTCGTAGGCGCTGGTGAGCCGGATCAGCGGCACGCCGGCCCGCTCGGCCGCCGGTTTGAACAGCACATGCTTGACCCGGTCGCCGATGCCGCGCAGCCCGCCGGCGATCGCCACCAGCACCAGCAGCGTGCCGAAGCCGAGCCAGGGCGCCAGCGCCACCACGGCCATCGCGACGGCGCTCGCCGCGTCCACGAACACCGAGGTACGGCGTACCCCGAACCGGTCCGCCCACGGGGTCGCGAGCGCGCTGGAGAGCATGTACGGAAGCGTCTCCGCCGCGGCGACGAGCCCCATCTTGGTGGGGCTGCCGGTGGTCTCCAGCACGAGCCAGGGGATGGCGACCACCGAGATCCGGGTGCCGAGGTTGGACAGCAGGTCGGCGCCGACCAGGGTGTACAACTCCCGGCGCGGGTTCACGCCGGACTGCCGATCGGGTCGGCGCCGGCCGGATGACCGGCGGCGTACCGGGCACGCAAGGCGCGCTTGTCCACCTTCGCGGACCGGTTCAGCGGCAGCGCGTCGACGAACTCGACGGCGCCGGGCGCCCACGTCTCGCTCAGTTCCCGGACCACGAGTGCGATCAGTTCCTCGCCGGTCACCGACGCGTCCGGCACGGGCACCACGTACGCGTGCGGCAGTTCCCCGGCCACCGGGTCCGGTACGCCGATGACGGCGGCGGCGCGTACCTCGGGGTGGCCGGCGAGCGCGTCCTCGATCGGGCGGGAGTAGATCGGCCAGCTGCGCTGCCGGGTGAGGATGCGGTCCTGTAACCGGTCGACCAGGTAGAGGTAGCCGTCGGCGTCGAGGTGCCCGATGTCGCGGGTGCGGACCCACCCGTCGACGAGCGTCTCGGCGGTCAGCTCCGGCCGGCCGTGGTAGCCGGCGAAGCTCAGCTTGGTGCGTACCCACACCTCGCCGTCGGAACCGGCGGGCAGCGCCCGGCCGTCGGCGTCGCGGATCTCCACCGTCACGTCGCCGTACGGGCGGCCGCAGGACCGCAGCCGCTCCGGGTGCTCCGGGTCCTCGGTGAGCCCCGGCAGCGCACAGATGACCACCGCCTCGCTGAGCCCGTACACGATGCGCAGGCACGGGCCGAAGCGGGCGATGGCCTGGCGCAGCCGGGCCGGCGCGGCGGGCCCGGCGCCCACGTTGAACATGAACATGGCGGAGAAGTCGGCGCCCGGCAGGTCGGGGTGGTCGAGCACCTCGTAGAGCATCGGCGGGGTGACGAAGGTGGAGGTGAGCCGCTCGGCGTCCACGGTGGCGATGAAGGCGGCCGGATCCCACTGCTCGCGCAGGAACAGCACGCCGCCGGTGAACAGGTTGAACAGTGTGGTGATCTGGCCGCTGGCCAGCCACATCGGGGAGTGCGACAGGTGCCGCAGCAGCGGGTACCCGGCGCCCCGGAAGTCGGCGGCCAGGGCGAGCACCTGCCGGTAGAAGCTCTCCCGGTGGTGCACCAGCTTCGGCGTGCCGGTGGTGCCGCTGGTCTGCAGGAACGATTCCGGCGCGGGCACCCCGGCGGGCGGTTCCGCGACCGGCCCGGCGGCCCGGGCGGTCAGGTCCGGTCCGGCGCCGCCGGGACCGAGGCAGAGCACCGGTACGCCGGACAGGCCCGCCGCGATCTCCACCGCCTGCGCGTCACGTGGGTCGTGGACGAACGCCTCCGGCGCGGACAGCGCGACGAACTCGTCGACCTCCCGCCGCGAGGTCACCGGGGCGACCCACATGCTCCGGCAGCCGAGCAGGTGCAGGGCCAGTTGCAGCAGCGGCCCCTCGACCGTGTTGCCGAGCATCACCAGCACCGCGGCGCCGGGGCGTACCCCGTGGTGGTGCAACGCGGCGGCCAGGCCGCGTACCCCGGCGGCGACCTGGGGGTAGGTGAGGCGGCGTCCGCCGCCGACGAGCGCCTCCCGGTCGCCGAACCCGGCGAACAGCTCCAGCGCCTCGTGCACATAGTTCGGCCGGTCGGTCATCGGGCAGCCCCCATCATGGTCCGCGAGCGGCGTCCGGCCAGGTCAGGGCCGGGACAAGACGGCAGGTGCCAGGGTCGGCGACCGCACCGCCGCCAGCCCCGAGCCTAGGCAGCCGCGGTCCACGGCGGACAGAGCCGATCGTCGCTGCGTCCCGTCCCGCGGGCATTTGATCATGTCGATCAGGTTGATTGACGCTCGTCACAGCCGGAAGCTAGTTTCCGGTCCATCGCCCGGGCCGGTGCCGCCGACCGCGTCACGCCCGGGGCTGCCGACCATGGAGGATCGATGCCGACCCCGAAGAGATGGCACGTCATAGCTTCCGCCGTCACGCTGCTGATCGCCGCCACCCCGGCGGTCACGGCGAGCGCCGGCCCGACCGGGAACGACCGCGCCGGGCACGGGCGCGCCGGGCACGGGCGCGCCGAGTGGGCCGGGACCTGGGCCGCCGCGGTGACCCGCGGGAACACAGTGGGCCTGACCAACACCGGCCTGAACAACCAGAGCATCCGGATGACCGTGCAGACCTCGGTGGGCGGCCCGCGCCTGCGGGTGCGGCTGACCAACCTGTACGGCGAGCAGGCCGTCCAGGTCGGCCGCGCCACCATCGCCCGGCCGAACACCGCCACCCCGGACGACCTGTCCGACATCGTCGGGTCGAGCGTCCGCCAGCTGACGTTCTCCGGCGCCGGCTCGGCGACCATCAACAAGGGCGCCGAACTGCTCAGCGACCCGGTGGCCTTCCCGGTGGCCGAGCAGGAGGACCTGGTCGTCACCCTGTACTTCCCGGTGCTCACCGGGCCGGTCACGTTCCACGGCCAGTCCCGGGTCACCAACTTCATCGGCGCCACCGACCTCACCTCGGCGGCCGAGGGCACCGGCTTCACCATCCGGCCCAACTGCTGCTGGATGTTCCTGTCCGGCATCGACGTGGAACGCAAGGCCACGCCCGGCTCGGTGGTGGTGCTGGGTGACTCCATCAGCGACGGCAACGGCAGCACCGTCAACGCCGACCAGCGCTGGTCCGACCTGCTGGCCAAGCGGCTGATCGACGCCCGCCCGGAGCCGCGTACGCCGGGTGTGCTCAACCTCAGCCTGGCCGGCAACCGGCTCAACCACGAGGGCACCGAGCCCGGCGCGGACAACTTCCCCGGCTACTACGAGCTGGGCCCGAACGCGCTGGCCCGGCTCAACGAGGACGTGTTCCCGCAGACCGGGGTGCGGACCGTCATCACCCACCTGGGCATCAACGACATCTGGATGAACGGCGACAGCCCCGAGGCGATCATCGCCGCGCTGCGCCAGCTCAACCGGCAGGTCCAGGCGCGGGGCCTGACCAGCATCGCCGGCACGCTCATGCCGTACGAGGGCAACGGCGGGCCGGGCGTGTGGACCCCGGAGAAGGACGCCACCCGCCAGGCGGTGAACACCTGGCTGCGCGGGCCCGGCCGGGCCGAGTTCGACGGCATCGTCGACTTCGACGCGGTGATGCGGGATCCGGCCCAGCCGAGTCGGCTGCTGCCGGCGTACGACTCGGGTGACCACATCCACCCGAACGACACGGGCGCCGCGGTCATGGCCAACGCCGTACCACTGAAGCTGCTCGGACTGTGACACCGGGCGGGGGCGGCGGTCGACACGACGCCGCCCCCGCCACCGTTTTCCTGGGGAGGAAGAGACAGTGGACGTCAGCGAGATCCTGACCGGCCTGTACAGCGAGCAGGGCCGGCAGAACCCCTATCCCTTCTACGCGGCCCTGCACGAGCACGGGCCGATAAACGCCGTGCCGGCCCGGGCCGAGCACAGCACCGTGAGCGCGGTCGCCGGCGGGTACGACGTGGTGGACCAGATCCTGCGCGATCCCGGCTGGTACAAGGGCTTCCCGCCCGGCTGGGAGGAGCAGGAGATCCTGCGCACGTTCCTCACCTCGATGATGTTCGTCAACCCGCCGGACCACACCCGGATGCGCGCGGTGTTCGCCAAGACGTTCACCCCGCGCCGCCTCGGCGCGCTGGAGCCGGTGATCGAGCGGATCGTCGCCGAACGCCTGGACCACCTGGCCGAGGCGGGCGCGGGCGGGCACGAGGTGGACTTCGTGGCCGACTTCGCGTACCCGGTCCCGGCGCTGGTGATGGCCGAGTTCATCGGCCTGCCCGCGGCCGACCTGACCTGGTACCGGCAGCGGGTCGACTGGATCGACGAGTACATGGACGTGTCCGGCAAGACGCCGGAGCGGCTGGCTCGGGCCAACCAGGCCGCCGAGGAACTGCGCGTCTACTACCGGGACCTGATCGCCCACCGCCGCCGCACGCCCGGCCACGACCTGATCAGCGGGCTGGTCGAGGTGCTCGACGCGGGTGGCGTCGACCTCACCGAGGAGGAGTTGATCAGCAACCTGATCGTGCTGTTCAACGCCAGCTTCGTCACCACCGTCTACATGTTCAGCAACGGTCTGCCGCTGCTGCTTGACCACCCGGACGTCACCGCCGCGCTGCCAGGCGACGACGAGCTGGCGCGCGGCTGCGTGGAGGAGGTGCTGCGGATGGAGAGTCCGGTGCACTTCCTGGCCCGCTCCGCGCCGGCCGGCGTCGACCTCGGCGGCGTGCCGATCAGCCGCGACGACAACGTGCTGCTGCTCATCGCCGCCGCCAATCGCGACCCGGCCCGGTTCCCCGACCCGGACCGCTTCGATCCGCACCGCGCCGGCCCGCCGTCGCTGGCCTTCGGCGTCGGGCTGCACTTCTGCCTCGGCTCGGCGGTGTCCCGGCTGGAGGGCCGCCTGGCGCTGCCGCGCCTGTTCGCGCGTTTTCCCCGGCTCGCCGTCACCCAGCCCTACACGTACAGCGGGAGCCTGTTCCTGCGTGGAATCGACAAACTCTTCGTCACCACCGGGGAGGCCGGATGACACTCGATCCGCAGGTGGTCGCGTGGCGGGCCGCGCGCGCCGCCGCCGGCACCGTGCCGCTCTACACCCAGACCCTGGCCGAGGCCCGCGCCGCCGACCTCGCCGCGATCCGCGCCGGGTCCGGCGCGGTCGAGCCGGTCGCCGAGGTACGCGACACGACGGTGCCCGGCCCGGCCGGGCCGCTGCCGGTGCGGATCCACCGGCCGGACGGTGACGGTCCGCTGCCCACGCTCGTCTACTTCTTCGGTGGCGGCTGGACGCTCGGCAGTGTCGACACGGCCGACGGGATCTGCCGGCGGCTGGTCAACCTGGCCACCGTCCAGACCGTGACCGTCGGCTACCGGCTCGCCCCGGAGCACCCGTTCCCGGCGGCGGTGGAGGACTGCCACGCCGCGCTGCGGCACCTCGCCGCGCATGCCGCCGAGTTCCGTGTCGACGCCGACCGGCTGGCGGTGGGCGGGGACAGCGCGGGCGGGAACCTGGCCGCCGCGGTGACGCTGCTGGCGCGCGCCGACGGCGGTCCCCGGCTCGCCGCCCAGCTGCTCGTCTACCCGAACACCGACCAGCGGCCCGGGCACCGGCCGGGCGACGACGAGGACCCGATGCTGTTCAACAGGCACTCGGTCGGCTGGTACCGCGGCCACTACCTCGTCGACCCCGGCGACGCCGCCCACCCGCTCGCGTCGCCGCTGCTCGCCGAGGACCTGTCCGGCCTGCCCCCGGCGTTCGTGGTCACCGCCGGGCACGATCCGCTACGCGACGAGGGCCTGCGGTACGCCGAGCGGCTGCGCGAGTCCGGTGTGCCCACCGAGACGGACGACTACCCGGGCATGGTGCACGGGTTCTTCGCCATGCCCGGCGTGTTCGGCGCCGGACGGCAGGCCCAGGAGCGGGCCGCCGCCTTCCTGCGCCGCGTGTTCGGGCTCGACCCGGCGCACGTGGCGACGGGTGCCGATCATGGCTGACCCGGCGGACGGGTTCGTGTCGCCGGCCAGCCTGGCCGAGTTCGCCGCGCTCGCCCGGGCGGTCCTGCCGGCCGACGTGTGGGACTTCGTCGACGGCGGCAGCGGCACCGAGACCGCCCTGGCGGCGAACCGGGCCGCGCTGGACCGGGTGGCGGTGCTGCCCCGGATGCTGGCCGGGGTGGACGACCCGTCCACCGAGGCGGTGCTGCCCGGCGGCCGGGCCGCGTTGCCGGTGGCTGTCGCACCGATGGCGTACCAGCGGCTGCTGCACCCCGACGGCGAGCCGGCGCTCGCGGCGGCGGCCCGGACGGCGGGCGTGCCGTACGTGGCGAGCACGCTGTCCAGCACGCCGATCGAGGAGATCGCGGCGACCGGCGCGACGGTGTGGTTCCAGCTCTACTGGCTGCGCGACCGGGCGCTGGTGGCCGACCTGCTCGACCGGGCGGAGGCGGCCGGCTGCGCGGCGGTGATGGTGACTGTGGACGTGCCGGTGCTCGGGCGGCGCCTGCGCGACGCCCGCAACGGGTTCGCGCTGCCGCCGCACGTCACCGCCGCGAACCTGCCCGGCGGCCGGGACGACCTGGCGCACCAGGGCACCCCCGGCGTCTCGGCGGTGGCGGTGCACACCGGCGCGGTGTTCGCCCCGGCGCTGAGCTGGGCGGACCTGGAGTGGTTGCGGGAGCGTACCCGGGTGCCGTTGCTCGTCAAGGGCATCCTGGACCCGCGCGACGCGGTCCGCGCGGCGGACGCCGGCGTCGACGCCGTGGTGGTTTCCAACCACGGCGGACGGCAGCTCGACGCCGCCCCGGCCAGCGCGGCAGTGCTGCCCGAGGTGGTCGAGGCGGTCGACGAGCGGTGCGAGGTGCTGCTGGACAGCGGCGTCCGCGGCGGCGTCGACGTGCTGCGCGCGCTGGCGCTCGGCGCGGACGGCGTGCTGCTGGGCCGGCCACTGCTCTGGGCGCTCGCGGCGGGCGGCCGGGCCGGCGCCGAGGCGGCACTGGCGCTGCTCGCGGCGGAGCTGCGTGACGCCCTCATCCTCAGCGGCTGCCCCGACCCGGCCTCGGCCCGGCGGCTGCGTACCCGGATCGGAGGCTGACGTGGAACCCGTCGACCTGGCCGTCTCGGCGCTGCACGGCAGCGTCGGCGACCCGGCGCTGAACTCGATGAACTTCCTCAACGAGGTGGCCCAGCACTACCCGGACGCGGTGTCGCTGGCGGCCGGGCGGCCGTACGAGGAGTTCTTCGACTCCGCGCTGCTGCACACGCACCTGGACCGCTTCCGCCGCCACCTCGCCGAGGACGTCGGGCTGGACCGGGCCGGCGTGGACCGGACGCTGTTGCAGTACGGGCGCACCAAGGGGATCGTGCACCACCTGATCGCCCGGCACCTCGCCGTGGACGAGGGCCTCGCCGTCGACCCGGAGTCGATGGTGGTGACGGTCGGCTGCCAGGAGGCGATGTTCCTGGTGCTGCGCGCCCTGCGGACCGGTCCGGCCGACGTGCTGTTCGCGGTGGCGCCCACGTACGTCGGGCTCACCGGCGCGGCCCGCCTGGTCGACCTGCCGGTGCGCCCGGTGGGCGGCGGACCCGGCGGCGTCGACCTGGCCGACCTGCGCGCCGGGGTGCGCCGGGCCCGCGCGGAGGGGCTGCGGCCCCGGGGCTGCTACGTGATGCCCGACTTCGCCAACCCGTCCGGCGTCAGCATGGACACCGCGCAGCGGCGGCGGCTGCTGGAGCTGGCCGCCGAGGAGGACCTGCTGCTGATCGAGGACAACCCGTACGGCCTGTTCCCGGCCGACGGCACCGAGCGGCGGCCCACCCTGAAGGCGCTCGACACCGCGCGGCGGGTGGTCTACCTCGGGTCGTTTGCCAAGACCGTGCTGCCAGGCGCCCGGGTCGGCTACGTGGTCGCCGACCAACGGGTGGGGGAGGCGGACGGCACCGTGGTCCCGTTCGCCGACCATCTCGCGAAGATCAAGAGCATGGTCACCGTGAACACGTCGCCGATCAGCCAGGCGGTGATCGGCGGCGCGCTGCTGGCGCACGACTGCTCGCTGGTGGCCGCGAACGTGCGGGAGCGGGCCGCGTACGCCCGCAACCTGCGCCATCTGGCCGACGGCCTGGCCCGGCGCTTCCCGGCCGGCGGGCCGGTCACCTGGACGGTGCCGGCGGGCGGATTCTTCGTGGTGGTGAGCGTGCCGTTCGCTGTCGACGACGCGCTGCTGCACCGTTCGGCCCGCGAGTACGGCGTGCTCTGGACGCCGATGGCGCACTTCTACGACGCGGGCACACCGGTCAACGCGCTACGGCTGTCGGTGAGCGCCGTCACACCGGAGTCGATCGATGTCGGCCTGGACCGGCTGGCCGCGCTGGTCACGGACACCATGAACGGCGATGCGACGCCGGAGTGTCAGGGTTCCGGCACAGTGCGTGTTTCCTGATGCCGTTCGTCTGTTGATAATGGACGAATGGTTGCCTGGGAGTACGCGTTGCTCGTTCGTCGGTATCAGGGTCAGGGTCGCAATTTCCACGTCTCGTTCGTGTGGTACGGCCCGGACGGGTCACGCACCGACGTGACCGCGTACGGCGACACCGCGATCGCGCACCTCAACCGGGTCGGCCGGGAGGGCTGGGAGCTGGTCTCCGCCGCCGAGGACGTGAACAACGTGCAGGGCAGCACCGAGGTCCACCGCTACCACCTGAAGCGCCCGCTGCGCTGACCCCGTTCACACCGGCGCCCCGGGAGACTCGTTCTCCCGGGGCGCCGCCGTCGTGTCGGCCGGGCTCAGCCCAGGTCCACGGCGGGGTAGAGCGGGAACGGCGTGAGCAGGTCGGCGGCCTGCTTGCCGACGGACTCGGCGACGGCCGGGTCCAGCACGTACTTCGCCTTCGACGGTGCGCCGTCCGGGCCGGTGCCGGGCGTGGTCTGGCTGAGCACGGTGTGGATCAGCTCGGCGGTGGCGTCCATCTCCGTGGCGCCGAGGCCCCGGGTGGTGAGCGCCGGGGTGCCGATGCGGATGCCGGAGGTGTACCACGCGCCGTTCGGGTCCTGCGGCACCGAGTTGCGGTTGGTGACGATGCCCGAGTCCAGCAGCGCCTGCTCGGCCTGCCGGCCGGTCAGGCCGTACCCGGACACGTCGATGAGCACCAGGTGGTTGTCGGTGCCGCCGGTGACAAGCGTCGCGCCCCGGCGCAGCAACCCGTCGGCGAGCGCCTGCGCGTTGTCCACGATCCGCTGGGCGTAGTCGGCGAAGTCGGGGCGGCGCGCCTCGGCCAGCGCGACCGCCTTGGCGGCCATCACGTGCGGCAGCGGCCCGCCGAGCACCATCGGGCAGCCCCGGTCGACCTGGTCGGCCAGCTCCGGCCCGCAGAGGACCATGCCGCCGCGCGGGCCGCGCAGCGACTTGTGCGTGGTGGTGGTGACGATGTGGGCGTGCGGCACCGGGTCGAAGTCGCCGGTGAAGACCTTGCCGGCGACCAGCCCGGCGAAGTGGGCCATGTCGACCATGAAGGTGGCGCCGACCGAGTCGGCGATCTCCCGCATGATCCGGAAGTTGACCTTCCGCGGGTACGCGGAGTAACCGGCGACCAGGATCAGCGGCTTGAACTCGCGGGCCGCCTCGGCCACCCGGTCGTAGTCGATCAGGCCGGTGGCCGGGTCGGTGCCGTAGCTGCGCTGGTCGAACATCTTGCCGGAGATGTTCGGCCGGAAACCGTGGGTGAGGTGCCCGCCGGCGTCGAGCGACATGCCGAGCATCCGCTGGTTGCCCAGCTCACGGCGCAGCGCGAACCAGTCCGCCTCGGTCAGGTCGTTGACCTGCCGCGCCTGCGCCTTGCGGAGCGCGGGGGACTCGACCCGGTCGGCCAGGATCGCCCAGAACGCGACCAGGTTGGCGTCGATGCCCGAGTGCGGCTGCACGTACGCGTGCGACGCGCCGAACAGCTCCCGGGCGTGCTCGGCGGCGAGCGCCTCGACGGTGTCGACGTTCTGGCAGCCGGCGTAGAACCGGCGCCCGACCGTGCCCTCGGCGTACTTGTCGCTGAACCAGTTGCCCATCGCCAGCAGCGTCGCCGGCGACGCGTAGTTCTCGCTGGCGATGAGCTTGAGCGACTCGCGCTGGTCGGCCAGTTCCGCGGCGATGGCGTCGGCCACGCGCGGCTCGACGCCGCGGACGACCTCCAGCGCGCTGCGGAAGGCGGTGGACTCGGCGTTGCGCGACATGCGACCTCCAGGTGACGTGCGGAAGGCCCAGGCGCTCGGCATGCGTCCTCATGACGAGGCCGCTCCCCGATGGTGCTCCATCTCCACGCGCCAGTCACGGCCCGTGCCGATCCTACCGGCCCGGCCGGGACCTGCGGGGTTGGGCCGCCCGTCCCGGGGCACACCGTGGGGGAGGGCCGGCCCCGGCCCGGCCCGGGGGAGAGGAGGCACGACCATGACCACACCGAGCACCGGACGGCCGCTCGCCGTGGTGACCGGCGCGTCCAGCGGCATCGGGTACGAGCTTGCGGTCCAGTTCGTCGAGCACGGCTACGACGTGGTGGTCGCCGCCGAGGACGCGGCGATCGAGCGCGCGGCCGGTGACCTGCGGCGCGACGGCGGCCCGGAGGTGTACCCGGTCCGGGTGGACCTGGCTACGCCCGAGGGCGTCACCCGGCTGGCCGGCGAGGTGACCGGCCTGGGCCGGCCGGTCGACGCGCTGGCGCTCAACGCCGGGCGCGGCGAGGGCGGCGACTTCGTCGGCGGCACCGACCTGGCCGACGAGCTCACCGTGATCGACCTGAACGTCCGATCGACCGTGCACCTGGCGAAGCTGCTGCTGCCGGACATGGTCCGCCGGGGCGCCGGGCGGGTGCTGTTCACCTCGTCCATCGCCGCCACCATGCCCGGGGCGTACCAGGCGGTCTACAACGCCTCGAAGTCGTTCGTGCAGTCCTTCGCCGAGGGGGTGCGCAACGAGCTGAAGGACACCGGCGTCACGGTCACCTCGCTGATGCCGGGCCCGACCGACACCGAGTTCTTCGACCGTGCCGACATGACCGACACCCGGGTCGGCCAGGGGCCCAAGGACGACCCCCGGAAGGTGGCCGAGGACGCGTTCGAGGCGCTGATGAAGGGGGAGCACAAGGTCGCGGCCGGCTCGTTGGTCAACAAGATCCAGGTGGCGGCCGGGAAGATCGTTCCGGATCGGCTGAAGGCCGAGCAGCACCGCAAGATGGCCGAGCCCGGCTCCGGCGACTGACCCCACCATGCGAGCGGGACCGCCCCTTCGCCGAGGGGCGGTCCCGCTCGCGTAACGCGGCCGGTGTCAGGCGACCACGGCGTCCAGCGACTTCTTCAGCGCCTTCGGGGCGGTCGGCGTCTTCGGCGCCTTCGGGCGCAGGTCGAGCATCCGCCGGCCGATCTCCTGGAGCCGGTTACGGCCGAGCGCCTCGCGGACCTTCGGGAACCACTCCTGCTCCTCCTCCTCGATGTGGTGCAGCACGTTCTCGATCAGCACCGTCGTCTTGGCGTTGTACCGCTCGTCGCCGGCGTCCATCGTGAACAGCTCGAAGCAGAGCACGTCCGCGACGTGGTGCTCCTCGTACGACTCCAGGACGTCGTCCTCGACGTCGGGCACCAGTTCGCGGACCTCCGGGTACATCACCTCGTTCTCGAGGTAGGTGTGCACCGTGAGGGCTTCGAGGATCTGCCCGACGATCTTCCCGCGCTTGCTCGCCGGTCCCTCCTCGGCCTCCTGGAAGGCCTTGAACAGGCGGCGGATCTCCTTGTGGTCCTCCTTGAGCAGGACGATCGCATCGGTGGACACCGGTTACCTCCTAAGTCGGCTGACGGTGCCCCCCTACCCGGCGCCCCACCAGGACAAACAGGCCGGGCCCGGCGTGATCGCCGGGCCCGGTCCACGCGGATACCGGTTACTTCACCGCGTTGTACGCGTCCACGACGCCGGCGCCGTAGAACCCGTTGCGGTTCCCGCCGGAGCAGGTCGCGTCGTACGCGTTCGGGCCCGCCGGGATCAGCGGAACGGGGTTGTAGACGCCCGACGGGCAGGACTTCGCGACCGCCGTGCGCTCCAGGAACGAGGCCAGCTGGCCCGGCGTCATGCCCGGGTGCGCGGACAGCGCCAGCGCCGCGACGCCGGTAGCGTGCGGGCTGGACATCGAGGTGCCCTGCTTGTAGCCCCACCCGTTGGTGCGGGTGGCGGTGTTGAAGGTGGTGGACAGGATGCCGTCGGCGGACGTCGAGCGGGCGCCCTGGGTCCGGAACCGGGTGTCGCCACCCGGCGCGGTCACGTCGATCACGCCCTGGCCGTACGAGGAGTAGTAGCTCTTCTCCCCGGTCGGGCCGACGGCCGCGACGGTCACCACGCCCGGCGCCTCGGCCGGCAGGTCGAGGCAGGCGTTGGTGAGGTTCTCGCGCTCCTCCGGCGTGCCGTTGTTCGGGCTGCCGGTGTCGGTGATCTTGTGGGCGAGGTCGTAGTTCGAGTTACCGGCCGACGCGACGTGCAGCACGCCCTGGGACTGCGAGTAGCGCAGGGCCCGCTGCACGGCCTTCCACACCGGGCGCTGACGCGCGTCGTTGCGGCAGTTCAGCTCCCACGGGTCGATGTAGTAGCTGTTGTTGGTCAGCTGCATGCCGTGCTCGGCGGCCCACATGAACCCGCAGACCGCGGCCTCCGGGAAGATGTAGCCGTCGTCGTTCACCACCTTGACGGCGGCGACCTTCACGCCCGGCGCGACACCGGTGACACCGACGCCGTTGACGGCGGCGGCGATGGTGCCGGCCACGTGCGTGCCGTGGTCGCTGGTGGTGGGGTTCCACGCGGCCTCGGCGGTGTTCGGGACGCCGCCCACACAGGAGGCGCTCTTGTCCTTGGCGATCTGGGTCGCCAGGTCCGGGTGGCTGCTGGAGACGCCGCTGTCCAGCACACCCACCACGACCGACGGGCTGCCGCCGGTCACGGCGTGCGCCTGCGGGACGCGGATCTGGGGCATGTCCCACTGCAGGTTGTAGAGCGGCTCGGCGGTCGGGTCGCCGGTGGCCGCGGCGACGGCGGCGGCCGGCACCTCGACCGTCTCGCCCTCGTCCAGGGCGGTGCCCAGGCCGGCGGTGGAGGCGACCGACTCGACGCCGGCGCCCGCCACCCGGGTGGCGAAGTCCGGGGCGGACGAGCGCACGACCAGCACACCGATCTTGTCGTACGCGGCCACCACGGTGCCGTCGGCGGCCGCCACGCGGGCGGCGGCCTTGGCGGTGCTGTTGCCCTGCGGGGCGAGCACGATGTAAGAGGTTTCCGGTCCGACGGCCGCGGCCGGTGCCGTGGCGCCGATGAGGGCGAGCCCGGCGCCGAGCGTCACTGCCGACGCCGCGGCGAGTGTCTTGCGACGGAGGTTGTTCACACAGACTCCCAGGGGTTCGTGCGGGTGGACCGCACCCCTGAGCGGGCTGCGGTCCGGGCGGAGGCACGGCGAAGTACCGGCCTCGCCCGGACCAGCGCCACCGCCTCCCGGGGTGTTACACGTGGTGGGAGCCCGGTGAAGTGGATCGTCAGACGGTGGCGATCGTGCAGGGGATCTCGTCGAGCAGTTCCCGGGCGAGGAAGCCGATCCGCCCGTACCGGGGGACCAGCCGTTGCCCGCTCACCGCGTGCGCGAACGCCGCCCAGCAGGCCGCCTGCGCCGGGTCGGCGCCCCGGGAGAGCAGACCCGCGAGCAGTCCGGCCCGCACGTCGCCACTGCCCGAGGTGCCCAGTCCGGCGTCTCCGCTCTCCTCCCGCCAGGCTCGGCCGTCCGGCGTCGCGATGTGCCCGTACAGCGAGACGACCGCGTCGTACCGGCCGGCCAGTTCCACCGCCTCGGCGTCCAGGTCGTCGCCCGGATCGCGGCCCAGCAGGTGCCGCGCCTCGGTCAGGTTGGGAGTGAGCACCGCCTTGCGGCCGGACCCGGCCAGCAAATCCGGCGCGTGGCTGAGCGCGCCGAGCGCGTACGCGTCGAGCACCAGCGCGGTCTCCCGGCCGGCCGCGTCCAGGACCAGGCGCAGCAGCTCCCCGGTGGCCTCGATGTCCGTCAGGCCGGGTCCGACCGCCACCACGTCGGCCTCGGTGACCAGGCCGCGGAGCAGGTCGCCCGGGTCGCCGCGGACCGCGCCGTCGCCGGTCTCCGGCAGGCCGATCACGAGCGCCTCGGGCACCTGGATGCTCAGCGACGCCGCAGTCGACTCGGCCGCGGCGAGCTGGAGCACGCCGGCGCCGGCCCGCAGCGCTGCCACCCCGGCCAGCAGCACCGCGCCGGGGGTGAACCGGGAGCCGCCGACCACCAGCACGGTGCCGCGCGCCTCCTTGCCGCCGGTGGGCACCGGCAGCGCCCAGTCCCGCAGCAGCGCGGGGGTGATCACGTCAGACCGGCTCGGCATTGACCTCGTCCTCCCTGGTGGGCTTCGCCCCCTGCCGGTGCAGGTGGGCGACGTCGTTGAACACCTCCGGCACGAGCCGGCCGGCGTCGTCGGCGTGCCAGGCGGTGACCGAGCAGTTGGCGATCACGTGCTCGCGGGTCAGCGCCATCAGCTCCGCTTCGGTGAGCCCCTCCACCAGGTAGCGCAGCAGGAAGACCAGCGCGTCGTGGCCGAACAGCAGCACCCGGCCCCCCTCGTGGTCGCGGCGCAGGTCGCCGAGCAGCGCCCGCAGCCGCAGCGCCACATCGGTCCAGGACTCGCCGCCGGGCGGGCGGTAGTAGAACTTGCCGAGGCGGGTACGCCGCTGCGCCTCCTCCGGGTAGCGCCGGGTCACGCCGTGGCCGGTGAGCCCGTCGAGGACGCCCAGCTCCCGGTCGCGCAGCCGCTCGTCGACGCTCGCCGGGATCCCGGTGCCGTCGAGCGCCAGCTCGGCCGTGCGCACCGCACGCAGGTACGGCGACACCACCGCCACGTCCGGCCGCCTCGACTCCGGCAGCCCGGCCAGCCAGCGGGCGGTCGCCCGCGCCTGCTCCTCGCCGGTCGGCGACAGCGGCACGTCCGCGTCCCGGTGGCTGAGGTCGATCAGCTCGGCGCCGGACGTCTCGGCCGCCGTGGCCGCCACGTTCGCCGTGCTCTCGCCGTGCCGGACGATCCAGAGCGATCCCAACTCCGCCATGCGGCTCCCGGTACCCGGGCTCGACCGGGGATAACCGTGCCGGACCGGCCCGGCGCGGGACTACGCCGCCGTGCATCGACCCGGCACAATGTCCCACGACGCGGGACGGACGGCTCGGGTCCGAGGGAGGCGCACATGGCGACTGTGGTGCGGGGTCTGCGGGAGGCGCTGGTGCTCTTCCTGATCGCCGCCGTGGTGATCGCGGCGGCGGTCGGCATCTGGGTGGCGGTCGGCGGCGGCGACTTCACGCACCGGCTGGGCGTGGCGTTCATGATCGTCGGCGCCGTGATCGGGATGACCGGCGACCTCACGCTGAGCCGCATCGGCATGCTGCCGGCCCGTTCGACCTTCGGTCTGGCGCCCGAGCGGGAGGACGGCGGCGGCGGGCGGGTGCTCACCGGCGTCGGCATCTTCCTGTTCGTCTCGGTGCCGCTGATCGTCGTCGGTGCGCTGCTGATCACCTGAGCACGTGACGGCCGTCGCCGGACCGATCAGTCCCCCGGCGAACCGGGACTCACGAGGCCCGTCTCGTAGGCGACCACCACCGCCTGGACCCGGTCGCGCAGACGGAGCTTGGCGAGGATGCGGGCGACGTGGGTCTTCACCGTCGCCTCGGACAGGTGCAGCGCCGCCGCCAGCTCGGCGTTGCTCAGGCCGCCGGCCAGCAGGCGCAGGACCTCCGTCTCGCGACGGGTCAGCGTGGCCAGGTCGCGGTGCACCGCCGCCGTCTCCGGGTCGCGGCGGGCGAAGCGCCGCACCAGCCGGCGGGTGATGGCCGGCGCGAGCAGCGCGTCACCGTCCTGCACCATGCGTACGGCCGCGACCAGGTGTTCCGCGTCACGTCCTTGAGCAGGAAGCCGCTCGCCCCGGCGGCGAGCGCGGCGTAGACGTACTGATCCAGGTCGAACGTGGTGAGGATGATGATCCGGGGCGCCGCGACGGCCCCGGTGAGGATGCGGCGGGTGGCCTCGAGACCGTCGAGCTCGGGCATGCGCACGTCCATGAGCACCACGTCGGGCCGGGTACGGCGGACCGCGTCCACCGCCTCCGCGCCCGTCGCCGCCTCGGCCACCACGTCCACCCCACCGGCCGTGAGGATCATGCGGAACCCGGTACGGACCAGTGCCTGGTCGTCGGCGACCACCACTCGTACCGTCATGGCGCCTCCCACGGGATCAGTGCCTCGACGTGGTAGCCGGCGCCCGGCCGGGCGCCGGCGCGCAACGTCCCACCGTAGACGGCGAGGCGCTCCCGCAGCCCGATCAGGCCGCGCCCGCCCGAGACCCCGATGGCGGCCGGGACGCCGGGCTCGGTGTTGCCGACCTCGATCCGCAGGCTATCCGGCGAGTACTCGACGACGACGGTGCCCGCGGCGCCGGGCGCGTGCCGGACCATGTTCGTCAGCGCCTCCTGCACCACGCGGTAGGCGGTCAGCCCGACACCGGAGATGACCGGCCGGCGCTCGCCGGAGATGGTCAGCCGTACCGGCACGCCGGCGTCACGCACGCGTTCGATCAGCTCGGGCAGGCCCTCGATCCCGGGCTGCGGGTCCTCCGGGTCGTCCGGTTCGGAATCCGCCAGCAGGCCCATGACGTGCCGCGGCTCGGTGAGCGCGGACCGGCCGGTCGACTCGACGGCGAGCAGCGCCTCCCGCGCCTGATCCGGGGCGGCGGCGAGCACCGTCCGGGCGGCGCCGGCCTGGATGACCATCACGCTGACGTGGTGCGTCACGACGTCGTGCAGTTCCCGGGCGATGCGGGCCCGTTCACCGGCGACCGCGTCGCGCAGCGCCTGCTCGTGGGCGCGGGCCTCGGCGGTGAGCCGCCGCCGGTCCTCACCCGCCCGTCGCCGCCACACGTGGTGGCCGCCCGCGGCGGCCACCAGCGGGGCCAGCACGACGAACGGCAGGTTGGCCGCGGGCACCGTGACCGGCATCAGCTCCCGCAGCCCCAGGGCGAGCAGCGCCACCGCCGGGACCGATGCCAGCACCGGCAGCCGGTACGGGCTGTGCGCCGCCGCGCTGTAGACGGCGACGAGGCAGGTCAGCACCACGCACGGGTACAGGGCCGGCTGCCGCTCCCCGTCGGTCACCAGCACCAGTGACGCGGCGGCCGTCGTCGCCCAGAGCACCGCGAGCGGATACCGGCGGCGCAGCACCAGCGGCGCGCACATGACGAAGACCAGCAGCAGTGCCCCGAGCGTCGACCCGGGCTGCGCCGGCTGCGTCTCCGGCGGGACCGCCAACGGCGGCAGCGGCAGTGGCGGCGGCAACGGCGGGGGCGGGACGCCGACGTCGTCGGTGGCGGCCTGGAAGCACACCAGCCCGAGCACCCCCGCCAGCGCCGCGTCGAGCAGCAGCGCGCGCCAGCCCGGCCGCGGCAGCGGCCCGGTCGCCACGATGCCTCTCACGCGTCCATTCTCGCCGCCGGTGCCCGGCCGGGGCATCGGCCCCGGTGTGCAGTGCGACTACATCGCAGGGATGACCCCGGGCGAAGATCCACCTCCGGCGGTACGGCGATGCGTCGCCGGACCGATGCCCGGCCCCCGGATCCGCCCCTAACGTCACGGCGTCCAGTAGACCGGCCCGACCCGACCGCAAGGGGCGACACATGACCGATCCGGTGATCGACGTACGCGGGGTGACCCGCCGCTACGGCGAAGGACCGCCCGCGCTGCACGACGTGTCGCTGACCGTCCGGCCCGGCGAGTGCGTGGCGGTACTCGGCCCCTCCGGCAGCGGGAAGTCCACACTGCTCAACCTGCTCGCCGCGCTCGACCGGCCGGACGCCGGCACGGTGACCGTCGCGGGCACCCGGCTGGACAAGCTCGGCGAGGCCGCGTCGGCCCGGTTCCGGCGCGCGCACGTGGGACTGGTCTTCCAGTTCTTCAACCTGCTCGACGACCTGACCGTGCTGGACAACGTCCTGCTGCCCGCCCAACTGGCCGGCGCGCCGGCCCGCGCGGCGCGCGAACACGCGGCCTCCCTGCTGGACTCGCTCGGCATCGCCCGGCACGCGCACGCGTACCCGGGACGCCTCTCCGGGGGTGAGCGCCAGCGCGTCGCCGTCGCCCGCGCCCTGGTCAACCGGCCCACGCTCCTGCTGGCCGACGAGCCGACCGGCGCGCTGGACACCGCGTCCGGTGAGGACGTCCGGCGCCTGCTCGACGACCTGCGCCGCAGCGGCCAGACCATCGTGCTCCGGCTCGATGCTCGGCTCGGTGATCCACGCCGCGGTGACCGCCGCCTGCCTGTGGGGGCTGCCGGGCGTCCGCACCCACCTGGTCGCCTTCGACACCGACGTGGTCGACCTGACCTCCGACGTGGACGACCCGGTGGAGCTGCTGATGAAGGTGCAGCTCGGCGGCGGCACCGACATCGCCCGCGCGGTCGCGTACGGCGCGCAGCTCGTGGAGAACCCGCGCCGGACGATCGTCGCGCTGGTGTCCGACTTCTACGAGGGCGGCGACGCCGGACGTCTGGTCCGGTCGGTGAAGCAGCTCGTGGAGCAGGGCACGCACGTGCTCGCGCTGGCCGCGCTGGACGAGGAGGCCGACCCGGCGTACGACCGGGCCACCGCCCAGCGGCTGGCCGACGTGGGCGCTGCGGTAGGCGCGATGACGCCGGGCGAGCTGGCCGCCTTCGTGGCCGAGCACGTGGGCCGGTAGGGGGACCGGATGACCCGTGACGACCTGATCGCGCTCACCCCGGACGTGCTGGCCGCGCTGAGCAACAGGGGCCTGGTGAAGCGCGCCACGAAGGAGGTCGACGCCGGTGAGCGGCCGATGCTCACCGAGGACGCCGACGGTGCGGTGTGTGCCGCGTACCCGGACGGGGTGACTGTGACGCTGCCCGGGGGCGGCGGCCTCGCGGCCGGGATCTGCTCCTGCCCGGCGCCCGGCGTGTGCCGGCACCTGCTCGCCGTCGTGCTGACCTACCAGCGCACGCACGCCGCCGCCCCGGACCGCGAGGCCGCGCCGGGCCGGGTTGCGGCGCCGGCCCGGGAGGACGCCACAGCCGGGAGCGAGCCGTGGCGGTGGTCGCCGGGCGACGTCACCGACGAGGAACTGGCCGCTGCGATCGGCGCGCCGGCGCTCACCGCCGCGCGACGGCGGCTGCGGCGCGGCTACGCCGCCGTGGTCCACCGGCCGGACGCCGCCGACCCGGTGCCGCGCGTGGAGCTGCCCACCGGCACTGTGCGCTTCCTGGTGCCGCGCCAGATCGGGTACGCGCGCGGCGACGCGGCCGACGACGGCGGCGAGGCGATCGCCCTCGCCGTGTGGGCGTGCCGGACGGCCGACCGGGAGCAGCCGGACCGGCCCGAGGCGCAGGTACGAGTCGGCGGAACCGCCACCGTGACGGAGCATCCGGCGCTGGACGCGGCGGTGGCGTTGGCCGCCGACGTGCTGCTGACCGGGGCCACGCACCTGGGTTCCGGCGTGGACGCCCGGCTCGCGGCGGTCCGGCGTGACCTCGACGCGGCCGGTCTGCGCTGGCCGCTGCTGGCGGTGGACGACCTGGCCGGGCAGCTGGAGGCGTACGCCGCGCGCGGCGCCCGGTACCGGCCGGAGACCCTCGCCGACCTGCTCGCCGAGTTGCCCGCCCGGCGGCGCGCGGTGGTGAACGCGGGTGCCACTCCGGCGGAGCGGGTACTCGGCACCCACGAGCCGGCGGAGACGCCGCTGCGGCGGGTACGGCTGACCGGCCTCGGCGCCCGCGTCCGCGAAAGCGGCGGCGAGGTGGGCGTGGACGTGGTGCTCGCCCACCCGGCGGCCGTCTCCGTGCTGGTGCTGCACCGCGCCTATCCCGCCGGCGACGACGGCCCGCCCACCGGCCACGAGCTGGCCGGACGGCGCGTCACCGGCGCCACGCTCGGCGCGCTGGCCACCGGCAACGTGGTCTCCGAGTCGGCGGTGCGCAGCGCCGCGCACCGGCTCCGGATCGCCGCCGGCCGGCTGGCCCGCACCACTGTCACCCCCGGCGCGGGGGAGTGGTCCGGCCTGCCGCCCGGCCTGCTCACCCGCGACCCGGACGCGCTCGCCGCCGAGCTGGCCGGGCGGCCACCCCGGCCGCTGCGGTCCCCGCACCGCCGCCGAGTCGGTGCGGGTCCTCGCGCTCGGCGAGGTGCGCGCCATCGGGTACGCGGCCGGCGAGCAGCGCCTGCACGCCACGGTGACCGGGGCCGACGGCGGCACGGCGACGATCACCGCCACCCACCACGCCGCCGTCCCTGGTGCACTCGACGCGCTCGCGGCGGCGCTGGACGGCACGCACGGGCCGCCGCGCTACGTCAGCGGGACGGTGCGCCGGGGCGCCGACGGACTCGTCGTCGAGCCGCTGGCGGTGGTCGCCGACGCGGTGGTCGTACCCGATCTGGCACCCGGGGTGGGCGACGGCCGGCTGGCCGGCGCGGTCGACACCCGGCCCGACCCGGTCGCCGCGGCGCTGGGTGCGGCGTCGGCGCTGCTCGCGCAGGCGGCGCACACCGGCCTGCGGCACCTGCCGGCCGGCTTCCCGGAGCGGCTGCGCGCGACGGCGGCCGGGCTCGCCGCAGTCGGCCTGGATCGCTGCGGCGCGGCAGTGGCGGGCCTGGCCGGTGCGCTCGGCGCCGACCCGGGCGAACCGGCGGGACGGGCCTGGGTGGACGCCTGGATCCGGCTGTCGGTGACGGCGGAGTCCCGGTGAGCCGGTCCCCACGGCCGCGCCGGGTCGCTACGGTGTGACGGTGGCGACCACGGCGGCGCAGGAGATCCAGGTGGGGAAGCGGCTGGTCCGCGTCTCCAGCCCCGACAAGCCCTACTTCCCGGAGCGCGGGCTGACCAAGCTGGACGTGATCAGCTACTTCCTGTCCGTCGGCGACGGC
The DNA here is from genome assembly GCF_015354395.1 of Micromonospora sp. ANENR4. Classification (NCBI taxonomy): domain Bacteria; kingdom Bacillati; phylum Actinomycetota; class Actinomycetes; order Micromonosporales; family Micromonosporaceae; genus Micromonospora; species Micromonospora sp. ANENR4. The sequence goes on from NZ_JADKYQ010000002.1 coordinate 384,304, forward strand.
ATCCTGCGCGCGCTGCGGGACCGGCCGACCATGCTGGAACGCTGGCCGCGCGGCGTGTTCGAGGGCGCCAAGGTGGCCACCCGGCAGACGAACAAGGGTGACGCGTTCTACCAGAAGCGGCTCCCGGCCGGCGCGCCCGACTGGGTCCGTACCGCGCACATCACGTTCCCCAGTGGGCGTACCGCCGACGAGGTCGCCCCGAGCGAGCTGGCCGTGGTGATCTGGGCGGCGAACCTGGGCACGCTGCGGTTCCATCCGTGGCCGGTGTCGAAGGACGACGTGGAGCACCCCGACCAGCTGCGCATCGACCTCGACCCGATGCCCGGTGTCGACTTCGCGCAGGTGGTGCCGGTGGCGCACGAGGTACGCGCGTTCCTGTCCGAGCTGGGCCTGGAGGGCTTCCCGAAGACCACCGGCGGGCGCGGCATCCACGTCTACGTCTCGATCGAGCCGCGCTGGAGCTTCGGCGAGTGCCGGCGGGCGGTGCTGGCGCTGGGCCGGGAGATGCAGCGCCGCCTGCCCGACCTGGTCACCACCACGTGGTGGCGCGACCAGCGGGACCGGCCGGTCTTCGTCGACTACAACCAGATGGCCCGCGACCACACCATGACCTCGGCGTACTCGATCCGGCCGACCCCGGCGGCGCTGGTCTCGGCGCCGCTGGAGTGGGCCGAGCTGGACGACGCCCGGCCGGAGGACTTCGACGTGCTCAGCATGCCCGAGCGGTTCGCCGGGCGGGGCGACCCGCACGCCGGGCTGGACGGGCGGCGGTACTCGCTGGACGCGCTGCTGGAGCGGGCCGACGCCGAAGGGCTGGAGTCGCCGCCGGAGCGCTGACCGGTCAGTCCCAGGGGCTCTGCGTGCCGTCGAACTCCTCGAACACCAGCCAGGTACGTGTGGACAGCACGCCGGCGATGCTCTGCACCCGGTCCAGCACCACGTCCCGCAACGTCGCGTTGTCGGGTGCCCGGACCAGGGCGAGGACGTCGTGCTCGCCGCTGAGCAGCGCCGCGTGCTCGATGTAGCGCACCCGGGCCAGCTCGGCGGAGACCTCCCGCCAGGTGTTCTGCTCGATGGTCAACGCGATGTACGCCGACGTGCCCAGCCCGGCCGGCTCCGGTGCGACCCGCGCGGTGAACCCGGTCAGCACGCCGTCGCGCAGCAGCCGCTCCACCCGGGCGTACGCGTTGGTGCGGGAGACGTGCACCCGTTCGGCGAGCGTACGGATGGACGTGCGGGCGTCGCGGACCAGTTCGCGGAGGATCCGCCGGTCCACCTCGTCCAGCGGCCCGGCCGAACGTCCCGTTCCGCCCGCCGCGCCCGGTGTGGCGCCGGTCTCCTGGCTCATCTCAGCCGCCCTCCTGTGCCATTCGTCCCGCGTTCATCCCGCATGTTGAGTCAATCATCCACGACCGGGAGCATAGGGCCACCACACGTCCAGGAGGTCCCCGCCGTGACGACCACACCCCAGGCGGTCCGCAGGGCATCCCCGCGCACCCGCCGGAAGACCACCCCGGCCGCACCCGACCCGTCGGCCGGCTTCATGCCGCAGCGGGAACCGGTCCGGCTGCTCGAACCCGACGGGACCCCGCTGCCGGCCCGCGACGACTACCCGGAGCCGCCGGTCGAGACGCTGCGCGAGATGTACCGGCGGATGGTCGTCGGCCGCCGCTTCGACGTGCAGGCCACCGCGCTCACCAAGCAGGGCCGCCTCGCCGTCTACCCGTCCGCGCGCGGCCAGGAGGCGTGCCAGATCGGCGGCGTCCTCGCGCTGCGCGACACCGACTGGGTGTTCCCCACCTACCGCGAGTCGATGGCGCTGACCGCGCGCGGCCTCGACCCGGTCGAGGTGCTCACGCTGCTGCGCGGCGACTGGCACTGCGGGTACGACCCGGCCGCCATGCACACCGCGCCGCAGTGCACCCCGCTCGCCACCCAGTGCGTGCACGCCGCCGGGCTGGCCTATGGCGAGTCGTACCAGGGTCGCGACACCGTGGCGCTGGCGTTCATCGGCGACGGCGCCACCAGCGAGGGCGACTTCCACGAGGGCATCAACTTCGCCGCCGTGTTCAAGGCGCCCGTCGTCTACCTCGTGCAGAACAACAAGTACGCGATCAGCGTGCCGCTGTCCCGGCAGACCGCCGCGCCCAGCCTCGCGTACAAGGGCGTCGGCTACGGCGTACCCAGCGAGCAGGTCGACGGCAACGACCCGGTGGCCGTCCTGGCGGTGCTGGAGCGCGCCGTCGCGCACGCCCGCGCCGGCAAGGGCCCCTACCTGGTCGAGGCGCACACGTACCGGATGGAACCGCACACGAACGCCGACGACCAGACCCGCTACCGCGACGCCGACGAGGTCGAGGCGTGGCGCGACCGCGACCCGGTCGCCCGGCTCGAGGCGTACCTGCGGGCCAAGGGCGTGCTCGACGACGCCGCCGTCGCGGCGGTCGCCGAGGAGGCCGAGGAGTACGCCGCGACGCTGCGTCGCCGGATGGACTCCCAGCCGAGCGTGGACCCGCTGAGTCTGTTCGACCACGTGTACGCCGAGCCGACGCCGCAACTCGTCGAGCAGCGCGAGATGGTCCGGGCCGAGCTGGCCGCCGACGCGGAGGGGAGCGCCTGATGGCCACCATGACCATGGCGAAGGCGCTCAACGCGGCGCTCGCCGACGCGATGCTCGACGACGAGCGCGTGCTCGTCTTTGGTGAGGACGTCGGCCAGCTCGGCGGCGTCTTCCGGATCACCGACGGGCTTCAGGCCCGGTTCGGCGACAAGCGCTGCTTCGACACCCCGCTCGCCGAGGCCGGCATCGTCGGGTTCGCCGTCGGCCTCGCCATGTCCGGGCTGCGGCCGGTCGTGGAGATGCAGTTCGACGCGTTCGCGTACCCGGCGTTCGAGCAGATCGCCTCGCACGTGGCGAAGCTGCGCAACCGCACCCGTGGCGCGTTGAGCGTGCCGATCGTCATCCGGGTGCCCTACGCCGGCGGCATCGGCGGCGTGGAGCACCACTGCGACTCGTCCGAGGCGTACTACGCGCACACGCCCGGCCTGAAGGTGGTCACGCCCGCGACTGTGGACGACGCGTACTCGCTGCTGCGCGCCGCCATCGACGACCCCGACCCGGTGGTGTTCCTGGAGCCCAAGAAGCTCTACTTCACCAGCGCCGAAGCGGAACTGCCGGCCCGTACCGCGCCGATCGGCAGCGCCGTCGTGCGCCGCCCCGGCACCGACGCCACGCTGATCGCGTACGGCCCGGCGGTGCCGGTCGCGCTCGCCGCCGCCGAGGCCGCCCGCGAGGAGGGCTGGGACCTGGAGGTCGTCGACGTCCGCAGCATCGTGCCGTTCGACGACGCCACCGTCACCGCCTCGGTCCGCCGTACCGGCCGATGCGTGGTGATCCAGGAGGCGCAGGGCTTCGCCGGTGTCGGGGCGGAGATCGCCGCCCGGGTGCAGGAGCGCTGCTTCCACGCGCTGCACGCGCCGGTGCTGCGGGTGTCCGGGCTGGACATCCCGTACCCGGCGCCCATGCTGGAGCACACCCACCTGCCCTCGGTCGACCGGGTGCTGGACGCCGTGGCGCGGCTCCAGTGGGACGACCAGCCCGACACGAGGTGGGTGGCGGCATGACCGAACGCACCGAGCGGAGCGAGGGCCGTGAGGGCATGCCCGGTCAGCACAGCCTGACCGAACGCACCGAGCGGAGCGAGGGCCGTGAGGGCATGCCCGGCCGGAACGGCATGAGCACGGCTCTTGGGACCCGCGACTTCCTCCTGCCGGACCTCGGGGAAGGGCTGAGCGAGGCGGAGATCGTCGAGTGGCGGGTCGCCGTCGGCGACGTCGTTACCGTGGACCAGACGGTGGTCGAGGTGGAGACCGCCAAGGCCGTCGTCGACGTGCCGTGCCCGTACGCCGGACGGGTCGTGGCCCTGCACGGCGCCGCGGGTGAGGTACGCCCGGTCGGCCAGCCGCTGATCACCATCGCCCCGCTCGACGACGCCCCCGACCCGCACGCCACCTACCGCGAGGAGGAGCGGGCCGGGTCCGGCAACGTCCTGATCGGCTACGGCACCGGCCACGGCGGATCGGGCCGGCGGCGGCGCCGGCCGCGGCTGGCGCTGGCCCCCGAGCCCGCCACGTCCGCCTCGACGGGCCCCGCGTCCGGTCCGGCGACTGGCTCTCCGGCTTCGGCGCCGCTGGTCATCTCGCCGATCGTGCGGCGCCTGGCCAAGGAGCACGGCATCGACCTGGCGTCGCTGCGCGGCACCGGGCCGGGCGGCGTGATCCGCCGGGCCGACCTGGACGCCGCCGTGACCGCCCCCGCTCCGGCGACCCGGCCCGCAGCGGTGCCGGACGCCCCGGCCGCCCACGTCGGGCTCGCCCCGGCGGGCGACGGGGACACGGTCATCCCGCTCACCGGCATCCGCAAGGTGATCGCCGACAAGCTCTCCCGCAGCCGGCGGGAGATCCCCGAGGTGACCATCTGGGTCGACGTGGACGCCACCGGCCTGCTGGAGACGCGCGCCGCGATAAACGCGGCCAACCCGGACTCGCCGGTGAGCATCCTGGCGCTGCTGGCCCGGATCTGCCTCAGCGGCCTGCGGAGGTACCCGCAGCTCAACGCGCACGTCGACACTGAGGGCCAGCGGATCGTCCAGTCCGGGGGCGTGCACCTGGGCATCGCCGCGCAGACCGACCGGGGCCTGGTCGTGCCGGTGCTGCGCGACGCGCAGCGGCTGACCACCCGGGAGCTGGCCGCCGCGCTCGCCGAGACCACTGCGGCGGCCCGGGCCGGTACGCTGCCGCCGGCGCGGCTGACCGGCGGGACGTTCACGCTCAACAACTACGGCGTGTTCGGCGTGGACGGTTCCACGCCGATCATCAACCACCCGGAGGCGGCGCTGCTCGGCGTCGGCCGGATCGTGGACAAGCCGTGGGTGGTGGACGGGCAGCTCGCCGTCCGCAAGGTGACCCAGATCAGCCTCACCTTCGACCACCGCGTCTGCGACGGCGGCGTGGCCGGCGGCTTCCTGCGCCACGTGGCGGACTGCGTCGAGCAGCCGGCCCTCCTGGTAGCCAACGTCTGACCGGTCCGGCTCCCGGCCCCGGCTCTCCGTGGGAGGGCCGGGGCCGCGCCCGTCCCCGCAGCCCGCCCGCGATCTTGCACTTTCGGTCCACGATATGCCCGATTCGCACTCTTGTCCGGGGCTGCAACTGCAAGATCGCGGCGATGACGCGGGCGGCGTGGGGTGATCACCTCCAGCGCTGCCCGCTTTGCGAGACCGTTGTGCCGGTGCGTGGGATCGCCTCCGTCCCGTCGATCATGAGGTTGGCGGGGACAAAACGGACGCCGTGTGCCGTCAACTTCATGATCGACGGGCCGGGGCGTGCTGGGAGGCGAGCGAGGGGGTGGCGAACCGGGCGGAGGGCGCGTGGGGCGCAAGCGGGGACGGGAATTACCTGTCCGGCATGATTCTCCGCAACCGTTTCCGAGCAATTCCGCCGAAGGTGCCACGGCGCGATCCCGGGCCTACAGAATGTGGGCGAGAGGGTTCGGAAATGGGGGGCGAAATATGTTTGCGAGGCGCCGACTGACGCTTTTCGCGATGACCGTCGCAGCCGCGCCGCTGGCGGTCGGCGCGTGCACCGCCGGCCCGAAGTCGGTGGCGAAGCGGGCCGAGGCGGCGCCGCCGTCGGTCTCCGTGACGCCGGCCGACAGTACCCGGGACGTGCCGATCAGCGCGGAGGTGGGCACGAAGGTGAGCAACGGCAAGGTGACAGCCGTCAAGCTGACCGACGACAAGGGCAACGCGGTGCCGGCCCAGCCGCGGGAGGACGGTTCCGGCTGGGTGCCGGACCGGCCGCTCGCCAATTCCCGGACGTACACCGCGGAGGTGACCGCGACCGGCGATTCCGGCAAGACCGCCACGCAGAAGACGACGTTCACGACGATGGCCAAATCCACCAAACCGGCAGTCACCAGCGAATTGTATTTCCGGCCGAATCAGACGTACGGGACGGCGATGCCGGTCGTGCTCGGATTCGACCCGCCGATTCCGAAGGAGGCCCGCGCGGACGTGCAGCGCCGGCTGTTCGTGAAGACCGACCCGCCGCAGCCGGGCACCTGGTCCTGGGTGGCCGACGGCAAGCAGGCCGAGTACCGCGCGCCGGACCGCTGGAAGCCGGGCACGAAGATCAGCGTGCGCAGCGCGCTGCAGGGGCTGCCCATCGGCAAGGAGGCGGTCGGCGATTCCGACCGGGTCGCGAGCGCCAAGGTCGGCCGGCAGGTGACCCTGGACATCGACAACGGGACGAAGCAGATGACCGTCTACGAGGACGGCAAGGTGCTCAAGAAGATCCCGGTCAGCCTCGGCAAGGAGAGCACGCCGACGTCCAGCGGCACCATGGTGATCATGGAGAAGCACGAGCACACCACGTTCGACACCCGGGGTGAGCCGAACGGCGGCTACGTGGTCGACGTGGACGACGCCCAGCGGCTGACCTGGGGCGGCGAGTTCATCCACTCGGCGCCGTGGTCGGAGGGCGACCAGGGGAGCACCAACGTCTCGCACGGCTGCACCAACGTCTCGGCCACCGCCGCGGACTGGCTGATGGGCTTCACGCAGGTCGGTGACCTGGTGACGGTCAAGGGCACCGAGGTGAAGCTGGACCAGGGCAACGGCTTCACCGCCTGGAACGTCAGCTGGGACGAGTTCGCCAAGGGCAGCGCGCTGCCCGTACCGGCGGGCCTGAAGCCCACACAGAGCGCCACGCCGCACCCGGGCGCGGTGGCCGGCGGGTCGTCACCGGCCCCGGCCCCCTCGCGGAGCAACAGCGGCGGCTGAACCTGGGGAGGAACGGCCACGGGGCCGGCCCGCGTCCGCGCGGGCCGGCCCCGCGTCGTCTCAGTCCAGGCCGACGCGGGCCACCCCGGCCGCGGTCAGGCTGCCCAGCCAGAGGTGGCGGCCGTGCTGCCGCACGCCGGTGACCATCGGGTACGCCCCGCTCGGGCCGTGCAGCGTGCGCAGCACCCGGCCGTCGCCGTCGACCAGCGCGACCAGCCCGTAGCGGCGCGGCTGCGGCTGCACCGCGCCGGGCAGCAGGGCCACGATCTGCCGGACCCGGGGATGCGGCAGCAGCCGTTCCATCGCCCGCAGCCGAGGGCTGGGCAGCGCGACCCAGTACGTGCCGTCGCCGACCCCCGAGACGTTGTCCGGATACGCGGGCAGGTCGGTGAGCACCGTGGCCCGCCCGCTCGGCAGGTCGAGGCGGAGCAGCCGATGGGTGGCGGTCTCGGCGAGCATCAGCGCCGACTCGTCCGGGGTGAGCGCGAGCCCGTTGGGGAAGTAGAGCCCGTCCGCGACCACGTCGGTGCGCCCGGTGCGCCTGTCGTACGCGAGGACCCGCCCGTTGGGCCGGTGCTCCAGCAGGTCGCGTTTCCAGTGCGAGAGCGGGAACCGGTCGGACGAGTCGGTGAAGTAGACGGTGCCGTCGCGCGCCACCGCCGCGTTGTCGGCCAGGTGCACCGGCGGCGCGGTCCCGGTCAGCTCGTGCACCCGGCCGGCCGGGTCGACCCGCAGCAGCCCCCGGTACGCGTCGCAGACCAGCAACCCGCCGTCGACCGGATCGCGTTCGATGCCCAGCGGCCGGCCGCCGGTCTCGGCCAGCAGGGTCGGCGGCGTGCCGGGCGGGGAGTCGGCCGGCCACCACCAGAGCCGGCCGTCCTCGTCGCCGCTGACCACCCGGCCGTCGCCGTCGACCACGACGTCCTCCGGGCCGTGCCCGCCGGCCGGCAGCGGCAGCAGGTCGGCCCGGTCGAGCCGGGTGTCTGCGGGCGACCAGGGGCCGGTGAGCGGCGGCGGTACCGTCGCCGGCTCGCGGACCGGCCGGATCAGCAGTGGGGCGCGCGGGCGGGGGACGACCATCGGCTCATTGTGGCCCGGCGGCGTCGCGCCGGGCAGTCCCCGACGGCGTTTCGCGGCGTTCCGCGCGGCGTGGCGTGGCGGCTGCGGGATGACCCTGAGGCGGCTCGGGGTCGGGTCCCGGACAGTACCCGGAACCCCCGCCGGGAGGCCCGGAAATGTCGGTGGGGCCGGGTAGGTTTGGCCGCATGGTACACAGCGTTGAGCGCTTCCACGTGGCGATGGACGTGCACGACCACGTGGTCGAGCTGCGCCCGGTCGGCGAGATCGACATCGCCTCCGTGACGGCGTTCCGGGCCGCGCTCTGGGCGGCGCCGGCCCGGCCGGTGCTGCGGGTCGACCTGTCCGGTGTGCGGCTGCTCTCCGCCGCCGGCGTCCGCGCGCTGGTCGCCACCCACCTGCGGGTCCGTTCCCGCGGCGGCGAGCTGGTGCTCACCGACCCCGACCCGGTGGTGGCCCGGGTGCTGCGGGTGACCGGCCTGCACCGGGTGCTCCCGGTGCGCTGCTCCGACCGCGCCCAGAACCTGCCCGACCGCGCGCCGGACCTGCCCGGCCGCGCTCGCGAGCTGGTGGCCTGCGCGGCCTGAACAGCCGGCGGCCCGGGCGCGGGCGGCCCGCCGGAGCAACGGCGGACCGTCGGCCCGGGCACAGGGCGGGCCGCCGGCCCGGAAGCCGGCGGCCCGACGGGAACGGTGTCGCGCTCAGCGCACGCCGAGCAGGTCCACCACGAAGACGAGCGTCTCGTTCGGCTTGATGACGCCGCCCGCGCCCCGGGCGCCGTAGCCCAGGTGCGGCGGGATGGTGAGCTTGCGCCGGCCGCCGACCTTCATGCCCACGACGCCCTGGTCCCAGCCGGCGATGACCTGGCCGCCGCCGAGCGGGAACTCGAACGTCTCACCCCGGTTCCACGAGGCGTCGAACTCGCGGCCGTTCGAGTGGGCCACGCCCACGTAGTGCACGCTCACCAGCTGGCCCGCGCGGGCCTCCGGGCCGTCGCCGACGGTGATGTCCTCGACGACCAGATCGGCGGGCGGCGCGCCCTCGATCGGGCCGATCTGGGGCTTGTCCATGAGCGGGTCTCCTCGGTGCTGACGGTGTGGTCACAGTCGATCCTGCCGGATCGCGACCGGCCGATACGCGCCGGACCCCGCACACCGGCGTGGCGGGGACACGAAAGAGGGCGGGCGCCGCCTGTCGGCGACGCCCGCCCCGGAGCGGGCTGGTTCACTTCAGCCAGGGGAGACGCTGGACCAGGGGGAGCTTCGCCCAGATCCGGCCGAGGCCGAGGGTGTTGCCGGCGCCCACCAGGGCCAGACCGGCCAGCAGGCCCGCGTAGATGAGGTGGTCGTCCATGAAGGGGTTGTTCGCCGGGGGCAGCACGGCCGTCCACATCAGGACCAGGAGCAGTCCGCCGGCCACGGCGGCGATCCGGATGCCGATGCCGAGCATCAGGGCGACACCGATGCCGAGCAGACCGACCATGAACAGGGTGTCCGCCCAGGCCGCGCCGGCGATGTTCCGGTAGAGGTCCGCGAACGGGCCCTCGACCGCGTTGCCCAGGAAGCCCTTGGTCGGGCTGCCGCCGTTGATCCAGGCGTTCTTCGCCGGGGTCTCGTGGCCGAGGCCGAACATCTTGTCGAGGAAGGCCCAGAGGAAGATCCAGCCCAGCGCGAGCCGCAGACCGGCCCACACGTACCGGGTGGCCTTCTGCCGGGTGGTCTCGATGTGCGCCGCCGGAGCGATGGTGGCGGCGGGGGTCCGCTTGACGGCGGGGGTCCGCTCGATTGTCGCGGTCATGGTGTCCACGTCCCTTCCTGTGCCTCGCACCGCGCTTCCCGGTGGCACATTCATTCCACCGCCGCGCGGCGTCCGGGAGCAGGGCCGAGAGGTGCCCTCGTGACCGGGTCCTTGGTCCCGTCCGTACCCGGTCCGGTCGGCCCCTCGCAGCCGGTCCGCCGCCCCTGACCAGGCCGTACGCCTGCGGCCTACCGTCGTAGGTGGAGACCCGGTACGAGGAGGTCGTGATGAGGGCGTGGCAGGTTACCGACGTGATGACCAGGGACGTCGCCACGGTGACGGAGGAGACCCCGTACCGCGAGGTCGTCGACGTGCTGGTGCGGCAGCGGATCAGCGGTGTGCCGGTGGTGGACTCGTTCCGCCGGGTGCTCGGGGTGATCTCCGAGGCGGACCTGCTGCACAAGGTGGAGCGGTCCGGTCACCCGGACGAGCGGCGGGTCTTCGAGGGACGGCGCCGCCGTACCGCGCGGGAGAAGGCGGGCGCGCTCGTCGCCCGGGACCTGATGACCGGGCCCGCGGTCACCACCCACGAGCGGGCGTCGCTCGCGGCGACCGCCCGGCTGATGGACCACGAGGCCGTCAAGCGGCTCCCGGTGCTGGACGACCTGGGCCGGCTCGCCGGCATCGTCACCCGCGGTGACCTGCTGCGCGTGCACCTGCGTACCGACGCGGAGATCCGCGAGGAGGTCGTGCACGAGGTGCTGCGCCGCGTGCTGTCCGTGCGCGACGGCCTGGTCACGGTCCAGGTCCGCGGCGGCGAGGTCACCATGGACGGGCGGCTGGACCGGCGCAGCGCCGTCGAGCTGGCCGGCCGCCTCGCCGCGCAGGTCGCGGGTGTGGTCGCGGTGCACAACGCGATCGGGTACGACGTGGACGACACCACGCTGATGGAGCTGGACCCGGTGCACGCCACCCCGGTCGCCTGAGCGCCGTCACCCGGGCCTCACCGGTCAGGTGGGGCCCGCGGCGGCGAGCTGGGCGGCCAGCAGCGCCGGGGCCTCGGCCAGCGAGGGGCCGTACCAGGTGAGGTGCCGGCCGGAGACCAGCGCCGCGGGCACGCCGGGGAACGCCTCCGGCCCGTCGTCGGCGGTGAACCGGTACGGCTCGTCGGGCAGCACCACCAGCTCCGGCGCGCGGGCGCGCAGCTCGTCCAGGCCGGGCCGGGGATAGCGTTCCGCGTCCCCGGCCCAGCCGTTGCGCACACCCAGCCGGGCCAGCACGTCCCCGGCGAACGTGTCCCGTCCCAGCACCACCCACGGGCGCCGCCACACCGGCACCACGGCGGTGCGGACGTGTCCCGGCGAGGGCAGCGCGGCCCAGGCGTGGCGGGCCTCGCGCAACCACGGCGGCTCGGCCGGCACGCCGAGCGCGACGACCAGCTCACCCAGCTGGTCGAGGGCCTCCGGCACGGTACGCGGGAAGGTGACCCGGACCGGCACCCCGGCCGCGCGCAGCGCCTCGGCGTCGGCCAGCCGGTTCTCCTCCTCGTTGAGCAGCACCAGATCCGGCTCGAGCGTGAGCACCCGCTCCAGGTCCGGGTACTTCGTCCCACCGACTCGGGCGACGTCCAGCCCGGCCGGATGGGTGCACCAGTCGGTCGCACCGACCAGCACCTCCGGGCGGGTGGCCGCGACCGCCTCGGTCAGCGACGGCACCAGCGACACCACCCGCACCGCGTCTCCCTCTCCTCGAACCGGACCGGCCGGTCAGCGGGCCGGCGCGGGCACGGCGTCGGCGTTCTCCGGCGGCAGGCCCGCCACGGGCAGGCCCTTGCGTACCGCCCAGTCGACGGCGGCGCGCAGGTCCGCGGTGGGCAGCGGCCGCCGGGTGGTCACCCCGACCGCCGCGTGCACGATGTACGCCATGAACGGGTACGACCGGGCCAGCGCGCCGATCGCGTCGTGCAACCGGCGTACCACGTCCAGCGCGGCCGGTTCGTCGAGTCCGGGCAGGACGAGCTGGAACTCGTTCTCGGTGACGCGCACCGCGCGGTCGACCGGCCGCAGCACGGCGGTGATCGCGGTGAGCACGGCGTGCCCCTCGCGGGCGACACCGCGCCGGCCGAAGCGTTCCGGCGAGCCGGGCGGCGCCTCGACCCGCAGGCCGACCAGCGCCACCGGCAGCGTGCCGGAGGCGGTCACCCCGTCCGCGCCGGACCACCGGGCCAGGCCTGATTCGTCCAGCATGGTCTCGGCCGGCTCGACCGGCTGGTGGTTCCGGTCGCCGCGGCGGGCCAGCATCCGCAGCGCCGCCTCGGCGCGCGGCTCGCCCGGCCCGGCCGGGATGTCCCGCACCCGGGCGATCGCCTCGTCCAGCGCGGTGCGCGCCGCGGCGGGCAGCCGCTCGGCGAGCTGCTCGCGCAGCCGGATCACCTCGTGCAGCGCCTCGTCGCGGCGGAAACCCCAGCGGCCCTCGAACAGCCGGCCGGCCTCCAGCGTCGGCGCGGGCGCCACCTCGGCCCGGTCGTGCGCGACGAGTGTGGCGCCGAAACGCGGGCTCAGCGCGACCACCGTCCACTCCCGGGCCAGCGCCTCCGCCTCGTCCAGGGTCACGCCGTACGCCCCTTCGGGCAGGTCGGGCGGCGGTCCGCCGACCATCGCCACCACCGTCACGGCGGCACGGCCGGCGATGCGCCGGTAGACCTCGCGCTCCCGGGCGAAGTACGGCAGCCGCTGGAACAGCGCGAGCACGACGAGCGGGCCGTCCTCGGCCTCGGCGAGCGCGGCGCGTTCGATGGCGTGGGAGACGGCGACGAGACTGCGTTTGGTGAACTGTTCCGGGGTCCGTCCGCTGGGCACGGGCAGAGCCTAGAGGGACGGACGCGGTAGCGCACCGGGCGGCCGTACCGACTGCGCCGCACCGCCTAGACTCGGGGGTCGACCGGACGAGGGGGATCGGGGCGAGATGACGAGCACAGGCAGCGTGACCGCCTCCTGGCTGCGGCCGGTCCCGCCCGGCGTCGCGCCGTCCCTGGTCCGGGCCGGCCACCTCGGTCACGCCGGCCGGCGGCTCGGTGACCTGGTGCAGGGCCGCCCGCCGGGGGTCACCGGCAGTCAGTGGAGCACCGCCGGGCGGGCGTCGCTCGACCTGGTGGTCTGCGCCGCCGACACCGAGCTGCCGCGCTTCGCGGTGCGGTTCACCACGCCCGCTCCGGACGGGTCGCCGGCCCGGCGGGAGGAACGGCTCACCGACGCGGTCTGCGCCGCCGTCGGCCTGCCGCTGGTGCGCGTCGAGTCGCCGGCGCTGGGCGGCGCGGAGCAGGTCCTTCGGTTCGCCGGGTACGTGCTGGACGCGCGGGCCTACGCCGACGGCACCGACCCGGACGCCGACGACGCGGTCGGGTTCCGGGACATCATCGGCCGGCTGCCGGACGGCCGGCGCGGACCGGTGAACGACCTCGGCGCGCTGGCCCGGGTCGAGGCGGTCGAGGCGTACGTGGCGGGCCGGATCGCCGACCCGATCGTGCGCGGACTGCACGTGCGCTGGACCGACGGGCCGGCGGAGGGCTGGGCCTGGGCCGAGGTGCGGCCCGGCCGCTGCCTGCTGGAGCGGGTCCGGCTGACCTCGCGCGGCTTCGCCTGCGGGGTCGACGCGGGGCGGCTCGCCGAGGATCTGGCCGTGGTGGCGCTGGGGGAGCGGCTGCGAGGCCTCGACGGCGCCGTGCCGTCCCTGCTGGACCGGGACGAGCTTCTCGGGCAGGTCCGTGCGCTCGCCGCCCGGCGGGACTCCTTCGACGGCGGCTTCGCCTTCGACCACCTCTGCGCCGACTGAACCGTCCTCGCCGGAGCGGACGGCGGCTTTTCGATTTTTTTCCGATCTCCGGTTGAACCTTCACCGACGGCGCTCCGTACCTCATCGGGAATGGACGCAGATCTTCCCCGCCGCGCCCGGACGGCGCGGAGACGGTGCGGAAAGGGCACCGTCGGCCATTGACGCGCGACTGAGCGTCGCAGTGATCTCACACCCCGAATTCGTCGGTCCGCCGGGATCACCAGTCAACTACCGGATCGAGAAGGAGAGCAATTCGATGCGCAGGTCCACACGGGCGCGCCGGTCATCCGGTAACGCGCGGAGCAAGCGGATGCTGGCAGTGGTCGGCACGCTCGCGGTCTTCGGCGGCATCGTCGCCGTCACCCAGATCTCGTCCGCCCAGGACCGGCGGACGACCACCCGCGCGGCCTCGGCGTCCTGCGTGCCCGCGAGCCCGGGGGCGACCGCCCCGGACGGCCAGGGCAGCACCACCCGTACCTGGCAGAACGGCCGCTGGGTCCGCAACCACTGGGGCGACGGTCAGATGTCGCCGGCCGAGTGCCAGCAGACCAACGCGGGTGGTGCCGGCGCCGGCACCCCGACGGTGGCCTGCCCGGACGTCCGCGGCCGGCTGCCGCAGGTGCCCGGCCGGGCCCGTGCCGAGGTGGACCGCACGCTGGCGCTGCTGGAGAGCCAGATCGCCGAGGCGAACCGGCGGCTCGCGGCGGAGGGCCGCAACGGCGGTGAGTTCATAGACAACGCGATCCTCGGTCCGCTCGCGGACAAGCGGACCGCGGCGCTCAACCGGATCGCCACCGCCATCGGCCGGTTCGCGCAGCGCCCGCAGGGCCTGGACCAGTTCGCCCGGTGCGCGGTGAGCGACACGCCGCAGAGCGGCGGTCAGAACGGTGGCGGTCAGAACGGCGGCAACAACGGAGGCCAGAACGGCGGGAACAACGGCGGGAACAACGGCGGCGGGAACAACAACGGCGGCGGCCAGAACAACGGCGGCAACAACGGCCTGAACGTGCTCGCCAAGGACTGCTCCGGCAGCCAGCTCCAGGCGCACGACGGTTTCCAGAACGGCAACCGGTGTGTGAGCACCGCATTCGGTGAGGTGGGTGCCGCGGCGAACAACCCGTCGCTGCTGATCACGCAGTTCCCGAACCAGGTGCGGCGCAACCAGCCGTTCACGCTCCGGGTCACCACCAAGAACCTGGTGCGGGACCGCTTCCTCGCCGCCGGTCAGGGCGGCTACTACCTGGAGAGCTCGCTGCTCAACGGCCAGGGCCTGGTACGCGGTCACTTCCACACCGCCTGCCGGATGCTCGGCAGCACCCGGCAGCCCCCGAACCCGCAGGACGTGCCGGCGTTCTTCGTCGCCACCGAGGACGGCCGGGGTGGCAACCAGCCGGACGACGTGCTGATCCAGATCCCGGGCCTGGCGCAGTCGGGCGTGGCGCAGTGCGCGGTCTGGGCCGGTGACGGCTCGCACCGCATCCCGATGATGGAGCGGGCGAACCAGACCCCCGCGATCGACGTGGTGCGCATCCGGGTCAACTGAGCGACGCGACGGCCGCGGCCGTCCGGGGGACTCCTCCGGGCGGCCGCGGCCTTTCCGCGTACGGGAACGGTGGGAGGCGATCCCGGAGGAAATCTCGTGCCGTGGGTATCCGCCGGACGAAAAGCGCCGTGCGGAGAATGCCGATCGGGGCCACGCCGATTTCTCAGCGTGACCCCGGGATGCCCGACGGTGAACCGGTGACGGTCAGCGGTTCTTGTACGCCTCGACCACCGACACCGGGATGCGCCCGCGCTCGGAAATCTCGAACCCGTTCTTGGCGGCCCATTCCCGGATGGCGCGGTTCTGCTCGCGGTCCATTCCCGAGGTGCTCGGCCGGGTCGTGCGACGGGCGCCGCGGGTGATCTCGGCGGCTCCCCGGCCGATTCGCCTGCCAGCGCTGATGTACGGATCCAGGGCCTTGCGCAGGACGCCCGCGTTCTCGTCGGAGACGTCGATCGTGTACGCCACGCCGTCCAGGCTGAACTCGACGGTCCGATCGGCCTTTCCGCCGTCGAGGTCGTCGGTCAGAACGGTGATTACTTTCCTTGCCATCGCCATTACTCCCTGTGTCGGGCGGGGTGTGGCTAAGAGTTTGACCTACCGCGCGGTAATCCCGCAACAATAGCCGACTGTTTCCATTCGGCGGGTCGCGGTAAACGGTGCCGCCATTGGGCGCGGAGCGCCGGAACGGGAGCGCTCGGCGTGGCGTGGGTCACAACCAGGAACAAGGGGCATCTTTTGTTACTTGAGCCAGACACGCTCAACCAACGTGATGGCAGGTGTTCGATGGCAACTCTTCCGGTACTCCCACTGACCGACGCCGTCCTGCTGCCCGGGATGGTCGTCCCGGTGACCCTCGACCCGACCACCCAGGCCGCCGTCGACGCGGCCCGCGCCACCGGCGACAAGGAACTCCTGGCCGTGCCCCGCATCGACGGCGAGTACGGTTCCGTCGGCGTGGTCGCCACGATCGAGAAGGTGGGCCGGCTGCCCAGCGGCGAACCGGCGGCGGTCGTCCGCGGTCTCGCCCGTGCCCGCATCGGCTCCGGCGTGCCCGGTCCCGGCGCCGCGCTCTGGGTCGAGGCGACCACACTCGACGAACCCGCCCCGGCCGGCCGCGCCCGGGAACTCGCCCGCGAGTACCGCGCGCTCATGACCTCGGTCCTGCAGCAGCGCGGCGCCTGGCAGGTGATCGACGCGATGGAGCGGATGACCGACCTGTCCGAGCTGGCCGACTCGGCCGGTTACGCGCCCTGGCTCAGCCTGACCCAGAAGACCGAACTGCTCGCCGCGCCGGACGTCACCGCCCGGCTGGACCTGCTCGTCGGCTGGGTCAAGGAACACCTGGCCGAGCAGGAGGTCACCGAGCAGATCAACAGCGACGTCCGCGAGGGGCTGGAGAAGTCCCAGCGGGAGTTCCTGCTGCGCCAGCAGCTCGCCGCGATCCGCAAGGAACTCGGCGAGGACGAGCCGGACGGCTCCGCCGACTACCGCTCCCGGGTGGAGTCCGCCGACCTGCCGGAGAAGGTACGCGAGGCGGCGCTGCGCGAGGTCGGCAAGCTGGAGCGGGCCAGTGACGCCTCACCCGAGGCGGGCTGGATCCGTACCTGGCTGGACACCGTCCTGGAGATGCCGTGGAGCACGCGTACCCAGGACAACACCGACCTGGCCGCGGCCCGGGCCGTGCTCGACGCCGACCACGCCGGCCTGGCCGACGTGAAGGACCGAATCCTGGAGTACCTCGCGGTGCGCAACCGGCGCGCGGAGCGCAACCTCGGCGTCGTCGGCGGACGCGGCTCCGGCGCGGTGCTGGCCCTGGCCGGCCCGCCCGGTGTCGGCAAGACCAGCCTCGGCGAGTCGGTCGCCCGGGCGCTGGGCCGCAACTTCGTCCGCGTCTCCCTCGGCGGCGTCCGGGACGAGGCGGAGATCCGCGGCCACCGGCGCACCTACGTCGGCGCGCTGCCCGGCCGGATCGTGCGTGCGCTGCGCGAGGCCGGCTCGATGAACCCGGTCGTGCTGCTCGACGAGGTCGACAAGCTGGCCGCCGGCTACTCCGGCGACCCGGCGGCGGCCCTGCTCGAGGTGCTCGACCCGGCGCAGAACCACACGTTCCGCGACCACTACCTGGAGGTCGACCTCGACCTGTCCGACGTGCTGTTCCTCGCCACCGCCAACGTGGTCGAGGCGATCCCGGGCCCGCTGCTGGACCGGATGGAGCTGGTCGCGCTGGACGGCTACACCGAGGACGAGAAGGTCGCCATCGCCCGGGACCACCTGCTGCCCCGGCAGCGGGAGCGGGCCGGGCTGACCGGCGAGGAGGTCACCGTCGCCGACGAGGCGCTGGCGCTGATCGCGGGCGAGTACACCCGGGAGGCCGGCGTCCGGCAGCTCGAACGAGCCCTGGCGAAGATCCTGCGCAAGGTGGCCGTCGCGCTCGCCACGGACCCCGCGCCGGTGCACGTGGACGCCGGGAACCTGGCCCGCTACCTGGGCCGGCCGAAGTTCACCCCGGAGTCGGCCGAACGCACCGCCGTGCCCGGCGTGGCGACCGGCCTGGCCGTCACCGGCGCCGGTGGCGACGTGCTGTTCATCGAGGCCACCACGATGGAGGGTGAGCCGGGACTGACGCTGACCGGCCAGCTCGGCGACGTGATGAAGGAGTCCGCGCACATCGCGTGGTCGTACCTGCGGTCGAACGGACGGCGCTACGGGCTGGACCCGAACGCGCTGGCCGGGCGGCGGATCCACCTGCACGTCCCGGCGGGCGCGGTGCCGAAGGACGGCCCGAGCGCCGGCATCACCATGGTGACCGCGCTGGCCTCACTGGTGACCGGGCGTCCGGTGCGGCCCGAGTTCGGGATGACCGGCGAGGTGACGCTCTCCGGCCGGGTGCTGCCGATCGGCGGGGTGAAGCAGAAGCTGCTCGCCGCGCACCGGGCCGGCCTCACCGAGGTGATCATCCCGAAGCGCAACGAGCCGGACCTGGACGACCTGCCGGCGCAGGTGCGGGAGGCGCTGACCGTGCACACGCTGTCCGACGTGGCGGACGTGCTCGCGCTGGCGCTGCGCCCGGCGGAGATCGAGGCGGGAACGCTCGCCGCGGCCTGAGCGGGGGCGGGGGTCCGGTGACAGCCGGACCCCCGCTCCACGGCGCGACCGGATGGTCCGTCCGGCACCCCGGCCGGCCGGAGCGTCGACAGCCGTTCCCGGCCCGGCATACTGGCCGGCGTGCGGCCAGGACCGACGGACGCCGCACGGAGAGGGCTGGTCAGGTGGCGCGCAGAGCAACTGACGGGGATCCGCCGGGAAGCGGAACTCCGGACCTCGGCGATCTTCTGGGCCGGGAGTTGAGCACCGCCGTGGTGATGTTCCACGAGGCGGTCGCCGCCCGGCGTGGCCTGACGGCCACGGAGAACAAGGCGCTCGATCTGCTGGCCCGGCGTGGCCCGCTCACCTCCGGTGATCTCGCCCGTCAGCTCGGGCTCACGCCGGGAGCGGTCACCGGGCTGGTGGACCGGCTTTCCCGCGCCGGGTACGCACGGCGCAGCCCGGACGCGACGGACCGGCGCAAGACGTTCGTCGTCGCCGACGTGGAGCGGCTCGACGCCGAGATGGGCCCGGTCTTCGCGCCGCTGGGTGCGGCGATCAGGGAGCTGACCCGCGGGTACACCGAGGCGCAGCTCGCCACCGTCGAGCACTTCGTCCGCAACGTGGTGGTCATCCTCCAGGAGCAGACCTCCCGTGTCTCCGACTCCTCGACTGACAGGGCCTGACAAAAACATTTCAGTGCGCTAAAATGTTTAGCATGCTGAATCAATCTACGGAAGCCGGCGTCCGCCGCGCCCTGGCCCGGGTCGCCGACGCCTGGGGTGAGGGCGACCCGGACCGGTACGCGGCCCTCTTCAGCGAGGACGCGGACTACACGGCCTACGACGGCACCCGGATGGCGGGTCGGCGCGCAATCGCCGACGGTCACCGGGCGCTGTTCGGGGGCGTCATGCGCGGCTCGCGCATGACCGTCCGAGAGCCGCGCATCCGGCACGTCGCCACCGACGTCGCCGTGGTGTGGGCGCTGGGCGGGATCATCATGCGCTGGCAGCGCGGCCGTACCGAGCCGTCGGCGAAGCGGCTCTCGGCGGTCACGTTCGTCCTCGTCCACCAGGGGGACGACTGGCTCGTGACCGCGTTCCAGAACACCAGGTACCGTCCGTGGTCGCGTACCGTCGTCGGGCGGCTGACGAACCGCATGGCGGGTGGGGACGGCCGGTGACCGTCACCGCCGGCGGTGACGGGCACCCGCCGGCGGTGGACGCCTCAGCGGCGGCCGCGGCGGCCGGCGTCGAAGGGACGCTCTCGGCCGTCGGACTCGCCGCCGTCCCGGTCCCGGCGTACCGTCGCCTTGCGGCCCTTGATGGTGGTGCCGCGCAGCCCCGCGATGATCTCGTCGGCCACCGCCTGCGGCACCTCGACCAGGGAGAACCGGTCGGCGATCTCGATCGAGCCGATGTCCCGGCCGTTGATCCGGGTCTCCCCGGTGATCGCGCCGACCAGGTCCTGCGGCCGCACCCCGGCCCGCCGGCCCAGCCCGATGAAGACCTGGGTGGTCCCGCCGGTACGCGGACGGCCCGGCCCCCGGCGCTCGCCCCGCCCGCCGGTCTCCGGCCGGCCCTCGCGCGGGCCGCGGACCGGAACCTGCGGGATCTCCTCTTCGTCGTCCGAGCCCGGTGACGTCGCCTCGTGCGCCAGCTTCACCGCCGCCAGCGCCACCTCGACCAGGTCGAACTCGTCGGTGAGCGACTCCACGATCGCCCGGTACGGGTCGAGGTCGTCCTCCAGCAGGCTCTCCCGCAGCGCGGCCTGGGTCAGTTCCAGCCGCCGGGTCCGCATGTCGGCGACAGTGGGGATCTTGTCGATGGCGATCCGCTGCCCGGTGACCCGCTCGATGGTCTTGAGCATCCGGTGCTCACGCGGCTCGGCGAGCGTGATCGCCACACCCTCCCGTCCGGCCCGGCCGACCCGCCCGATCCGGTGCACGTACGACTCGGGGGCCGACGGCACGTCGTAGTTGACCACGTGGGTGAGCTGCTCGACGTCCAGCCCTCGGGCGGCCACGTCGGTGGCGACCAGCAGGTCCGCCGTGCCGGCGCGCAGCCGGCCCATCACCCGGTCCCGCTGCTCCTGGCTCATCCCGCCGTGCAGCGCCTCCGCCCGGTAGCCCCGGCCGTTCATCGTCTCGGTGAGCCGGTCCACCTCGTCGCGGCTGCGGCAGAACACGATCGCCGCGGTCGGCGACTCCACGTCCAGCACCCGGCCCAGCGCGGCCGGCTTGTGCCCCCGGGCCACGATGTACGCGCTCTGGCGCACCCGGGGCGCCTCTCCGGCGACCGGCCGCTCCCGCTCGATCCGGATGCGCACCGGGTCGGTCAGGTGCTGCCGGGCCAGCCCGTCGATGCGGGCCGGCATGGTGGCCGAGAACAGCACCGTCTGCCGGCCGGCCGGGGCGTGCTCCAGGATCGCCTCGATGTCCTCGGCGAAGCCCATGTCGAGCATCTCGTCCGCCTCGTCCAGCACCACCGTGCTCAGCGCGCCGAGCCGCAGCGTGCCCCGGGCGATGTGGTCCAGGGCCCGGCCCGGCGTCGCCACCACCACGTCCACCCCGTGGTCGAGCGCGCGCAACTGCCGGCCGATCGGCTGCCCGCCGTAGATCGGCAGCACCCGGGCGCCCAGGTCCTTGCCGTAGCGGTGGAACGCCTCGGAGACCTGCACGGCCAGTTCCCGCGTCGGCACCAGCACCAGCGACACCGGGTCGCCCTCGGCCCGCCCCACCGGCATCCGCTGCAGCAGCGGCAGCGCGAACGCGGCGGTCTTGCCCGTACCGGTCGCCGCCTGCCCCAGCAGATCCTGCCCGGCCAGCAAGGGAGGGATGGCCTCCCGCTGGATCGGCGTCGGTTCCTCGTACCCGAGCGCGGACAGCGCGCCCAGCAACTCGGTGCGCAGCCCGAGATCGGCGAAGGCGATGGCGTCCTCGGCGTCGTCGGGAACGGCGGGGTCGGTCGGGGTCGGTGCGGCGGTCATGCGACAAGTTTTTCATCACCGCCGCGCGGCGGTCGCGGCGACCGGGGCAAACGTTCGCCGCGCCACCCGGGTGCCGTCCCCTCCGGGTGATCCGGCGCGGCCCCGTGCCCTCGCCGGATCACCCGGACAGGGCAGCGGATCACCGGGACAGGACGGCCAGGAGCGTGGTGAGGCCCACACCGACGTCGAACACCGCGCACCACAGCGCGTAGCCGCGCGGCACCACCGCGCCGGTGCGGTGGTACCAGGCGTCCCAGGCGGCGTGGACGAGCCAGCCCACCCCGACGAGAACCCCGGCGACGTCGGCGGACGCGATCATCGCCACGACCGCCAGGCCGCCCCACACGGCCGCCCCGGCGAGCTGCGCGGCCAGCGCGCGCCGGTCGCCCCACTGCCGCCGCCAGGTGCCGATCAGCAGGTAGCCGGCCGGCAGGACCAGCAGCGTCCACGGCGCGAAGACGGTGGGCGCGAACCACATGTCCACGGTCATGAGCAGCGCCAGCCCGGCCGGCCACCCGCGCGCCAGGGCCGCGGCGACCGGGTGCCGGCGCGGCGGCGCCGCGGGCGTGTGCCGGTGCCGCAGCGCCACCAGCAGCATCGCCGGCACCATCAGCAGGTGGCCGCCGAGCAGCAGCGTGTCGTCCCCGACCCACCCGGCCCACCAGGGCGGGAGCAGCAGCAGGAACGGCACGTACATGGCCGCCGACATCTCGGCGGTGGCGGCCCGGCCGTCCCCCCGGTACCACATCCACGCGGCCATGCCCGCCGCCATGTTCGTCGCCATCACCAGCGCGCCCACGTCCGGCCGCGCCAGCACCGCCGCGCCGCCCAGCAGGCTCCCGCCCACCTGCCACAGCGGCCCGAGCAGCACCATCCCGGCCAGCATCGCCACCACCATCCCGGCCAGGTGCCGGGTCCGCGCCCACCCGGCCCACCGCCGGGGTACGACCACAGTCATCTCCGTCATGCCCCGACCCTGCCGCCGTCCGGCGCACCGGAGAAGGCGCGTCCGTCACCGGGAAACCGTGCGGAACGCACGACCGGGCCGTGACATCTCGCAGGGGCGGGCGGGCCGGCGCACGCCCTAGGATCGGCGGGCATGACAGTCGATTCCGCCGACCACCGGCTGCGCCGGGCCCGGCGGGTCACCCTGCTGTCGCTGGCCACCAACGTGTGGACCACGGTGCTGCTGCCCGCCGTCGGCCTGGCCCGCGAACCCGACCCGGTACGCGTCGCACTCGGCGCCGCCGGGCTCCTCGCGTTCACCGTCGCCCAGATCGCGGTGCTGCACGCGGCCGTCACGCCGTGGCTGCCCGTACCGGCCCGCCGCCGCCGGCACGCCGCGCTCACCGTGGCGGCGCTGCTCAGCCTGCCGCTGCTCGGCCCGGTCGCGGCCGGCTCCTGGCCCACCTGGGCGTGGCTCGGCGCCTCACTGGTCGGCATGACACCGCTGCTGTTCCGGCCCGCCGTCGCGGCGGTGGCGGCGGCCGGCGTCCTCGCGGTGTCCGCCGCCGTCACCGGGGCGACGGGTGGGCCGGTGACCACGGCGCTGCTGGTCACCGGCCTGGTCGGTGCCGGGATCGGCGCGCTCACCTGGGTCCAGGTCTGGTTCTGGGACCTGCTCGTCGAGGCCCGGCAGGGGCAGGCCGCCCAGGCGCGGCTCGCCGCCGCCGAGGAACGGTTGCGCTTCGCCCGCGACGTCCACGATCTGCTCGGCCACGACCTCACGGTGATCGCGCTCAAGGCCGAGCTGGCGGAGCGGCTGGCGCCGCGTGACGCCGGCCGGGCCGCCCGCGAGGCGGCCGAGGCGCGGCGGCTGGCCGGCTCGGCGCTGACCCGGGTCCGGGCGGCGGTGCACGGCTACCGCGCCGTCGACCTGGCCGAACAGGCCGCTGCGGTGGGGGAGGTGCTGCGCTCCAGCGGCGTCCGCACGACAGTGGTCCCGCCCGCCGCTGAGGTGCCCGCGCCGGTCGCCGCCGACCTGGCCGCCGTACTGCGTGAGGCCGGAACCAACGTGCTGCGGCACAGCCGGGCCGGCTGGTGCCGGATCGAGATCACCCGGGAGGACGGCGTGGTGACGCTGACCGTACGCAACGACGGTGTCCGCGACGACGCCGGACCGGACCGGCTCAGCGGCGGCCTGCGCGGCCTGGCCGACCGGCTCGCCCCGGTCGGCGGACGGGTCCGGGCCGAGGCCGCCGACGGCGTGTTCAGCCTGGTGGCGACAGTGCCGGTGACGCCGTGATCCGGGTGCTGCTGGCCGACGACGAGGAGCTGATCCGGCTCGCCCTGGCCGCGCTGCTCGACCTGGAACCGGACATCGAGGTGGTCGCGCACGCCCGCGACGGGCGCAGCGCCCTGGACGCGGCGCTCGCCCACCGCCCGGACGTCGCCGTGCTCGACCTGGAGATGCCGCCGCCCGGCGGCGTCGAGGTCGCCGCCGAGCTGACCCGGGCGCTGCCCGGCTGCGCGCCGGTGATCCTCACCGGACACGGCCGGCCCGCCCAGCTCCGCCCGGCGCTCACCGCCGGGGTACGCGGGTTCCTCGCCAAGGGCGCCCCGGGCGGCGCGCTGGCTGACGTGATCCGCCGGGTGCACTCCGGGGCGCGTTACGTCGATCCCGCGCTGGCGGCCGATGCGCTCACCCTGCCGGAGTGCCCGCTCACGCCGCGTGAGCTGGAGACGCTGCGGCTGGCCGAGCTGGGCACGCCGGTCGCGGTGATCGCCCGGCGGACCCACCTGGCCGCCGGCACGGTCCGCAACCACCTGAGCGCCTGTGTGCAGAAGCTCGGCGCCGCCGACCGGGCCGAGGCGGTCCGGCGGGCGCGGGAGGCCGGCTGGCTCTGACGTACGGGGCGTCGCGGGCGGTCGTCGGCGACTAGCCTGATCACGTGCGGACGGTCGAACTGCTCTGCTCTCCCGAACTGGAAGCGGCGGTTCGCGCTGCCTGGGACCGGCTCGCCGCCGCCGGGCTGCCCAGCCTGGCCCGCAACACGCACCAGACGAACCGGCCGCACCTCACGCTCGCCTCGGTGGAGGAGTTCCCGCCCGGCGCCGAGCAGCGCCTGGCCGACCTCTGCGACGCGGCGCTCCCGCTGCCGGTGCGGCTGGGCCGGGTGACGGTGCTCGACGGCAGCGCGCCGCTGGTGTGGCTGGTCCGCCCGACACCGCAGCTCGTCGCGCTGCACGGCGCGGTCTGGGACGTGCTCGCCGAGGCGTCCGGCGGGCACTCGTGGCACCAGCCCGGCCGGTGGGTGCCGCACCTGAGCCTGGCGCTGCGGTTCGGCGCGGCCGACCGGCGCCGGGCCCGGGCGGTCGCCGGTGCGCACCCGCCGGCCGGGGCGTTCGTGGCGGCGCGCAGCTACGACGGCGACACCCGCACCGTCAGCGAGCTGACCACCGCCTGCCCGCGTTCCGGCGGCTGAGCGTGGCGACGTACAAGGTCTTGCTCCACGTCGAGCAGCGGTTGATCGCTGTAGTCGTCGCTGGTGACGCCGCTGTCGCCACCCGGTTCTGGGTGTGCGTGGCACCGGAGGATCCGGTGGCCGGAAGTGGCTGGCTCGGCTGCTGGAGCATCGGCGCCGGGAAAGCGATAACGGCGAAGTCTCTCCGACGGGTGCTCGGAGAACTCGAGATGGAAGTGGGGCGTGCGGGGCGCACGGGCCTGCTCGGCGCGTTTCTCGATGATCACGTTTTCGTCGAGGGGTGGGATACGTGGGGAGGCGGCGTTCCCGCACCGATAGCCGAGGTGGTGCCTGCTGAAGCGGTGGCGGATGCGGTGAGCTGCCGGTCGAGCGATGACCTCGTGGAGAGGCTGTTGGGTGTGAACGGCGAAGGTTCGAGAAGCAGGGAGGTGATCGTGAGCGATGAGCGTAGGTTTCGCGAAGCAGCACAGGCGGTCGTCGATCTGATGTTCACGGACGACATGAAGCTTTTTGACTCCATGCCCGACGAGGTCCAGGAGAACCTCGGACCGGCGCTGTCGGTCTTGGGTGATCCGGTGGTAGACGGATCTGACACCGGACGACTGATCGTGGCTGCGACAGCTGTTGAGCAGATCGCCATGAAATGCCGCAACGCGCTCCCGCCTGCACTGAATCAAAGGCTTGATGCGATGGAGTCCGCGCGGAGGTCTTTGCGACGACCCTGAACTGCGTGGAGCCGTTGTTGGGTCCTGCTCACAGACGCTTACGATCTCGGCTCTTGTGCTGGCAGCCGCCGCGCTGCGGCCCTCGCCCCCGGTATGGGGCGAGGGCCGCAACCGCTGTGGGTACCGTGCGGATCAGCGGTGGAAGCGCAGGTAGTCGAACTCGGCCGTCACCACCGGTGCCGCGCACTGACAGCTCACCCGTCGCGGGGCGCGGCAGCCGCAGCGACACCTGGGCGACCGGGTCGCCGAGGCGGGACGGGCCGAGCGTGGCGACGCCGCCCGCGTACCTCGATCGCGAGATCGTGCCGGTCGCGCAGGTCGAGGCTGGCGGGCAGCGCGGTGGACACGGCGCCGGCGCTCAGCCGGCCGCGCCCGGCGCGGACGCCCACGCCACCAGCCGCAGCCCGGCGGTGGCCGCGCCGGTCACGTGTCAGCATGGGCCGATGACCACCGGTGCCGACGGCCGCGGACTCGCCGGGTTCGCCGCGCTGCTCGCCGACCCCACCCGGGCCGGCTTCTGCCTGGCCCTGCTCGACGGCCGCGCCTGGACCGCCGGGGAGCTGGCCCGCGCCGCCGGGGTCGCCGCGTCCACCGCGAGCGGCCACCTCACCCGGCTGGTGGCGGGCGGTCTGCTGGTCGAGCAGCGGCAGGGCCGCCACCGGTACGTCCGCCTCGCCGACCCGGGCGTCGCCCAGCTCGTCGAGGACCTGGCCGCGCGGGCGCCCGCACCGGTCACCCCGCCCCGCACCTTGCGCGCCGCGTCGGCCGGCGCCGCCCTGGCGTACGCGCGCACCTGCTACGACCACCTGGCCGGGCGGCTCGGCGTGCTGCTGCACGACGCCCTGCTCGAGCGTGGCGTGCTCGACCGTACCGGCGGCCTCGCGCTGACCGAGACCGGCATGGGCTGGCTGGACCGTCTCGGCGTACCCGTCGAACCACTGCGCGGCACCCGGCGACCGCTCGTCCGCGACTGCCTGGACTGGACCGAACGGCGCCCGCACCTGGCCGGCGCGGTCGGGGCGGCGCTGTGCGGGCGCTTCCTCGACCTCGGCTGGACCGCGCGCGGCAACGGCCGGGCGGTACGGGTCACCCCGGCGGGGCGGGACGCGCTGGCCGAGGCACTCGGGCTCGACCCGGCGCTGCTGGCCCCGCCCGCCACCCGCGACACCGGCCCGGCGCGCGCCTGACCCGCCCGTGCCCCGCGGCACCGGTCCCGCCCGCGACTGACCGCCGGGTGTGCCCGGCCGGACCGTTCGGTCCGGGCCGAACTGTCGGCGCCCTACGGTCGGGCGATGGATTCACCGACGATCACGGCTGCTCCGGGCACACCGCCCTGCGGGCCGCCGACCTCGGGCGACGGCGGCTGGGTGGTCACCCGGTATGCTGACGTCGTCTCCGTCCTGACCGATCCACGCTGCGTGGTGCCGCCCGCCGAGGAGGCGCCGGAGGGTGGCCTGGCATGGCTGCGCGCTTCGGTGAGCCGATTCAGCCCGCCGGACCGGCATGCCGCGCGGCGAGCCGTCGGGGTGGCGGCGCTCGACACGCTCGACCCACGGGAACTGCGCGTGGCCGCGGAACGGCTGACCGGGCGAACCCTCGACCGCGCCGCGACCGCGGACAACGGCGGCGACCGGGTGGACGTGACCGGTGACCTGGCTCGGCGCGTACCCCTTGTGGTGCTGGCGGAGCGGCTCGGCCTGGCCGACCCGGCGGCGGCCGTCGCGGAGGTGACGGCCGTGGCCGCCGCCTACCACCCGGGCGCCGGCCCGGCGGCGGTGCGGCGGGCGGACCGGGCGGTGCCGGCGCTGCTGGCCATGTCGCCGCCCGCTCCGGCCGAGGTGACAGCGAACCGGCTCGGGCTGCTGGTGCAGGCCGCCGACGCCACCGCCGGGCTGATCGTGGCCGCCGTCCGGCACGGGCTCGACGCGCCGGACGGGCTCGGGACCGACGCGCTGCTGGCCGAGGTGCTGCGCCTCGACCCGCCGGTACGGGTCACCCGCCGGGTCGCCGCCGACCCGCTGAGCCTGGGCGGCCAGGTGGTACGCGCGGGGGAGCGGCTGCTGCTGCGGTTCGACGCCGCCAACCGCGACCCGGCGGTCTTTCCGGAGCCGGACCGTTTCCGCGCCGGCCGGGCGAACGCCGCGCTGACGTTCGGCGCGGGCCCCCGCGGCTGCCCCGGGCAGCGGCACGCGCTCGCCCTGGCCGCCGGCGTGGTCGGCGTGCTGCGCCGCCGCTGCCGTCCCGCCCGCCCGACCCCTGACGTCCCGACGACCCGACTCGAGGTGTTCCTCCGATGACCGACAGGTACCGCGCATTCCGTGACCTGCACCGGCCCGGTGAACCGCTGCTCCTGCCGAACGCCTGGGACCACGCCTCCGCCGCGGCGCTCGCTGCCCGGGGCCATCAGGCGATCGGCACTACCAGCCTGGGCGTGGCGGCGGCCGCCGGGCAGCCGGATGCCGTCCGGGCGACCCGCGCGCAGACGCTGGATCTGGCGTACCGGCTGCGGGGCCTGCCGACGCTGCTCACGGTGGACATCGAGGACGGCTTCCACGACGACCCGGCGGAGGTCGCCGGGTTCGTGGGCGAGCTGGCCGCGCTCGGCGTGGTCGGCGTGAACCTGGAGGACGGGCGCCCGGACGGGCGACTGGCCCCGGCCGAGCACGTCGCCGCCGTGATCGCGGCCGTCCGCGCGGCAGTGCCGCGGATGGTCGTCAACGCCCGCACCGACGCCTGGTGGCTGGGCGTGCCGGCGCCGCTGGACGAGGCACGGCGGCGGGCGGCGGCGTTCCGGGCCGCCGGGGCCGACTGCCTGTTCGTGCCCGGCGCCCCCGACGACCTGGTCGGCCTGCTCGCCGCCGAGGCGGGGTTGCCGCTGAACGTGCTGTACCGGCCGGGCGGCCCGGACCTCGCCGCCCTCGGACGGCTCGGCGTGGCCCGGGTCAGCACCGGCTCGCTGCTGTTCCGGGCCGCGCTCGGTGCCGCGCTGCACCTGACCGACGCGATCGGCGCCGGGCGCGACGCGGGCCTGCCGGCGCCGCCCGGATACGAGGAGGTGCAGGCCCTGGTGTCGCCGTCCGCCACCTGATCGGGCACTTCGGGGGAGATGGGAGGAATCGCGCCTTCTCCGGTCTTTACGGTGTGTGCAAGCCCAATCACGCCGTGTCCTGAACGAGAGGGGACGGAGACCATGCGAGTGCCCAGCCGCAGCCCAGGTCGCCAGCCCGGTCCCGCCGTCACGTCCACCGCTCCCGCCCGGCGGGTGCCCGGCGGCCGGCGCGCCGGCGCCGAGCCGGACCTGTCCGCGTACCGGGCGGCGGTGGCGGAACTCCTGGTCGAGGTGGGCGCGCTCGCCGACGCGCCGTCCACCACCGCCCGCCAGGTGCTGCTCGACCAGCGCCTGCGTGAACCGGCCGTCGCCGCCGTCCTCGACGCCACGCCGCAGGGCCTGATCGGCGCCCGGGAGACGTTGCTGCTGGAGATGGCCCGCTACCAGCCCAACGCGCGCAGCTCGGCGCAGGACCTCACCGCGCTGGTCCGCATCTACCTGCTCTCCCGCGTCGACGTGCTCTGGTGGCGGGACAGCCCGACGTTCCTCACCGACGACCAGGTCCGCACCAGCACCGAACTGGTCGACCTGGAATGGCTGCGCCGCCGCGGCCTGGTCGAGTTCCGATACCAGGAACAGCCCGCCACAGTGGTGGGACGCGGGCTGCGGGCGGTCCGGCGGCGGCTGCGTCCGGACGCCACCCCGCGTACCGCCGGACTGCTGTTCCGCCGGGCCCGCCGCGAGATGATCGCGTTCCTCAACGACCTGGCCCGCGAGTTCGCCGCGACCGCGCCGGCCGGCACGCCACCGCTCTGGGTGACCAGCCTGGCCCGCAGCGCCGAGCACCAGTACCGGCTGCGCCGCCTGGGGTACGCGGCGATGGTGCCCAGCGGGCACTGCCTCGGCTGGGCCGCCGACGTCGAACTGGAGTGGTACGACCGCTTCGGTGCCCGCCCGGCGCTGGCCGGGCTGCTGCTGGCCCGCCAGGACGCGGGCGAGGTGAACGTGGTCGACGAGGGACAGGCCTGGCACGTGTGTCTCGCCCCGGCCGTCCGCCGCCGCTACCGGCGGGCGTACGAGGCCGAGATGGGGGTGTGACC
This sequence comes from Micromonospora sp. ANENR4, assembly GCF_015354395.1. Taxonomy (NCBI): domain Bacteria; kingdom Bacillati; phylum Actinomycetota; class Actinomycetes; order Micromonosporales; family Micromonosporaceae; genus Micromonospora; species Micromonospora sp. ANENR4. The sequence goes on from NZ_JADKYQ010000002.1 coordinate 413,705, forward strand.
CGGTGTGCGGCATCGCGCTGAGCATCGGCCCCGAGGCGGACCCGGCAACATTCCGGCGGATGCTCGCCGCGCTAGCACCGCGCGGTGAGGTCACCGAGACCCGGCAGGAACACGGCCTCCTCGCCGGCGTACGGCGGCTGAGGATCGTGGACCGGGAACGGTCCGTCCAGCCGTGGATGTCGCCGGACGAGCGGCACCTGCTCTGCTTCAACGGCGAGGTCTTCAACCACCACGAGCTGCGCGCCGAGCTGACCCGCCTCGGGCACCGGTTCAGGACCGCGGGCGACACCGAGGTGGTGCTCGCCGCGTTCCGCCAGTGGGGCGAGAACGCGGTCCGCCGGCTGCGCGGCGAGTACGCGTTCGTCATCGTCGAGCGCGACACCGGCCGGGCGTACCTGGCCCGCGACCCGCTCGGCGTCAAGCCGCTGTACTGGTCCCGCCTGCCCGGCTGCCTGCACCTCGCCTCCGAGGTCAAGGCGCTGGTCGGGCACGGCGCGCCGATCGGCGAGGTGGCGCCCGGGCACCACGGCTGGGTCGAGCCCGGCCGGCCGGTCCGGTTGGGCCCGCACGTCGACCTGCTCACCCTCGGCGACGGCCTGCCGGTGATCGACGACCCGGACGAGGCGGCCCTGCTGGTCCGCGTCGCGCTGACCGACGCGATGCGCGCCCGGCTGGACACCGACCTCACCGTCGGCGTGGTGCTCTCCGGCGGCCTGGACAGCTCGCTGGCGCTGCTGCACGCCCGGGAACTGCACCCGGACTGCGTGGCGGTCACCATCGGCGTGCCGGAGAGCCCGGACGTCGCGTACGCCCGGCGGCTCGCTGCCGACCTCGGCGTCCCGCACGAGGTGATCGAGCTGCGGCCGCGTGACATCCGGCTCGCCGACGTCCGCGAGGCGATCCGGATCTCCGAGCTGACCGAGTACGGCGACATCATCAACGCCGTCGTCTCGGTGCCGATCTTCCGGCGGCTGCGCGAGCTGGGCGTCCGGGTGGTGCTCACCGGCGACGGTTCCGACGAGTTGTTCGGTGGGTACCCGATGTACCACCAGGTCGGGCCGGAGCGGTCCCGACGGCTGTTCCTGCACAAGATCCGCAACCTGTGCCGGACCGAGCTGCAGCGGGTGGACCGGGCCAGCATGGCGCACGGCGTGGAGGCCCGGGTGCCGTTCCTCGACCTCAGCGTCGTCGAACTGGCCATGCGGCTGCCGCTGGACCTGAAACTGCGCGACGGGCAGGAGAAGTGGATCGTCCGGCGGGCCTTCGCCGACCTGCTGCCCTCCTACGTGCGGCAGCGGCCGAAGAACCCGATGTCGTACTCGTCCGGACTGCACGAACGCGCCCGCCTCTACAAGCCGCTGTTCGCCCGGCTGCACCGCTCCTTCGGCTACGACCTGCTCGAACCGGTCCGCCGGGACTTCGACAGCGTGCTCACCCGCTGCGGCAACGACCTCGACCGGGCCATCGCCGAGGGCATCGCCCGGCCCGACTACACAGTGCTGGAACACGCCCGGGACCTGGTCGGCGCTGCCCGGTGGAACGCCGCGCCGATGGTCCGCCGGCTGGTCAACCCGCGCCGCACCCGAGGCGACGAGGCGCCCCTGCCCGGGTGAGCCCGGTCAGCGTCGCAGGTCCACGTCGGCGGCCACCCCGGAGACCGGGTCCATGCAGTGCACCGTCGGGCCCGGACGCAACCGGGCGTCCGAGGCGTACCGCCGGGCCAGCTCACGCCCGGCGGCGGCGTCGCCGCGGTCGGCGGCCACCAGCAGCGTGGCGACCTCGTCGACGAGGGTGAGATCGACGCCGGTCAGGTCCTCGGTCATCGCCCCGAACCCGTCCCAGAGCAGCACCTCGTCCTTGTGCCGGTGGGCCAGCTCCAGCAGCACATAGGCGTGGACGAGCCAGTCGCCCCGGCTCGGCAGCGACGGGTCGACGCCATAGGTGTCCGGGTCGATCCGGCCCGCCCGGTACGCCAGCCACACCCGGGCCGCCGACTCGAAGTGCCCCGCCTCCGGGTCGATGTCGTAGCCGTCGAACGGCTGCTCGCCGGCCGGGTCCAGCTCCGGGTCGGACCAGACCCAGCGCTCGCCGTTCCACCACTCCGCCAGCACGTGGTCGTGGTGCCAGTCCGGGGCGAAGTAGCTCACGAACCCGACCCGGCTGCGCGCCGGGATCCCGTGCCCGCGCAGCGCCGCGACGGTGAACAGCGTGTGGTCCCGGCAGCAGCCGGCGACCCGCTCGGCGGCCGGGCGCTCGGCGGTCAGCGGCAGCGGGAACCGAGACTGGTCGGTGTCGAGGATGCGGTCCATCCAGCGCAGGTTCACCTCGGCCTGGCGGACGTCCGGCAGCTCCACGCCGCCGGCGCGGTAGTGGACGATCACGTTGCGGGCGGTCGCCGCGACGGTCGGCAGGTCGGCGGGCACGGCGTCGAGCAGCGCCGCGTGGTGACGGGGATCGCTGTACGGCGAGTGGGTCCGGTAGTCGTCGACGTCCATCCGGCCATTGTCGGCGTGGGACGCGGCCGGCGGGTGCCCGCTCGGCGCGCAATCTCGCGGCGCCCGAGCGCCAGGTCCGATCGCCGCCAGCGCCGCGGCCGGGGCCGCGCCAGGCTGGGACCGTGACGACCACCCGTACCGCGTTCGGAATCCGCCCGCTGCCCGCCGGCACGCTCGCCGAGCTGCGACGCACCGGCCGCGACGCCACCGGCCAGCCGCCCGAGCACCGGCGCGCCACCGGCGGCGAGCCGCTGCGCTGCTGCCTGCGCGACGCCCGGCCGGACGAGGCGCTGCTGTTGTTCGGGTACGCCCCGCCGCTGCCACCCGGCCCGTACCGCGAGGTGGGGCCGGTGTTCGCGCACGCCGCCGGCTGCGCCGGCCCGGACGACGTGACGACGTACCCGTCGCGGTGGCGCGGACGGGAGCAGGTGCTGCGCGCGTACGACAGCCGGGGCCGCATCGTGGGCGGACGGCGACACGACGGCGGCGATCCGGAGGCGGTGATCGCGGAGCTGTTCGCCGACCCGGCGGTGGACCAGCTGCACAGCCGCAACGTGGTGTACGGCTGCTGGATGTTCGCTGTCGTGCGGAGCTGACCGGGTCCCCGATGGACATCGGCGCACGCCTCTTCTAGCGTCGCTGTCATGCGGAGGACCCTCATCGCCGGCGGGCTCGCGCTGCTCCTGCTCGCCACGGCCTGCGGGGAGAGCCGCCGGTCCGACCCACCGACCGCGGCCGGCTCGCCGACCTCCTCGCGGCAGGACCCGGGCCAGGTCGAACGGACGCTGGCCAGCCTCCGCAAGATCGACGATCTGCCGATGTACGAGATGACGTACGACGGCGACTACGACCCGACCGCCGGGCTGGCCGGGTCCACGCCGCCGAGCCCGTTCGGCTGCTCGCTGTTCGCCGCGCTCGCCGACCGGGAGCGCCCGCTGTTCGCCCGCAACTTCGACTGGGAGCCGAATCCCGCGCTGGTGCTGCGCACCGACCCGCCGGACGGGTACGCCTCGATCTCCCTCGTCGACATCTCGTACCTGGGCGTGTCCGCCGACCCGACCGGGGACCGGCGGCTGCTGGACGCGCCGCTGCTGCCGTTCGACGGCATGAACGAGCGCGGTCTCGCGGTCGGGCTGGCCGCCGACGACGGGGCCCGCGCCGAGCCGGTGCCCGGCCTGCCGACTGTCGGCTCGGTGCGCATCCTGCGCCTGGTGCTCGACTCGGCCGCGACCGTGGACGAGGCGGTCGCCGTGTTCAAGCGCTACAACCTGGACTTCGACGGCGGGCCGCCGCTGCACTACCTGCTGGCCGACGCCACCGGCGCGTCCGCGGTGGTGGAGTTCGTCGACGGGAAGATGACGGTGGACCGGCGCAGCGGCCCGTGGCAGGCGCTGACGAACGTGCCGGCCGTCGGTGTGCCGGACCGGGAACTGCGCCAGGACCGCAGGTACGGGGTGCTGGCGAAGGAGCTGGACCGCACCGGCGGGGTGGTCGACGCCGCCGGTGCGCTGCGGCTGCTGAACGCGGTACGTCAGTCGCACACCCGCTGGTCGGTGACGTACGGGCTGCGCAGCGGCGAGGTGCGCGTGGTCACGGCCGGCGGCGGCACCCGCGACTACCGGCTGCCGATGAGCTGACCCGGCCTCTCCGGCCCAGGTCGTCGCCGCTGATCACGAGGCAGCCCAGCAGGTCGGCGAGCACGGTCCGCTGGACCGGCGTCAGGGTGTTCACGAAGATGGCGGCGTCGACGCCAGCCTCCCGGCACGCGTCGGCGATCTCGCGGATCCGGCCGTGCGTGAGCAGTGTCCGGCGGGAGAAGGGCCGGGACATCCGGGCAGCCCCGCCGGGACGCGCGTGCCACCGATCGGAGACGCCTCGGCGTTGCGCGAACCGGTCCACCACCCGGGCGCCGCGTTCCTCGGCCACGGCGGCGAGCCGGTCGAGGCGGGCCTCGTAGTCCTTGTCCTTGGCCGGAAAGAGCCCGACGAGCACGACGGCGGCGCCGTCGAGCGGGTCGCTCACGTACCGCTTCACGCGGACAGCATTGCCCGCGCCGGGCGGCGCGGCCAGGGGTTTCCGGGCCGCCGCACGCACCGGGCCCGGCGTCCCGCGAGGGGAGCGCCGGGCCCGGGACGGGTCAGCGGGTCACCAGCTCAGGTAACCGGCCTGGGTCTGCACGTTCAGCTCGGGCACCAGCAGGAACTGCGCCAGCCAGGTGCGCGGGTCACGCAGCTCCAGCACGTCCAGTCCCTTCTGGATGTCGCTGGAGTAGATGTGGCCGTTGTACCAGTAGGCTGACCACGACCCGCCGGTACGCAGCTGCGAGGCGTCCAGCGGCCCGCGCTCCCAGTAGGCGATCTCCTTGGGCTTGCGCGAGTCGGTGAAGTCCCACACCGAGATGCCGCCCTGGTACCAGGCCTGGACCATGATGTCGCGGCCGGGCACCGGGATCAGCGAGCCGTTGTGGGCCACGCAGTTCTCCGTGTCGGCGTTGACCCGGGGGATCTTGTAGTAGCTGCGGAACTCCAGTTTGCGGGCGTCGCCGCGGCCGGTGATGTCGTAGATGGCGTCCGCGCCGCGGTTCGGGCCGACCACCTCGTTGCAGGTGGCCGCGCCGCCGCCGCCCAGCTCGTCGGTGAAGACGACCTTGGTGCCGGCGTTGTTGAACGTGGCCGAGTGCCAGAACGCGAAGTTCTCCGCGTCGGTGACCCGCTCGATCACCCGGGGCGCCTCACGGTTCTTGATGTCCAGCAGGATGCCGTCACCCATGCAGGCGCCCGCGGCCAGGTCCTTCGACGGGTACGCGGTGATGTCGTGGCAGCCGGTGGTGGCCGACGACTGACCCGGGATGCCCGGGTAGCCGCCGTCCGGGAACAGGTTCGGCGTGGCGACCACGGAGGCGGTGGTCGGGTTCTTCACCGGCACCTTGACGATGGAGATGGAGTCGTGCGGCGGCTGGCAGTCCGGGAACTCGGCCCGCGGGCTGTACGAGGAGACGTACAGGTAGACGTTCCGCTTGTCCTTGCCGGGCACCAGGGTGTGGGTGTGCGAGCCGCACGCCGTCTCCACCGACTTGATGTAGCGCGGGTTGCGCTTGTCCCGGATGTCGAAGATCTTGATGCCCTCCCAGGACTCCTTCACCGACGCCGGCTGGGTGGTGCTGGCGCAGGAGTCGTCGCTGCGGGAGGAGTCGGTCGACAGGAACAGCAGGTCGCCGTGGACCGAGATGTCGTTCTGCGAGCCGGGGCAGAGCACCTGGGACACGATCGCCGGGCGGTTCGGGCGGGAGACGTCGTAGACGACGAACCCGTCGTAGTTGCCGACGAACGCGTACCGCCCCTGGAAGGCGATGTCGGTGCCGAGGGCGGCAGTGGTGTCGAACGGCGCCTGCTTCGGCAGGTTCGCCACCTGGCGCAGGTTGGGGCTGCTGGAGATCTCGTCGACACCGGGGACGGCGTTGTCCACGGTGGCCGGCGCGGCCTGGGCGCGGGGGATCTCCTGCGCGCTGCTCGGGGGCGCGGTGAACACACCGGCGAGCAGCAGGCCGGCGGCGGCCAGGCTGACGGTCCGGATTCGGGACGTGCGGAGGCTGATCATCGGCAACGCCCTTCGAAAGGGGGTCATGATTCGCCACACCTTACCTATTTGAGACGGTCATCAATGTGAGCTGGGTCACACTTGGGAACTTTCGTCTATGGATAGGATCGCTTTCACCTTGACCGGAGGAGGCGTCGTATGACCAGCCGGCAGGCGCGTGTGTGGGTGGGCGTCACAGCACTGGTGACCCTCCTGGTGGTCGGCGCACTGGCGCTGACCGGGCGCGAGGACACCCGTACCCCGGAGGCGGCCGGAACCGCCGCGCCGGCCGCGCCGAGCGCGAGCGCCGCCGGGTCGGCGCCGCCCGTGGTGGTGCCGGGGCGCCCGGGGGAGCCCGCCGCGACCCGCCCGGCCGAACAGGTCCGGGGCGCCACCACGCCGCGCTGGAACAGCCTCGACGTCTGGTACGTCCGGATGATGATCCCGCACCATGAGCAGGCCCTGGAGATGGCCGCCCTCGCGCCCGGGCGCGCCGCCGACGCACGGGTGCGCGCCGTCGCCGACCGGATCCGTGCCGCGCAGGGGCCGGAGGTCGGCCTGCTGCGGGCCTGGCTCAGCACGCGCGACCTGCCCGCCGACGTACCCGGGCACGACCACGGCAGCATGCGCGGGATGCAGTCCCCGGAGGCGATGCGGCGGCTCGCCGACGCCCGCGGCACGGCGTTCGACAAGCTGTTCGTGCAGATGATGTCCGACCACCACCGGGGCGCGATCGTTATGTCCACCGACCTGCTGAAGGTCGGCGTCGACCAGCCGATGCAGGAGTTCGCCACCTCGGTGGCCGTCGAGCAGTCCGCCGAGATCAGCCGCATGCAGGCCCTCCTGACCCGCTGACCTGGGAGCGGGCGGGGGAGGGGCGAAGGGCGGGCCTAGGCTGGGAGGTCGTGAACCGCCTGATCCTCGGTCGACCGCTGCGGGGTGTCGCGTTCGACGCGGCAGTCTGCGGCCTCGTCGCGTTCTTCGCGCTGTCCGGCTTCGTCGCCGGGCACACCGGGATCCCGGCGACCGCTGTCGGCCTGGCGATGGCAGCGGTGCTGTTCCTCCGGCGTACCCACCCGTCGGCGGTCGGCGCCCTGGTGGCCGCGCTCGCGCTGGTCCAGGTGATCGCCGGCTGGGGCCCGCTCAGCTACGACATCGCCGTGCTGATCGCCCTCTACAGCGTGGTCAAGTACGCCGACCGGCTCCGCGACGGCATCGCCGCCGGGATCGTCGCCCTGATCGGCGGGGTGCTCGCCGCGCTCCAGACGCCCGGCACCGGTCCCTGGTGGATGGGCGCGGTCTTCTACACCCTGATCGTCGGCGCGGTCTTCCTGGCCGGGCTGAACCTGCGGACCCGCCGGCTCTACGTGCTCAGCCTGGAGGAACGCGCCGCCACGCTGGAACGGGAACGGGAGGCCGAGGCGCGCGCCGCCGTCGCCGAGGAACGCACTCGCATCGCCCGTGAGCTGCACGACGTGGTCGCCCACAGCATGGCCGTGATGATCGTGCAGGCCGACGGGGTGCGGTTCACGCTCGACCGCGATCCGGCCACCGCCCGGGAGGCGGCCAAGGTGGTCGCCGACACCGGCCGGGCGGCGCTGGAGGAGATGCGGCGGCTGGTCGGCGTACTCCGGGAACCGGACCGCCCGGAGCCGGCGCCGGCGGACCAGCCGGCCGCCGAACCGGCGCACCGGCGGCCCGCGCTGGTGGAGCTGCCCGCGTTGCTCGACCGGTTCCGCGCCGCCGGGCTGCGGATCACCTGCGGCGGCGCCGGCACACCGCGGGCGCTGCCGCCCGGCCTGGAGCTGACCCTCTACCGGGTGGTGCAGGAGAGCCTGACCAACGCGCTCAAGCACGCCGGCGTCGGCGCGTCGGTGGAGCTGACGCTGGACTGGGCCGCCGACGCCGTCGTGGTCCGGGCGGTCGACGACGGCGGCGGCGCTCCGGTGGTCCGGCCGGCGCCGTCCGGCGGGCACGGCCTGGTCGGCATGCGGGAACGGGTCGGAGTGTACGACGGCAGCCTCGCCGCCGGACCCACACTCGCCGGTGGCTGGCGGGTACAGGCGCGGCTGCCACTGCCGGCGGGCGCCGGCACCGAGGAAGGGAGCGCGGCGGCGTGACCGTGCGAGTGATGATCGTCGACGACCAGATGCTGGTGCGGGCCGGGTTCCGGATGGTGCTCGACTCCCAGCCGGACCTGGAGGTGGTCGGCGAGGCCATCGACGGCGCGGACGCGCTGCGGGTGCTGGACCGGATCGAGGCCGACGTGGTGGTGATGGACCTGCGGATGCCGACCATGGACGGGGTGGAGGCGACCCGGCGGATCTGCGCCCGGCCGGCCGGGGGCCCGCGCGTGCTGGTGCTCACCACGTTCGACACCGAGGCCGACGCGTTCGCCGCGCTGCGTGCCGGGGCGAGCGGGTTCCTGCTCAAGAACGTGCCGCCGGAGGAACTCATGGCGGCGATCCGGGTGGTGGCACAGGGCGACTCGGTGGTGGCACCGTCGATCACCCGGCGGCTGCTCGACCGGTTCGCCGGGCAGCTCGGTCCCGCGCCGGCCACCGACCCCCGGCTGGCCCAGCTCACCGAGCGGGAGCGAGAGGTGCTGCTGCTGGTGGCGCAGGGGCTCTCCAACGCCGAGATCGCCGCCCGGGTGCACGTCGCGGAGGCGACGGTGAAGACCCACGTGGGCCGCATCCTGGCCAAGCTCCAGCTCCGCGACCGGGTCCAGGCGGTGGTGCTGGCGTACGAGAGCGGCCTGGTCACGCCCGGCGGCTGACCGGCCGTACGTCTCAGGTCGTACGGGTTCCCCCGGTGGGGGACGACCGTGGTCGCACCGAGGTCGAGCGCGCAGGTGGAGATCGACTCAGCGGTGCCGGGCCTAGCGTCGGAACTGTCTTCAGACCGTGTCCGACAGGAGCACCACAGTGTCCGCACCACCGACCACAGGCGTCGCCCTCGCCGCCCGCGCGCTGCGCAAGGAGTACGGCGCCGGCCAGTCCCGCGTCGTCGCGCTCGACGGCGTCGACCTCGATTTGGCCGCCGCCCGGTTCACCGCCGTGATGGGCCCGTCCGGCTCCGGCAAGTCCACACTGCTGCACTGCCTCGCCGGCCTCGACCGGCCGACCGCCGGGGCGGTCCACATCGGCGACGCCGACCTGACGGGCCTGGACGACCGGCGGCTCACCCGGCTGCGCCGGGACCGGATCGGCTTCGTCTTCCAGAAGTTCAATCTGCTGCCCACGCTCACCGCCGAGGAGAACGTCGTCCTCCCGCTGGCCATCGCCGGCCGCCGGCCGGATGCGACCTGGCTGCGTCAGGTGGTGGCCGCGGTGGGCCTGACCGATCGCCTCGGGCACCGCCCGGCGGAGCTGTCCGGCGGCCAGCAGCAGCGCGTCGCGGTGGCCCGCGCCCTGATCACCCGGCCGTGGGTGATCTTCGCCGACGAGCCGACCGGCAACCTCGACTCGCGCTCCGGCGCGGAGGTGCTGCGGCTGCTGCGCGAGGCGGTCGACACGCTCGGCCAGACCGTCGTCATGGTCACCCACGACCCGGCCGCCGCCGCGTACGCCGACCGGGTGGTCTTCCTCGCCGACGGCCGGCTGGTCGACGAACTGCACGCGCCGACGGTCGGCGCGGTCCGGGACGCGCTCAGCCGGCTCGACCCGGCCGTGACCCCGGCGGGGCGGTGACCGGGATGCTGCGCCTGACCCTGCGCCAGGTCCGCGCCGACGGCCTGCGCCTGCTGCTGTCCTCGCTGGCGATCGTGCTCGGCGTCGCGTTCGTCGCCGGCACGCTGATGTTCATCGACGGCATGCGCGCCGGGGCGTACGAGCGGGCCGGTGAGTTCGACAGGCACACCGACCTGGCCGCGTACGCCGAGACCAGCCCGCTGCCCCCGGCGCTCGTGGACCGGGTGCGCGCCGTCGACGGGGTGGCCGCCGCCGCGGGCGAACTGACCGGCTCCGCCGGGGTGGTCGGCCGCGACGGCCGTCCCGTGCTCGGGTACGCGGTCCTCGCCGCGATCCCCACCGAGACGGACCTGCAGTCCTACGACGTGGTCGCCGGGCGGCTGCCGCAGCGCCCCGGCGAGGTGGTGCTCGACGACGAGACCGTCGCCGAGCAGCGCTTCACCGTCGGCGGGCCGGTGTCGATCGGCGGGCAGGACGGCGCGGCCCGCCCGTACACCCTGGTCGGCACCGTCGACGTGGACGGCAGCTCCCGCGACGTCGGCGGCCCGTACATCGGGCTGATCGGACCGGACGCGCTCACCGTCAGCGGCGAGAAGGGCTACGGCCGGATCATGGTGGCGGCGCGGCCCGGGGTGGACACGGCCGCGCTGGCCGACCGGATCCGTGCCGTGCTGGGACCGGACGTGACGGTCCGGGACCGCGACGCCATCCTCGACGCGGCAGTCGACGACGCGGTCCGCGACCTGCGGCAGTTCGGCATGCTGCTGGGCACGTTCGCGGCGGTGGCGGTGGTGGTGGCCGGCTTCGTGATCGCCAACACCTTCGCCATCGTGCTCGCCCAGCGCTCCCGGCGTACCGCGCTGCTGCGCCTGGTCGGCGCCACCCGGGGGCAGATCTACCGGGCCACGCTGTCCGAGGCGGCGGTGACCGGCCTGTTCGCCTCCGCGGCCGGGGTGCTGGCCGGCGCGGCGGTGGCCGGCGGTCTCGGCGTCCTGCTCGCCGGCACCGGCGCGCCGCTCGGCAGCGGGCTCACCCTGACCCCGCGGACGCTGCTGCTCTCGCTGGGGCTGGGGACGCTGCTCACCGTGGCGTCGGCCGCGCTGCCGGCCTGGCAGGGCACCCGCGTCGCCCCGGTTGCCGCGCTCACCGACGCGGCGATCAACCCGGTACGCCCGGCCGGGCGGGTCCGGCTGGCGGTCGGCGCGCTGGCGCTCGCCGCCGGTGTGGCGGCGCTGGCCGGCGCGGGTGCCACCGGCCAGGTGGTGCTGGTCGCGGCCGGCGCGTTGCTGGCCTTCGGCGGCATCGTGGCGTTCGGCCCGGTGCTGGTGCCGGCCCTGGTACGGGTGCTCGGCGGGCCGTTCCGCGCGGCGTTCGGTGCCACCGGCGGGCTGGCCGTGTCGAACGCGGTGCGCAACCCGCGCCGGGTCGCCGCCACCGCGACGGCCATGGTGATCGGCATCGGGCTGGTCTCCGCGTTCGTCGTCGGCGCGGCGAGCGTCAAGTCCGGCATCGAACGCGCGGTGGACGCCCGGATCGGGGTGGACTTCCTGGTCACCGGCATCGGGGGCGACCTGCCGGCCACCGTCGCCGACGATCTGGCCGCCCGCCCGGAGCTGGGTGTGGTGCACGAGCAGCGCAGCCGGGTGGTCGGCGACGTGCAGCTGCGCGCCGCGCATCCGGCGCTGGTCCGGCGCACGCTGTCGGCGGTGGACGCCGGTGACCCGGCGGACCTGGGGCCGGGTTCGGTGCTGGTGCACCGCGAGCTGGCTGCGGCGCGGGGCTGGACGGCGGGCTCCGCGATCACGCTCGCCGGCCGCCCGTTCCGGGTCGTCGCGGTGGTGGCCGACGAGGAGCCGGTCCTGGCCGGCAGCCCGGTGCCCGCCGGTCACCTGGTGGACGTGCTGGACACCGACTTCACCGCCATGTTCCCCAGCGAGCGCGGCTACCTGGCCGAGGTGGACCCGGCCCCCGGGGTGGGTGTCGACGCCGCCCGGACCGCCGTCGAGTCGGTGCTGGCCCGCTATCCGACGGTGAACGTGATGGACCAGGCCGCGTACAAGAAGATGCTCACCGGCACCGTCGACATGGTGCTGGGGTTCGTCACCGCGCTGCTCGGCCTGGCCGTGGTGATCTCGCTGGTCGGGGTCGCCAACACGCTCAGCCTGTCGGTGGTGGAACGCACCCGGGAGACCGCGGTGCTGCGCGCGGTCGGACTGAGCCGGGCCGGGATGCGGGGCGTGCTGGCGGTCGAGGCGGTGCTCACCGCGCTCGTCGGCACGCTGCTCGGCATCGCGCTCGGCACCGGAGCGGCGGCCGGGGCGATGGCAGTGGTGGCCCGCATCGGCGGCGACTTCACGCTGGTGCTGCCCTGGGGACGGATCGGACTGATCGTCGCGGTGGCGGTGGTGGCCGCGCTGCTCGCCTCGGTCCTGCCGGCCCGCCGGGCGCTGTCCCGGCCGGTGGTGGCGTCGCTCGGCGCGGACTGAGCACCGCCGCCCGGACACGGACGAGCCGGCTCCGCCGTGGGCGGGGCCGGCTCGTGGTGGGTCAGGGTTGGGTGGCCGGCTGCCCGCCGGTGTCACCGCCGCCTTCGGTCGGCGGAGTGCTCGGTGGGGTCGTCGTCGGCGTGACCGGTTCCGTCGTCGTCGGCGCGCTCGACGGCGTGCTGCTCGGCTCGGCCGACGGGGCGGGCTCGTCGGTCACGCTCGGCTGCGCCGACGGGGTCGCCGAGGTGCTCGGCGTCACCGAGGGCGTGGCCGACGGCCGGCCACCCGGGCCGACCGGCCGGTAGGTGTACTCGTCGTCGGCCGACGGCTCGTCGGCGACCGGCTCCGCGACCGGGTCGCTCGGCGCCACCGCGGGCGCCGTCTTGTCGATCTTCGTGGCCGGTTCGGCGGTGTCGTTGGCGGCGGCCACGAGCGCGCCCAGCGCGCCCATCGCCACCAGCACCGCGCCCAGCGCGCCGACGAGCGTGCCACGCCGGCCCCGCCGCCGCGACGTCGCCACCGCGGCGCCCGGGCGGACCGCCGGCTGGTCGTCGCGGGACCGCGCCGAGCCCGCCGCGCCGCGCAGCGCCACCGTCGCGGTCGGCGAGTCGGTACGCGCGGCCCGCGCCGCGTCGGCCATCGCCGCGGCGCTCAGGTAACGGTCGGCCGGATCCTTGGCCAGCGCGCGGGAGACCAGCTCCCGCACCGACGCCGGGATCTCCGCCGGCAGCTCCGGCGGTTCGTCGTCGAGATGGCGTACGGCCACCTGGAGCGGATTGTCGCCGGTGAACGGCGGGCTGCCGGTGAGGCAGCAGTACGCGACGGCGCCGAGCGCGTACACGTCGGTGGCGCCCGAGACGGGCCGGCCGGCGGCCTGCTCCGGCGCCATGTAGAGGGCGGTGCCCGGCACCGCGTTCGTGCTGGTGATGCTCGTGACGTTCGTCGACCGGGCCACGCCGAAGTCGACCAGGACCACGGTGCCGTCGTCCTGCACGAGCAGGTTGCTCGGCTTCACGTCCCGGTGCACGATGCCGCGGCCGTGCGCCGCGTGCAGCGCCTGCGCCACCTGCGCCACGATCGACATGGTCTCGGCGACCTCGAGCTGTCCGGCGGTTTCGATCCGCCGCGACAGCGGCTCACCGGCGACGAACTCCATCACCAGGTAGTCGGCCCGGCCGCCGCCGGGCAGGTCGTCCTCGCCGCAGTCGAAGACCTGGACCACGCCGGGGTGGCGCAGCGAGGCCATGATCCGGGCCTCGGAACGGAACCGGGCGATGAAGTCGGGGTCGGACACCAGGGCGGGAAGCAGCACCTTCACCGCGACCGGGCGACCGAGGACAAGGTCGGTGGCACGCCAGACGTCGCCCATGCCGCCGGTGGCGACACGGTCATCGAGGCGGTACCGACCGCTGAGTACGACGTCTGAGGACAGCACCCCCATACCGTACCCACAGCAGGCGCGAAGTATTTCCCGCGATATCCGTGGCCGGTCCGGCCGGCCGTTCGGCCGGGTGTCCGGCACCCGGGACGCCGATCGGCTGATCGTGATCGACCCGGTACGATCGGCCAGAAAGTGACGCGCCCCCGCGCTCGCGGCCCGCCGCCCCCGGCGGGGTTCCGATCCGGGGAGCGTCGCGACCGCCGTCGGTGTTACCCCGACACGCCGGTGATGCAGGTAGACATTTCTCTCTGTTTCTCCGCCGTGCGGAGGCTTGCCGACGCGACCCGCCCGCCCCGGCGTCGGCCCGACTCCCGGCCGCACCCGGACGCCGGTACGGTATGTCCCGCCGACGCCCGTGCCGCGCGGCAGTGTCCACGGCGCACCGCACCCTCGTGCGGGTGCCTGATTCAGCTCACCGGGGGGCCGAGTGCGGATGGCGGTGTGGTCACTGGCACCCGTTGACGCCCGGCTCCGGGTCGTCATCCGGCCGGGGCGGCGCGCGTGACGGCCGAACTGAACGAGGCGGTCGCCGCGGCGCAGGCGGGGGACGAGGAGGCGTTCCGGTTCCTCTACCGCAGCCTGCAACCCGCGCTGCTGCGCTACCTGACCGCCCTCGTCGGCGCCGACGCCGAGGACGTGGCCTCGGAGGCGTGGCTCCAGATCTCCCGCGACCTGCCGTCGTTCACCGGTGGCGAGTTCCGCGCCTGGGTGGTCACCATCGCCCGCAACCGGGCCATGGACCATCTGCGCCGGCAGCGGCGGCGGCCCTCCGTGCCGGTGCCGGTGCAGGCCCTCAACGACCTGGTCGCCGACGTCGACACCGCCGACCGGGCCGGTGAGGCCATCGCTACCGAGAGCGCGCTCGCGCTGATCCGTACGCTGCCGCCGGCCGAGGCCGAGGCGGTGATGCTGCGGGCCGTCATCGGCCTGGACGCGGAGACCGCCGGGCGGGTGCTGGGCCGGCGGGCCGGCGCGGTGCGCACCGCCGCGCACCGCGGCCTGCGCCGGCTCGCCGCGCTGCTGGAGCGCTCGGCGGCGCAGGCCGCGCCGGCGGACACCCGGGACGCCGTCGCGCCGCGTCCCCGGACCGAGCGCCAGGTGCCGCACGCGCCCGAGGCCGAACCGGCGGAGGGCTGACGTGAGGGGAGACGACGGCATGCACGCTCGCCGGTCCGTCGGGCCCGCCGACCGGGCGGAATCCGACCGGCTGCTCGACGCCGCTCGCGCCGGCACGCCGCCGGGCGCCGACGCCGACCCGCTGACCCGGCTGCTGTCCGCTGCGGCCGGACCGGCCGGCCCGGACGAGGTCGCCGGGGAGGAGCAGGCGCTCGCCGCCTTCCGGGCGGCCCGCGCCGGGACCGCGCCGGCGCCGGTGATCGCGCCGCGCCCGCGCCGGCGCCTGCGGATCGCCGCCGCGCTGGCCGGTCTCGCCGCCACCGCCGTCGCCGGGGTGGCGTTCGCCGCCGTGCGCCTGGACCACGACCCGGAGCCGGTGGTGCCGCCCGCGACGACGGCCGCCCCCACCGGCGCCGGACCGACGGGGACCGGCCCCGCCGTCACCGGGCCGTCCCGGCCGGCACCGAGCACGCCGGCCGGTGACGCGTCCGGCGCGGAGTCCCCGCCGGTGCCGGCCCCGTCCGGCACGCCGAGCGCCAAGGGCCGGCCATCCGCGCCCCCGGACGGTGGGGCGAGCCTGGCCGGCCACTGCCGCGCCTACCTGGCCAAGCCGGAACGACAGCGGGAGAAGGCGCTCACCAAGCCGGGCTTCGCCGACCTGGTGGCCGCCGCCGGCGGCCCCGAGCAGGTGGAGAGCTACTGCCGCAACCTCGTGGGCGCGTCGCCGGAGAGCCCGGACGACGCGCCGGAGCCCGAGCGCCCGGGCCGGGAAGCGGACGACTGAGCGGCGCGGCGCAATCAGATTCCGGACAAAAATTCATCTCTCCGGGCAAGCGGATCTCGTCTGCTAGACAGAGGATGGTGGGGCGGCGTGCCGTGCCGTCCCGGCCGGCGCGTCGCGACGACGTCGTCGCCCATCGCCGAGGAGGAGCCGTCCCGTGGTGATGTCGCCGGACCTGGACCGCGCAGTCGTCCTGGGGGACGAGGAGGCGGCCCGGGGCCACCTCGCCCGGATCTGCTTCAAGACCGGCCCACCCGCACTCGTCGGCGTCGAACTGGAATGGACCGTGCACGACGCCGCGGACCCGGCCCGGCCGGTCGACCGCGAGCGACTACGCGAGGCGCTGGGGCGGCACAGCCCGGTGACCCTCGACCCCACCAGCCCGGCCGACGAGCTCCGGCACGGCGGCGCCGTGACCGTGGAGCCCGGCGGGCAGGTGGAGATCTCCGCGACGCCGCGATCGTCGGTCGGCGCCCTCATCCTGGCCACCGAGGCCGACGTCGCCGAGCTGCGGGCCCGGCTCGACGCCGCCGGCCTGGTGCTCGGCCGCAGCGGCATCGACCCGTGGCGCCTTCCCCGGCCCGTCGTGGAGACCCCCCGGTACCGCGCCATGCGCTGCGCCTTCGACCGGCGTGGCCCGGCGGGACGGGCGATGATGTACAGCACCGCCGGGCTCCAGGTCTGCCTGGACGCGGGCGAGCCGGAGCACCTGGCGCAGCGCTGGGCCGCCGCGCACGCCGTCGGCCCGCCGCTGCTCGCCGCCTTCGCCACCGCCGACCGGCACGCGGGCCGCCGGACCGGCTGGGCCTCCGCCCGGATGGCCACCTGGCTGGCCATCGACCCGGCCCGCACCCGTCCGGTCTGGTCGCCCGAGCGCGCCGACGAGGACCCGGTGGCGACCTGGACCCGGTACGCGCTCGCCGCGCCGCTGCTGTGCGTACGTGGCGACGGCCCGGACTGGACCGCGCCGCCCGGTGTCACGTTCGCCGACTGGCTGGCCGGGGCACTGCCCCGCCCGCCCACCACCGGCGACCTGGAATACCACCTCAGCACGCTGTTCCCGCCGGTCCGCCCGCGCGGCTACCTGGAGCTGCGCTACCTGGACACCCAGCCCGGCCCGGAGTGGACGGTGCCGCTGGCCGTGCTCACGTCGCTCTTCACCGACCCGGCCACCACCCGGGACGCGCTGGCGGCGGCCGGCCCGGTCGCCGACCGGTGGCGCGCGGCGGCCCGGTGCGGGCTGGCCGAGCGTCCGCTGGCGAGCGCCGCGGCGGCGCTGTTCGACCTGGCCCTGACGGCCCTGCCGAGGCTCGGCCTGCCGGAGGGCATCCACGACGAGACCGATCGAGCGATCCGGCGGCACCGCGCCGCCGCGGAGAGGGGACACCGGTGACCACCATCGAGCGACTACGCGACCGGATCGCCGCGGAACTGGAGCGGACCCGGGCCCGTACCGCGCTGCTGACCGACGCGGTGGACGACGACGACCTGGTGCGGCAGCACTCCACGCTGATGTCGCCGCTGGTCTGGGACCTGGCGCACGTCGGCAACCAGGAGGAACTGTGGCTGGTCCGCGACGTCGGCGGCCGCGAACCGGTGCGCCACGACATCGACGACCTGTACGACGCGTTCAAGCAGCCCCGCAAGGACCGCCCGGCGCTGCCGCTGCTGCCGCCGGCCGAGGCCCGCGCCTACGTGCGTACGGTCCGCGACAAGGTGTTCGACCTGCTCGACGGCATCCGCTTCACCGAGCGTCCGCTCGTCGCCGACGGGTTCGCGTTCGGCATGATCGTGCAGCACGAGCAGCAGCACGACGAGACCATGCTCGCCACCCACCAGCTACGCGCGGGCGCCCCGGTGCTGGACGCGCCGCCCCCGCCGGAGCCCCGGGCCCGGGTCGGCGGCGAGGTACGGGTGCCGGCCGGGCCGTTCACCATGGGCACCTCCACCGACCCGTGGGCGCTGGACAACGAGCGCCCGGCGCACACCGTCGACCTGCCCGCGTACGTCATCGACGCCGCGCCGGTGACGAACGGTCAGTACCGGGCGTTCATCGCCGACGGCGGGTACGACGAGCCGCGCTGGTGGAGCGAGGCGGGCTGGCGGCACCGCGTCGAGGCGGACCTGAGCGCGCCGATGCACTGGCGGCGCGACGGGGACGGGTGGGCGTACCGCCGGTTCGGCCGCTGGTCGCCGGTACGCGACGACGAGCCGGTGGTGCACGTCTGCTGGCACGAGGCGCAGGCGTACGCGGCGTGGGCCGGCAAGCGGCTGCCCACTGAAGCGGAGTGGGAGAAGGCGGCCCGCTGGGATCCGGCGTCCGGCCGGTCCCGGCGCTACCCGTGGGGGGACGAGGATCCGGGCACCGAGCACGCCAACCTGGGGCAGCGTCACCTGTGGCCGGCGCCGGTGGGCGCGTACCCGGCGGGCGCCTCGCCGCTGGGCGTGCACCAGCTCGTCGGCGACGTGTGGGAGTGGACCTCCTCGCCGTTCCGGGGTCACCCGGGCTTCACCGCGTTCCCGTACCGGGAGTACTCGGAGGTCTTCTTCGGCGACGACCACCGGGTGCTGCGGGGCGGTTCGTTCGGCACCGACCGATCCGCCTGCCGGGGCACGTTCCGCAACTGGGACTACCCGATCCGGCGGCAGATCTTCAGCGGTTTCCGCTGCGCCCGTGACGCCGGCCCGGAGGAGTGAGCCGGCCCGATGTGCCGTCACCTCGCGTACCTCGGTCCACCCGTGCTGCTGTCCAGCCTGCTGTTCGACCCGCCGTACGGGCTGCTGCGCCAGTCGTGGGCGCCGCGTGACATGCGCGGCGGCGGCACCATCAACGCCGACGGCTTCGGTGTCGCCTGGTATCCCGGTGACGGCGACCCGGTCCGCTACCGGCGGGCCCAGCCGATGTGGAGCGACACCACGCTGCCGGAACTGGCCGCCGTGACGCGGGTGCGGGCGGTGCTGGCCGCGGTCCGCTCGGCCACCGTCGGCATGCCGCTGCACGAGACCGCCGCCGCCCCCTTCGCCGAGGGGCGGTGGCTGTTCAGCCACAACGGCGTGGTGCGGGGCTGGCCGGACAGCCTGGTCCCGCTCGCCGCCGGCCTGCCCGTCCGCGACCTGATCACCCTGGACGTGCCGACCGACTCGGCGCTGCTGTGGGCGCTGGTCCGGCACCGGCTGCGGGCCGGCGTGCCGCCGGACGAGGCGGTGGCGGACACCGTCGCGGCGGTGACCGCGGCCGCTCCCGGCTCGCGGCTGAACCTGCTGCTCACCGACGGTACGACGGTGGTGGCGAGCACGGCCGGGCACGCGCTGTCGGTGCGCCGCGGCGCGGACTCGGTGCTGCTGGCGTCCGAACCGTTCGACGACGACCCGGCCTGGCGGGCCGTGCCGGACGGCCGGCTCGTGGTGGCGACCACGGGCGGGCTCGACGTGCGGGAGACGACCGCCGCCTGACGATCAGTACCCACCGCAAGAGAGGACACTCGATGAGCGCGGAGCCGCTGGAGATCCACCTGGAGCAGCAGGACCTCGACCGTGGGTTGCGGGAGGACGTACGGGTCGGGCTGGCCGCGGCGCCGAAGTGGCTGCCGCCGAAGTGGTTCTACGACGCCCGGGGCAGCGAGCTGTTCGAGGAGATCACCCGCCTGCCGGAGTACTACCCGACCCGGGCCGAGCGGGCGGTGCTGGCCGCGCACGCCGACGACGTCGCCACCATGACCGGCGCGAAGACGCTGATCGAGCTGGGTTCGGGCTCGTCGGAGAAGACCCGGCTGCTGCTCGACGCGTTCACCCGCCACGGCGACCTGGGCACGTTCGTGCCGCTGGACGTGTCGGTGAGCGCGCTGCGGTCGTCCACCGAGCAGATCGCCGCCGCGTACCCGGGGCTGCGGGTGCGGGGGATCGTCGGCGACTTCACCCGCCACCTGGACCGGCTGCCCACCGGCGGCCGGCGCCTGGTGGCGTTCCTCGGCGGCACGATCGGCAACCTGCTGCCGATGGAGCGGGCCGAGTTCCTCACCGCGATGCGCGCGGCGCTGGAGACCGGCGACTGGCTGCTGGTCGGCACCGACCTGGTCAAGGACCCGGGCGTGATCGTGCCCGCCTACGACGACGCGGCGGGCGTGACCGCCGAGTTCAACCGCAACGTGCTGCGGGTGATCAACCGCGAGCTGGGCGCGGACTTCGACGTCGACGCGTTCCGGCACGTGGCGGTCTGGGATAACGAGCGGGAGTGGATCGAGATGCGGTTGCGCGCCGAGCACCCGACCCGGGTGCGGGTGCTGGACACCGACGTGGTGTTCGCCGCCGGTGAGGAGCTGCGGACCGAGGTGTCGGCCAAGTTCCGGCCGGAGGGGATCGCGGCCGAGCTGACCGCCGCCGGGTTCGACAGGCGGGCGTTCTGGACCGATCCGGACGGGCTGTTCGGGGTGAACCTGGCCCGCGCCGACTGAGGGCCGCAGTGGCCCCGGCCACACCCGGTGACCGGGGCGGCGGGTGATCGGTTAGGCTGGCGGCGCGAAGGGGAGTAGCCCCCAATGTCGTGGTCGACACACTGGTGCGTTCCGCATCCGGCCACGCGGCCCCGGTCTCCGGGGCGGGCGAGACCTTCGACTCAGGCTGTCGCAGCCGGGTCGAGGGCGCCCCCGTTCCTCCTCCCGGCTTGATCGGGAAGGTTCACATGGAGGGTTTCCTCGTCGCGCTGGTGGTCAGCTTCGGCGTCATCTTCGTCGCCGAGCTGGGCGACAAGTCCCAGCTCATGGCTCTGACGTTCGCCACGCGGTTCAAGCCGGTGCCGGTGCTCATCGGCATCACTGTCGCCACCGCCGTCGTCCACCTGGCCTCGGTGGCCATCGGGTACGGCCTGAACGCGGCCCTGCCCACCGACTGGATCTCGCTCATCGCCGGTCTGGCGTTCCTCGGCTTCGGTGCCTGGACGCTGCGCGGCGACAAGCTGACCGAGGAGGAGAAGCGCAAGGCCGAGCGCGGCGGCCGGTCCGCGGTCATCGCCGTCGGTGTGGCGTTCTTCCTGGCCGAGCTGGGCGACAAGACCATGCTCGCCACCATCACGCTGGCCACCAAGTACGGCTGGTTCGGCACCTGGCTCGGCTCGACGCTCGGCATGGTGGCGGCGGACGCGCTGGCGATCCTGGTGGGCCGGATGCTCGGCCGGCACCTCCCGGAGCGGACCATCCGCTACGGCGCGGCGGTGCTGTTCGCCATCTGCGGCCTCTGGCTGATCTTCGAGGCGGTCTCCGAGCTGACCTGACGTGAGTGGTGCGGCGGCGCCCGATGATCGGAGAGCGCTCCGGTGGGTAAGCAGCCCGGGTGAGCGCCGTGGCGGTGACCGCCCGGCGGAGGACGAATCGGCACGACCGGGAGGTTCCGCCCATGAGCAGGCACGACGAGCCCAACGAGTACGGCTTCGCCGGAGGCGCCACCGCGCCGGAGCCGCCGCCGGGCGGGCGCGAGGACGAGCAGGACCGCGCCGAGCAGGTGGCAGTGCCCGGTGACGACCTCACCGGGCCGGCCGCCGAGGCGCTCGAGGAACCGGAGCGCAAGCGCGAGCCGCGGCCGGCCGAGCGCCGTCGCTGAGGCGTACCGCGTCGAGGGTGGCGGCGGGCGTGACCGGATGGTCGCGCCCGCCGTGCCGGTTCAGGCCGGGCCCTCCTGGTACACGTCCGGTACGCCGTCACCGTCGGCGTCCCGGCTCTCCCGCTCGCTGATCCGCCGGTAGACCCGGTTGCGGCGCACCAGCACCACCGAGGCCAGCAGGGCGGAGATCAACGAGCCGAGCAGCACGGCCACCTTGACGCCGTCCTCCTCCGGGCTGCCGGCACCGAACGCCAGTTCGCCGATGAGCAGCGACACGGTGAAGCCGATGCCGGCCAGCAACGCCAGCCCGAGCAGGTCGGCCCAGGTGATCTCCTCGTCCAGTTCGGCCCGGGTGAACCGGGCGAGCAGGTACGTCGACCCGAAGACGCCGATCACCTTGCCGAGCACCAGCCCGGCGGCCACCGCGATCACCACCGGGTTGGTGAGCACGCCGCCCACGTCCACGCCGACCAGCGTCACCCCGGCGGCGAAGAAGGCGAAGACCGGCACGGCCAGGCCGGCGGAGACCGGCCGCCAGCGGTGCTCGAGCCGCTCGGCCAGGCCGGGCGCGCCGTCGCGGCTGCGCAGCACCGGCACTGTGAAACCGAGCAGCACGCCCGCCACCGTGGCGTGCACGCCGGAGGCGTGCACGAGCGTCCAGGCGGCCACCGCGAGCGGGATCAGCGCCCACCACCAGGTCCGCCGCCGCTGCACCAGCAGCCCGAACGCGGCGATCGGCAGCAGCGCGGCGAGCAGCGGCAGCGGGTGGAACGCGTCGGTGTAGAAGACCGCGATGATGGTGATCGCGAAGAGGTCGTCGACCACGGCGAGGGTCAGCAGGAACGCGCGCAGCCCCTGCGGCAGGTGGGAGCTGATCACGGCGAGCACGGCGAGCGCGAAAGCGATGTCGGTGGCGGTGGGGATGGCCCATCCGCGCAGGCCGGCGCCGCCGGCGCTGAGCGTCACGGCCAGGTAGATCAACGCCGGCGCGATCATGCCGCCGAGCGCGGCGACCACCGGCAACGCGGCCCGCCGGGGGTCGCGCAGGTCACCGGCGACGAACTCGCGCTTGAGCTCCAGGCCGACCACGAAGAAGAAGATCGCCAGCAGCCCGTCGGCGGCCCAGGTGCGCAGGTCGAGGTCGAGGTGCAGCCCGGCGCCGCCGGGCCAGGGCACCCAGTGGCTCAGTTCGGCGTACGCGGCGCGCCACGGCGAGTTGGCCCAGATCAGGGCGAGGACCGCGCCGAGCAGCAGCAGGCCGCCGCCGACGGTCTCGGTGCGCAGTACGTCGGCCAGGAAGCGGGCCTCCGGCCAGGAGCGGCGGGACAGCAGGCGCGAGCGGTGCGGGGTGTGCTGGGGCATGTGGCGTCCGTTCGGGAGCTGGGGTCGGCGGAACCATCGCCGACCAGGCTTCCCGGCACACCGGGATCAACCCTAACGGGCGCCGCCACCCGCGGCGAGCCGTGCCGGCCGATGGGACGCCCGTCTCACCACTCGGGCGGAGCGTCCCATCGGCCGGCGGGTCAGCGTTGCCCGGGCAGAGCCGGCAGGGACGCCCCGACCGGGTCGCAGAACGCGGCCATCCACTTCATCAGCTCGTCCGCGTCGGCGTAGGGGTCGAGCCCGCGCACCTCGTCCGGGTCCAGCTCGGGCACCGGTACGTGGGAGATCAGCGGGTGCAGCGGCCGGGTGTCCACCTCGTCGGCGCCGAACAGGTGCTCGTGCAGCTTCTCGCCCGGCCGCAGACCGGTGAAGACGATCTCCACCGGGCGGTCCGCCTCGGCGGCGAGCCGGCGGGCCACGTCGGCGATCCGGACCGGCTCGCCCATGTCGAGCACCAGCGCCTCGCCGCCCCGGCCGATCATCGCGGCCTGGAGCACCAGGTGCACCGCCTCCTGCACGGTCATGAAGTACCGCGTCACGTCGGGGTGGGTGACGGTGATCGGCACCCCGGCGCGGATCTGCGCCTGGAACGCGGTGAGCACCGAGCCGCGGCTGCTGAGCACGTTGCCGAACCGGACGCTCAGGTACCGGCCGCCGAGCCGCTGCGCGTGGTACGCCGTGAGCCGCTCGGTGATCCGCTTGGAGTAGCCGAGGACGCTCGCCGGGTTGGCCGCCTTGTCGGTGGAGATGTTCACGAACTCGGCGACGTCCCGGCACGCCTCCAGCACGTTCAGCGTACCCAGGATGTTGGTCTTGATCGCTTCCCCGGGGTGGCGCTGGAGCAGCGTGAGGTGCTTCAGCGCCGCGGCGTGGAACACCACGTCGGGCTGCCGGTCGGCGATCACCCGGGCGATGCCCTCGGCGTCGCGGATGTCGGCCAGGATCAGCTCCGGCCCGTCCAGCAGCGCGCGCCCGTGCAGGGACATCTGCAGGGCGTGCAGCGCGGACTCGTCCCGGTCGAGCATCATCAGCTCGTCCGGCTCGCAGCGGGCGATCTGCCGGCACAGTTCCGAGCCGATCGAGCCACCGGCGCCGGTGACGAGCACCCGGCGTCCGGCCAGCCCGCCGCGCTCGACGCTCAGCTCGGCCACCCGGTGCGCGCGGCCCAGCAGGTCGGTGAGCTGAAGGTCGCGTACGTCGGTGGCGGCCACCGGACGGTCGAGGACCTCGCGTACCGGCGGCAGGACCTTGAACGCCGCCCCGGCCTCCAGCGTGCGGGTGCGCACGTCGCGCAGCAGCTGCGGGTCGGAGCCGCTCATCGAGAAGATGACGGTGCTCGCCCGGGTGGCCCGGACGGCGATGCCGGTCTGCTCCCGGCCGCCGAGCACGCGCAGCCGCTCCAGCCGCAGGCCGCGGCTGTCGGGTGCGTCGTCGAGCAGACCCACCGGCCGGTAGCTGCTGTCCGGGTCGTGCAGCAGCGCCCGGACGAGCCGCTCGCTCGCCGCGTCCACCCCGTAGATCAGGCAGCGCTCGGCGTGTCCCGCGGCGGGTGGCCGGCGGTCGGCGTGGGCCCGCCAGAGCCCGCGAGCGGTCGCCATCACCACGAGCGCCACCGCGCCGCCGACCAGCGGCGTGCTGGCCGGCACCGGGTGCTCCGTCCACGGCAGCAGGGCGACGAAGCCGACGGCCGCGACGAGCGCGACGGTGGTGGCCAGGCCCTGCGCGTCGCCGGCGCTGCCGATCGGATACCGGCCGTAGAGCCGGGACCGCAGCAGCGTGAGCGCGGCGTACAGCGCGGCGCAGGCCAGCGCCACGCCGAGCGTACGGGCGCTGGCGGCGGCGGTGAGGTCGAACTCGTACCGCGTCCAGGCGGCGCCGAGAAAACCGCCGCACCACGCGGCCGTGTCCAGCGTTAACAGGGAAAGGGTGGCGGCGCGGTGGGTGATCCGGCCGGGGGGTCGAACGGCTGTGATCGCATCACGATCCATGAGCTGCCCTCTACGTCCTATCCGTATTGAAAGGATTAGACCGTCTGTGCCTGTTCGGTCGTTTACTGTCGTCCAGTCACGTAACGTCGTGAATAGGCGATTCGATCCTGGCACGGCAACTGGGGTTTTTAGGGGGCTTTCGTGCAGTTTCATCGGCAGACCGGCGTGTCGCGAGGGGGAGCGTGATGGACGTTCTCGGCTACCTGCGCCTGGTCCGACGCCACTGGTGGATCGTGCTGGTGACGGTGATGCTCGGTCTGGGCGCCGCCGCGCTGGTGACGGTCCGGACGGCGCCTCGGTACGAGGCCTCGGTGACCTTCTTCGTCACCACGCCCAGCCAGGGGGTCACCGACGCCTACCAGGGCGGCCTATTCCTCCAGCAGCGGGTGAAGTCCTACGGTGACCTGCTCACCAGCGACCGGCTGGCGCAGAGCGTGGTGGCCGACGCGCCGCTCGGCCTGACCGCCGACCAGGTGCGCAGCCGGATCCACACCACCGCCACGACCGGCACGGTCCTGCTCCAGGCGACGATCACCGACACCGACCAGACCCGGGCGCTGAAGACCACCGAGATGCTCGCGACCAAGTTCACCGAGCTGGTCCGCAAGGTCGAGACGCCGCCTGACGGCAAGGCCCCGCCCATCAAGATCGAGGTGGTCAGCGGTCCCCGGGTCACCTCCGACCCGGTCTCGCCCCAGCCCACCCGCAACCTGGTCCTGGGCGGTCTGCTCGGCCTGCTGCTCGGCGCCGGCCTCGCAGTGCTGCGCGGGGTGGCCGACGTCCGGATGCGCGACGGCGCCGGGCTGCAACGGGTGACCGGCAGCCCGCTGCTCGGCGAGATCCCGTACGAGACCGGCGCGCGGTCGGCGCCGCTGATCGTCGGCGACGCGGCCACCTCCGCCCGGGCCGAGGCGGTCCGCAAGCTGCGTACCAACCTGCGCTTCGTGGACGTGCACGAGCCGGCCCGGGTCATCGCGGTGACCAGCGCGCTGCAGGGCGAGGGCAAGACCACGATGGCCTGCAACACCGCCATCGCGCTGGCCGAGGCGGGCTGGCGGGTGCTGCTGATCGACGCCGACCTGCGCCGCCCCAAGGTCGCCGACTACCTCGGGCTCGACGGCGGTGTCGGCCTCACCGACGTGCTCGTCGGTGACGTCCAGGTCGGTGACGTGGTGCAGCGCTGGGGCGAGAAGTCCCTGCTGGTGCTGCCCAGCGGCGCCACCCCGCCCAACCCGAGCGAGCTGCTCGGCTCCAAGTCCATGGCGGACCTGCTGGTCGCGCTGCGGGACTCGGCGGACATCGTGGTCATCGACACCGCGCCGCTGCTGGCGGTCACCGACGGTGTGGTGGTGGCCGTGCAGGCCGACGGCGCGCTGCTGGTGACCCAGCAGGGGCGTACCTCCCGCAGCCAGGTCGCCGCGGCGGCGCACGCGCTCAGCTCGGTGTCGGTGCGCCTGCTCGGCTGCGTGCTCAACATGGCCAAGGTGGCCAAGGCGGACGCCTACCAGTACGAGGCGTACAAGGTGGTCGTGCCACCCGCGGCGCCCTCCGTACCGGCCGACCGGGCCGGCACCCGGCGGGGCGCGAAGGCCGTGGGCGACCGGACGCAGGAACTCACCCGGCTTTCGCGATGAGTGCGAGCACGGGCCGGATCGACCGCTCGATCTCCTCGGCACACCGCCGGAAGTCGGCGGGCGAGCCGCCGATCGGGTCGTGCAGGTCCTCCGCGTCGGGGGCGGCGGGTTGCAGCCGCCCCCGGGCGCGGACCGCGGCCGACACCGCCGCGCGCAACGGCGTGCCCGCGTCCGCCTCCGCCTCGGCAGGGCGGGCCTCCGCGGCCAGCCGGGCGAACTGCCGCAGCGTGAACGTCCGGGTCAGCGCGGCCGGCGCCAGCGAGGTACAGGCCGAGCGTTGCCGGCGGGTCGCGGTCAGCACCAGCGCCGCACCGGTCAGGTGCTCGGCGCGCAGCCGGCGGGTCCGGAAGGCCGCCGGGTCCGCGCCGGTGGCCGCGGTCACCTCGACCGCGTACGGGTGCATGACCGCCCCGTCGATCGCGTCGGTTCCCGCGCTGGCCACCGTCAGCGGCAGGCCGGCCAGCATGCGGCGGGCGATGAACTCCGCCATCGGTGACCGGCACATGTTCGCGTGGCAGACGAAGAGCACCTCGTCGACCATCTGCACCCCTCTCGTCGGCAGGGTCGCGACGGAGGGTGCCGCGACGGCGTTCTTCCGGCGGTCGCGGCCGGACGCAGAGGGGATGCGGGAATGGTACGCGGTGCGGCGCCCGGCCGTCCGGAAAGCCGCGCCGGGAGCGCGGTCATGAGGGTCGGCATCCTCACCTACCACTTCCCGCCGGAGCCGGCGTTCGTCCCGGGCAGCCTGGCCGAGGAGCTGGTGGCCCGGGGTCACGAGGTACGGGTGCTTACCGGCTTCCCGGACTACCCGGGCGGTCACGTCTATCCCGGCTGGCGGCAGCGCTGGCGGCACCAGACGCACAGCGAGCGGCTGACCGTGCGCCGGGTGCCCCGCTACGCCGCGGGCGACGGCTCCGCCCGTGCCCGTACCGCGAGCTGGCTCTCCTTCGCCGGCAGCGCCGCGCTCGCCGGACGGGGCCTGCTGCGCGACGTCGATGTGCTCTACGTCTACGGGCACCCGGCGGTCACGTTCGCCGCCACCGGGCTGCTGCGGCTGCTCGGCCGTACGCCGACGGTCCTGCACGTGCAGGACGTGTGGACGGAGCGGGACGGTCGTGCGGCGCCGGACGGCGGCTGGTCGGCGCGGCTGGAGTCCGCCTCCCGCCGCCTCTACCGGGAGGCGGCGGTGGTGGCCGTCGGTTCGCCGTCGATGGCGGATCTGGTCCGCGCCGGTGGGGCCGCCCCGGGCCGGGTGCGCACGGTGCCGAACTGGACCGACGAGCGCATCTTCCGCCCCACCCAGGCCGGTCCGGCGGTGCGGCGGCTGGTCCGCCGGGACGACCGCTGCGTGGTGATGCACGCCGGGACGATCGGCGCGCACCAGGATCTGGAGACGGCGGTCCGGGCGGCTGCGGCGCTCGGCGACCGGATGGATCTGGTGCTCGTCGGTTCCGGTCCGCAGGAGCGGCGGGTGCGGGGGCTCGCCGCCGATCTCGGCGCGGACAACGTCAGGTTCCTGGAGCGACGGTCCGCGGTGGACATGCCGCAGCTGTACGCCGCCGCCGACTACCAGCTCGTGGCCCAGCGCGACCTGCCGGAGCTGCGGGGCCGGGTGCCCGGCAAGCTGCAGGCCGCGCTCTCCTGCGCCGCACCGGTGGTCGCCTCCGCGGCGGGGGAGACGGCGGAGCTGGTGGAGCGGGCCCGCGCCGGCCTGTCCTGCCCGCCGGAGGACTGGGCGGCGCTGGCCGACCGCTTCTGGCTGGCCGCCGCCATTCCGCCGGCCGCCCGGCTCGACATGGGCAGGCGGGGCCGCGACGCGTACCTGCGGGACATGTCGTTGCGAGCCGGGGTGGACCGGATCGAGGCGCTGCTGCACGAGGCGGCCGAGCGGTCCTCGAACCGAACGAAGCTCGCACCCAGCCGATAAGACGGCAGAGTGTCGAATAACGCCTCGAACAGGGACTTTCTCGTGCTAAAAAGCACTCGATCGCGAATTGTGTCCGATTCGACCGACACGTAGGGGGGAAATCCGTGACCGGACCTGGTGCCACGCCCGGCCGGCGGCGCCGTTCGCGACGGCGCCGGCGCGCCCGGGTCCGCCGGATCCTGCTGACCGGGCTGGTCGTCGTGTCGGTGCTGCTCAGCGCCGGCGGCTGGGTCGCGTTCCGGGGCTGGCAGGCCCGCGCCCACCTGGTGAACGCCGCCGGGCTGGCCCGGGAGCTCAGCGCCCAGGTGCTCGACGGCGACGTGGCCCGCGCCCAGCGCACGCTCGCCGCGTTGCAGGAGCAGGCCGCCGCCGCGCGCGGCGAGACCGGCGATCCGGTGTGGTGGGTGGGCCAGCAGACGCCGTACGCGGGGGACAACCTGGCCGCGGTCCGGCA
The DNA here is from genome assembly GCF_015354395.1 of Micromonospora sp. ANENR4. Taxonomy (NCBI): domain Bacteria; kingdom Bacillati; phylum Actinomycetota; class Actinomycetes; order Micromonosporales; family Micromonosporaceae; genus Micromonospora; species Micromonospora sp. ANENR4. The sequence goes on from NZ_JADKYQ010000002.1 coordinate 442,270, forward strand.
GATCTCGGTGGCGGTGGACGACCTGGCCCGGCTCGCGTTCCCCACGCTGCTGCGCGTCGACCTCGCCTCGCTGGTGCCGAAGCAGGGCAAGCTGGATCTCGCCCGCCTGCGCGCCGTCTCGGCCGAGGTGTCCGCCGCCGACCAGGCCGTGCGCCGCACCGCCGACCGGCTGCGGCAGGTGCCCACCGGCGACCTCGTGACGCAGGTACGCGACGCGGTCGTCGCGTTGCGCACCGAGCTGGACCAGCTCGGCGAGCTGACCTCGGCCGCCGACCGGGGCGCCCGGCTGCTGCCGCCGCTGCTCGGCGCGGACGGGCCGCGCACCTACCTGCTGGTCTCGCAGAACCCGGCCGAGCTGCGCGCCACCGGCGGCATGTTCGGTGCGTACGCCGTGCTGCGCGCCGAGGGTGGAGGGATTCGCCTGGTGAAGCAGGGCAGCTCGTCCGACCTGCGGCTCTTCGACCCGCCGCTGAAGGTCGGCGCGGAGGCGAAACGGCTCTGGGGTGAGCTGCCGGGCATCTATCCGGCGGACGTGAACCTCACGCCGGACTTCCCGGCCGCCGCCGCGCTCTACCGGGACATGGTGCGCCGACGGACCGGCACCACTGTGGACGGGGTGCTGGCGGTGGACCCGGTGGTCCTGTCGTACCTGCTCGGCGTGGTGGGTCCGGTGCCCGTGCCGGACGGGCCGTCGCTGGCCGCCGCCACCGCGGTACGGACGCTGCTCAGTGACTCGTACCGGGATCTGGAGACGAAGGACCAGGACGAGTTCTTCAGCAGATCCGCGTCGGGCGTCTTCGACACGCTGTTCACCAAGACGGTAGACCCGAGGGCGCTTTTGACCGTTTTTACCCGTTCAATCAATGAACGTCGGATATTGTTCTGGAGTGTCCGATCTGAGGAGCAACGCGCACTGGCCGGCAGCCGGCTGGCCGGTCAACTCCCGGAGAAGGACACCGTGCCGACCGTCGGCGTGTTCCTCAACGACGGCAGCGGCGCGAAGCTCGGCTACTACCTCAGGTTCTCGGCCACCGTGACGGTCGGTGAATGCCATCCGGACGGGCGCCGCGAGCTGCGGCTGCGGGTCACGGTGCACTCCACCGCCCCGAAGTCGGGCCTGAGCAAGTCGGTCACCGGGCTGGCCCTGGCCGGCGACAAGTACACCGCACGCACCTTCGTCTCCGTGCACACGCCCACCGGCGGCGCCGTGCTCACCGGCCGGCTGGACGGACGGGACACCGCGATGGGCAGCGGCACCGACGGCCGCCGCCAGGTGGCGGTGGCGAACGTGGAGACCCGCCCGGGGCAGACCCGGACGCTCGACGTCACGGTGCTCACCGGCCAGACCGGCGCCGGGACCGCCGAGCTGGTGCACACGCCCACCGTCACCCCATGGACCACCCAAGTAGTCAACGCACCAAGCTGTGAACAGTAGGAGGGAATCCATCATGCGGCTATCCCGCATCATCATGGCGCTCACGGTGGGCCTGGCCGTAGCGGCCGTGCCGACCGCGGCCGGGGCGGCGCAGCCGCAGCCCCCGGTCTACCCGCCCGAGGTCGCGTCGCTGACCGTCTCACCGACGACCATCCGGCTCGGCGAGACGTTCACCCTGCGGGGTTCGAACTTCGCGCCGAACGAGTCGGTGCGGATCGACGTGGCGATCTCGGGTCTGCCCGCGGCCGCCCCGGCCGAGGGGACCGCGCGGCGCAGCGACGGCAGCACGGTGGCGATGGCGCCGGTCGCCTACACGCCCAACCGCGCCCAGCCGCAGCCCGCGCCGACCACGTTCACCGTGACGGCCGACGCCAGCGGCAACTTCACCGTCACCTACCGGCCGACCCGGCCGGGCCGGTACACGTTCACCGCCACCGGCCTGACGTCCGGGCGGATCGCGAGCGCGACCGGCACCGTCCTGCCGCCGCGGCCGACCAAGTCGCCGCACCACGGCGGGCTGCCGGTCACCGGTGACAGCATCGGCACGCCGCTGAAGCTCGGTGGGGGCCTCGCCGCCGCCGGTGCGGTGCTGCTTCTGGCCTCGATGGCCTGGCGTCGCCGTCGCCTCGGCTGATCCGGGGTGCGCCGGGGACGACCCGGCTCGATCGTGAGTGCCCGCCGGACCTCGTCCGGCGGGCACTCACGTGTCCGGACGCCGGGACACAATGACCCGATGGACGCGACACCGTGGACCGACCGGACCGGCCTGCTCACGCTTCCCGGGGGCGCCACCGTGCGCGGTCGCCGGGTCGCCGGGCCCGCGTCACCGGCTGACTTCGCCCTGCTGCTGGCGCCCGGTCCCGAGCCGGAGTGGCCGGCCCGGCGGGTCCGCTGGCCCGACTTCTGGATCCCGGCCGACCGGGCCGATGCCCTGGACGCGCTCCGGGAGGCGCGGCGGCGCGCGTACGCGGGGGAGCGGGTCGAGGTGGCCTGTCACGGCGGAGTCGGGCGCACCGGCACCGCGCTGGCCGCCCTCGCCGTGCTGGACGGGCTGCCCCCCGCGCGGGCGGTGGCCTGGGTGCGGTCCGGCTACCACAGGCGCGCGGTCGAGACGCCGTGGCAGCGGTGGTGGCTGCGCGGCGTGCGCTGACGCGCCAATCGGTCACCGACCGGGACCGCGTGATCGGCACCGTGTCACGACACCGGTGAGCCGTCCGGACCTGATCATCCGGCTCGGTAGGGTGCCATCTCATGAGAGCCCGGGTCCTGGCCGCCGCCACCGCCGTCACCCTGCTCACCACCGGCGTTCCGGCCCCGGCCACAGGCGCCCCGGCCGGCACGCCCGCGGCTGCGCCGGCCGCGGCACCCGCCGCTCCGGCCGCCGCACCCGTGCCCTGCCCGCGCCTGCCCGCGCCGAAGGTCAGCCGGCCGCCCCGCCCGACGCCGCCGGCCACGACGCCCGAACAGGCGGCGGTGGGCGGCGAGGCGCTGGCCGGTACCGGGCTGGTCACGCCACCCGGCAGCCCCGCGCCCCCGGCGGTCACCGCCGCCACCTGGCTCGTGGCGGACCTGGACACCGGCGCGGTCCTCGGCGCGTGCGGCCCACACGTCCCCGGCACCCCGGCCAGCACCCAGAAACTGCTGCTGGCCGCCACCATGCTGAGCCGACTGGACCCCAGGCAGGTCGCCGTCGCCACCCGCGCCGACCTGGACATCGAGCCGGGCAGCTCGGCCGTCGGCCTGCTCGTCGGCGGCCGCTACAGCGTGGAGACGCTGTGGCTGGGCCTGCTGCTCCAGTCCGGTAACGACGCCGCGAACATGCTGGCCCGTCTCGGCGCCGGCAGCTCCCAGGCCGGCGTCGCCGAGATGAACGCGCAGGCCCGCCGGCTCGGCGCCGGCCAGACGCACGCGGTCACCCCGTCCGGCCTCGACGGCCCCGGCCAGTTCACCAGCGCGTACGACCTGGCACTCATCGCGCGGGCCTGCTTCGCCGACGCCGCGTTCCGCCGGTACGCGCGCACCGAGCGCACGCAGATCCCGGCCCAGCCCGCGCTGAAGAAGGGCGGGTTCCAGATCCAGAACGAGAACCAGCTCATCTACCGCTATCCCGGCGCGCTCGGCGGCAAGACCGGCTTCACCGAGCTGGCCCGGCACAGCTACGTCGGCGCCGCCCAGCGCGACGGACGCCGCCTCGTGGTGACGCTGCTCGGCGCCGAGGCCCGCCCGGTACGCGGCTGGCAGCAGGGCGCCCAGCTGCTCGACTGGGGCTTCCGGCAGCCCCGGGACGCTTCGGTCGGCCGGCTGGTCGAACCGGGCGAACGGGACGCCGAGGCGGCGGAGCCCAAGCAGGCGGCGGCCGCGGAGCCGAGCCGTACCGCATCCCCGCCCTGGCGGGGACCGGCCGGGACCGCGCTGCGCCGCGTCGGCGACGGGGACTGGCGGATGATCGTGCCGCTCGCCGGTCTGCTGGCACTGACCGTCGGCGGGGTGGCGGCGGTGCTCGCCGCCCGCCGGAGCCGGTCACGCCGTCGCGGACGCCGCCGCGCCTGAACCCGGCGTCCCGGCGGATCGCGTGGACACCGATTCCGTGGGTATGCGCCCGGCATGGAGCACCCGGGCCGGATCGTGGTGGTCTCGGCGGACATCGGCGCCGGACACGACCGGGCCGCCGACGAGCTGGCGCACCGGCTGCGTGCGCGGGGCTTCGCGGTGGACCGGCTGAACCTCCTGCACCTGCTGCCCAGCCCGGTGCACCGGGCGGTACGCGAGACGTACCGGGGGGTGCTGCACCGGCTCCCCTGGGGCTACCACGCGCTGTTCCGGCTGACCGGCAACTCGCGGACCGCCGTACGCGCGATCCGCGCGCTGATGCGGCCGTTCCGCCGCCGCCTGCGCCGCCGCATCCCGCCCGACACCCGGGCCGTGGTCACCACCTATCCGTTCGCCAACCAGCTCCTCGGTCCGCTGCGGCGGCGCGGGCGGCTCCGTGTCCCGGTGATCACCTATGTGACCGACTTCGTGGTGCACCCGACCTGGCTCGCGCCGGGCGTGGACGTGTACTGCGCGGTCCGCCACGCCGAGACGCACCGGACCGGCGCCGCCGACGTCACCGCCGTGCAGCCGCTGGTGTCCCGCGCCTTCGCCCGGCCCGCCCCGGAGGACCGTCGGCGGGCCCGGCAGCGGTTCGGCCTACCGGCCGACGGGGTGCTCGCGCTGGTCGTCGCGGGTTCCTGGGGCGCCGGCGAGGTGGCGGCCACGGTGGCCGAGGTCGCCGCCGCGGGCGTCCGGCCGGTGGTGGTGTGCGGGCACAACGCGGCGCTGCGTCACCGGCTGCGCGGCGCCGGGCGGCACGTGCTGGGCTGGGTCGACGACATGCCGGCGCTGATGCGCGCGGTCGACGTCATGGTGGAGAACGCCGGCGGGCTGACCTGCCAGGAGGCGCTGGCGGCCGGGCTGCCGGTGGTCACGTACCGGCCCATCGCCGGGCACGGGCGCGCCAACGCCGCGATCCTGGCCCGGGCCGGCCTGAGCCGGTGGGCGGCCACACCGCAGCAGCTCGGGCCGGTCCTCGCGGCCGTGATCGGGACCGGACCGGTGAGCCCGTCCCGCGACGACGTGTACCGCGACCCGGCGGGCCTGGTCGCCGAGGCCGCGCGCCGGGCACCGCCGGCCGGACCGGCCGGTAAGCGCCGCCCGCTGCTGGACCCGGTCGGAGACGCCGTCGCCGTGCTCGCCGCGCTGCTGCAGTCCACCGGCGGCCTGCGATGAGAGCGGTCACCCTGGCGGGGGCCGCCGCGCTCGCGCTGCCGGTGCTGCACGCGGCACCGGCGGTGACGGCGCTGCCCGCGCTGCGGCGACGGCTGCTGCCCGGGCTGCACGGGCTCGGGACGCCCGGCCGGGTCGCGCTGACCTTCGACGACGGCCCGGACCCGGAGTCCACCGGGCACGTCCTGGACGTGCTGGCGGCGCACCGGGTCCGCGCCACGTTCTTCGTGCTCGGCGCGATGCTGCGGCGCCACCCCGCGCTGGGCCGCCGGGCGGCCGGCGAGGGCCACGAGATCGCCGTGCACGGCTGGACGCACGACAACCTGCTGCTGAGCGGCCCGGCCCGCACCGTCAGCGACCTGACCCGCGCCTACGACCTGGTCACCGACGTGACCGGCCGTCCGCCCGGGTTCATGCGACCGCCGTACGGCGTGCTCACCACCGCCGCGCTGGTGGCCGCCCGGCGGCTGCGGCTGCGGCCGGTGCTGTGGAGCTGCTGGGGCCGGGACTGGACCGCCACCGCCACCGCGGACACCGTCGCGCGCACCGTGCTGGCCGGACTGGACGCGGGCGGCACGATCCTGCTGCACGACTCCTCCCGTACCGCCGCGCCGGGCGCCTGGCGGGCCGGTCTCGCCGCGCTCCCGCGTGTGCTGGCCGAGTGCCGCCGCCGTGGATGGCAGGTCGGCCCGCTCGCCGGGCACGGGCTCCGCGCGCGCTGAGCCGCGAGCGAGCCGCGGAGCCTACCGCCTTACCTCGGTGCCGGGGCCCGAATCCCGGAGCCGGTGACCCGTTCGGGTCGGCGTGGCTAGCGTCCGGGTCATGAGGACCTGGGGACCCTTCGTGGCGCTGGCCGCCGCCCTGCTGCTGCCGGCCTCCGTGACACCGGCGGCGGCCGCCGCCCGCGCGCCGGTACGCCGGCTGCCGGCTGCGCCGCCCTGCCCGAACGTGCCGGCCCCGGCGACCCGGCCGCCGCAGCCGCCGCCCGCGCCCGACCCGGCCGCGCGCGCCGTCGGTGGCGCCGCGCTCGACACCGCCGGCCTCGTCGTCCCGCCCGCGTCCAGCGCGCCGCCGGCGGTGACCGCCACCTCCTGGGTGGTCGCCGACCTGGACAGCGGCGCGGTGCTCGGCGGCTGCGGCCCGCACGAGTACGGCGTGCCCGCGAGCGTGCAGAAGCTGCTGCTCGCCGCCACGATGCTGCCCCGGCTGGATCCGCACCGGGAGGTCACTGTGACCGCGGGGGACCTGGCCGTGGAACCGGGCAGCTCGGCGGTGGGGCTGGTCGAGGGCGGGCACTACCGGATCGAGACGATCTGGCTCGGCCTGCTGCTGCGTTCCGGCAACGAGGCGGCGAACGCGCTGGCCCGCCTCGGCGGCGGCCCGGACGGGCTGGCCGGCGGGGTGCGGGCGATGAACGAGGAGGCGCACCGGCTCGGGGCCCGGCAGACGCACGCGGTCACCCCGTCCGGGCTGGACGGACCGGGGCAGTTCACCAGCGCGTACGACATGGCGCTGATCGCGCGGGCGTGCTTCGCCGACCCGGCGTTCCGCGAATACGCCGCCACCCGGGTCGCGCAGATCCCGGCCCAGCCGGCGCAGCGGGCGAAGGGGTTCGCCATCTCCAACGACAACATGCTGCTGGAGCACTATCCGGGCGCGCTCGGCGGCAAGACCGGCTTCACCGACCTGGCCCGGCACACCTATGTCGGCGCGGCCGAGCGCGGCGGCCGACGCCTCGTGGTCACGCTGCTCGGTGCCGAGGTGACGACCCAGCGGGGCTGGCAGCAGGGCGCGGCGCTGCTCGACTGGGGGTTCGCGCAGCCCCGCGACGCGCAGGTCGGCCGGCTCGTCGAGCCGGGGGAACTGGAGCGCTCGGCGCCACCGGCGGGCGGGGCGGCCTCTGCGCTGGCCGGGCACGCCGATCTGCGCGGCGGCGGGGCGGCGCCCGGGCCGCGGCCCGGCGCGGGGGTGACGGTGGCGGTGGGCGCGGTGCTGACGGCCGGGGGAGCGCTGCTGCTGGCCCGGCGGCGCCGCCACGCCGCCGTGGTAGCCATGTCGACCGGGTCGGCGCTGCGGGAGCCGGAAATTCCGGAACAGGAGTGAAAGCAGGGGGCCCGGATCAGCGGGAGGCGGGTCCTGCGGTGCTGTCCCGCACCACCAGTTCGGTGGCCAGTTCGACCCGGGGCGAGTCGATCTCCTCGCCCTGGGCCAGCCGCAGCACGGTACGTGCGGCCAGCCGGCCCATCTCGACCAGCGGCTGGCGCACAGTGGTCAGCGGCGGGGAGGCCCAGCGCGCCTCGGGCAGGTCGTCGAAGCCGACCACGCTCACGTCGTCGCAGACCCGCAGTCCGCGGCGGCGTACCGCCTCGTACACGCCGAAGGCCATCTGGTCGCTGGCGGCGAAGATGGCGGTCGGCGGGTCGTCCAGGTCGAGCAGCGCGCCACCGGCGGTGAACCCGGAGGCGTGGTAGAAGTCGCCGGGCTGCACCAGCCGGTCGTCGGCGGCCACACCGGCGGCGGCCAGCGCGGCCCGGTAGCCGTCCAGCCGGGCCCGGCTGCACAGCAGGTGCGGCGGGCCGGCCACGAACCCGATCCGGCGGTGGCCGAGCTTGAGCAGGTGCTCGGTGGCGGCCAGGCCGCCGGTCCAGTTGGTGGCGCCGATGGCCGGCACGTCCGTGGCGGCCACGCCGGCGGCCGGGTCGACCACCACCACCGGCACGTTGAGGCGCCGCAGCTGGGCCTGCACGGCCGGGCTCAGGTGCGAGGTCACCACGATCACGCCGTCGGACGCGCGGGCGCGCAGGTTGTGCAGCCACTGCCGGGTGGAGCTGGACTCGCGGTGGATCGCCGAGACGACGGTGCCCACCCCGGCGGCGTGGCTGACGTCCTCCACGCCGCGGATGATCTCCACGGCCCACGGGCTGTCCAGGTCGTTGAAGACCAGGTCGACCAGGTCCGCCCGGCGCACCGTACGGCTGCCGCGGCGCCGGTAGCCGTGGTGACGCAGCAGTTCCTCGACGCGCTCCCGGGTGTCCGGTGCGACGTCGGAACGCCCGTTCAGCACGCGCGACACGGTCGGGACCGAGACGCCGGCCTCCCGTGCGATCGCGGTGATGGTCACCCTGCGCTCGTCGTCCGCGCTCACCCGTGTTCCCTTCGCCGGCTGCCGGAACCGACCGGTAGACCGTCCCGCCCCACGCACATCTTGCCGTACGGCGAGGGCTTGACGACAGGCCGGACCGGCCCTAGCGTTCGCACGAGTTGCGGAAACGTTCCGGAAATGCGCCAGTCATCTTCCGGCGAGTCGCCGTCCACCCCCGACGAACGACGAGGAAAACCGAGGCGTGTTCACCGACCTGACCGAGGCCGAACTCCGCACCTACCGCAGCGACCTGCACGAACCGCCGGACTTCGACGCCTTCTGGGCTGACACTCTCGCACAGGCGCGCTCCTGCGGCGACCCCGTGTCCGCGACCCCGCTGTCCACGCCGCTGACCGGTGTCGACGTCTTCGACGTGACCTTCCCGGGCTTCGCCGGACAGCCGATCCGCGCCTGGCTGCGGGTGCCGCGCGGCGCGACGGAGCCGCTGCCCACGATCGTGCAGTACGTCGGGTACGGCGGCGGGCGCGGCCACGCGCTGGAGAACCTGCTCTGGTCCGCCGCCGGCTTCGCCCACCTCCAGATGGACACGCGCGGTCAGGGCTCGGGGTGGAGCCGGGGCGACACGCCGGACATCGCCGCCGCCGGACCGCAGGCGCCGGGCATGGCCACCCGCGGCATCGAGGACCCGAACCGGTACTACTACCGGCGCTTCCTCACCGACGCGGTCCGCGCCGTGGACGCCGCGTGCGAGCTGCCGGGCGTCGACCCGGACCGGATCGCCGTACTCGGGCACAGCCAGGGCGGCGCGGCCGCGCTCGCCGCCGCGGCCCTGGCGCCGAAGGTGCGGGCGGCGGTGGCGCTCGTGCCGTTCCTCTGCGACATCCCGCGCGCGATCACGATCACCGACACCACGCCGTTCCGGGAGATCCGCGACTACCTCGCCGTGCACCGCGACCGTGAGGAGCAGGTGCTGCGCACGCTCGGCTACGTCGACGGCGTCGCGTTCGCCCGCCGCGCCACGGTGCCGGTCCGCTTCTCCGTCGCGCTGATGGACGACATCGTGCCGCCGTCGACGGTCTACGCCGCCTACCACGACTACCGGGGCGACAAGGACCTGACGGTGTGGCGGTTCAACGGCCACGAGGCGGGCGCGATCGACGACGACGCCGCCGCTGTCGACTTCCTGCGTACCGTGCTGGGCGGCTGACCACCGTTCCGCCGACGCCGGCCCGCGAGGGCTGGTAGACACGGCGGATGGGCACCGGCATGCGCGCGACGGCGGTCCTGGCCGTCGCGGCCGCGCTGATCGCCACCGCCTGCCAGCGGCCCGCGCCGTCGCCGTCGCCGTCCGCGCAGCCGTCACCGACCCCGACCGGCCCGCGGGCCCCGGCGGACATCGTGGACCTCACCGCCGTCGACCCCACCGTTCGCACCGACATCCGGTACGCGGGTCCGCACAACTTCGTCGGCCGCCCGATCGACGGGTACGCCGAGCCGCGCTGCCTGCTCACCCGCCCGGCGGCGCAGGCGCTGCACCGGGTGCAGACCGCCGCGCTCGCCGGCGGGCACAGCCTCAAGGTGTACGACTGCTACCGCCCGCAGCGCGCCGCCGACGACTTCGTCGCCTGGGCGAAACTCCCCGGCGAGCAGCGGATGAAGGGCGAGTTCTATCCCGGCGTGCCCAAGGACCGGCTGTTCGCCGACGGCTACATCGGCGCCCCCACCGCGCACAGCCGGGGCAGCACCGTCGACCTGACCCTGGTCCCGGTCTCCGGGCCCCCGCAGCCGGCGTACACGCCCGGTCAGGCGCTCGTGCCCTGCACCGAACCGGCCGGGCGCCGCTTCGCCGACGACTCGATCGACATGGGCACCGGGTTCGACTGCTTCGACCCGCGCGCCCACACCGCCGACGCGCGGATCAGCGACACCGCCCGGAACAACAGGGACCTGCTGCGCCGGCTGATGTCCGCGCAGGGCTTCGAGAACTATCCGCTGGAGTGGTGGCACTACCGGTACGTCGACGAGCCGTACCCGGACACCTGGTTCGACTTCCCGGTGGCCGGTTCGTCACTGCGGTGACGCGGTCGTTCCACCAAGATCGATCGCGGCTAGGCTCGGCGCTCATGGAGACCGAACGGATCGGCCCGCCGCTGCTCGCCGGCGAGCGGGAGTCGCTGCGCGCCTTCCTCGACTTCCACCGGGCCACGCTGGCCCTCAAGTGCGAGGGCCTGACCGACGAGCAGTTACGCCGGGCGGCGTCACCGCCGTCCGCGCTGTCCCTGCTCGGCCTGGTCCGGCACATGGCCGAGGTGGAGCGCACCTGGTTCCGCCGGGTCATCGCCGCCGAGGACGTGCCGCTGGTGTGGTCGGACAGCGGCGACTTCCAGCAGGCGTACGACGCCCGCGACGCCGACGTGGCGGAGGCGTTCGAGGCGTGGCGGCGCGAGATCGAGCACGCCCGGCGCATCGAACGGGAGGCCGAGTCGCTCGACGTGACAGGTCACCAGGCCCGCTGGGGCGAGGACGTCTCGCTGCGCCTGGTCATGCTGCACATGCTGCACGAGTACGCCCGCCACAACGGGCACGCCGACCTCATCCGCGAGGCGATCGACGGCACCGTGGGCGTCTGAGCCCGCTCGGACGCCCGCGCACACCGGTCAGCGCGTGCGCAGCGGCAGCCAGGCCAGCACATCCTGGATCCGCGCGTCCCAGTACGCCCAGTCGTGGTCACCCGGACCGAAGTCGACGGTGACCGGCACGTCACGCTTCCGGGCCACGTCCAGGAACCGCATGCTGTCCTCGTACAGGAAGTCCTCCGTGCCGCAGGCGACGTAGAGTGCCGGCCGGTCCTCGCCGGAGCGCTCCAGCAGCCCCACCGTGTCGTCGTCGGCGGGCACCGGGCCGTCACCCCAGACGGTGCGCCAGACCGCCGGGTCGACCGGATGCGTCGCATGGTGGCGGCGGCGCGTCACGTCCAGCGCGCCGGACAGGCTCGCCGCCGCCGCGAACCGCTCCGGGCGGCGCAGCGCCCACTTCATCGCCCCGTAGCCGCCCATCGACAGGCCCGCGACGAACGTGTCCTCCCGCCGGTCGGACAGCCGGAAGAACGACCGGCACACCTCGGGCAGCTCCTCGCTGAGGAACGTCCAGTACCGGTTGCCGTGCGCCTCGTCGCAGTAGAAGCTCCGCTGCACCTGCGGCATCACCACGGCCAGCCCCAGCGGCGCCACGTACCGCTCGATCGCGGTACGCCGGGTCCACACCGTGTCGTCGTCGGTCAGGCCGTGCAACAGGTAGAGCACCGGCGGATCGCCGTCGGCGGCCGCGCCCGGCACGCCGATCCCGGCCGCGCCGCGATCGGGCAGCAGCACCGTCATCGACGTGCCCATGCCCAACGCCTCGGAGAAGAAGTCACACCGGATCAGCGCCATGAGGCGGCAGCGTACCTCGGAGGGGTTCGATGAGGGCGTTCCTATTGCCCCGGGACGGTCGTACGGGAAAGGATGGCCGTGCGTGCCGGAAACACACTCGTAACCTGCGCGCTGCTGGTCTCTGTCACGAGGAAGTGGGAGTCAGGCATGAGCGACGTGTCCGCCGCACTGGGTGTGCGCCTCTACCCGGATCTGGTCGAGCCCGGCGGTCTCGCCCCCGCGCTCGTGGCGACCGCCGCCGCGAACCAGCTCGACGTCGGCGAGGTGACCGCGCCCGAGCAGGGACGCAGCCGGTTCACCTGCGCCGAGATGGCCTCCCCCCGGGGCGTCGTCTGCGTCAGCCTCGGCTCCCAGGCCCGCTACTTCATGATCGACCTGCGGGTGGACGGCGACGTCCAGGCCCGGGGTGACGCCACCGACCTGCTCCAGGTCGCGCAGGTCGCCGCCGCGTGGCGGGCCGGCATCACGCTCGCCGAGCTGACCGCGCGCTACCCGTTCATGGAGGAGATGCGCCGCCACCCGGTGGCGCACGCCGGCTAGCCGCCGGACCCGCCCGGCGCTCATCACGTCGCGCCTGCGCCGCTCATCCGTGCGCGAAGGAATATCGCGTTGCTGCCCGTGTGCGGCGCCCGTACGGTGAACGGGCAACGTCGATCCGATCCACCAGGGAGCCTGCCGTGTCGCAGCAGAACCGCACCCGCGCCGAGCGGCAAGCGCCGCGCGCCGGTGTCCTGCTGTCCGAATCGGGCACGGGCCGGCGACGGCAGTGGCAACCCGGGTGGTGGCGCGTCTAGCGCCGGCGCGACGATCCGCGCGAACCGCCCGCCCCGACACCGGAGCCGGGCGGTTCTCCGTGTCCGGGGCACCTGTCCAGGACGGACACGAACAAGGAGACGACGATGGGTTTCACCCCGCTGGCTGGTACCCGGGCACCGGTCCGGGTCTGGACCGACCCGTACGCGATCGAGGCGCAGGCGGCCCGGCAGCTGCGCAACATCGGCGCACTGCCGTGGGTGCAGGGCGTCGCGGTGATGCCGGACGTGCACTTCGGCAAGGGCGCCACTGTCGGCTCGGTGATCGCGATGCGGCAGGCCGTATCGCCGGCCGCGGTCGGCGTGGACATCGGCTGCGGCATGTCCGCGGTGCGCACCTCGCTGACCGCCGCCGACCTGCCCGACGATCTCGCGCCGCTGCGGTCGGCGATCGAGGCGGCGATCCCGGTCGGCTTCGCGATGCGCGACGACGCGGTCGATCCGCGCCGGGTCCGGGGCCTGGAGCAGGCGGGCTGGGACGACTTCTGGCGGCGGTTCGGCACGCTGGACCGGAAGGTGGCCCAGCTCGAGACGCGGGCGCAGCGGCAGCTCGGCACGCTCGGCGGCGGCAACCACTTCATCGAGGTCTGCCTGGAGCAGGGCGGCCCGGACGACGGCCGGGTCTGGCTGATGCTGCACTCCGGTTCCCGCAACATCGGCAAGGAACTCGCCGAGCGGCACATGGCGGTGGCTCGAGGGCTGCCGCACAACACCGACCTGCCGGACCGGGACCTCGCGGTGTTCCTCACCGGCACGCCGGAGATGGAGGCGTACCGGCGGGACCTGTGGTGGGCGCAGGAGTACGCCCGCCGCAACCGGGCGGTCATGCTCGCGCTGCTGAGCCAGGTGGTCCGGGAGGCGTTCCCGCACGTCGGCTACGACGAGCCGATCTCCTGCCACCACAACTACGTGGCGGAGGAGAGCTACGACGGGGTGGACGTGCTGGTGACCCGCAAGGGCGCGATCCGGGCCGGCAAGGGGGACCTGGGCATCATCCCCGGCTCGATGGGCACCGGCTCGTACATCGTGCGCGGCAAGGGGAACCTGGACGCGTACTGCTCGGCGTCGCACGGCGCCGGGCGGCGGATGTCGCGGGGGCAGGCGAAGCGGACGTACAGCACGGCGGATCTGGCCGCGCAGACCGCCGGTGTGGAGTGCCGCAAGGACGCCGGGGTGGTCGACGAGATCCCCGGCGCGTACAAGGACATCACCGAGGTGATGGCCCAGCAGGACGACCTGGTCGAGGTGGTCGCCCACCTCAAGCAGGTCGTCTGCGTGAAGGGTTGAGCGGCAGGGCCGGCGTCGAGGGGGCGCCGGCCCTACCGGGTACGCCGGACGACGCGGACGCCGATGGCGACCGCGCCGATGACGAGCAGCGCGGACAGGAGCTGCAGGCCGGGGGAGTCGTCGGCCTCTCCGTACACGAAGCCGGCGACGCCGAGCGCGACGGCGAGCAGGGCGACGACGGCGGCCAGGTATCTCATCGCTCCTCCTCGTCGGCGACCCATTCGAGCAGGTCGCCGGGCTGGCAGTCGAGCACCCGGCACATGGCCTCCAGGGTGCTGAACCGGACGGCCTTGGCGCGGCCGTTCTTGAGCACGGCGACGTTGGCCGGGGTGAGCCCGACGCGTTCGGCGAACTCGCCGACACTCATCTTGCGCTTGGCCAGTTCGACGTCGATGCGCACGACGATCGGCATCAGATCACCGCTTCCATGTCGGTGCGCAGCGTGGTGGCCTGGCGCAGCAGCGCGCGCAGCACGACCATCAGCAGCCCCAGCACGCTGACGCCGGTGACCAGCAGGAACAGCAGCAGCGGCAGGCCCGGGTCGTCGGCGTTGAAGCCGACGTAGAGGAACACACCGACCAGCACCACCCAGGCGGCGGCGACCGCCCAGACGATCCCGTCGACCCAGCCCAGGGACGCCTCGGTGAAGATGCGGTCGCGTTTGACCAGGGTGAGCAGGTGCCAGGTGCAGACGATCACCACCTGCACGCACAGCACCCAGAAGATCGTCACCGCGGTGGCGGGCCACCGCAGGTACGCCATGTCCGGGTTCTCGCGCGCCATGTGCGCGAACTGCCCGGGCAGCGACATGGTCTGGAACAGCACCAGGATCGCGAACAGCAGGACCAGGAAGGCGCGGAGTGGTGTGACCGCGCGTTGCGCCGTAAGCATGCATCGACTATCGCGCGGAACCTATCGAAAGTCAATCGGTATCGCTCGCGTGGCGGCCGACGGCGTAGCGGACGTGCACGGCGTGGCGCGAATGGTGCACGGCGCGGATCTCCAGGTCGACGTCCCGGTCGAAGCCCTCGAACAGCCGCTTCCCGCGGCCGAGGATCACCGGCGCGGTGGACAGGCCCAGCTCGTCGACCACGCCGGCCGCGAGCGCCTGCCGGATCACGTCGGCGCCCCCGCCGATGACCACCGCGCCGTCACCGGCCGTGCGCCGGGCCGCCGCCAGCGCCGCGTCGAACCCGTCGACCATGAGGAAGCCGGCGTCCGGGTCGGGCTGGTCGGCGGTGCGGTGGGTGAGCACGACCAGGGGCGCCTCGAACGGGTTGCGGCCGCCCCACGCGCCGGCGGCGTCGTACATGCCTCGGCCGCACAGCGCGGCGCCGACGCCCGCCAGCAGCTCGTCGAAGTACGCGCGGTCCGCACCGGTCATGCCGGTGCCGGGTTCGCGTGGCGTGTCGTAGGTCCACGGCCCACCCATCACCCAGTGGTGCAGCCGCTCGCCGCCGACACCGAGCCCCTGGCCGGCGTGGTCGTCCGGACCGGTGACGTAGCCGTCCAGGGACACGGTGACGAACGCCCGTACCCGGCCCCGCGCTTCGCTTGTGCTCATGTTTCCTCCCGGAGATCGGAGAACACCGACTCAGGGCAGACCACCGGCCGGTGCCGGACTCATCGCCGCCGTCGGTCCGGCGTCAGCCGTACACCGGATGTTCGGCCTGGAACGCCAGCCGGCGGTCCGCGCCGGCGGCCAGCTCGGCGAGCACGTCGTCGAGGTCCAGGAACGTCTGCCAGCGCTCCTGGCCGGTGATGCCGGCGAGCCGGTCGACCACGAGTTGCTCCAGGTCGGTGACGCGGCGGCCCTTCCACACCTTGTCGGCGAGGCTGACCATCAGGTCCTCCAGCTGCACGCCGGGGGAGTGCCAGGCGGCGTGGGTGACGGCGAAACGGGCCCGCTCCTCCGGTACGCCGAAGCGCAGCAGCAACTGGTAGCCCGCCTCCTCGTGCGCCGATCCAGGGCCGGTCAGCTCGCCGGGATGCTCGACCTTGCCCAGGTCGTGCACGGCGGCCCCGAACAGCACCGCCTGCCTGTCGAACGGCACCGCGGCGAACCGGTCGGCGAACGCGGCGGTCAGGTGCCAGGCGACGTCGTGCACCAGCCGCAGGTGCGCGCCCAGGCGCGGCGGGGCGGCCAGCGCGGCCAGCAGCTCGACCGCCACGCCCGGGAGCGGGAGCAGCGGCGGGTCGCCCGCCTCGGTGAGGGCGCGGTGCAGCGCGTCGGAGGTCATCGGGGCGAGCGTACCGGGCCGCTCCGGGCTCACCGGCGGTGATGGACGAGCAGCCGAACGTGAAGCGGCCGCTCGTCCGATTCCGGTGCGTCGATCCACTCGGGAGGGTTGGGGCCACGTCTCTCACGGGGGTTGTCGAATGACCGCACTGAATCGTCGTGCCCTGCTGCGTACCGCCGCGCTGACCGGGCTCGCCGCCGCGACCGGGCTGGCAGCCGCGCCCTCCGCCGCGTCCGCCGCACCGGTGTCCGCCGCCGACGCGGTGAACGGGTCGTGGCTGGTCAGCGTCGGCTGGGGTGTGCTCCAGGTCGACCCGGGCCGGACCACGCCGCGGGAGCTGCTGCCCAACGGGGACCACGCGAAGGCTTCGCCGGACGGCCGGTACGTGGCCTGGGTCAACACGGCGCGCTCGGGCGACGGCACGCTCGAGCCGTTCGTGGCCGTGTACGACCGGGTCACCGGCCAGAAGCGCACTCTGCTCGCCGACCCGTTCGGTGTCCGCTACGGCGCGCCGACCTGGTCACCGGACGGCTCCGAGATCGCGCTCGTCACCGGGCAGGACAACGACCGGCTGATCGCTGTGGACGTGGTCACCGGCGCCACCCGCGTGCTGGTCGAGGGGCATTCCATGAGGGACCCGGACTGGTCCCGGGACGGCTCGATGATCGTCGTGAAGTGGCGTAGCCGTTCGCAGGGCTGGCAACTGCGGGTGCTGGAACTCGCGACCGGCACGGTGCGGCCCGTCTACACGCCGGTGGCGGGCGAGATGTTCATCTCGCCGGTCTTCATGCCCGACTCCGGGCGCGTCGTCTTCTGCACCAACCGCTGGCACCTGGACCGGGAGGTCTACAACCAGTCGCTGGCGTCGGTGCGCATCGGCGGCACCGGGCTGAAGAAGCTCACCGACGAGCCCCGGTTCTACCTGTCGCCGGTGTTCTCCCCGGACGGCCGCTACTGCGCCGCGCTGTCGATCCCGCCGGAGAACGAGTACCCGGACGGCGGCAACATCATCGTGTCCACCAGTGGCTTCGGCGAGCAGTGGTGGATCCCCGGCGACGAGTACGACGACAGCACCCGGCTGGACTGGGCGCGGGCGATCTGACGTACCGCCGCGCGCACATCCGGCGACGGATGTGCGCGCCGCCGGGCGCGACCGGTGCGAGGCTTGGAGCGGACGCCGCCGACGGGGCCGGCGTCCGCTGTGGAGGGGTGATGGCCGAGCCGCCGACCGGGACGTCGTCGCACCGCGCGCAGGCGCACGGCAGGCACGCCAACCACCGCCGCTACCACGACGGCGCCGAGGTCGACGGGTACGTCGACGACCCGTACCACCGGGTGCGCCGCGCGGTCGCGGCCCGGCTGATGGCCGAGGGGGTGACCGGCCGCGGGCCGGTGCTGGAACTGGGCTGCGGGCCGCGCGGCATGCTCGAGCCGGCTGCGCTGCCCGGCCCGGTGATGCTCGCCGACACGGCCGAGACGGCGCTGCGCACTGCTCGCGCGGCGGCCTGCGGACGGGCGCTGCCGGTCTGCCTGGACGCCACCCGTGGGCTGCCGTTCCGGGCGGGCAGCTTCGCCGGGCTGCTCGCCGGGGAGCTGATCGAGCACGTGTACGACCCGCTGGCGCTGCTGCGGGAGTGCCACCGGGTGCTGGCGCCCGGCGGCCTGCTGGTGCTCACCACCCCGAACCTGGCGCCGGTGCAGGACCGGCTGGCGTTTCTCGCCGGCCGGGCGCCGCGCCAGGTCGACCCGCTGCATCCGTACCTGTGGCTGCACATCCGCCCGTTCACCGCCTCGCTGCTGCGCCGGACGCTGCGCCGGGCCGGGTTCACGCCGGTGGCGCTGCGCTCGAACGAGGTCGGCTGGCGGCTGCCGGGCGGCCGGTGGGTGACCTCGCGCCGGCTGGCCCGCGCCGCGCCCGGCCTGGGCGGTTCGCTGATCTGCGCCGCCCGCCGGCAGGGCGGACCGCCACCGGCCCGAAACAGGGTGTGATGGCGACATTGACAGCGGGCTATCATGGAGGTTCCGTCGTCGACCGGGGGATGTCATGACGCGCCTGCTCGCCTGGGTCGTGACCAATCTCGACGCGTTCATCGGCCTCGTCCTGGCGCTCACGGTGTCCGTGCTCGGCCTCACCAACGCGGTCGACCAGGAGGTCGTCAACAGCGCGATCCTGCTGGTCCTGGGCCTGCTCGCGCAGGCGATGCTGCGCGACCGGCTGCGCCGGCGCACCACCGAGCGGGAGGTCCGTCAGGTCATCTCGGACACCCGTGACCGGCTGACCGACCTGGTCCCGCAGATGCAGGAGATCACTGGGCCGGAAGGCGCGCTGAACCGGGCCCGCGAGGCCATCGACAGTGTCTCGATGGTGCGCGTGCTGCACGGCAGCGAGGTCGGGCAGGCGCTGGCCGAGGCGCGGCGGCACACCGACCAGTGGAGCTTCAAGGGCGGCACCGGCACCTTCCTGCGCGCGGTCACGCTGCCGGACTGCCTGGAACACGCCCGGCGGCGCAACGCCACGCTCACCGTCGCGATCGAGATCATCGATCCGACCGACGAGGAGGTCTGCGAACGGTACGCGCGGTTCCGGCGCAGCCTCGACCCGGACGCGCCGGGCGAACCGTGGACCGTCGACCGCACCCGCAAGGAGTCGTACGCGACGGTGCTGGCCGCCTGCTGGCACCTGCAGCGGTCCGGCCTGCTCACCGTCGACGTCCGGCTCTCCGCGCAGATGACCACGTTCCGCTACGACCTCTCCTCGTCCTGCGTCGTCATCACCCAGGAGAACCCGCAGACGCCCGCGCTGCGCATCGACCGCGGCGAGGTCTACTACAACCGTTTCAACATCGAGCTGGACTACAGCCGCCGGCAGAGCCGGCGCGTGCCGATCGAGGCGGCGGCCCAGGTCAAGCTCGACGACGAGCCGTCGGTCGAGCAGGTACGGCGGTTGTTCACCGCCCTCGGCCTGACGCTGCCCCGGTCCTTCGGCGACCGTGAGGTCGCCGACATCATCGGCAAGGCCGTCCAGGCGAGGAACCCCTACTCATGACCAGTTACGCCGACCTCGAACGGGAGATCGACCGGGGCACCCGGCCGGAGATGCTGCGCGGCTGGGTGCTGGACGTGCTCGGCGACGTCGCCGAAGGGCGTCGGCCGCTGCGCGCGGTCCGGCATCCGCTCGGCTTCACCTGCCTGCCGGTGGAACGCGACGGCCCGGACGGCATCTGCGTGCACGCCTGGCCGGCCGACCCGCCGCCGGTGCGCCCGACCACGTCCACCATGCACTCGCACAGCTGGGACCTGCTCAGCCACGTGCTGCACGGCACCGTCCGCAACGAGCTGATCGAGGTCGACGACGCGCCGGCCGACCCGGCCTGGCGGATCTACGAGGTGCACAGCCTCGGCGAGGTGGACGAGATGGCCGCCACCGACCGGCTGGTGACCGCGATGACCGCGACGGTGGAGACGCACTCCGCAGGCGACTCGTACGCGCTGCGCGCCGGCGGTTTCCACACCTCGGAGGTCGACGCCGGTGAGCCGGCGGTGACTGTGGCGCTCGGCCGGACCACTCCCGGCGCGTGCGACCTGAGCCTCGGCGCGGTGGACGGGCGCAGCCACCGGGTTCGCCGGGACCGCTGCGACGCGGCGGAGACCGCGCGGATGGCGCGGCAGATCGCGCGACTTGTGGCACGGGGCTGACTGGCTGGAGGAGCCATGGACGTGGAGCCGAGCAGAGGCGGGCCCGACCTGCGCGACGCGCACCGGTTCGCGGTGGAGGCCGCGCAGGCGGCGGGCCGACTGCTGCGCCGGGGCACCCGGGGGGAGGTGCACGCCCGGGCCAAGAACGACACCGGTGACCTGGTGACCGACCTCGACCTGGCCGCCGAGCGGCTGATCGTCGACCGGATCCGGGCCCGCTGGCCGGAGCACGGCGTGATCGCCGAGGAGGGCGGCGAGTACGCCCCGGACACCGCCTGGGCGTGGCTCGTCGACCCGCTCGACGGCACGAACAACGTGGCGATCGGGCTGCCCGCGTACGTGGTCGGGATCGCCCTGTGCGACAACGGCTCGCCGGTGCTCGGCGTGGTGCACGACCCGGTCGCCGGCCGTACCTGGTCGGCGGTGCGCGGCCGGGGCGCGTTCGTGCACGCGTCCGGCCCGGCCGCGCGGCCGCTGCGCGCCGCGCAGCGTCCGGTCCCGTCCGCGCCCGTGCTGGCCTGGACCCAGGGGCACGAGGTACGCCGGGACGACAGCACCGCCCGGGCGCTGAAGGTGGTGCTGGACACCAGCGCACGCCGGGTGCTGCAACTGTGGGCGCCGCTGCTGTCCTGGGTGATGCTGGCCCGCGGCGACATCGACGGCATCGTCGGCTACCGCCCCGAGGCGGTCGATCTGCCCGCCGGGATGCTGCTCGCCGTCGAGGCCGGCATGGCGGTACGCGCGCTCGACGGCGGCACGTTCGACGACAGGTACGGCTGCCCGGCGGACCGGCGCAGCTTCGTGGCCGGGCCGCCGGAGACCATCGACCGGCTGGTCAAGCTGGTCACCGCGGCACAGTGGATCGAGCCGCAGGTGCGCCGCCTCACCCCGGTCGGCCTCGGTTCGGTGGGCTGGTGACCCGGGTCGGCTAGCCTCGGCCGGATGGCCGCCAGACAGCTCAAGCTCGGGCTCCGGGTCCGTGACCTGGACCGTTCCCACCGGCTCTACCTGCGACTCGGCTTCAAGGAGATCCCGAACGCGGATCAGCCGAACCTGCGCTACCTCACGTTCGGCCACACCTGGCTGATCCTGTCCGACCTGCACCGCCACGGGCACCACAACGCGGAGCGGGAACGCGAGGTCAAGGCCGGGCCGCCGGGGCTCGGTGTCGTGCTCACCGTGCCCACCGCCGACCTGGACGCCACGTACGCGCTGTGGCGCGACGAAGGGCTGCCGGTGACGCTGGAGCCGGAGGACGTGGGCTGGGCGCGGATCTTCTACGGGCTCGACCCGGACGGCTACGAGGTCATGTTCGAGCAGTTCCATCCCGTCACGCGTGCCGCCGACGCCTGAATTGCCGCAGCGCGTCAGCTGACCGGCCGCGACGGCGCCCGCTCGGCCAGGAAGTCGGCCCAGGTCCGCACGCCTCTCGCCGCACCGGGCCGGGCGAGGTTCGCGCCGTCCCGGTACGCGCGGCCGGCTCGCCCGGGGATGCGTACCGGCAGCCGGGCCCGGCGCTTCCCGGTGACGGTCAGGTAGCCGGTCAGCAGCTCGCCGATGCCGTGGGTGCCCGGCCCGGCCAGGTCCGGCACCAGCCCGGCCGGTGCGCCCAGCGTCAACTCGGCCAGCCGGGCCGCCACCTCGGCGGCGTCGACAGGCTGCAACCGCAGCCCGCCCGGCACCGGCACCACGGGCAGCCGGGCCATCGCCGTCAGCATGGTCAGCACCAGGTCGTGCACCTGCGCTGCGCGCAACACCGTCCACGGGACGCCGGAGTCCGTCACCGCGCGCTCGGCGTCGAGCTTGGACCGGATCCAGGCCAGCGGCACCCGGTCGGCGCCGGTCACCGAGATGTGCACCAGGTGCGCCACACCGGCCCGGTGCGCGGCGCGGGCCAGGTGTACGGTGGCGCGGTCGTCGCCCTTCGCGCCGCCGGCCAGGTGCAGCACCGTGGACACCCCGCGCAGGGCGGGGCCGAGGTCGGCGCCGCCGAGCAGGTCGGCGGTCACATGGGTGACGCCGTCGCCGGACCGCCCGCCGCGCCGGCTGAGCACCCGCACGGGGTGCCCGGAGGCGCGCAGCAGCGGTACGACGTGCCGGCCGATCGTGCCGGTGCCGCCGGTGACCAGGATCTGTTTGTTCATCGTGTCGCCTTCCGTCGCCTGCGCTGTCACGTCGACCCGCGCCGGCCCGCCGACGTGACGGATGTGACAGCCGTCACGTCTGGTCACATCGGTGACCCGGTGCGGGTCGAGACGGCGTGTGGGAGGGGAGGCTCAGGTGATGGACACCGGGCTGGCGGAACGGTTCGAGCGGGAGCGGCAGCGGTTGCGCGCGGTGGCGTACCGGCTGCTCGGGTCGCTCACCGACGCCGAGGACGCGGTGCAGGAGACCTGGCTGCGGTTGTCCCGTACCGACGCGGCCTCGGTGGACAACCTGGACGCCTGGCTCACCACTGTGGTCACCCGGGTCAGCCTCAACACGCTGCGGTCCCGCGCCGCCCGCCGGGAGGACCCCCTCGACGTACGCCTGCCCGACCCGGTGGTGGAGACCGGCGCCGACGACCCGGCGCACGCCGCGGTGCTCGCCGACTCGGTGGGCCTGGCGCTGCTGGTGGTGCTGGACACGCTGACCCCGGCCGAGCGGCTCGCGTTCGTGCTGCACGACATGTTCGGCGTGCCGTTCGACGAGATCGGCCCGCTCGTCGACCGCTCACCGGCGGCGGCCCGGCAACTCGCCAGCCGGGCCCGCCGCCGGGTACGCGGACAGGCGCCCACCCCCGATCCCGACCTGACCCGGCAGCGGGCGGTGGTGGACGCCTTCCTCGCCGCCGCCCGCGACGGCGACCTCGACGCGCTGATCGCGGTGCTGCACCCGGATGTGGTGCTGCGCTCCGACGCCGGGACCGCCCGCGCCCGCCACACGGTCGTGCTCACCGGCGCGACGACCGTGGCGGCGCAGGCGACCACGTTCGGCCGGCTCTTCCCGCACGCCCGGCCGGTGCTCGTCAACGGCGCCGCCGGGGTGCTGGTGAGCGCCGGGGACCGCCCGCTGTCGGTGATGGCGTTCACCGTCACCGGCGGCCGGATCGCGGCGGTGGACGTGATCGCCGACCCGCACCGGCTGGCCGCGCTGGGCCTCGCCGGCTGAGCCGCGTCCTACCAGGGCAGCTCGCCGTGCTCGTCCTGCAACGT
The DNA here is from genome assembly GCF_015354395.1 of Micromonospora sp. ANENR4. NCBI lineage: Bacteria > Bacillati > Actinomycetota > Actinomycetes > Micromonosporales > Micromonosporaceae > Micromonospora > Micromonospora sp. ANENR4. The sequence continues at coordinate 465,233 of NZ_JADKYQ010000002.1, forward strand.
CCCGGTCGGGCCGTCCGCGTCCGGCGTCGCCAGCCGTACGATCACCCGGGCGCTGTCCCGCGGCGACCGGCCGCCGGCCATCGCGGCGGTCATGTCGGTGTCGGTGAAGCCGGGCTCGACCGCGTTGAACCGGATGCCCGGGTTCGCCTTGGCGTACTGGAGGGTCAGCATGGTGGCCGCCGCCTTGGACGAGGCGTAGAGCAGGGCCGGCATGCCGTACTCCGGGCGCTGCGGGTTGGTCGTCGCCCAGAAGGACCCGGCGCTGCTGGACACCGTGACCACTGTGGGGTTCGGCGACCGGCGCAGCAGGGGCAGCGCCGCCTCGGTGACCCGGACGACGCCCACCGCGTTGGTGTCGAAGACACGCAGGGCGGTCGGGCCGCTGACGGCCTCGTCGAGCACTCCCGCGTTGTGCACGAGCACGTCGAGCCGGCCCTCGGCCGCGTCGATCGCGGCCAGCGCGGCGGTGACCGAGGCGTCGTCGGTCACGTCGAGCTGCACGAAGCGCGCGCCGAGCGTCGCCGCGGCCGTCTCGCCCCGTTCGACGTCCCGGGCGCCGACGTACACGACGTGGCCCAGGTCGAGCAGCTGCCGGGCGGTCTCGAAACCGATGCCCCTGTTGGCGCCGGTGATCAGTGTGACGGTCATGTCTCTCCTCGCGGTACGTGGGCCGGACTGGCCGCGGGGAACGCTACGAACGGCCGTCCGCACCGGCCAGAGCCCTGTCGGACCGGGGTCCTGACAGGGCCCCCTCTGAGGGCGTCGCCGCGCCGTACGGTGGTCCGGTGAGCGAGACGACGAACGCGCTCGGCGCGTACCTGCGGGCGCGGCGGGAACTGGTGACCCCGCGGCAGGCGGGCATCCCGGACGGGGGAGTGCGGCGGGTGCCCGGGTTGCGGCGCGAGGAGGTCGCCATGCTGGCCGGCATCAGCGCCGACTACTACCTGCGGCTGGAGCGGGGCCGGGACCGCCGCCCGTCGGTGCAGGTGCTGGAGTCGATCGCCCGGGTGCTGCGCCTCGACGACGACCACCTCGCCCACCTGCTGACGCTCGTCGCGGAGCAGCCCCGGCGGCGCCGCCGGTCGCCGAGGGAGACACCGCCGCCGGGCGCGCTCAAGCTCCTGGACTCACTCGCCCAGCCCGCGTACATCGAGGGGCGGTACTTCGACATCCTGGCCTCGAACGCGCTCGCCCGCGCGCTGTCGCCCCGGCTCGCCGTCGGAGGCAACCAGCTCCGGGACATGTTCCTGGACCCGGCCGAGCAGGCCCGCTACCCGGACTGGCAGGACCTCACCGAATGCCTCGTCGCGAACCTGCGGCAGGCGGTCGGCACCGACGTGGACGACCCCCGGTTCATCGAGCTCACCAGGGAGCTGGCGCTCGCCAGCGCCCGGTTCCGCCAGCTCTGGGCCCGGCACGAGGTACGCGGACAGAGCGGCGGGCCGATCCGGATGCGGCACCCGCAGCTCGGGGAGCTGACCCTCAACCGGGAGCGGCTGGCCATCGGCGGCGCCGAGACGCTGATGCTCGTGGTCTTCCACCCGGAGGCCGGGTCCGGCGACGCCGAGAAGCTGGCGCTGCTGGCGTCCGCGACGCTCGACGCGCCGGACGCTCCAGCGGGCCGGGGCGTGAGGCGCCCGGATCAGCCGGCGACGACCAGGTTGGCCATGTCGACCACCGGCCGGAAACCGAGCCGGGCGTAGAGCCGGTTCGACACCGGGTTGGCCTGGTCGGTGAACAGGCACACCCGTGCGCCCTCGGCGGTGAGCAGCCGGCTGACCTCGGCGACGGCGTTTCCGGCCCAGCCGCGCCCGCGCTGCTCGGGTGGCGTGTAGACCGGGCCGACGCGGGCCACGCCGAACGACGTCGGGTTGGCGGCGGTCAGGTGTACCGGAGCACCCGACCCGTCGGTCCAGAACCAGACCCGCCCGTCCCGGATCCGGTGCAGCAGTTCGGCGTGGTCGGGCGCCTCGTGGGCGCTCGTCCCGCGCGGACGGCCCGCCTGCTCGTCGGCATCGGCCATGAACGCGCCGAACCACGCGGCGACCAGGTCGGCGTCGTCGACGGTGGCGCTCCGCAGCGCGCCGGGCACCGGTGCGGGCGGCGTCAGGTGGCCGAGCAGGTGCAGCCGGGTGTGCTGGGCCACAGCGACCCGCCCGCCCTCGAGGCGTGCGACCTCGTCGGCGCAGGCGCGCGCGGCGGGGAGCGCGCCGTTCACCGCGCGGACCCGCTCGCCGCGCCGGTGCCACGCCCGGGCCAGCGCCACGGCTGCTTCCCGTGGCATCGGCAGCAGGAACGGCGGTCGCGGTGGGGACGGCGCGGTACGCATCGCGGCGCCCACCACCGCCCCGGAGCCGTCCCGCACCACCAGCCACCAGTCGTCCTCGGGCAGCGCGACGCCCTCGGCGCGGCGGGCCGCCATCCGGCGCGTCACGCTGGCGACGACCGTGTTGATCACCGGGTCGGCGGCCAGGTACGCCTCGGCGGCGTCGAGGAACTCGCCCGGGTCGGTGCAGAAGTGCAGCGTGGGCGCGGCGGTCATGTGGGCACGGTAGCCACCGGCCGGGATCGGGCCGTACCGGTTTTCCCGCCCCGGCTCAGGGGGCGATGCGCAGCCGGCGGATGCGGGTGTCGTCGTACTCCTCGAACCGGAACCGCAGCCCGGCGAACGGGCTGCCGGGGAAGTCGCCGCTGATCGTGGCCGTCACCACGGTCCCGGCCGGCGTCTGCTCCACGTCGGTGATCTCGTACGACACCAGCGGCGTGCCGCTGCGCCAGGCGCGGATCTCGTCGATGCCGCGGTGGGTGCGTCCCTCGTCCTCGACCACCGCGTCGTCGGCGAACAGCGCGAGGTAGGGCTCCTTGTCGGCCTGGCCGGCGAGCGCGAAGTAGCGGCGGACGATCTCGGGTGCGTTGCTCATGGTCGCGATGCTAGGCACCGGGACCGACAAGAAGCGCCGTCACGGTGGCGGCGGTGGCGAGCACGGCGAGCGCGGCGCTGGTGGCCACGAACCGGCCCAGCGGTACGGCCACCCCGGCGGCCCGGCAGCGCTCGTACCAGATCAGTGTGGCCAGCGACGCCCACGGCGTGGCCAGCGGGCCCACGTTCGTGCCGATCAGCAGCGCCAGCAACTGGGTGTGCCGGTCGGCCGCGATCACCGCCTCGCCGGCCAGGTACGCGGGCAGGTTGTTCACCACGTTGCTGAACAGCGCGCCGACCGCGCCCGCCCGCAGCGCCCCCTCCGCGCCCGGGTCGGTGCCGATGAGCGTGCCCATCACCGTGTCCAGGCCGTGCCGGCCGATGGTCTGCACCACCAGGAACAGCCCGGTCACGAAGACCAGCAGCCGCCACGGCACCAGCGCGAGCCGCAGCCGGTGCCGGGCCCGCACCGCGAAGCCGGCGACCAGGATCGCGGCGGCCACCGCCGAGGCGATGCCGATCTCCACCCCGGCGAGGATCCCGGCGACGAACAGCAGGCAGGCGGCGAGCGCGGTGCGGTAGAGCACCCGGTCCGGCGGCACGTACGACGGCGGCGGGACGAACGGGTCGGCCCCGGCGCGCGCCGGACGCCAGTACCACCACCAGAGCAGCAGCGCGGTCACCGCCACGGCCACCAGCTGCGGCCACCACATCCGGGCCGCCCACGGCACCGGGTCCAGGTCGACCCGGTCGCTGGCCAGGATGTTCGTCAGGTTGGACACCGGCAGCAGCAGGCTCGCCGTGTTCGCCAGCCACACGGTGGTCATCGCCAGCGGCGTCGGCGGCACGTTCAGCGCCCGGGCCAGCGCGATCATCACCGGCGTGAGCAGCACCGCCGTGGTGTCCAGGTTGAGCGCGATGGTGGTCACCGAGGCGAAGCCGACGCAGAGCCAGAACAGGGCCCGGAAACTGCCCCGCGCGGTCACCGCCACCCGGGTCGCGAGCGCGTCGAACACCCCGGCCACGGCGGTCAGCTCGGCCAGCACCACGACCGTGCCGAGGAAGATCAGGATCGGGATGATCCGGCGCATCGTGCCCTCGGCGTCGGCGCGGGGCAGCAGCCCGGTGAGCACGAACACCACGCCGAGCACTGCGAGCCCGATCGCGATCCAGTCCAGCACGTGCAGGCGGCCCCAGCGGGAGCGGTCGGGCACGGCGTTCGGCGGATCGCCGGGGGTCTCCACGAGGGATGATCCTCCCACACGCCGGTGCGGAGGCAGGAGCCCGACGCGGTCGCGAACCGGGCTGCCGAGGGTGTCGATCTGTTGACCGTCGGTGGCCATAATGACCATGTGGTTGTAGGCGCGCACCCCACCCGGTCCGACCGACCCATCGATTTCTTCATCAGCTACTCACCGGCCGACGAACGCTGGGCCACGTGGCTGGCGTGGGAGTTCGAGGCGGCCGGCTATCGCACGCTGCTGCAGGCGTGGGACTTCGTCGCCGGCACCAACTTCATCGACTTCATGGACCGCGGCGTCCGCGAGGCCGAGGTGGTCGTGGCGGTGCTGTCCGAACGCTACCTGCACTCCACGTACGGCAAGCTGGAGTGGCAGGCCGCGCTGCGCGCCGACCCGGACGGCACCGGCAACAAGCTCGTCACGGTACGAGTCGAGGACTGCCCGATCGACGGCCTCCTCGCCACCATCACCTATGTGGACCTGGTCGGCGTGGACGACCCGGTGCAGGCCCGCAACCGGGTGCTCGACCGGATCCGGGAGGCGCTCGACGGCCGCGCCAAGCCGATGCGGCAGCCGGCGTTCCCGCACCACCCGGCCGACCCGCACGGGGTGCTCGCCGCGCCGGCCGCCGGCGCGCCCGCGCCCCGCCGCGCCCGGCGTACCCCGATCAACCCGCCGCCGTTCCCGCCCGCCGCGGTGGCGCCACCGACCACCCGGGACACCGTCACCGTGCTCCAGGTCGCCGGGCCGCGCTTCGGCCGGGGCGTGATCACCCCCGGCGCGCCGGTCACCCCGGGTGAGGTGCAGGAACACCTGATGGGCGACCTCACGCTGCTGATGAACGACGGCGTGCCCCGGCCGGACCTGCTCGTCGTCGCCGGCAACCTCACCGAGTCGGGCAGCCCGCGCGAGTTCTCCGACGCGCTGAGCTTCCTCACCGGCCTGCGGGTGCTGCTCGGGCTGGAACCGCACCGCCTCGTCGTGGTGCCCGGCCCGCGCGACGTGACGATGGCCGCGTGCCGCGCGTACTTCGCCACCTGTGAGGCCGACGACGTCGACCCGCAGCCGCCGTACTGGCCGAAGTGGCGGCACTACGCGCGCCTGTTCGACGACCTCTACCAGGGGCTCGACGACCGGATCTTCGACAGCGAGCAGCCCTGGACACTGTTCCCGGTACCCGACCTGCGGGTGGTGGTGGCCGGGCTGAACTCCACCATCGCCATCACCCACCGCGAGGAGGACCGGTACGGCTTCCTCGGCGAGGCGCAGTCCAGCTGGTTCGCCCAGCGGCTGCGCCACTACCAGCAGTCCGGCTGGCTGCGGCTGGGCGCGATGGCGCACGCGCCGGGGGCGCGCAGCCCGTACGCCGACGAGGTGCCCCCGGACCCGGTGTCGCTGCGCGACCGCGGCTCGGTCAACCGGCTGGTCGGCCCGATGCTCAACCTGCTGCTCTCCGACGCCGCGCCGTCGGCCCGGGTCGACCCGGTGGTGCCGCTGGCCGCCGCGCCCCGCGACGGCCGGGCGCAGGTGCTGCGGCTCGGCGGCGACGGGATGACCCGCTGGGTGCTCGGCCGCGACGACCGGCTCGACGGCGGCACTGTCACCGCCGTGTCCTGGCCGCACGCGGAGGCCACCTTCGGCGCGTCCGGCCCGGCGCAGGTGCCCGACCCGCGCCGCCCGGCCGCCGTCGAGGGGGCCACCCAGGGCGCGGCGGTGGCCGCCGCGCCGGTCGCCCCGGTGCAGCGGCTGCTGGACCGGCTAGCCGAGGTCTGCGAGGCCCGCTACGACCGGGTGGTGGTACGCCGCGTCGGCACCGACCCGCCGCACCTGTACATCAGCTACCGCTCCGACGGGGTGGTCCGCCAGCAGCGCGTCGGCGCGCACGTGGGCACCCCCACCGCCGCCGACGTGGACGTCTTCGCCCGGCGGGTGCACGCCACCGACCCGGACATCGCCTCCGAGCTGGTCTACGACGGCGACCGGGTGCCGCGCGGGCTGGCCGAGGAGGCGCAGCGCCGGGGCGTACGCGTGCTGCACCTGACCGAGTTCCAGGGCCTGCTCGACCTGCGCGAGTACGTCGCCGCGCAGACCGCCCGGCTCCAGGCCGACCGGCTCTACCCGCCCGGGCAGTACGTGCCGCAGCGCTACCGCCACCTCGTCGGCGCCGACCAGCGCGTCCGCGACGACGTGGTGGACGAGCTGCTGGAGACCGTGTCCGCGCCGGACGGCCGGTTCGTGCTGGTGCTCGGTGACTTCGGCCGGGGCAAGACGTTCGCGTTGCGGGAGGTGGCCCGGCGGCTGCCCACCGCCGCGCCGGACCTGATCCCGATCCTGGTCGAGCTGCGGGCGCTGGACAAGGCGCACTCCGTGGACGGCCTGGTCGCCGCGCACCTGGCCAACCACGGCGAGCAGGTCATCGACCTCAAGGCGTTCCGCTACATGCTGCGCCAGGGCCGCATCGTGCTGTTGTTCGACGGCTTCGACGAGCTGGTGGCCCGGGTGACCTACGACCGGGCGGCCGACCACCTGGAGACGCTGCTCCAAGCCGCCGAGGGCAACGCGAAGATCGTGGTGAGCAGCCGGACCCAGCACTTCAAGACCAACTCGCAGGTGCTGACCGCGCTCGGCGAGCGGGTCGGCCTGCTGCCGCACCGCCGCGTACTCGCCGTGGAGGACTTCACCCCCGGGCAGATCGAGGCGTTCCTGCGCAACCGGTACGGCGGCGACGAGCGGGCCGCCCGCGAGCGGATGGACCTGCTCGCCGGCGTGAAGGACCTGCTCGGGCTCTCCCGCAACCCCCGCATGCTCGGCTTCATCGCCAACCTGGACGAGGGGCGGCTCGCCGCCGTGGCCGGGGCGGGCGGCACGTTCAGCGCCGCCGCGCTGTACCGGGAGATCCTGGAGTCCTGGCTGGACTTCGAGGAGCGCCGCACCCAGGGCATCCCGGGCGCGCCGGTGAGCCTGCGCCGGCCCGAGCTGTGGCAGGCGGTGAGCCGGCTGGCGTTCCAGCTGTGGGAGAGCGGCGAGGCGTACCTGCGCCTGGCCGAGCTGGCCGAGTCCACCGGCCGGCTCGCCGGCCGGGCCGACTCGCGGCTGTCCGGCCCGCAGGCGGCGCACGCGGTCGGCGCGGGCAGCCTGCTCGTCCGTACCGACGACGGGCTGTTCGGGTTCATCCACACCTCGGTGATGGAGTGGCTCGTCGCCGAGGGGGTGGCCGAGCAGATCAACAGGGGCGAGGAGCCGGGCGCGCTGGCGGTACGGTCGCTGTCCGCGCTCGCGGTGGAGTTCCTCGGCGACCTCGCCGACCCGGCCCGCTGCACCGCGTGGACCGCGCGGGTGCTCGGTGACGAGTCGGCGGGGGAGACGCTGCGCGCCAACGCGCTGCGGCTGTCCGCCCGGCTGCGCCTGCCGGACCGGGCCGACCTGCGCGGCGCGGTGCTGCGCGGCGAGGACCTGTCGCACCGCGAACTCGCCGGCGCCGACCTGACCGGCGCCGACCTGACCGACGCGCGGCTGATCGCCACCAACCTGACCGAGGCGCGGCTGGAGCACGCCCGGCTGCGCGGCGCCCGGCTGGACCAGGCCCGCCTCGCCGGGGCGGACCTGCGCGACGCGGAGATGGCCGGTGCCCGGCTGTTCCGGACCGACCTGCGGGGCGCGCGCGTGGCCGGCAGCAGCTGGCACCGCACCGCGCTGATCGACGTCAGCGCCGACCCGGCGCTGCTGCGCGCCCCGGAACTGCGCGGCGCCGTCGTCGCACCGGGCCGGCCGGTCGCGCCGGGCCTCGCCCCGCCCGCCGTGGGCGTCGGGTACGGCTTCGAGGTGGGCCGGCTGCCGGTGCCGGTGGCGTACAGCCCGGACGGCGCGGTGCTCGCCGTCGGCAGCGACGACGGCGGTGTGCTGCTCTGCGACACCGCCACCGGGCTGCCGGTACGCACGCTCCAGGGACATCGGTCCCGGGTGTACGCGGTCCGCTACGACGCCGCGTCCCACCAGCTCGTCACCGGCTCGGCCGACCTCACCGTACGGCTGTGGGACGCCGACCACGGCGACGTGCGGCACGTCATCGAGGACGTGTTCACCGGCTGGGTGTGGCCGCTGCTCACCGACGGCCGCCGCGGCCGCCTGGTGGTCGGCGACGCCGCGGGCGTGGTGCGGCTCTACGACACCCGCGGCGCCCGGCTGCGCCACGAGTGGCCCGGCCACTCCGCGCCGATCTGGGGCACCTCGTTCAGCCCGGACGGACGGCGCGTGGTGGTGGCCGACAGCGCCGGCACGGTCCGTGGGTGGGACATCCCGACCGGCAAGCTGGCGTTCGAGGTGCAGGAGCCCGAGGTGGTCTACCGGGTCGTGCACTCACCGGACGGCCGGCTGCTGGCCGCCGTCGGGCAGCACGGCCGCATCTGGATCCGCCGGGCCACCGACGGTGAGCTGCTGCGCGCGCCGCGCGGCCACGAGGCCGACGTGTACGCCCTCGACATCCACCCCGACGGCACGCTGATGGCGACCGGCGACACGCACGGCGCGCTGCGGCTGTGGGAGACCGAGACGGGCCGGCCGGTGCGGGTGCTCGGCCGGCAGCGCGGCGCGATCTACAGCGTCCGGTTCAACGGCGACGGCAGCCTGCTCGCCACCGCCGCCAGCGACGGCGCGATCCAGCTCTGGGACACCGACGACGGGCAGGTGCGGCACGAGCTGACCCGGCACCGCGGCTCGGTGTGGCCGGTGGTCTGGCGGCCGGACCAGAACCAGGTGGCGACCAGCAGCAACGACGGCACCACCCGGCTGTGGGACGTCCGCAGCGGGCAGCTCCAGCACACGCTGCGCGGGCACGGCCGCAAGGTCACCGCGCTGTCCTTCCGCGACGACGGCGAGGTGCTGGCCGCCTGCGGCAACGACGGCGTCATCCGCCTCTGGGAGCCGCGTACCGGCCGCCTGCTGCGGCAGCTCGCCAGCCCGGCCGACCGGCTGCTGTCGGTGGTGTTCTGCCCCGACGAGCCGCTGGTGGCCACGCCCAGCGGCGACGGCGGCGTGCATCTGTGGAACACCGACACGGGCGCCGACGAGCGGGAACTCAACGTGGACACCGACCACGTGTGGGCGGTCGCGTTCAGCCCCGACGGCGACGCCCTCGCCACCGCGAACGACGACGACACGGTGCGCCTCTGGTACCGCCGTACCGGCCGCCACTTCGCCACGCTCACCCCGCACCGGGGGCGCGTGCGCACCGTCGCGTTCAGCCCCGACGGCGAGACCATCGCCACCGGCTGCGACGACCAGACGGTACGGCTCTGGGACGCCGCCACCGCCACCTGCCGGCTCACCCTCGAACACCACACCGACCGGGTCTACTCGGTCGGCTTCAACAGCGAGGGCACGCTGCTCGCCAGCGCCGGCAACGACGGCACGGCGGTGGTCTGGGACGCGGTCACCGGCGAGCGGCGCCTCGTGCTCACCGAACACGACGGGCGGCTCTGGTCCTGCGCGTTCAGCCCGGACGGCAACCTGCTCGCCACCGCCGGCGACGACCTGGTGATCCGGCTGTGGGATCCGGTCACCGGCCGGCTGCACGGCACCCTTGCGGCACACACCCGGCGCGTCTGGTCGGTGCACTTCAGCCCGGACAGCAGCCTGCTCGCCAGCGCCGGTGACGACGGCACGGTACGGCTGTGGGACGTGGCCGACCCGGAGCACGCCCAGTTGCGGACCACGCTCATCGGCCTGCCCGACGGGTGGGCGGCGGTCAGCCCGGACGGCCGGTACAAGCTGGACGGCGACCCGGGCGGCCAGTTCTGGCACGTCATCGGCACGTGCCGCTTCGAGGTGGGCGAACTGGACCCCTACCTGACCCAGGTCCGCCGCCTGTCGGTGGACGCCCCCTTCTGATCCCCGCCGTCTCCGACACGAACCCCTTGGTCAACCCCGGGCAGGCGGGGGAGGCGGGGCAGCCGGTCCGGTCCAGCGGACCTCGCCGTCCTGCCACACGTCGGTGGGAGCCAGGCCGCAGGCCGTGGCCACCGCCGCCGACGCGCGGTGGTCGGGATGGACGTGGGCCACGAGGGTACGCACACCGCGCCGGCCCAGCCAGCCGGCCATCCCACGGGCGGCCTCGGTGGCGATCCCGCGGCCCTGCCACTGTGTTCCCACCACCCATGCGATCTCCGCGACCGGTCCCGCGGTGGCCGGTGTCGCCTCGTCGAGGTGCCGGTGCCCGACTGCCCGCGCGCCCGCCGTGGCGGCGTCCGTCACCGGCTCGTGTGGCCCGGTGACCGTGGCCTGGACGAAGCCGGCCAGCCGGCCGTCGTCCCGGAGCCGGATCACCCAGTTGCACCACGACTCGGCCGGGTCGGGGGAGCCGGCGACCAGCCGTTCGTAGCGGGCCCGCAGCGCCGCGGGGGAAGCGGGCTCGCCGCCGATGAACGTGTGCAGCGCCGGGTCGGCGAGGGCGGCGGCCATCTCCCGGGCGTGCTCGACGGCCAGGGGCAGCAGGTCCAGCCGTGCGGTGGAGATCGGCTCCGGCGTGAACCCGCTCGTCGACGGCAGCGCGCCGGTCGGTTCATCCATGATGGCGGTTCCCAGGGGATCGATGACCTGGTCTCGCGGGAGCGAAACGGACCTCACGGTATCCCAGCCCGCAACGCCATTCGTGCCCCCGGCGAGGCGGTCAGCCCTCGCGATCTTGCAGTTTGTGCCCGGGCGAATGGGACATTCGCGTCACCGCTCGGGCCGAAAGTGCAAGATCGCGGGGGAGGGGTGGCGGGGCGGGACGCCGGTCAGCGGCGCCATTTCTGGTTGGCGGCGCCGGTGCAGTCCCAGATCTGCAGCCGGGTGCCGTCGGCCGAGCTGGGACCGGTGGCGTCCAGGCACTTGTTCGCCTGGGGGTTCACGATGTCCCCGGCCGCGCTGAACACCCACTTCTGCGCGCCGGTGCCGTTGCAGTCGTAGAGCTGCACCTTGGCGCCGCTCGCCGTCGATCCGGCGGCCACGTCGAGGCACTTGCCGAGCGCGCGTACCGAGCCGTCGGCGTTCCAGGTCCAGCGCTGGGCGGCGGTGCCGTTGCAGGTCCACAGCTGCACCGCTGTGCCGTTCGCGGTGCCGGCGCTCGCCACGTCGACGCACTTGTTCCCGTACCCGGCGATCTGCCCGCCGGTGCCCCCGCCACCGTTGTCCCACGCCTGCACCCGGACGTAGTCGATGGTCATGGTCTGCGGGAACGTGGTGCTGCCGTCCGGCGAGCCGGGCCAGTTCCCGCCGACCGCCACGTTCATGATCATGAAAAACGGGTGGTCGAAGACCCAGCGGTTGCCGCCGATGTCGGCGGGCGTCTTGCGCGAGTACGCCACGCCGTCGAGGTACCAGGTGATCGAGTCCGGCGCCCAGTCCACCGCGAACGTGTGGAAGGCGTCGGCGAGCGCCTGGCCGCCTGGTAGCGAGGTGGACGCGCCGACGCCGCTGCCGCCGGAGTAGCCGGGACCGTGCAGCGTGCCCCAGACGGTCGACGGCGCGTAGCCGACGTTCTCCATGATGTCGATCTCGCCGCTGCCGGGCCACGGGTTCGTGCCGATGTCGTTGCCGAGCATCCAGAACGCCGGCCACAGCCCCTGACCACGCGGGACCTTGATGCGCGCCTCGAACCGCCCGTACGCCTGGGCGAACGTGCCGTTTGTGAGCAGCCGGGCCGAGGTGTACTGGCAGCTTCCGTACCAGCACGAGTAGCCGGACGGGTTCTCCTTGCGGGCGGTGATGACCAGGTTGCCGTTGCCGTCGAGCGCGGCGTTGCGGGTGCTGTTGGTGTAGTACTGCAGCTCGTTGTTGCCCCAGCCGCCGCCACCGATGTCGTAGCGCCACTTGCTCGCGTCGGGGGCGGCGCCGGCTGGGCCGTTGAAGTCGTCGGACCAGGTGACCGCGCCGGGGGCGGCGGCGGCCGGGGTGCTGGGGACGGCGGCGAGGGCGGCGGTGAGACCGACCGCTGTCACCGTCAGGGCGGCGAGGGTACGGATGGTGCGCACGGGGCGCCTCCTGCGGGGGCGGTGGCCGTTCCCCGTCACGGCGGCCGGCCCCGCCCAACGGTTAACAAACCATACAGATAGACTTCGATGAAGGTATGAACGAAGTCGGTCGATGTCAAGAGAGCGTTTCCCGCTGTCGCTCCGATGTGGGCTCCGGGTCGCGTTGCCGCACCACAGTGGGCCGGCGCATGTCCCGCCACGGGCCGCCCAGCAGCGGCGTCAGCACCACCAGCAGATAGCAGGCGCCCATCACGACGAGCGTGGACGTGGGGCCGAACCGGTCCGCGGCGAATCCCGCGCCGACCGCGCCGGCCGGCATCGCCGCCCACGCGCCCGCGCCGATCACCCCGTACACCCGGGCCCGCATGGCGGGCGGCACGCGCTCCAGTTCGACGGCGCCCATCAGCGGATTGAGCGAGCCGGCGGCCAGCCCGGCCACCGCGACCACGGCTACCACCACCGGCAGCGGCGGCGCGGCGGCGAGCGCCCACAGTGGGGGTGCGCCGCACAGTACGTACGCGGTGACGAACGTGGCCCGGCGGGGCAGCCGGTGCCCGATCGCGCTGAACACCAGCGAGCCCACCAGCGCCCCGCCGCCCATGACACCCACCAGCAGGCCGAACGCGGCCGGTCCGCCGAGTTCCCGGTCGGCGACCACCGGCAGCAGCACCTGGCTCTTGGCCGCGTCGAACAGGTTGGTCACCAGCACCAGCAGGACCATCGCGCGCAGCAGCGGCTCGCGGACCAGGAAGCGCAGCCCGGCGGCGAACTGCCGCCAGTAGCCGCCGGTCTCCGGCTCGCTCTCCTCGCCGGACGGGCTCAGGCCGCGCGGCACCAGCAGCGCCACCACGAGCGCCGACACGGCGAACGTCACCGCGTCCACCGCCAGCACCGGCAGCGCGCCGAACACGCCGACCAGCAGGCCGGCCACCGGCGCGCCGATCATCCGGGCGCCGCGCGAGGTCGCCTCCGCCCAGCCGACCGCCCGCTCGATGGGCACCCCGGCCGCCGCCGCGGCCTCCGGCAGCAACGCCGTGCGCGCGGTCTGCCCCGGCGTGTCGAGCAGGCCGCTGGCGAAGACCAGGGCAAGCAGCGCCGGGAACGGCAGGCCGACGGTGGCGTGCAACAGGGGTACGGCGGCGATCGTCACGCCGGAGATCACGTCGGCGAGCACGCTGGAGCGCCGGTAGCCGATCCGGTCGACGAGGACGCCGCCGAACGCGCCGCCGAGCACCACCGGCGCGGTGGCGAACGCCCCGGCGAGCCCGGTGGCGGCGGGTGAGCCGGTCTCGGCCAGCACGTAGAGCGGCAGTGCGATGAGCGTGAGCACGTTGCCGGTCAGCGAGACGGCGTGCCCGATCAGCAGTCCGGCCAGGGGCCGGCGGTCGCGGGTCACTGCGGCCCCCGGTACGCCTGCCAGATGAGCGTGACCATCTCGGCGCCGGGCCGGCCGGGCGCGCCGCGCTCCTGCCAGCGCCGGCCCAGTGCGGACAACTCGTCGCGCAGTTCGACCAGTTCCTCCGGCGTCAGGCGCAGCACGATGTCGCTGCTGGTGGTGCCGCGTACCCAGGCCGGGTCGAGGCTCGCCTCGGAGTCCAGGTACGCCTGGTAGCGGGCCACGTAGCGCTGCATGGCGGCCTGGCGCAGCAGGTTGCCGGCGAGCCGGCGCTCCGGGTCGTCGAGCAGTTCGAGGGGATCCCAGTCGGTGGTGGCGTGCGCGGCTCGCCACCACCGCTCGCGCCGGTCCCGGGCCAGCTCGGGCGCCTCGGCCACGAAGCCGTGCTCGGCCAGCTTGCCGACGTGGTAGCTGACCGACCCGATCGCCTCCCCGGTCCGCTCGCTCAGCATGCCGACCGTCTGCGGGCCGCGCAGGCGCAGCTCGCCGAGCAGCCGCAGCCGGGTGGGGTGGGCCAGCGCCCGCATGGCTCGCGGGTCGCTCACGCGCCGGTTGCCGGTTCCGTCAGTCATGACGCCAGGCTAGACCTACAAGACACGATGTACAAGGAGTCTTGTATTTATCGCGTCGGCTCCGGCGTGTGGCGGTACAGGTCGCGCAGCAGGCACACCTCGGACAGGTGGTGGATCACCTCCCGGTTGATGTGCAGCACGAGCGTGGCCATCGGGACATCGGCGAACGGCCCCTCCGCCGGGCCGCAGGGGCGGGCCAGGCCCTCCTCGCCGAGCGCCTCGACCCCCGCCGTCCAGGCGGCGTACTCCTCGTCGAGTTGGGCCAGCGCGCCGGCCGCGGTCGGGGAGTAGGGGAACGAGGCGTAGTCGGCGGGCGCGCGGCCGAAGTGCGACGCGTTGCGCATGGCCAGCACGCCGACGACGACGTGGGCGAGCCGCCAGGCGATGGTGGTGAACGGCGGCGGGTCCGGCTGCGGCATCGCGAAGTCGATCGCCGGGGTGCCGTCGTCGCCGCGCGGCCGCACGCTCCAGCAGCCGGGGACCGGCTCCCAGAGGTATTCGGCGTCGGTGAGCCCGGCGAGGCGATCGCGCAACTGGTACGTCCAGTGCCAGGTGAGCTGCTCGCGGAGCAGCGGGTTCCAGGTCAGATCGGTCATGCGCCTCAGCGTGCCACCGCCCTGGGACAGAAAACGGCCCGCTCAGCCCCGCCGCGCCGCCGTCCGGCCCTTGAGGCGGCGGCCCATCTCCCGGGCGATCTCCTTCTTCGCGTCCCGCTCGGCCAGCGCCTGGCGCTTGTCGTACGACCGGCGGCCCCGGGCCAGGCCCAGCTCCACCTTGGCCCAGCCGTCGGCGAAGTACATCGACAGCGGCACCAGCGTGACGCCGCCGTCGCGCAGCTTCTCCAGGATCCGGGCGATCTCCACCCGGTGCAGCAGCAGCTTGCGGGTGCGCCGGGGCGCGTGGTTGGTCCAGGTGCCGAAGCCGTACTCGGCGATGTGCAGGCCGTACAGCATGATCTCGCCGTCGCGCTCCTGGGCGAACGCGTCGACAAGCGACACCCGCCCCTCGCGCAGCGACTTGACCTCGGTGCCGGCCAGCACGATGCCCGCCTCGTACGTCTTGAGGATGTCGTAGTCGTGCCGCGCCTTCTTGTTCGAGGCGATCAGCTTGCGCCCGTTCTCCCTGGCCACGCGAGCAGGGTACCCGCAGGCGGCGGTTGCGGGCCGGTCGCCGGGCGCGTCGCGGCCACCCAGCCGGTGGTGATGAGCAGCAGCGCGGCGCAGTAGGTGACCATCACCAGCAGCCCTCGCCCAGGCAGGTCCACGCCGGCCGCGCCCACGCCGATGAGCAGGTCGGAGACGAGGAAGAGCGCCCCGCCCGCGGCGACAGGCGCCGACACCCCGGTCGCGGCGGCGGCCATCAGGCACAGGGCCAGGCTGTAGCCGAGCACCGGCAGCCGAAGCGGCCCGAGCATGCTCCAGAGCAGCGCGTTCGCGCCGGCCCAGGCGACCAGGTAACCGGCCCAGGCCACGACCGGCGCGCGCCGGTGCCGGATGAAGGCGGTGATGAACGCGATCTGGGTGACCAGGAAGAAGCCCATCCCGGCCAGGAACGCGGTGTCGCCCTCCACGAGGAGTGCGACGTCGCCTGCGGTGGCGGCGACCAGGCCGACCGCCACCGCGTCGACGCGGCGCCGGTGCGTCAAGAGGTACGCCAGCAGCACCGGCGCCAGCAGCGGCTTGGCCACCCACTGGAGCGCTGCCGAGTCGAGCGCGACGCCGACCAGTTCGACGGCCGCGACCAGCCCGAACAGGGGCAGCAGCCAGGAGCGCCTCATCGGGCCGGCTGCCAGCCGGGACGGCCGAACAGGTAGCCCAGCCGGTGCCGCCAGCAGTCGGCCCGGCGTACGTCGGACCAGATCGCGGTGAACTCGTGGGTGGCCACCCGCAGCGGGTTGTAGGTGCCGATGTTCTTGGTCAGGCCGTAGCGCGCGGTGGCCCGCTCCGGCTCGAACGTGCCGAACAGCCGGTCCCAGATGATCAGGATGCCGCCGTAGTTGCGGTCCAGGTACTCGGTGTTCGAGCCGTGGTGCACGCGGTGGTGCGACGGCGTGTTGAAGATCCACTCGATCGGCCGGGGCAGCACCCTGATCCGCTCGGTGTGCAGGAAGAACTGGTACAGCAGGCTGACCGACTGCTGGAGGAAGATCATCCACGGCGGGATGCCGAGCAGCGCCAGCGCCAGCCAGAACGGCAGCGAGGTCATCGGCGTCCAGCTCTGCCGCAACGCGGTCGAGAAGTTGTAGTAGACGCTGGAGTGGTGCACGACGTGGCTGGCCCAGAGCACGCGTACCTCGTGGTGCGAGCGGTGGAACCAGTAGTAGGCCAGGTCGTCGGCGAAGAACAGGATCACCCAGGTCCACCAGTCGCCGGGGGACAGGTGCACCGGCGCCACGGTCCACAGCGCGGCGAACGCACCGACGGTGAGCAGCTTCCACGGGAAGCCGATGATCTGGCTGCCCAGCCCCATCGACAGGCTGGTGGTGGTGTCGCGCAGCTCGTAGCCGCGTTCGTCGTCGTCGGGCAGGAAGCGGTAGGAGACCGCCTCGATGACGATCAGGAGCAGGAACGCCGGGACGGCGTACAGCACGGCGGGGATCATGCGCGCGCTTCCCTTCCGGGGACGGGGGTGGTGGGGGTGGTGACCGGCGCGGTCAGCAGCTCCCGGGCGTGCCGGGCCGCCGCCGCACCCTGACCGGAGGCGATCGACGCGGCGAGACGGCGGTGCCCGGCCACGTCGAGCAGTTCGGCCGCTCGGGCGTCCGGGGGGACGTCACCGACCGCGAACGTGCCGGCCACCAGGCTGTTGAAGGCGAGCTGGTAGGCGGTGTTGCCGCTGCCGCGCACGATCAGCCGCCAGACGGCGATGTTCGCCTCGTTCATCAGGTCCAGGTCGGGGGCCAGGTCGCCGTACTCCTCGGCGGCCCGGACCAGGGCGGCGACGACCGCCGCGTCCGCGCGCTCGGCGCAGAGCCGGGCCGCGTCGATCCCGACGCACGCCCGCATCTCCAGCATGTCGCGCACCAGCGTCTCGACCGGGAGTACGTCGCCGGAGCGGGCCAGGGACAGCGCGAGGTCCAGTCCGGCGTGGACCCGCCAGTCCAGCACCCGGGTCGCGTCGCCCTGGCTGACCCGGACCAGGCCGAGTTGTTGCAGGCGGCGCAGCGCCTCCCGGACGGCGTGCCGGTTGACCGCGAACGCCCCGGCCAGCTCCCGCTCGCCGGGCAGCGTCTCGTCCGGCGCGTAGCGACCGGACACGATCGCGTCGCGCAGCCGCCCGAAGACGTGGTCGGAGACCGAGACACGGGGAGCGGGATCGAAGGTCATGTGCAGCAGTGTGGCCCCGAACACATCAACCCGTCAACTGGTTGTACCAGTCGATTTCGAGGACGGCCGGTGCGTGCCTCCTTGGTCACCCCTCGTATCCTTTGCGCCGTAGGCCCGCCAGAGGGAAGGGAGTCGGTGTGAGCGACCGGGTCGAGACGTTGGAGTTCCAGGCCGAAGCTCGTCAGCTGTTGCAGCTGATGGTGCACTCGATCTACTCGAACAAGGACGTCTTCCTGCGCGAACTGATCTCGAACGCGTCCGACGCGCTGGACAAGCTGCGGCTGGAGTCGCTCGTCGACAAGGAGCTGCCGGCCGACACGTCCGACCTGCACATCGAGATCGAGGTCGACAAGGACGCCCGTACGCTCACCGTGCGGGACAACGGCATCGGCATGACCCGCGACGAGGTGGTCGGCCTGATCGGCACGATCGCCAAGTCGGGCACCGCCGAGCTGCTGCGCAAGCTGCGCGAGTCCGCCGACGCCGCCGCGTCCCAGGAGCTGATCGGCCAGTTCGGCGTCGGTTTCTACGCCACGTTCATGGTCGCCGACAAGGTGACGCTGCTGACCCGCCGCGCCGGGCAGTCCGGCGGCACCCGCTGGGAGTCCGCGGGCGAGGGCACGTACTCGATCGAGGAGGTCGAGGACGCCCCCCAGGGCACCTCGGTCACGCTGCACCTCAAGCCCGTCGACACCGAGGACAACCTGCACGACTACACCGCCGAGTGGACGATCCGCGAGATCGTCAAGCGGTACTCCGACTTCATCTCGTGGCCGATCCGGATGACAGTCGACAAGCCCGGCGAGGACGGCGCCACCACCCGCGAGGAGCAGACGCTCAACTCGATGAAGGCGCTCTGGGCGCGCTCGCGGGACGAGGTCGACGAGGCCGAGTACAAGGAGTTCTACCGGCACGTCGCGCACGACTGGGCCGACCCGCTCGAGACGATCCACATGCGCGGCGAGGGCACCTTCGAGTACGAGGCGCTGCTGTTCCTGCCCTCGCACGCCCCGCTCGACCTGTTCTCCCCGCAGGGCCGCCGCGGTGTGCAGCTCTACGTCAAGCGCGTGTTCATCATGGACGACTGCGACGCGCTGATGCCCAACTACCTGCGCTTCGTCAAGGGCGTGGTGGACGCGCACGACCTGTCGCTGAACATCTCCCGGGAGATCCTCCAGCAGGACCGGCAGATCCGCGCGGTGCGCCGCCGGCTGGTCAAGAAGGTGCTCGCCACGCTCAAGGACATGTCCGCCGAGTCGTACCGCACGTTCTGGACCGAGTTCGGCGCGGTGGTCAAGGAGGGTCTGCTGGAGGACCCGGACAACACCGAGACGCTGCTGGAGCTGGTCCGGGCCGCCAGCACCCATGACCCGGCCGAGCCGACCACGCTGCGCGACTACGTGGAGCGGATGAAGGACGGCCAGAGCGAGATCTACTACGCCACCGGCGAGAACCGGGCCACCATCGAGAACTCGCCGCACCTGGAGGCGTTCCGCGCCAAGGGCTACGAGGTGCTGATCCTCACCGACCCGGTGGACGAGGTGTGGGTCGAGCGCGTCGGCGCGTACGACGGGAAGACCCTGCGCTCGGTCGCCAAGGGGCAGGTGGACCTGGAGACCGAGGAGGAGAAGGAGAAGGCCGAGGCCGAGCGGCAGGAGTACGCCGACCTGCTCACGTTCCTCGGCGGCGCGCTGGCCGACAGCGTCAAGGAGGTGCGGCTGTCCACCCGGCTGACCACCTCGCCGGCCTGCGTGGTGGGCGACGCGCACGACATGACGCCGACGCTGGAGAAGATGTACCGGGCGATGGGCCAGGAGGTGCCGCAGATCAAGCGGATCCTGGAGCTGAACCCGGCCCACCCGCTGGTCACCGGGCTGCGCAAGGCGCACGGCGAGGGCGGCGACACGGCCGCGCTGACCGAGACCGCCGAGCTGCTGTACGGCATGGCGTTGCTGGCCGAGGGCGGCGAGCTGGCCGACCCGGCCCGGTTCACCCGCATCCTCGCCGACCGCCTGGCCCGCGGGCTGTAGCCCCACCCCGACCCGGTTCGCCCGACCAACCCCGGCGGGCCGGCGTGATCGACTCCATGACGCCGAGGTGGCGGTATCGGCATGCCTCCGATACCGCCACCTCGCCGAGCCGGTGTCGACCCCGCTCGGAAAGTCGATGGTCGGGCGGGTGTCGGGTCAGCTGATGATCCACTCCAGCTCGCCGAAGTGGTGGTATCGGACGAGCTCTGACCCCGCCATTTCGCCGTACTGGTGATGATCACGGTGGGTATCCCAGACTGGGGAAGATCGATCCCACCTGGAGGGATGCCCGGGGCGGTGAGGGCTTCCGCCCGCATCGGCAGGGCTGCCCCGGTGCACAGGTGTGGGTCGGGGTGGATGGCGGAGCGCCGCTGTTGATCGACTGTGCCCGGGCGGTAGTCGTGGCAGCCGCTTGATCGACACCACTGCGCCGAAGTGGCGGCATCCCACGGGCTCTGACCCGGCCACCTCGGCGAGCTGGTGTCGATGACGCTGGGGTGTCCCAAAGTGGGGGAGGCTGGTCCCAGATGGAGGGACCTCGGGCGGTAGTTGTGGCAGCGGAACTGTCTTGCCGAGGTGGCGCCGCCACCTCGGCGACGACGGGTCGGCTCAGGGGAGCGCTGGGTAGAGCGCTGCCACCCCGCCGGACAGCCCCGCCTGGACCCGGCGGGCCACGTCGTCGGCCAGGATCTCGTAGCTGTCGGACTCGATGCCGTCGGCGGCGAGCCGGGCGACGTCGGCCGGGTGCGCCTTCGGGCCGGGGACGGCGGCGGCCATCTCGGTGTCCATGTAGCCCACGTGCAGGCCGGCGACGCGGACGCCCCGGCCGGCCAGCTCCAGGCGCAGGGCGTTCGTCATCGACCACTCGGCGGCCTTGGCCGCGCCGTACGCGCCGACGCCGGGGAACGTGAACCAGGACAGCGCGGACAGCACGTTCAGGATCGTGCCGCCGCCGTTCGCGGCGATCCGGGGCGCGAACGCCCGTACCACCGACAGTGTGCCGAGGTAGTGCGTCTCCAGCTCCAGCCGGATCTTGTCGAGGTCGCCGTCGAGCAGGTCGGTGCCGGTGCTCACGCCCGCGTTGTTGACGAGCAGCGTCACGTCACCGGCCCGCTCCGCGGCGGCGGCGACCGACGCGGGGTCGGTGACGTCCAGGCGCACCGGGGTAACGCCGGGCAGGTCCACGGTGTCCGGGTTGCGGGCGGCGGCCCAGACGGTGGCGCCGCGCGCGGCGAGTTCGGCGGCCAGGTGCCGGCCGAAGCCGCGGTTGGCGCCGGTGACCAGGGCGGTGCTTCCAGCGATCTTCATGTGTCGCTCCGAGGTGTGGTGAGGGAGGGAGTCAGGCGGACAGCAGGCCCGGACCGGGCAGGACGGCGAGCTCACCGGGCGGTACGTCGTGCCCGGCGTCGCAGCGCAGCCGGGCGTGCACCGGGGCGCCACACTCGTCGTGGGCCACCCGGACCGCCGGGCCCGCCTCGTCGGCGGCGTACGTGTCGCCCCACTGCCGCAGCGCGACCAGCACCGGGATCAGGTCGCTGCCCTTGGCGGTGAGCACGTACTCGTCGCGGGTGCGCTGCCCGGGCTCGCGGTAGGGACGCCGGTCGAGCAGCCCGTCGGCGACGAGCTGCTTGAGGCGAGCGGCGGCCACCGGCTCGCTGACGCCGACCCGCCGGGCGAAGTCGTCGAAGCGGCGGGTGCCGAACGACGCCTCCCGCAGCAGGAGCAGCGTGGTGCGGTTGCCGACCACCTCCAGCGCCCGGGCGATCGAGCAGTTGGCGGTGGACCAGGAGTCACGCTGCGCGAGGAGGTCCGTCATGGCGTCAACGGTACCCACCTGACTTAGGAAAGCAAAAGCCAGCTACCTCACAGCTGGCCGGGGAAGAATCCGTGCCGGGCCAGCGGCTCGACGATCTGGTGCTCCTCGTACGACAGGTGCGACAGCAGCGTGTCGGTGAGCAGGTCCACCGCCTCCTGGAGTCCGGTGAAGTCGCCGGGCCGGCGGACCAGCTCCACGAGCGCCCGGTCGACGCTCTCCACCACGCCGTGGATCACCACGTGCTCCTCCTCCAGGCGGTCCAGCACCGCCGCCAGCCCGGCCTCGGAGCGGCGCAGGTGCGGGAAGATCGAGGCGTCCTCCAGCCCGTGGTGCTGGGTGACCATCGTGCAGTACGCCGCGCAGTACGCCCCGAGCGTCCAGTTGTTCTGCCGCATGGTCATCTCGTTCAGCGCGGCCCGCGCCCGGCCCGGCGTGACAGAGCCCTGCTTGACCTGTTCCAGCAGGTCGCGCACCTGGGCCAGCTCCTGGCGCAGGTGGTCGTGCACGTCCACCAGGTGCTGGCCGGCGGCCTGTCCGCGGGCCGGGTAGACGTGCCCGGCCGGCGGCGGCGGGGCGCTCGGGCGGGTGGACTCGTCCCACGGGCGGCGCGCGCTCAGGCGTACCCCCGGGTCGGGGGTGGGGGTGACGCCGAGCGTGCTCGGGCCGCCGGCGGAGGTCTGCTCGTCGGCGGCCGTGCGGGTTCCGCCGGCGGGCGCGGCGCGCTCGGCGGCGACCAGCTCCCGCACGGCGGGCGCGACCTCCTGGCCGAAGATCTGGATCGCGCGCGGCTCGTCGCTGCCGAGGATGAACGTGGTGATGCCGTGCTCCAGGGTGAGCCCGGCCAGCTCCTCCACCCACTGCTCCGGCGGCCCGGCCAGGAAACCGGCCGACGAGCGGGCGAACGTGCCGGTCACGTTGAGCATGCGGCGGATCGCGGCCGGGTCGCGTCCCGCGGCCGCCGCGCCCTCGTCGACCAGCGCGTTGAGGGCGGGCAGCTCGTCGGGGCCCTTCGGCAGGTACGACAGGGACGGCAGCCAGCCGTCCGCGGCGCGGCCGACCAGGCGCAGCATGCGCGGCTTGTACGCGCCGACCCAGATGCCCACCGGGTGCGCGGGCGCCGGGCCACGCTTGGCGCCGACCACCCGGTAGTGCTCGCCGTCGACGCGGATCATGCCGCGACGGTCGGTGTCCCAGACCTCGCGGATCACCCGGATCGCCTCGTCGAGGGCCTCGACGGCGGCGCCGGGGGACAGGCGTCGCCCGCCGGCCGCCTCGATCGCGTCCCAGAACGCGCCCGCGCCGAGCCCGAGCTCGACCCGGCCGCCGGTGAGCAGGTCCAGGCTGGCGACGCTGCGGGCCAGCACCACCGGCTGGCGCAACGGCAGGTTGAGGACGTTTCCGGCCAGGCGGACACGTTCGGTCGCGGCGGCCACGTAGGACATCAGCGTCCAGGTGTCCAGGAAGCCCGGCTGGTAGGGGTGGTCCTGGAACGTGACCAGGTCCAGCCCGACCTGCTCGCAGAGCCGGGCCAGCGCCACCACCTGGTCGGGCTGCGCGGCGGCGGGGGTGATGAAGCCGCCGAAGGTCAGCTCGTGTCCGTGATCGGTCATCCGTCAAGCCCTCCCGTGATCTTGCCTGGCCCTGCCACCGTAGCGCCGCCGCCGGTCGCCCGGCCGGGTGAAGAGCGTCACAAGAAGTGGACGATCGTCGCAAATCGCTCCTAGCGTCGGTTTCGTTCGCAGACGCGGACACCGAGTGCCGGAAACGCCAAATCCCGCCGCCGGCCCCGGTAACCGAACCTCGTGCGGGAGCGGGGGAACCACACGTTCCACGGTGCATCGTCACCTCGGGGTGAAGCCGCCACCGGCGGCCGGGCTCCTCGGCCCGAACCCGACAGCTCACCTCGTCGGCGTGGAGGAATCCACATGGCAACTGAATACTCAGCCCGAAGCCGCCGTACCGCTCTCGGGGCGGTCCTGGCCGGCGCCGCCGTCGGCGCCGCGACCCTCTTCGGCCCGGCCGCTCCGGCCAGCGCGGGCGTCAACTGGGACGCGGTCGCGCGCTGCGAGTCCGGCGGCAACTGGAAGATCAACACCGGTAACGGCTACTACGGCGGGCTCCAGTTCTCCCGCGCCACCTGGAACGGCTACGGCGGCCAGAAGTACGCCGCGCGCGCCGACCTGGCCAGCCGGTCCGAGCAGATCGCCGTGGCGGAGAAGGTGCTGCGCGGCCAGGGCATCGGCGCGTGGCCGGTCTGCGGCAAGAAGGGCGGCTCGGCGAGCGCGGCGACCCGGTCCGAGCGGGCGACCACGAAGGCGGCACCGAAGAAGGCGGCGCCGAAGCGGGCCGCCGCGACGAAGGCCGCGCCGGAACGCGCCACGACGAAGGCGGTGCCGCGGCCGTCCTCCGCTGCCGGGACGTACGTGGTCCGGCGCGGGGACACGCTGTCGGAGATCGCCGTGGCGCAGCGCGTCGACGGCGGCTGGCGTGCCCTGCACGAGCGCAACCGGGCAGTGGTCGGCGACGACCCGGGCCTGATCTTCCCCGGTCAGCAGCTGCGCCTGCGCTGACCTCGTCCGAGCGCCCGGCCGGTTCGCCCCGGCCGGGCGCTCGGCCGTCCGCGACACGCCGCGTGGCCGGTGTCCGGCCTGCTCGCGGGGCCGGGACGCGACCCGGACCGGCCGGTGACCGCGATTCGTCGGAGCCGGTTGCTAGGGTCACGCATGCTCGGCTAAGACGTGAAGAAAGCGCGGATATGACCAACGACCCGTTCTCGGCGGCCGCGAGCATCGACGAGCTGCTGACCCGCACGCAGCAGGCGCTCACCGCGATGCGCTCCCGGGCCTCGGCGCATGCCGACGGCGAGCCGGGTGAGCTGCTGTTCGCCGAGGGCACCGCAGCCGGCGGCCGGGTTCGCGCGGTCGCCGTCCAGGGTGGCCGGCTCGAGTCCGTGACGATCGACCCGGAGCTGGCCGGCGAGCCCCTCGACGTCCTCTGCGGACACCTCGTCACCGCCGCCAACGCCGCGCTGTCCGAGCTGGACGACCGGGTCAGCGCGTCGGCCCGGGCCGACGCCGACGCGCTCGCCGCCCGCCTCGGCAACATGGGCGACCAGGCCGAGCTGTTCGGCCGCGCGATGCACGAGGCGGCCGCGCGGATCCACCGCGACCGCGGTGCCGGGTCCCGGGCCGGGCGCGCGGTCTGACCCGACCGCACACGCCCCGGCACGACGAGGCGGCCGGCCGCCGGGAGGACGACGACCGGCCGCGCTACGCCACTGTCAGCTCAGGGTGACCGCGGTGTCGTCGACGACGAAGGACGTCTGCAACGAGCTGTCCTCCACGCCGGTGAACGAGATGGTCACCGTGGTGCCCGCCAGCGAAGAGATGTCGAAGGACCGCTGCACGTAGCCGGTGGCCTTGTTCAGGTTGGAGTAGGTGGCCAGCGTGGTGCTGCCCGCCTTGACGGTGAGCTTGTCGTACGCGGTGCTGGTGGTCGACTCCGCGCTGTCGATGTGCAGCCAGAAGCTCAACGTCGCCCGGCATCCGGCCGGGATCGTCACCGACTGACTGAGCGTGTCGGTGTGCGACGAGCCGTACCCGTCCAGCCACGCCTTGTACGAGCCGCCGTGCGCGGCCTGGCCGCTGTCGGTGGTGATGACGCCGGACGAGGCGCTCCAGTTCACGTTGCCCGACTCGAAGCCCGGGTTGGCGAGCTTGTTGCCGGAGCAGCCGCCCGACGGCGGGGTGGTCGTGGTGCTCGGCGTGGGCGTCGGGGTGCCGCCGGCACAGGTCGGGTCGCCGGACTGGGCCGGCACGCTCACCGCGTCCCAGGCCGCCTTGACCGTGTTGAACTCCGCGCAGCTGCCCGGGTAGAGGTTCTTCGCCGCCTGCAGCGTCCAGGTGCGGTACTTCAGGTACGACGAGGACGACGTCTTCAGCAGCATGCCGTTGTACATGATCTTCATGGCCTTCTGGATGCCCAGGCCGGTCACGCTGCTGCCGTTGCAGGTCGAGCTGGACGGCTGCCCGTTGGTCGGGCTGCTGCCGTTGGCGAGCAGGTAGAACCAGTGGTTGCCCGGGCCGGCCGCGGCGTGCACCTCGGTCGACGGGATGCTGCTGGAGTAGCAGTTCGGGTCGCCGAGCGCGGACGGGTTGTACATGTTGCGGATCGGGCCGGAGCCGACCAGGTTGATCTTCTCGCCGACCAGGAAGTCCGGCGCGTCGTAGCTGGACGGCTCGTTGGCGAACCACTCGGTGGCCGCGCCGAACGTGTCAGCCACGAACTCCTGCGTGCCGCCGCCGGAGATGCCGCCGGGGGTGTTGTCGTCGATGCCGTGGCCGATCTCGTGCGCCACCACGTCCAGCGAGCCGATCCACTGGCCGGCGGTGTTCTTGCCGATCTGCACCTGGCTGCCGTCGTAGTAGGCGTTCTGGTCGTTGAGGCCCACCCGGATCGGCCAGTAGCCGCCGTTGCCGTTGGCGCCGTTGCGGCCCAGCCACTGGGCGAGCATCTTGTGCTCGGTCTGCGCGGAGAACAACGCGTCCACGCAGCCGGTCTCCTTGTTGGTGGCGGTGCCGTTGCCCCACACGTCGTCGGAGCCGCTGAACGTGGTGTTGTTCGCCGCGTCCTGGCAGCTCAGGTTGGTGACGGTCGGGTCCTTCATGGTGTACGTGGAGCCCGACTGGGTGGTGTTGAGGGTGAGCGGGCTGGGCCCGTTCCAGGCGCCGGTGCCGGTGCCGCGCACGACGTGCTCCTGCTTGCGCAGGACCGCGCCGGTGCGGGCGTCGACGTCGACGGTGAGGCGGCTGGGGCCGTCCGCGCCGGTGCCGCGCACAGTGCTCTCCCAGGCCAGCGCCGGTGCGGCGCCTAGCGTGTAGACCACGAGCGTGGTGCCCTCGACCGCGTCGACGGTCTTGAGCTGTGCGCGCGCCGTCCTCGCGGCGGCGGCCGGGGTCAGCGCGGGCGTGGTGGCGAGGGCGCCGATGGGCCGCTGCTGGGCGACCGAGGCGTACTTCAGGTTGCCGGCCGAGTCCGTGGCGAGCACGAAGTCGCCGCCGACCACCGGAAGGCCCTTGTAGGTGCGCTCGTAGGGCACGTACTGGGTGCCCTCGGAGGAGATGACCGGCTTCTGGACGAACGCGTCGTCGGAGCCGGCCTGCAGGTAGGCGGGGCGGTTCGCGACCAGGGCGCGGGCGGAGTCGGCGGCGGTCGCGCGGGCCTGCGCCGGGTTCGGGGCGGCGGGCCCGGGTGGCGCGGCCTGCACGGCGGCGGCGGTTCCTGCGGCGAGCAGGCCGGCCGCGGCCGCGCCGGTGAGCGCAGCAAGGCGAGGTGAGAGTTTCACGGGGGTTTGCTCCTGTTCTACAGGTGCGCCGCACGGAGCCCGGTGGGGACGGGCGGCGCGGTGGTGCGAGGCAGGGTGACGGCCGGTCACCGGAGCTGCCGGCGTGGCTCCGGGTCGACAGATCGACCGTCGCGATTCGCCGGGGGTCGGCGGCTCGCTGGTGCACAATCACACGCCGTGCGAGGCCGGAGCAATAAGTGACCTGGGCAACGACTGATAGTCGGGCGTGTCGCCGCGCGCGTCGATTCAGGCAACCATGATCTTCAATAGGCCCTGATCAGGGCGAATATCGCCGACGGTGGATGGGTGCCGGTGCAAATTGCGGACGTTGCCGCTGTGTGCGAATGGCGCGCATAGACGCGAGGCCGCCGCCCTGCGCCCGGGCGGGTCAGCGCGGGCCGCGGGTCCGCGTCGGCGACACGGTGGGCAGCGGTGGCAGCGACGGCGTCGATGTCGGCCGCGAGGTCGGCCGCCCGGTCGGATCCGGGCTCGGGCTCGACGAGGACGGGCTGGGGCTCGGCGACTCCGACGGTGTCGGCGCGGCGGTGGTCGGCGGCGGCGCCGACCGCGTCGGCTCCGGGGTCTCGCCGGGGAACGCCGGCTGACCGAAGCGGTACTTGTCCGGGTCGAGCTTCATCGCCGCGGTGGCCCGGGTCATGAACTGCCGCCAGATCGGCGCGGCACCGGTCGAGCCGTACACCTCGTAGCTGCCGCCCCTGGTCCGCAGCGGCTTGCCGTCGGTGGTGCCCAGCCAGACGGCCGAGGCGAGCGCGCCGGTCCAGCCCACCATCCAGGTGTGCACGTTCTGCGTGGTGCTCTGCCCGGCCTGCCAGGTGCCGGTCTTGCCGGCGGAGTCCCAGCCGTTGCCCAGCTCGGCGGACCGCACCCGGCGCAGCGTCCAGTCGAGCTGGTCGATCGCCTCCCGGTCCAGGCCCAGATCCGTCGTACGGAGCTGCTCGGTCCACACGTCCTCGTCGTCCTTGCCGACCGACCGGACGAAGTGCGCGTCGGCACGCTTGCCGCCTGCGGCGAACGTGGCCATGCCGTTCGCGTGGTCCTGCACGGTGATGCCGTACTGCCCGATCCCGACCTCGGTGGAGAACCGCTTCGCCACCTCGTCGGCCGGGTCGCTGCGCAGGTCGACGCGCTGCGGCCGGGGATTGCCCCGGACCGTCTCCCACATCGACTCCACGCCCGCCTGCCGGGCCATCTCGATCACCTTGTCGGTGCCCAGCTTCTCGGTCAGCTCGAAGTAGGTCACGTTCAGCGAGGCGACGGTCGCCTCCCAGAGCGCGCAGTCCGGCTGGCAGGGCGCACGCTCGGCGTTGCGGATCGGCCCCGCCGCGCTGCCCTTGGTGCGCCCCGAGGCGGGGAACTCCTTGGTGTCCGGCGAGTCGAACCGCTGCTTCACCGAGATCCCGTCGCGGACGGCCGCCGCCAGGTCGTACACCTTGAACGACGACCCCGGCGGATGCTGGCCGAACCCGCGGGTCTCGCCGTTCTCGTCGTAGTACCACCCCGCGTAGTCCGCGCCCGAGCCCTTGTCGCCGCCGTAGTAGCCGAGCACCCGGCCGGTGCCCGGCTCCACCGCCACCAGCGCCGCCTGCCAGTTGCGCGGCTGGCCGCGTACCGCCTGCGGCGCGGTGTCGCGGCGGATGTCCGCCGCCGCCTCGGCCGCGTCCTGCACCCGCTTGTCGATGGTGGTGACGATCCGGTAGCCGCCGTCGCGGATCACCTCGTCGGGCTTGCCGCGGAACGGCTCGGTCTCGCGCAGCTCGGCGAGCACGTGGTTGACCACCAGGCCGGTCGGCCGGTCCAGGTCGGACCGGCCCGCGTCCTTGTCGATCGGCCGGACCGTGTCCGGGTACGCGAGATCCGCCGCCTGCTGCGGCGTCAGGTAGCCGAGCTTGACCATGCCGTCGCGGATGTAGTTCCACCTGTCGATCGAGTTCTGCCGGGCCAGCGCGTTGCGGCGCGGGTCGTAGCCGGGCGAGCCCTCCGGGTCGGCCGGGTCCGCCTCCGGCTGCTTCACCATCGCACAGAGCACCATCGCCTCGGCCGGCGTGAGCTGCCGCGCGGCGGGCGCGTCCCGGCGTACCGTCTTGCCGAAGTACGTCTGCGCGGCCGCCTCGATGCCGTACGCGCCCCGCCCGAACGGCACCGTGTTCAGGTAGAAACCGAGGATCTCCTCCTTGGAGTACGCGTCGTCGAGCTTCCACGCGATCACCGCCTCGCGCAGCTTGCGGGAGTAGGTGACCCCGCGCAGGTCCGCGGCGATGCGCGCGTACTGCTGGGTGAGGGTGGACGCGCCCTGCCGCTGCCCGCCGCTGATGTTGGCCCAGGCCGCCCGCAGCACACCCTTGACGTCGATGCCCTGGTTCGTCCAGAACGTGCGGTCCTCGGCCGCCACGATCGCCTGCTTGGCCGAGTCGTTCATCTCGTCGTACGGCACGATGGTGCGGTTCTGCGCGCCCAGCTTGGCCATCGGCGTGCGGCCGTCGGCGTAGTAGACGGTGGTGGACTCGGGCAGCTTCAGGTCGCTGGGCGTCGGCACGCTGTCGAAGTAGTAGCCGCCGGCGACCAGCCCGCAGCCGGCCAGCAGCGTGCAGACCGCGAGGACGACGAGCAGACGCCGCCGCTTGCGTTTCGGGCGCACCGGTGCCGCGCCGCCCGGTGCCGCTGTGGATCCGCTGTTCCGCATGCGTTACCTCCGACTGCTCGGCTGAGTCGTGCCCGGCTCGCAGGCTAACCGAGCAGCGCCGACGGCACCGGCCGAAGAACCCGCATGGTGTGGCGTGCTCCGGCCGGGGCGCACGGGCGCCGCCCCGGCCCGGAGGGCTCACCTGGTCAGCGCGCCGCCCGTCCGGCGGCGCGGCCGTCGCGTTCCCGGCGGGCGGCCCGGCGGGTCCGCCACCTGTCGTTGCCGCCGGCGTGGAACGGCGCCGACCGCCACAAGGACCGCACCGGCGTGCCGTCGGGGGCGGCGAACGTCTCCCGCTCGGCGTAGCCGTGCCGCCGCAGCAGCTCCTCCGTCTGCTCACCGGCGCACGGATGCGCGTACGTGGGCAGGCTCAACGTGTCCATCCGGCGCTGCGCCGAGGACAGCGCCTGCGTCGCGCCGCCCCGGGGCGCGGCCAGCAGCGCCAGATGGTTGTGCGGCTCGGCCGGACGGCGTGCCGCCAGCTCCGCGCCGAGGCGGCGGAACCGGTCCTCGTCCGGCCCGGCGGCGCCGGCGAGCCGGTCGGCGTACCGGTGGGGGGCGGGGATCGGGCGGTAGCGGTGGAACCACACGGTGGCGGCGCTGCCGTCGGGCAGCAGGAACGCGTCGCCGAACAGCAACGCGTGTTCGGTCCAGATCCGCGCCACGGCGGCGAGGACCGGCAGGCGGCGGGAGGTGTCGGGGACGAGCCAGGCGGCCAGCGCGGTGGGCGCGAGGGCCTCGGCGACGAGATCGGCGATGCGGCCGATGTCGCACCACCGGGCGCGGACGACGGGCAGGGCTGTGCTCATGAACGAACTCCTGTTGTCCAGGCGTGATCGGGTCGGTTGCGGGCGCCGGACGACGGCGCCGCCGCGGCATGCGGCAGACGGGCGGGACACGCCCGTGCTCCGGATCGGAGGTGGTGCCTGTGGGGTCCGCTCAGGCGGGTCTGGTGCCGGGGCGCGACGTACGCGACGGCGGCAGCGGATCGGCCGTCGGCCGCGCGTAACGGTGGGCCAGGGTCGGCAGCCGCCAGCGGTTCGTGTCCGCGTCGGCCGCCTCGCTGTGCACCGCGCCGCCGCCGTGGCTCAGGCCGTGCGGTGGCAGCGGTACGGCGGGCGTGGTCGTGACGTGCACCGCCGGGCCGACAGCCGCCGGTGCCCGGCTCTGTGCCGGGTCGGCCCACCGGGTGCCGACGACGGTCAGGGTGCGCGCCGCCGGGGCGGCGAGGACCGGACCGCCGAGGCGGGACGGTCTGTCGTGCGCACGCTCGGCGGCGGGCGCGGGCGTCGCGGCCGGGTCGGCCGGATGAACGGGCTCGGCCGGTGGGCCCGGCTCGACCGGCCCGGGCTCGCCGGGTGCCGGAGGCGATCCGGGGTCCGGCGCGGACGGCGGGTCGAGCAGATCGGTCACCGGGCTGAGCGGGTCGAGCACCGGTGCCAGCGGGTCGAGTACCGGTTCCAGGCCCCGCCAGACCGGGCCGAGGATCGGGCGCAGCGGCTCCACGACCGGCGACAGCAGGTCCGCCACCGGGTCGAGCACGCCTGCCTGCACCGGATCGGTGACCGGGCTCAGGCCCTCGGCGACCGGCGCGAGCACGCGGTCGCGTACCGGCGTCACCACCGCCTCGACCACCCGGCCGGTGACCGGGGTCGCGGGGGCCGGCGGCGCCTTCGGCCGACCGGTGCCGGACGCGGGCGTGCCGGACGCGGGTGTGTCCGGCTTCGGCGTGGTCGCGTCGGGTGCGGGCGCAGGTGCGGACGCGGCTGGCGTCGCCGGTTCCGCCGTGGCGCCGCCGGAACCGGCGGTGGGCGCCTCGCCGGGTTCGGACGTGGGCAGGCCGAGCACCGTCCCGAGCGTGTGGGTGAGCACCCCGACGGTGGCGGTGAGCGGGCCGGACGGACGTTCGGCGGCGTGGGCGGCCGAGCCGAAGGCGGCCTCGTGGGCGCCCCAGACCACTGCCACGCCGCCGAGCAGCAGACCGAGGCGCAGCGTGCAGCGCGCCACCCGCCCGGCCTGTCCCGACATTCCACACCTTTCGCGCCCGCACCCGGCGGCACGGATCGACGTCCCGCACTGTACCGAACGTGGCGGCCCGGGCACAGTACGCCGCCGACGGGTGTCGGGCGCGTCGCGCGCAGGCGTGGGATCCGCGGCGTCCGGGTACCAGCCGGGTCATGGACACGCGCACGGCCGAACGCCCGGACACCACCCCCGCACCCGCCGCGCCCCCGGCCGGTGTGGTCGCTGTCGTCGCCCACCGGAAGAAGACGTTCGGGGGAGGGCTCGACGAGCTGCGCTCCCGGCTCGTCGCCGCCGGGGTCGGGCGGCTGCTCTGGTACGAGGTGCCGAAGAGCCGGAAGGCACCCAGGCGGGTCCGCGCGGCATTGGACGAGGGCGCCGAGCTGGTGCTGGTATGGGGCGGCGACGGCATGGTGCAGCGGTGCGCCGACGCGCTCGCCGGCAGCGGCGTGCCGATGGGCATCCTGCCGGCCGGCACGGCCAACCTGTTCGCGGTGAACCTGGGCATCCCGGTCGACCTGCCGGAGGCGGTACGCATCGCGCTGCACGGCCGCCGGCGCGAGCTGGACCTGGGCCGGATCAACGGCGAGCACTTCGCGGTGATGGCCGGCGCCGGGTTCGACGGCGACCTGATCCGGGACGCCGACCGGCAGCTCAAGGGCCGGTTCGGCCGGATCGCGTACGTCTGGACCGGGCTGCGGCACGTGCGCGGCGAGTGCGTACGGACCCGGATCCGGGTCGACGGCGCCGACTGGTTCGACGACGAGGCGAGCTGCGTGCTGTTCGGCAACGTCGGCACCATCACCGGCGGCATCCCGGCCTTCGACGACGCCCGCCCGGACGACGGGGCGCTGGAGATCGGCGTGTCCACCGCCAGCGGCGCGGTGGACTGGGCGCGCACGCTGGGCCGGATGGCCGCCGGGCGCTCCGAGGAGTCGCCGTTCGTGCGGATCACCCGGGGTCGCAAGATCAGGGTGCGGTTCGACGCGCCGAAGACGTACGAGCTGGACGGCGGCGCCCGGGGCAAGGCGAAACGCCTCAAGGTGAAGGTGGTGCCGGGCGCGCTGACCGTGTGCTGTCCCGACCCGGCGGACTGACCGCGCCCGGGCCGGGGCAGGATGCCGGAATGCGCGACGACATCCGCGACTACCTGGCCGAAGTGGTCCGCCGCTCCCGGGACGTGCTCGGTGACGACCTGGTCGGCGCGTACGCCGCCGGGTCGGTCGGGCTGGGCGCGTACCAGCCGGGCCGCAGCGACGTGGACGTGGCGCTGGTGGCCGCCGGGCCGATGCCGGAGCCGGACAAGCGCCTGCTCGTGGACCGGCTGCGGCACGGGTCGCTGCCCTGCCCGGCACGCGGCCTGGAACTGGTCGTCTACCGCCGCGACGTGGCCGCCTCCGGCACCGCGGAGCCGGGCTTCGAGGTCGAGCTGAACACCGGCGCCACCATGCCGTTCCGCGCCACCTACGACCCGGCCGACCGGCCGGCCGCCGACGGGCGGTTCTGGTACGCGCTGGACCGCAGCATCCTGCGCCAGTCCGGCCTGACGCTGCTCGGCCCGCCCGCCGCCGACGTGTTCGCCGACCCGTCCCCGCAGGCGCTGCGGGCACTGCTTGCCGACGCGCTGCGCTGGTGGCTGGCGCTGCCCACGCCATCCGGCGACGAACCCGCCCCCGGCGCGGAGGACGCGGTGCTCGGCGCCTGCCGGGCGCTGGTGCGCATCCGCGACGGCGTCTGGCTGGGCAAGGTCGACGCCGGGCTCCGGGTCGCCGCCGACGACCCGGACGCCGCGCTGATCCGCGCCTCGATCGAGGCACGCGGCGGCGGCACGCCGCCGTCCGGCCCGGGCGCCCGCGCGTTCCAGCGGCGGGTGCTGGACCGGATCACCGCGCGGTGAGCCCCGCCGCGCGTGACTACTGTGAGCCGGGGGAGGTGCGGTGATCATGACGGAGCTGAGCGCGTCCACGCGGGCCGGACTGGAGTCGGTGGTGCCCGGTGGCGTGGCGACCCGGGCCGCGGACCGGCTGCGGATGGCCCACGACGCCTCGCACTACCTGCTGCACCCCGGCGCGGTGATCACGCCGGTCGACGCCGGTCAGGTGGCCGCGCTGCTGGCGTACGGCGCCCGCACCGGCACCCCGCTGACGTTCCGCTCCGGCGGTACCAGCCTCAGCGGCCAGGCCGTCACCGACCGGCTGCTCGTCGACGTGCGGCGGCACTTCCGCGACCTGACGGTCCTCGACGACGGGCGGCGGGTACGGGTGCAGCCCGGGGTGGTACTGCGGCAGGTGAACGCGCGCCTCGCGCCGTACGGCCGCAAGCTCGGCCCCGACCCGGCCAGCGAGTCCGCGTGCACGGTCGGCGGCGTGGTCGCCAACAACTCCAGCGGCATGACCTGCGGGACCGAGTTCAACACGTACCGGACGCTGGAGTCGCTGGTCCTCGCGCTGCCCAGCGGCACCGTGCTGGACACCGGCGCCCCGGACGCCGACGCCCGGCTGCGCGCCGCCGAACCGGCACTGCACGCCGGGCTGCTGCGGCTGCGCGACCGGGTACGCGGCAACCCCGACTCGGTGCGCCGCATCCGCGCCCAGTACGCCATGAAGAACACCATGGGGTACGGCGTGAACGCGTTCCTCGACCACGACGACCCGGCCGACCTGCTCACCCGGCTCGTGGTGGGCAGCGAGGGCACGCTCGCGTTCGTCGCCTCGGCGACGTTCCGGACCGTACCCGTGCACCGGCACGCCGCGACCGGCCTGCTGGTCTTCGACTCCCTGGGCGCGGCGATGGCCGCCATGCCGGCGCTGGTGGCCGCCGGCCCGGCGGCGATCGAACTGCTCGACGCCGCCGCCCTGCGGGTGGCCCAGCGCGACCCGAAGGCGGACGCCACGCTGCGCGGCCTGGCCGTGCGCGGGCACGCCGCGCTGCTCGCCGAGTGGCAGGAGTCCGACCCGGCGGCGCTCGCCGACCGGGTCGCCGGCGCCGAACCGGTGCTCGCCGGCCTGCCGCTGAGCGCACCGGCCCGGCTCAGCGGCGAGCCCGCTGCCCGCGCCGCGCTGTGGCACATCCGCAAGGGCCTGTACGCGGCCGTGGCCGGCGCCCGCCCGTCCGGCACCACGGCGCTGCTGGAGGACATCGCCGTCCCGGTCGAGGCGCTCGCCGGCACGTGCGCGTCGCTGGCCGAGCTGTTCGACCGGCACCTGTACGCCGACAGCGTCATCTTCGGCCACGCCAAGGACGGCAACCTGCACTTCATGCTCAACGAGCGGTTCGACGGCGGTGAGGCCCCGGCGCGCTACGCCGACTTCACCGAGGAGATGGTCGACCTGGTGCTCGGCCACGGCGGGACGCTCAAGGCCGAGCACGGCACCGGCCGGGTGATGGCCCCGTACGTGCGCCGCCAGTTCGGTGACGAGCTGTACGAGGTGATGCGGGAGCTGAAGGCGCTCTGCGACCCGGAGGGCGTCCTCAACCCGGGCGTGCTGCTCAGCGACGACCCGGAGATCCACATGCGGCACCTCAAGACCGTGCCGACGGTGGAGGAAGAGGTGGACCGCTGCGTCGAGTGCGGCTACTGCGAGCCGGTCTGCCCCAGCCGCGACCTCACCACCACGCCCCGGCAGCGCATCGTGCTGCGCCGGGAGATCGCCGCCGCGCGGGCCGCCGGCGACACCGCGCTGGCCCGGGAACTGACCGACGCCTACGACTACGACGCGGTGCAGACCTGCGCCGTCGACGGCATGTGCGCCACCGCCTGCCCGGTGCTGATCAACACCGGTGACCTGGTGAAGCGGCTGCGCGCGCAGGAGCACGGCCGGGCGGCGGGGACCGCCTGGCGCGGCGCCGCCCGCCGCTGGGGCGCCACCACCCGGGGCATGGCCCGGGGACTCGACCTGGCCGGGGCGCTGCCACCCGCGCTGCCCGAGACCGCCACCCGGGCCGCCCGCGCGGTGCTCGGCGCCGACCGGGTACCGCGGTGGCAACGGGACCTGCCGCGCGGCGGCACCCCGCGCCGCCCGCACCGGGCCGACGACCCGGACGCGGTGTTCGTCCCGTCCTGCCTGGGCACCCTGTTCGCCCCGGAGCGGGGCGGCACCGGCGTGGCAGCCGCGCTGCTCACGCTCGCCGAGCGGGCCGGCGTACGGCTGCTCGTGCCCGACGGCATCGGTGACCTGTGCTGCGGCACCCCCTGGTCGTCGAAGGGACTCACCGAGGGCTACCGGGCGGTGCGCGACCGCGTACCGCCGGTGCTGCGCGCGGCCAGCCGGGACGGTGCGCTGCCGGTGGTCAGCGACGCCGCGTCCTGCACCGAGGGCTTCGAACGGCTGCTCGACGGCGCCGGGGACGTGCGGGTCGTGGACGCGGTCGCGTACACCGCCGGCACGCTGCTGCCCCGGCTGACGGTGCGCCGCCGGATCGGCTCGCTCGCGCTGCACCCGACCTGCTCGTCGGTCCGGCTCGGCCTGGACGACGCGCTGCTCACAGTGGCCCGCGCGGTCGCCGACGAGGTGGTGGTCCCGGAGGGCTGGCAGTGCTGCGGCTTCGCCGGGGACCGGGGGCTGCTGCATCCGGAGCTGACCGCGTCGGCCACCCGGGCCGAGGCCGCCGCCGTCACGGCACGCCCCTTCGACGGGTACGCCTCGGTGAACCGGACCTGCGAGATCGGGCTGGCGCGGGCCACCGGGCAGCCGTACCGGCACCTGCTGGAGTTGCTGGCCGAGGCCACCTCGCCGTAGCGACGTCCGCGGAGTGCCGGCTTTTCGCGTGATCAACACCAGTTCGGGCTGGTGGCGGGGTCCGGGTGGGTTGGATGGCACCACTTCCCCGTACTGGTGTTGACCTTGGCCTCGACCGGGTGCCGTTTGCTCGCGTGATCGACACCAGTCCGGGAGGTGGTCTGGTTCGCGCGGGGCCAACACCGCCACTTCCCCGCGGTGGCCTTGACCTTGGCCGTGGTCGAGTGGGTGCCGACTGCTCGCGTGATCGACGCCAGATCGGGGGAGTGGTGGGGTCCGGGCGGGGTGGACGCGGTCACCTCCCCGCAATGGTGTTGATCTTCGCGTGGCCGGGTGCGCCCTGGGGTTCATGATCGACACCAGTTCGGGGTGGTGGCGGGGTCCAGGTGGGTTGGATGGCACCACATCCCCGTAATGGTGTTGACCTTGGCCGGGCCGGGCGCGCGTGGTTGCGTGATCGACACCAGGTCGGGCGGGGCGGCTGGCTTCGTCCAAGGGATGCCGCCGCCGGTGGGGCGGTGTGCCGGTTGAGGGAGGCGTCGGTGATGAGGGGAGCGGGCGCCGTGAGCTGGGCGGGCGTACCGGGGTCTCGATTGCGGGCGGGGCGGGGGCGGCAGGGCTTACGGTGCGAGAGGGGAGTCCACGGGAGGGGTGACGCGGTGGCGGCCGGGATGTTGTCGGGACGGGTCGCTGTGGTCACCGGCGCGGCGCGGGGGATCGGCCGGGCCGCGGCGGTCGCGCTGGCCGAGGCGGGCGCGGACGTGGCCGGGATGGACATCGCGGGGCCGGTCAGCCCGATCCTGGACCTGCCGCCCGCCGGCCCGGAGGACCTGACCGAGACCGGCCGGCGGGTGACGGCGGCCGGTGCCCGCTGGTCCGCGCACGTGGCCGACCAGCGCGACATCGGCGCGGTACGCGCTGTGGCCGAGGCGGTGGAACGCGAACACGGCGGCGTGGACGTGTTGTTCGCCAACGCCGGTATCCAGGCGTTCGCGCCGCTGCTGGAGATGACCGACCGGCATTGGCACGACCAGATCGACGTCAACCTCACGGGCGCGGCGAACGTGCTGCGGGTCTTCGCGCCGCTGCTGGTACGCCGCGGCGGCGGCCGGATCGTGGTCACGTCGTCCACCCAGGGGCAGCACGGCACCACGAACGGGTCCGCGTACTCGGCGTCGAAGTGGGGGCTGATCGGGCTGGTCAAGTCCGCCGCGCTGGAACTCGGGCCGCACGGCGTGACGGTGAACGCGGTCATCCCGGGGCTGGTCGACACCGCGCTGACCCGGCATCGGGACCGGTACGTGCAGGCGCTGGTCGAGGCGGGGAAGCCGGCCTCCGGTGACCTCGCCGAGGTGGAACACGCCGCGATTCAGGCGCTGCGGTCGAAGACGCCGCTGGGCGTGCCGTGGGTGGAACCGGAGGACGTCGCGCCACTCGTCGTGTTCCTCGCCTCCGACGCCGCGCGGATGGTCAGCGGCACGTCGTTCGCCGCGACGGCGGGCGACAGCGCCCACGTGACCGCCTGACCTCGCCGGGCTGCCGCCGCCGGCGCCCCGGCCGCGAGGGCCGGGGCGCCGGAACCGTGGGTCAGGAGCCGTACGGCAGCGTGACCGTCGAGGCGTTGCCGACGCCGACGATCGTGGGTGCGCCACCGATGGCGTTCCACACCTCGACGCGTACCGTGCCGCCGGCCAGGTTGCCCAGCGTGCCGGTGGACGAGAGCAGGCCCTGGGTCTGCCGGTACCGCTCCGCACCCGGGATCGGGTCGGTGGCGAAGTACCTGTAGGTCTCCACCCGCTCGACGCTGCCGTTGCCGGTCAGGTCGTAGGAGACCCGGATCTGGACGCCGTTGCCGACCGCGGTGCCCGCGTCGACGGCCAGGTCGAAGGCGGTCGCCCCGCCGGTGTACGTGCCGGTCAGCCCGGTGGCGGTGAACACCTGCGGGTTGGTCGGCGTGCCGTCGGAGTTGCCGGTCGCCGCCGCCACGTTCACCGTGCCGGCGGTGCCTGCGGTGCCGTCCAGCCCGCCGCCGGACCGCAGGTACCGCACCGGCGTCAGCGGGCCGGCCGTACTCGTCGGGCTGGGGCTCGCGGAGGTCGGCGTGGGACTCGCGGTGGTCGGCGTGGGACTCGCGGTGGTCGCCGTCGGGGTCGGGGTGGGCGTCGTGGTCGGCGGGGGACCGGTCGGCACGGTGCCGCCGCCGGTGGCGTTGCCACCGCTCCACGTGTACGCCCCGGACGTCGCGGTCTTCCCGGCCGGCACCGCGAGCGTCGTGCCGTTGGAGAACGTGACGGTCAGCGGCCGGGCGGTGATGTTCGAGGCCACGTAGGTGCGGACGCCGTTCTTGACGAACACCTTCGCCAGCGGGTGGTTCGCCGTGACTGTGGTGTCCACGGTGCCGAGCGCGGCCAGGTTGCGGATCCAGTGGAACGTGTGTGCCTTGCTCTCGCCCTCCTCGCTGGTGAACCCGCTGTTGGCGCGGAAGTTGCGCAGCGCCTGCTCGCCGTCGCCGAGGGCCAGGAACTCCCAGACGATGTCCTGCCACACGGTCGGCGGGCCGCCCTTGTTGGTGACCAGCTCGGCGTAGTTGGCCTTGACGTACTCCGGGAAGTCACCCAGGTAGAGGTGACCGCCGGTGATCGGCAGCATGTTGATGCCCTGGATCATCTCCGGCGCGGCGGAGAACCAGGTCGAGTAGGCCCCGCCGTCGCCCCAGACCATGCCGACCGTCTTGTGCCCGAACGCGGCCGGGAAGTTCTGGTCGTACACGTCGAACCAGTATTCGGAGATCGCTGCGGACTGGGTGGTCCACAGGTAGACACCGGCGTCGCGGACGGCGGTGTCGCCGGTGGCCTGGCCCCACTGGATCAGCGCGTTGGCGAAGTTCATCCCCTCCGACGAGGACTCCTGGTTGTTGCCGGCGAAGAACGGCGCCAGCCCGGAGGCCCAGTCGTGCCCGGCGTAGATGTCGAAGTCCCGCAGGTAGGGGAAGCGGCTGTCGGCGCGGTCGTAGTTGTTGGCGTCGCGGATCAGCAGGTCGACCATGCCGCCGTAGCGGCTGTCGTCGGCCCAGCCCGGGTCGAACTTCGCGAGCGTGGCGGCGGCCGCGATGAAGTAGCCGTAGTGGAAGTGATGGTCGTTGAGGTCCTCGTCGGAGCCGTACGAGGCCGGGTAGCCGATCAGCGTGCCCCAGTTGCGGTCGTAGTAGAAAAGCTGCCCGGTCTCGCCGGAGCCGGCGGTGAGCCAGTTGGTCAGCCGGTTCCGCATCGCGGTCAGCGCCGCGTCGCGGACCGAGGTCTGCCCGAGCTGGTCGGCGATCTCGGCGATCCGGGCGGCCCGGCCGAGTCCCTTGCCGGCCCAGTAGGTGTCGGTGCCGCTGACGCCCTCCGGGTTGCCCTGCTCGGCGTTGAGGTAGCCGGTGACCGTGGACAGGTCCGCGCCGCTGGAGTCGCCCACGGCGGGCACCTCGGGCAGCACACCGGTGAAGCGCATGGACGTGGTGAACGACGGCACGCCGGTGAGCACCCGCATGGCGCCGCGCGCCGAGACGTAGGTCGGGCTGATCGGGGTGGCGCCGGTGAGGCTGCGCCACTGGTGCGGGTAGAGCGCCACCACTGTCTTCGTCTCGCTGCCCTCGCGGGGCGTGGTGGTGAACGCGTACGTGGTGCGCACGGTGCCGGCGGACGGGTCGTAGGCGTAGCTCATCCGGGTGCCGGTGACGTGGGCGTGGGCGTACCGGGCGTACGTGTCGGCCAGTGCCGCCCGGTCGCCACCGCCGGGCAGCACCGCGACCGAGAAGTACCCCTTGCCGGCCAGCGTCGAGCTGATGCCGGCGCCGTTGACGGTCCAGGTCGCGCCGGCCGGGGCGTACGCGACGTAGTCGTGGCCGTTGACCGTGAAGCCGATGGTGGCGCCGGAGTTGCGCCACACGGTGGGCGTCGCGGTGGCGGTGAGCTGCGCGGTGCCGCCGCTGACCGTGTAGTAGCTGAACGGCAGGCCGTGGCCGATGGTGGCGCGCATGGTGCGGCTGCCGTCGCTCCAGTCGGCGGTGACCGTCCAGTCGCTCCAGCCGGCGGCCTTCACCACGGGTGCGGACAGCCCGGGCATCCCGACGCGGACGTCCTCGCCGTACGGGTAGTGGAACTCGCCGACGCCGGTAGCGGTGCCGCTGATCGCCGGCGTGGTGGTGTACGACAGGCCGAGCCCGTTGTTCTCGGCCTTGAAGGCCAGTGGGTGCGCGTGCAGGATCTCGCTGCCGGTGCAGTTGTTGCGCTTCCAGATCAGCGACGACCACCAGTCGTTCGTGGGGATCGCGCCGGACGGCGCGTCGGCGGTGACGAACGTCCTCGGGTCGGTGCTGATCGCGCCGCAGCCCTTCGGCAGCAGGGTGCCGGGCGGCCGGGTCTCGGTGTAACTGCCCGCGCCGACGGCGCCGGCGGTGGCGGTGCCGCCACCGCCGACCACGACTCCGAGCAGGCCGGCGGCGAGCACCGACGCGGCGACGAGGGCGGTCGCCCGCAGGCCGCGCCGGCGGGCCGGGGACGGGACGGGCGGGGCCGGGGGTACGGGGTCGGGGGAGAAGTCCCGCAGGAGGGTCATGGAGGTCCCCTTCACGAGGAGAAGGCGGGGTACGGAGTGGTGGTCCGGCAGTTGTGAGAGCGCTCTCTTGAGAAGGGACAGTAAGGTTCGGGTTACGGATCCGTCAATGTCTTGTTACCAAAGAGAGCGCTCTCCCAAGCGCGAGGAACTTCCACCGGTCACCTCGCGAAGCGCGCTGACCAGCGTCGACGGCGCGCACGAGCGCCGCCTCCGGCCGAGGCGACCGGAGGCGGCGCGAGGACGTGTGCGCCTACGCTGAGTCAGGCCGCGGTGGCGGCGAGGCTCCGCGCGTCGGTGCGTACCGCGGCC
This sequence comes from Micromonospora sp. ANENR4, assembly GCF_015354395.1. NCBI lineage: Bacteria > Bacillati > Actinomycetota > Actinomycetes > Micromonosporales > Micromonosporaceae > Micromonospora > Micromonospora sp. ANENR4. Next base: position 506,257 of record NZ_JADKYQ010000002.1, read on the forward strand.
GTGCCCGGCTCGCCGGCGGCACCGGCCCGGCCGGTCCCCGGCTGCCCGGCGATCGGCCGCGAGGCGGACTGCGGCGAGCCGGCGGACTGCCGGGGCGTCCGGGCGGCGCTCAGCCCCGCCTGCGCGTTGTTCCAGGCCGCGCACGGCCACGCCGCCCCGGCGCAGCTCGGGCTGGCGCAGACGCGCTCGTCGTCCGGCTGGTGCGCGTCGGCCACCGCGGCGGCCAGGTCCCACAGCAGCGGATCGGTCACCTCCGCGGGGCGGTCGGCGACGCGGTCTGTGCTGGCTTCGGACATGATTCGGTCCCCCTGTCGTGAACGGCCCCCACCTGTTTCCGGAAACCGCCCGGGCCAAACCTGCGCCCGCCCGGGCGCGGACATAGGCTGACCGGCGTGGCGAGGTACTACGACCTGCATCCGGACAACCCCCAGCCCCGCGTGATCCGGCAGGTGGTGGACCTGCTGCGCGCCGACGGAGTGATCGCCTACCCGACCGACTCCTGCTACGCGCTCGGCTGCCGGATCGGCAACCGCGACGGCGTGGAGCGGATCCGGGAGATCCGGCGGCTCGACGACCGCCATCCGTTCACGCTGATGTGCGCCGACTTCGCCCAGCTCGGCCAGTTCGTCAAGCTCAGCAACGCGGTCTTCCGGCAGGTGAAGTCCGTCATCCCGGGCAGCTACACGTTCCTGCTCCCGGCCACCGCCGAGGTGCCGCGCCGGTTGCAGGACCCGCGGCGGCGGGTGGTCGGCGCGCGCGTACCCCGGCACACGGTGACCCAGGCGCTGCTCGCCGAACTCGGCGAGCCGCTGCTGACCAGCACGCTGCTGCTGCCCGGCGAGGACGAGCCGATGACCCAGGGCTGGGAGATCAAGGAACGGCTGGACCACCTCGTCGACGCGGTGGTCGACGCCGGGGACTGCGGGCTGGAGCCGACGACCGTGGTCGACCTGTCCGGCCCGGAGCCGGAGATCCTGCGCCACGGCGCCGGAGATCCGTCCCGCTTCGAGTAGCGATCACCGATTCCGTCCCGCCCGGCCGCCGCCGTACGGCACCGTGATTCCCGGCGGACGGTGACGGGGGTACGGCGTGGAAGCACTCGTGCTGATCACGGTGCTGGGCGCCACCGTGCTCGTCGGCACCACGATCGGCGGTCGCTACAGCGTCGCGCCCCCGGTCCTGCTGATCGCCATGGGCGCGCTGATCGGCCTGCTGCCGCCGTTCGACGACCTGATCCTCGAACCCGAGGTCGTGCTGGTGCTGTTCCTCCCGGCGATCCTCTACCGGGAGAGCCTGGTCATCAGCCTCCGCGAGATCCGGGCCAACCTGGTGGTGATCATCGGCCTCGCCGTCGTGCTGGTGATCGTCACGATGGCCGCCGTCGCGTTCACCGCGCAGGCCCTCGGCGTGCAGCCGGCCGCCGCGTGGGTGCTCGGCGCGGTCCTGGCGCCGACCGACGCAGCAGCCGTGGCCGGCCTGGCCAAGCGGATGCCGCGTGGCATCCTCACCACACTGCGCGCGGAGAGCCTGGTCAACGACGGTACGGCGCTCGTGCTGTTCGCCGTGGCGGCCGGCGTTGTCGCGGGCGGGACGGTGCCCGGAGCGCTGACGCTCACCGGCGAGTTCGTCGGTAAGTCGGCCGGTGGGGTGGCCGCCGGCCTGCTCGTCGGCACGGTCGTGGTGCTGATCCGCAAACACGTCGACGATCCGATGCGCGAGGGCGGGCTGAGCATCCTCACCCCGTTCGTCGCTTTCCTGCTCGCCGACGCGGTGCACGCCAGCGGCGTGCTCGCGGTGGTGGTGTCCGGGCTGCTGCTGTCGTACGCCGCGCCCCGGGTGATCCGGGCCCGTTCCCGGGTCACCGCGTTCGCGTTCTGGGACCTCTCCACCTTCATGGTCAACGGTGGCCTGTTCGTGCTGCTCGGCACGCAGGTGCCGCGTTCGCTGCGCAGCATCACCAGCCACTCGCCGGCCGCGTCGCTCGGCATCGCGGCGCTCGTCGCCCTGGTCGTGGTGGTGATCCGGCTGGTCTGGGTGCACCTGTCGGTGTCGGCGCTGCAACGGGTGGACCGGCGGGAGTCGAGCCGCGCGCGGCACTTCGACGGCCGGATGCGTACCGCGGTGGGCTGGGCCGGGTTCCGCGGCGCCGTCTCGCTCGCCGCCGCGCTCGCCGTGCCGGTCACCATGCACGACGGCAGCGCCGTGCGCGAACGCGACCTGATCATCTTCGTGACCGTGGTGGTGATCATGCTGGTGCAGGGCACCACCCTGCCCGCTGTCGTGAGCTGGGCCGGCCTGACCGGCGATCGGGAACGCGACGACGAGGTGCGCTGGGCCCGGATCCGGGCCACCGAGGCCGCCCTGGAGGCGCTGCCCCGGGCCGCCGACGACGTGGGCGCCACGCAGGACACGGTGGACCGGCTGCGCGCCGACTACGAGGAGCACCTGGCCGACGCCCGCGACCCGGGCGGTGAGGACGCGGAGGCGGAGCGGGAGATGGCCCGGCGGCTGCGGCTGCGGGTGCTCGACCACAAGCGGCAGGAGATCACCCGGCTGCGCAACACCAGGCAGATCGACGACGCGGTGCTGCGGCAGCTCCAGGCGGCCATCGACATCGAGGAGATCCGGCTGCTCGGGCCGGAGATGGAGGAGTGAACCGGGCCGGCCGCCACCCGGACGGGTGGCGGCCGGCGTGGCTCAGCGCGCGTCGACAGCGACGACCGTGTACGGGGTGGTCGGCGTCGGCGGGGTGGTGAACCGGCCGTTCGGCAGGTAGAGCCGGCCGAGCGCGGCGGCCACCGTGGTCGGCACGTCGAAGCCCGGGTCGGTGATGACGCCGCGCGCGACGCCGGCCGTGCCGGAGCGGTTCAGGTCGACCACGGCGACCTGGTTGAGGAAATTCTGCACCACGTACAGCGTGCGGCCGAGCAGCAGCAGGCCGTCACCGTTGACGAACGTGGTGCCCGGCACGTCGACGGCGGTGGTGACGCCGGTGGCCGGGTCCACCCGGAACAGCGTGCCGGTGTTCGACTGCACGACTATCAGCGCCCGCCCGTCCGGGGTGGGCACGATGCCGTTGAGGTTGACGCCGGTGCCGCTCTGCTGGAAGTCGCCGGTCAGCGGGAGCGTGGTGAAGCCGCCGGCGGGCGGCAGCGTGCCGCCGCGTCCCAGCGGCAGGCGGTAGAGCGCCGGCCGGTTCGAGTCGGTGAACCAGGCGGCGTCGCGGGTGAGCGTCACGTCGTTGACGAACGTCGGCGCCTCGGCGAACCGGTAGCTCGCGAGCACGGCGCCGGTACGGGTGTCGATGACCCGGGCGTCACCGGCGGTGCCGCCGGCGACGAAGAGCCGGCCCCGTGGGTCGACCTTCAGGCCGAGCGACGGGGTGCCGGTGGCGGGGCTGACCTGCTTGCCCGCCCCGGTGATCAGGTCGGCGCGGTAGATCTCACCGGTGGCCCGCGACCCGAACCAGGCGTACCGGCCGGCGGTGGCGACGCCCTCCGGCTGGAAGCCGTCCGGCAGCGCGATGACCGTGGGACGTCGGTCGTGGGCAGCGGCGGCGGGGGCCGGCGCGGCGGTGGTGACGAGGGTGGCGGCCAGGGCGACGCCGAGGGTGGTCCTGATGCGTCGGTTCACTGTGGTCCTTCCGGGCGAAACGGTGGAACAGGACCTGCCCCACTGTACGGTCGCGGGCCGGTGTCCGCCCGGGACGCGACCCGGCACGGTGGTCCCGTGCCGGGTCGCGCCGACGGTCAGCCGGCCGCGCAGGTCGGCGTGCCGGAGGGCGCGGTACCCGTGCCCTGGAATCCGAACTCGGTGGTGCCACCGGCACCGACCTGGCGGTTGTAGTCGACGTTGCGGAAGGTCACCGCACCGCTGGTGCCGCTGGCCTGGGCGCTCCAGGTGTTCGTGACCGCCGAGCCCGACGGCACGGTGAGCGACACGGCCCACCCGTTGAGCCCGCTGGAGCCCGCGGTGATCCGCACGTTTGTCACGAAGCCGCCCGGCCACTGGTTGGTGGTGATCGTGGCGGTGCAGGCGCCGGTCGGCGGGGGAGTCGTCGGCGGCTCGCTGGTCGGCGGCGTGCTGGTCGGCGGCGTCGACGTGGGCGGGGTGCTGGTCGGCGGCGCGGTCGTGGGCGGCGGGGTGCCGCCCTCGTTGAGCGCGTTCAGCACTGCGGTGTACGCCTGCTTCTTGTTCCCGCTGCCGTCGAACAGCAGCGGGGTGCCGCTGGCCCGCCACGAGTCGGTGTCGCGGATGCCCCAGACCGTGATGCCGTTGCAGCGCGGCACGGCCAGGCAGTCTCGGGTCACGTTGCCGTACGTGGTGGCCTGGCTGCTGCCCGAGCCCTCGATGTCCAGCTCGGTGATCTGCACGTCGACGCCGAGCGCGGCGAAGTTCTGCAGCGTGGTGCGGTAGTTGCTCGGGTACGGCGAGCCGCTGTTGAAGTGCGACTGGAAACCGACGCAGTCGATCGGCACGCCCCGGGACTTGAAGTCCCGCACCATGTTGTAGACGCCCTGGGTCTTGGCCCAGTTCCAGTTGTCCGTGTTGTAGTCGTTGTAGCAGAGCTTGGCGCCGGGGTCGGCGGCGCGCGCGGCACGGAACGCGGCCTCGATCCAGTCGTTGCCGGTCTGCTGGAGGTTCGAGTTGCGGCGGGCGCCGCTGTTGCCGTCGTCGAACGCCTCGTTCACCACGTCCCAGGAGTGGATCTTGCCCCGGTAGTGGGTGGCGACCTGGGTGACGTGATTGATCATCGCGTCGCGCAGCGCGCTGCCGGACAGGCTTCCCGTCCAGCCGGGCTGCTGCTGGTGCCAGAGCAGCGCGTGGCCGCGTACCCGCATGCCGTTTGCCTGAGCGTGCGCGACGAGCCGGTCGCCGGCGCTGAAGTTGAACTGGTTCCGGGACGGCTCGGTGGCGTCCCACTTCATCTCGTTCTCGGCGGTGACCATGTTGAACTCGCGGTTCAGGATTCCGACGTACGTGCTGTCGGACAACTTGTTCACCGCCACCGCCGTGCCGAAGTACCGGCCCTGTTCCGCCGCCGACGCGCCGAGCGTCGTGCCGGCGCTGGCGCTTGTCGCCACCGCTATCGTGGCGGCGACCACCGCGGCCCCCGCCACCATCGCGACCACTGCGGTCCGCGGGCGTGACCGGGCTGCCGCGCTCCCGCTGCCGCGGGCGAGCACCTTGTCCATCTGAACGCCTCTCTAGCCTGTCAATGGGATCGGCTCGCCTCGGCCACCGCCCGCCACGATGTCGGCTCCGCGCGGCCGCCCGGTGGCCGCGCCAGGTGGGGGAGGGACTCCCCGGCACATCGTGGGTGATCGAAGCGAATCTCTGCCCGGAGCCTACCGGAAGCGTTCCGAAAACTTAATCACCTCGATATGTCGACATCGGGGCACGCGGTGCCGGGTGGGCGGGCGGGATCCGCGTGTGGGCGCGGCCTGCGGGCGCGCCCGTGCCGCCCGCCGTGGCTCCGGAAGTTTCGGGGGTCGCCAGTTCTGCCGGTTGAGTCGATCGAGCCTGCGGACCGATGCTTGGTGAATCGACCGTAGACGATGGAAGAGGTGCCGGAGCATGCGCCGACCCGCGCTCGTCGTACTCGTCCTCGCCGCCCTGCTCGCCGGCGCCCCGGCGGTCGCCCGCGCCGGCGCCGCCGCACCGCCGCCCGACCCCGCCGCGCTCGCCGGGATCCGCACGCCCGGCACCGCCTGGGAGCACGACCCGGCCACCGGCCGGCTCACGGTCACCGCCGACGACACGGTACGCGGGCGCGAGCTGGCGGCGGTACGCCGGACCGCCGACCGGGCCGGCGCGGTGCTGCGCCACGAACCCGGGCGCCTGCGCACGCTGATCGCCGGCGGTCAGGCGATCTACGGCGGCGGCGGGCGCTGCTCGCTGGGCGCGAACGTGCGCCGCGGCACCACCTGGTACTTCGTGACCGCCGGGCACTGCACCCGCCTGGCCGCCACCTGGTACGCCGACAGCGCCGGCACCACGGTGCTGGGCAGCCGGACCGGCAGCAGCTTCCCCGGCAACGACTACGGCGTGGTCCGCTACACCGGCACCGTCGCCCACCCGAGCGCGATCCACACCTACCCGGGGCAGATCACCGTCACCGCCGCCGGCAGCGCGTACGTCGGACAGGCGGTCTGCCGCAGCGGCGCCACCACCGGCGTGCGGTGCGGCACCGTCACCGGGCTGAACGCCACAGTCAACTACGCCGAGGGCAGCGTCACCGGGCTCATCCGCACGAACATCTGCGCCGAGCCGGGCGACAGCGGCGGCCCGCTCTACGTGGCGGCGACCGGCACCGTCATCGGCGTCCTGTCCGGCGGCAGCGGCAACTGCACGAGCGGCGGCACCAGCTACTACCAGCCGATCCTGGAGATCCTCGCCGCGTACGGCCTGACCATCCCCTGACCGGCGGTGCGGCCGGGGCGCCCGACGCGCCCCGGCCAGTGGTCAGCCCGCGCAGTTGTTGTTGCGCACCGGCCGGGTCAGCCGCTCCTGGTCCCCGTACGCCGCGTACACCCGCAGGTAGCACGGCAGGTCCACGTCGCCGTAGTAGCTGACCACCTGGTCGTCGTAGTGCGTGGTGCCGCTGTCGGTCACCTGCCACGTGCCGCCGTCACCGGACTGGATCTCCCAGTAGACGTCGCCCGAGCAGCCGTCCAGGCCGCGCGACCAGGCGATCAGGTTCGCCCCGTTGTAGATCTCCGACTGCACCAGGGTGCAGGCCGCGGCCTGGGCCGGTGTCGCGACCGCGAGCAGGCCCGCGGCCGTCATCGCCCCGGCGCCGAGCGCCGCCATCAGCTTGCGCATGCTTCAGCTCCTCCACGGTGGATGGTGGATCTTTCCGCCGAGGGTAGCGGGAGCTGAAAACAAGCTTCAATCCCTGAGCGGTAAACCGTGGGAAATCTTCAGCTCGCGGCGTCGCCGGGCACCGCCATCTCGCCCAAGCGCGACCAGTCCTGCTGCGGCACCGTCACGTTGACGATCCGGGGCGTCTCGGCCAGGTGCGGCGGCAGCGTGCGCTGGGCGGTCCGGAAGTGCTCCGACTGCACGTGCGCCGCGCCCGCCTCGTCGTCCCGGAACGCCTCGACCAGCACGTACTCGGTCGGGTCGTCCAGGCTGCGGGACCAGTCGAACCACAGGCAGCCGGGCTCGGCCCGGGTCGCGGCGGTGAAGTCGGCGGCGATCTGCGGCCAGTTGTCGGCGTCCTCCGGACGGACCCGGAACTTCGCGGTAATGAAGATCATGGGATCAGGCTACCCAGGCCGGGTGGCCGCCGTCCGGCATCAGCTCTTGGCCCCCGGCCCGAGCAGTTCGGCGGCCCGCCGGTCGGCGAACGCGGTGACCGCCTGCTGCCCGGCGCCGAACACGATCGCCAGGCCCAGCAGCGCGGCCGTGCTGCTCACGCTGGTCTCCACCAGGCCGCCGATGACCAGCATGATGCCGACCACCGCGACCAGCGGGCCGACGGCGAGCTTCAGCAGCCCCTGCTGGAACGGCAGCTTGTAGGGCAGCCCGCCGGACCGTGAGGTGATCATCGACGGCAGCGCGCTGAGGAACGCCCCGAGGGCCCCGGCGATCAGCACGAAGAACAGCAGCCGCCAGGCCGGTACGCCACCGGCGTCGGTCGGCGCCTCCAGCAGCCGGACGTCGTGGCTGAGCCACTGCATCAGCACCACGAGGACCTCCGCCACCAGCGCGAACACCGACAGCCCCAGCATCCGGTTGCGCAGCCGGCGCGCCGACTCGTGGAACTCGTCGGACGCGGAGTGGTAGCGCAGCAGCACCGCCTGCACCCGGGCGCGCAGCAGGTCCGCGGGCACCCCGCCGGTCACGGTGTCGAGGTCGGTGAGCACCTTGTCGTCGGCCGGCAGCACCTGCGCCGCCGCGCTGCGGTACGCGGGCAGCAGCCCGGTCAGCTCGTCCGCGGAGCGCAGCGCCACCGTGGCCCGCTCCACCGAGTGGATCGTCTGCCACGCGTACTCCAGGTTGCCGCCGCGCAACCACTCGACCACGCCGCTGCGCCCGAGCACCACCTCCACCCGGGACAGCTGCGCGCGCAGCGCCTCGGCCCGCTCGGGGTCGCGCGGGGACAGCACCGCGAGCTGCTGGTACAGGTCGTCGAGCTTGGTCCGTACGCGGACCTGCCACACCGCGCCGGGAACCGGCGTCGCGGGCCGGGACGGCGCGCCCTCCGGCGCGTTCCGGGGTTCCGGTATGGCCTCCGGCTGGGTCTCCTGCTCGATCATCGTGCCCCACCTCTTTCCCCACGCCGCGCGGTCCTGCTACCAGTATTCGCAGGTCAGAGCCATAATGGCTAGAGCGCACCGGACAGTCGGCCCGGCTCGCGGCGGCGCGGGATCCGGCCCGACGGACGAGGCCGCAGCCGTCGGACGTCGGTAGCCTGGGCCGGTGACCGTCTACGCCCTCGCACAGCTCACCATCCACGACCGGGCGCGCTACGACAGGTATGCCGCCGCCTTCCCGCCGGTGCTGGCCCGCTACGGCGGGAAGCTGCTCGCCGCCGACACCGCCCCCCGCGTGGTCGAGGGGGAGTGGCCGCATCAGAAGGCGGTGCTGTTGTCGTTCGACAGCCGGGAGGACTTCGAGCGCTGGTCCACCTCGCCGGAGTACCGGGAGATCTCCCGCGACCGGGAGGCGGCCACCGAGGGCGTGGTGCTGCTGCTCGACGGGATCGGTCACGCCTGGCCGGCCTGACCGGCGGGCCCGCTCAGAGCCGGTGCCGCACCCACACGTTCGGTTCGACGTACGCGGCGTGGTCGTGGCCGGCGTCGACGAGCACCGGCGTCAGCGCGCCGGGCACGCGTACCGGGCCGGAGGTGTCGAACGGCAGCCCGGTCCAGCGCCGCCAGTCGGCGAGGGTGCCGGTCACCGTCATCGACCGGGGCGCGACCCGCTCGATCACCCCGCCCGCGCGGACGTGCACCCGCAGCCACGGGTCGGCCGGCAGTCCGTCGGGGCGGCGCCGGGCCGCGTACTCGGCCATCGGCACGTCCGGGACGGCGGCCTTGCCGCTCGGGCGCACCGGCGCCACCAGCGTGTCGAAGCCCGCGCGGGCCACCGCCGCACGCATGACCGCGAGCATCAGCCCGGACACCCCGCCGCCGCGCCGGTCCGGGCGCACGCAGATCTCCAGCGCGGACACCAGGTTGGGGGTGGACCCGGTGAGGCGGCCGAGCGTGGCCCGCTGGATCACCCGGTCCCAGCCGCCGTCGGGCAGTTCGTCCTCGGTCCAGCGCAGCGGCACCGCATACCCGCGGGCGACGGCCCGGCCCGGCTCGGCCGGGTCGACGGCGGCGAAGACGAACTCGGGGTACAGCTCGTGCGCGACGCCGTAGTAGAGGGCGCCCATCGGATCCCAGAGCATGAACGGCGGCCAGGCGCCGTCGAAGTCGGTGTCCAGCAGCGGCGCCAGGCCGGGCCGCTGCGCCAGTGTCACGATCTCCAGGGTCACGCCGGGGAGGCTAGGACCACACGGCCCGGACCGCACGCCGATTACCGCTGCGCCCCTGGTTAGGCTGCCGGCATGGCAGATCCGTTCCGGGTACGCGTCACCGTGCGCGGCTACGAACTCGACACGCAGGGACACCTCAACCAGGCGGTCTACCTCCAGTACGCCGAGCACGCCCGCTGGGAGTGCCTGCGCGCCTCCGGCATCGGCCAGGACCGGCTGCTCGCCGGCGGCGTCGGGCCGGTCGCGCTGGAGGTGACGGTGCGCTACCTGCGGGAGCTGCGCGGCGGCGACGAGGTGGACGTGACCTGCGAGTTCCACTGGGGCGAGGGCAAGACGTTCCGGATCGGCCAGGAGTTCACCCGCGCCGACGGCATCCCGGTGGCCTCGGTGACCGGGGTGGGTGGCCTGCTCGACCTCACCGAGCGGCGGCTGGTGTCCGACCCGCGCGAGCGGTTCCGGGCGCTGGCCACCGACCCCGTGCCGATGAACCTGTAGGGCCCCGGTCAGCCCGCCGCGCGCAGCCAGGCCAGCACTGCCAGCACCCGCCGGTTGGTGTCCTCGTCCGGCGGCAGACCGAGCTTGGCCAGGATGTTGCCCACGTGCTTGCCCACCGCCGCCTCGGTGACGTGCAGCCGCGCCGCGATCGCGCTGTTGGAGTGTCCCTCGGCGATCAGGCCCAGCACCTCCCGCTCCCGGGGAGACAGCGCGCCGAGCGGGTCGCGGGGGCGGCGCAGCAGGTGCCGCACCACGTCCGGGTCGACGGCGGTGCCGCCGGCCGCCACCCGGCGCAGCGTGGCGGCGAACTCGGCGACGTCTGCCACCCGGTCCTTGAGCAGGTAGCCGACCCGGTTGCCGTCGCCGCTGTCGAGCAGCGCAGCCGCGTACGCGCTCTGCACGTGCTGGCTGAGCACCACCACGGCCAGGTCCGGGCGTTCGGCGCGCAACGCGACCGCCGCCCGCAGGCCGTCGTCGCGGTGCTGCGGCGGCATCCGGATGTCGGTCACCAGCAGGTCGGGCCGGTGCGTGCGGACCGCGTCGAGCAGCTCCGGTGCGGAGCCGACGGCGGCGTCCACCGCGAAGCCGAACCGGGTCAGCAGGCCCACCAGGCCCTCCCGGAGCAGGACCTCGTCCTCGGCCAGGACGACCCGGGTCACGGACGGCACGGCAGCTCCACCCGCACGAGGGTAGGCCCACCGGGCGGGCTGGACAGCAGCAGCCGCCCGTCCGCCGCGGCCACCCGGTCCGCGAGCCCGGTCAGGCCGGTGCCGCGCGCCGGGTCGGCGCCTCCCCGGCCGTCGTCGCGTACCTCCACCACCAGCAGCCGTTCGTCGCGGATCAGCCGCACCTCGGCCCGGGTGGCCCCGGAGTGCCGGGCCACGTTGCCGAGCGTCTCCGAGACCACGTACCAGGCGGTGGTCTCCACCAGCTCCGGCACCGGGCGGGTCAGGTCGGCGTGCACGGCGACCGGGACGACCGACCGGGCGGCCAGGTCACCGACGGCGGCGGCCAGGCCGAGTTCGGTGAGCTGCGCCGGGCGGATGCCGTGGACGATCCCGCGCAACGTCACCATCAGCTCCTTGGCCTGCTCGTGCGCGGACGCGAGCGGCCCCGCCGCCGGGGAGTCGTCCGGCACGTCGAGGCGGGCCAGCCCGAGCTGGAGGGTGAGGCTGGTCAGGCGCGGCTGCACGCCGTCGTGCACGTCCCGCTCGATGCGGCGGCGCTCGGCCTCGTAGGCGCTCATCAGGCGGGCCCGGGACCGGGTCACCTCGCGCAGCGCCGTCCCGGCGGGTGCGTCGTCGAGCAGCAGGCGGGCCGCCGTCGCCTGGACCGCTACGAGCAGGCCGGCCAGATAGACCAGCGCGGGGACCGCCAGCAGAGCGGCGAGCGCGTACGGCACCGCCTCGGCCGGGGAGTCGACAGTGGCCCAGATCAGCACGATCCGGTCCTCGCCGCCGGCCAGCCACGGACCGGCGACCAGCACCGCGTCCAGCAGCACGAGCAGACCGACCATCCCGTACGCCAGCGGCACCGCCACGCCCAGCACGGCCAGGTACGCGGCCTCCCGCCACCCGGCGGCGGTGGTGAGGCGGGCGGTGATCCCGCGCCACCGCGGCGCGGTCACCGGTCGGTCGTCGACCAGGCCGAGGCGCCACCGCTCGACCGCCGCCACCGGCGCGCCGGCCAGCGGCGCGAGCGCCACCACCACGAGCGCCAGCACGGCCAGCACCGCCAGCGCCCGGGCGTCGACCGGGCGGCCCCGCCGCAGCGCGCCGGCCACCAGCAGCAGCGGCGCGGCGACCACCGCCGCGCCGAGCGCCGCCGCGCCGGCCAGGGGCAGCGTCGTGACGGCGTACGCCAGGGCCCGCCACGGCCACGCGGACAGCAGGTAGCGGCGGCGGCGCAACGCGCCGGCCAACCCGTGATCAACGGTCATGGCCCGACGCTAGCCAGGCCACACCGTGCTTCCCAGCCGGCTGGACCCCGCTTCCCGGGTAGGTCTGGCCCTACCCCGAACCGGCCCGCCACGCCCCGTGCGCCGGGGCGCCCGCCGACGGTGCACTCGGCGGATGAGAAACCGCCTCGCGGGCGCCTGCTGGCTGCTCGCCGCCGTGTCGTTCCTGGCCGCCAACGTGGTCGTCGGCCTGGTCTGGGACCAGCCCCGGTTCAGCTGGGCCGAACACAACATCAGCGACCTCGGCAACGTGACCTGCGGCGTGTGGGACAGCAGCCGCCCGCGTCCGGTCTGCTCGCCGTGGCACCCGGCCATGAACACGGTGCTCGTCGGCGCCGGGCTGCTGCTCGCGGTCGGCGCGCTGCTCGCACACCGGGCGCTGCGCCCGGGCCGCGCCGCGACCGTCACCGTGGCGTCGGCGGTGGCCGCCGGGTCCGGGTACGTGCTGGCCGGTCTCCACCCGGCCGACGTGGACGAGAACCTGCACGTGCTCGGCGCGCTGCTGGTCTTCGCGCTCGGCAACGCGGCGCTGCTGGCCGCCGCGCTCGGCCGGTCGCCGCTGCTGCGTGAGCTGCGGATCGTCAGCGCGTTCCTGGGCCTGCTCGGCCTGGCCGGCACCGTGCTGTTCCTGTCCCGGGTGGACGCCGGCATCGGCGTGGGCGGCATGGAACGCGTCGCCGTGTTCCCGCTGTTCGCCTGGGTGACGGTGGCCGGGCTGCGGCTGCTGCCGTCGCGTCGGTCCCGGCCCCTATCCTGACCGGATGGAGCTGGCGTTCAGCGGCGAGGTGTGGTTCTGGCGCGGCCCGGCGCCGTACCACTTCGTCACGGTGCCCGACGAGCAGAGCGCGGCGATCGAGGCCGCCTCGGCGTCGGTCACCTACGGCTGGGGCATGATCCCGGTGACGGTCCGCATCGGTGACACCGGCTGGCGGACGTCGCTGTGGCCCAAGGACGGCCGGTACGTGGTGCCGCTGCGGGTCGCGGCGCGCCGGGCGGAGGGGATCGAGCTGGGTGACCGGGTCGACGTGCGGCTGACGGTGGACGTGTGACCGGGCCGGAGCTGGCCGAGGCGGGCCGGCTGCTCGCCGCCGCGCGGCGGCCGGTGGTGTTCACCGGGGCCGGCATGTCGGCCGAGAGCGGCGTGCCGACGTTCCGCGACGCGCAGACCGGGCTCTGGCAGCGGTACGACCCGCAGGAGCTGGCGACCCCGGCGGCGTTCCGGGCCGACCCGGCGCTGGTCTGGGGCTGGTACGAGGCACGCCGCCGCGGGGTGCGCCGGGCGCTCCCGAACGCGGGTCACCGGGCGGTGGCGGCGATCGCGGCCCGGCTGCCGGACACCGTGGTGATCACGCAGAACGTCGACGACCTGCACGAGCGCGGCGGTGTGCCCGCCCCGGTACGCCTGCACGGCAGCCTGTTCGCGCCCCGCTGCTCGGCCTGCGCCCGGCCCGCGCCGCTGCCGCCCGACCTGCCGCCACCCTCCGACGCGCCGGTGCCGCCCGGCGGCCCGGAGGCGCACGACGAGGCGGAACCGCTCGGCGGGCGGGAGGCGCATGACGAGGCGGAACCGCCCGGCGGGCCGGTGTCGCATGCGGCGGAATCGCAGGACGGGCCGCTGACCCCGCCCGCCTGCGCCGGATGCGGCGCGCCCGTGCGGCCCGGGGTGGTGTGGTTCGGCGAGACGTTGCCGTCGGCCGCGCTCGACGCGGCGGTCGAGGCGGCCTCCGGCTGCGACCTGCTGCTGACGGTGGGCACCTCGGCGCTCGTGCACCCGGCCGCCGAGATCCCGCTCGTGGCGGCCCGCCTCGGCGCGCCCGTGGTGCAGGTGAACCCGGTGCCGACGCCGCTGGACGCGATCTGCGCGGTGAACCTGCGTGGCCCGGCCGGCGAGGTGCTGCCCGCGTTGGTCTGCGCCGCCTGGCCGGACGCCGACGCCCGCTGAGCTGCGGCCACCGACCGGCGGGACAGCCCGGCGCCGCCGCCTCGTCGTACCGCCGGGCGGGCACCGGTCGGCAGACCGAGCCGGGCGTGATCGCGGGAATCACCCGATTCAACCGTCCGGGGCCGCCTACCGTCGGCGCAGGAGGTGGACCGGCGGAGGGCGGCGGACGTGGGACGCGAACGGGTGCGAGGGCGGCTGCGCGCGCCCCGGCCGGGGCCGGACCAGCGCCGGGTCACCCCCTTCGAGATCTTCTTCGACCTGGTCTTCGTCTTCGCGCTCACCCGGATCATGGCGCTGATCGAGCCGCACCCGACCCCGGCCGGGATGGCCAAGGGGCTGCTCCTGCTCGTGCTGCTCTGGGTGGCGTGGCTGTCGTACACCTGGTTGGGCAACCACACGCCCGCCGACGTCGGGGTGGTGCGCGGCGGGTTCCTGGTCGCGATGGCCGCGTTGTTCCTGGCCGCGCTCGCCATGCCGGAGGCGTGGACGTCCGGTCCGGGGCTGGACGGGCCGTTGATCGTCGTGCTGGCCTACGTGGTGCTGCGCGTGGTGCACCTGACGCTGTTCCACTGGGCCGCGGCGGGTGACCCGGAACTGCGCGCCCGGATCCGGTTCTTCGCGTTCGTCAGCGCCGTCGGCTGGGTGCCGCTGCTGCTCGGCGCGCTGATGGACGGTGCCGCGCACGCGGCGCTGTGGGTGCTGGGCTTCGCCGTCGAGGTGGCCGGCCAACGACTGTCGTACGCCCGCCGGGGCGCCTGGCCGCTGCGCAGCCCGACGCACTTCGCCGAGCGGTACGGCCTGGTGCTGATCATCTCGCTGGGGGAGTCGCTGGTGGCCGCGGGGGTGGGCGCGGCCTCGGCGGTCACCGAGCCGCCGGTCCTCGCCGCGGCGCTCGTCGCCTTCGTGGTGACCGTCTGCCTCTGGTGGCTCTACTTCCGCCGCACGTCCCCGGCGGCGGCCCGGACGCTCGCCGCCGCACCGGCGGCGCAGCGGGACCGGATGGCCGCGGACGCCTACAGCCAGACCCATCTGCTGCTCGTCGCCGGCATCATCTTCCTGGCGCTCGGCGTCGAACAGGTGCTGGAGCACGTCGCCGATCCGCAGGCCGGGCCCCGGCTGAACGGCTCGGCGGCGGTGGCGCTGTTCGGCGGCGCGGCCGTCTACCTGGCCGGACGGCTGCTGTTCCGGCGGTTGACCGGTCAGCCGGTGGGTGCGGCCCGGCTGGCCGTCGCCGGTGCGGCGTTGCCGCTGGCCGCGCTCGGGACGGTACTGCCGCCGGCGCTGGCGCTGGCGACGCTGGCCGGGCTGCTGCTGGTCGCGATCGCCGTCGATCGGCGCGGTGAGCCGTCCGCCGCCGGGCGGTCGACGGTAACCGATGCGCATCAACCGGTTTGAAAGCCGCACCCACCGGAGAAGTGCAGGTCGCGCCCGGCAGAGTGGCCGGCGCGATCACGGGAGGTGGCGATGTCACGGAAACTGCGGGCGACCGCGTTGGCCGGGGTGCTGACCCTGGCGATCAGCGGCTGCGGCGGCGTCGGCGGGGGAGGGGACTCCGGCGGCGGTGGCGCCGAGGGCAGCGGCGCGCTGAGCACCATGGGCTTCAGCCTGTCCGACGAGATCGCCACCACCCGGGTGGACGCGTTCAAGCGTGACCACGGCGACGTCCGGCTGACGATCACCGAGGGCGCGTTCGACGAGCAGCAGTTCCTGTCGGCGGTTGCCTCGGGCAACCCACCGGACCTGGTCTACATGGACCGCAAGCTCATCGGCACGTACGCCGAGCGCGGCTCGATCCAGCCGCTCACCGACTGCGTCGAGAAGCAGCGGATCGACATGGCGCAGTACCGGCAGTCCGCGCGGGAACAGGTGACGCTCGGCGGCACGGTGTACGGCATTCCCGAGTTCTCCCAGGTCCGTGTGCTCTACCTGAACGAGGCGCTGCTCAAACGGGCCGGGCTGGGCGCCGACGACGTGAACCTGGCCGACTGGGCGGGCCTGCCCGCGCTCAACGCCAGGCTCGCCGCCGTCTCCGGGGGCCGGCTCAGCCGCATCGGCATCGACCCGAAGATCCCCGAGTTCCTGCCGATGTGGGCCAAGGCCAACGGCGCCGACATGATCTCCGCCGACGGCACCCGGGCCAACCTCACCGACCCGAAGGTGGTCGAGGCGCTCACCACCGGCGTCGGGCTCATCCGGGCCCAGGGCGGCTGGGGGAAGTTCAAGTCGTTCCGGGACACGTTCGACTTCTTCGGCGCGCAGAACCCGCTCGCGAAGAACCAGATCGCCGCGTGGCCGATGGAGGAGTGGTTCCTCAACCAGGCCGCGAAGAACAGCCCGGACGCCGAGCTGGTGGTCAAGCCGTTCGTCGACCGGCAGGGCAAGCCGCTGAGCCTGGCCTCCGGGCAGGCGTGGGTGATCACCAAGGGGGCGAAGAACCCGGAGGCCGCCTGCGCGTTCGTCAAGCAGATGACCGCCACCGACACCTGGCTGGCCGCCGCCCAGGCCCGCGCCGAGGCGCGCAAGGCCGCCAACCTGCCCTTCACCGGCCTCTGGACCGGCAACACGACAGCCGACAAGAAGATCTTCGACGAGGTGTACAAGCCCACCGGCAACAAGCGCTTCGACGACGCGGTGCAGACCATCCGCCAGGCGCAGGACGCCGCGTTCGCGATGCCCGCCTCGCCCGCCGGCGCCGAGTTCGACAAGGCGTGGACGGACGCGGTCAACCGGGTGCTGTCCGGTCAGGAGCAGCCCGCGCAGGCGCTCGACCGGGCGCAGCGGGAGGCGACCGCCGCGCTGGACAAGGCCGCGGACTAGCCCGCCATGGCCACCACCACCGTCACCCCTGCCGTACCGGGCCGGCGGCGCCGCACGTCGCTGGCCCGGCGGGAGGCTCGTTGGGCGTACCTGTTCCTGGCGCCGTGGATCGTCGGGTTCCTGGCGTTCACCGCCGGGCCGATGCTCGCCAGCCTGTGGCTCAGCTTCACCGAGTACGACGTGATCAACCCACCGCGCTTCACCGGGCTGGACAACTACCGGCAGCTGATGTCGGACCCGCAGGTGGCGCGCAGCCTCGGCAACACCGTCTACTACACCGCGCTGCACGTGCCGCTGGTGATGGCGATCTCGCTCGGGCTGGCCCTGCTGCTCAAGCGCGTCGGCCGGCTCTCCGGCTTCTTCCGTACCGTGTTCTACCTGCCGGTGATGACCCCGGCGGTGGCGGTCGGCATCCTGTTCCTGCTGCTGCTCAACACGCAGGACGGCCTGATCAACCGCGGCCTGGCGCTGGTCGGGATCGACGGTCCGAGCTGGACCACGGACCCGGACTGGGTGATGCCGGGCATCGTGCTGATGAGCCTGTGGAGCCTCGGCTCCACCGTGATCATCTACCTGGCCGCGTTGCAGGGCGTGCCCCGCGACCTGTACGAGGCGGCCCAGCTCGACGGTGCCGGGGCCTGGGCGCGGTTCCGGCACGTCACGCTGCCGATGATCTCCGGCGCGCTGTTCTTCACGCTGATCGTCAACACCATCGCGTCGCTGCAGATGTTCACCGAGGTCTACACCATGTACTTCGGCAACCGGCAGACCGCGGGCTCGTTCAGCAGCGACGCGGCGTCGTTCTACGTGATCCACCTGTTCCGGGAGGCGTTCCAGTTCCTGCACATGGGCTTCGCCTCGGCGATGGCCTGGCTGCTCTTCCTGATCATCCTGGTGATCACGCTGGTACAGGTGAAGCTCGGCAACCGGTTCGTCTACTACGAGGGGGAGGACCGGTGACCACCACGAGTCAGCCGCCGGCTGCCGGCGCCGTGGTGGCGCCGGTGACCGTACCCGGACCGGTGCGGCAGGCCGACGACGGCCGCCGGCCCCGCTGGCAGCGCGTGCTGTTCGTGCTCGCCCTGGTGGCCGCCGCCGTGGTCTTCCTGCTGCCGTTCGTCTGGCTGGTCGGCGCGTCGCTGCGACCCCGGGAGTACGTCTTCGCGCCCGGCCTGCTGCCCACGCCGTTCGCGCCGGACAACTACGCCCGGGCGTGGGACGCGATGCCGCTGTTCACCTGGCTGTTCAACAGCGTCGTGGTGGGCGTGGCGGCGGCGGCCGCGGCTACGTTGTCCAGCGCCTGGGTCGCGTTCGGGTTCGCGTACTTCCGGTTCCCCGGCCGCAACGTGCTGTTCGGGCTGGTGCTGGCCACCATGATGCTGCCGTTCGCGGTCACCATGATCCCGACGTACCTGATCTGGAACCGGCTCGGCCTGGTCGACACACAGGTGCCGCTCTGGGCCGGCAACCTGTTCGGCTCGGCGTTCTACATCTTCCTGCTGCGCCAGTTCTTCCTGTCGCTGCCCCGGGAGTACTTCGAGGCGGCCCGGGTCGACGGGGCCAGCTATCCGCAGCTGTTCTGGCGGATGGCGTTCCCGCTGGTCCGTCCGGCCCTGCTGGTGGCGTTCGTGTTCGAGTTCAAGGCGAGCTGGACGGACCTGGTGAAGCCGCTGATCTATCTGCGCAACGAGCAGCTCTACACGCTGCCCCGGGGGCTGAAGGTGATCCTGGACCGGTTCGGCTACGGCGGCGAGCAGCAGTGGGAGGTCGTCCTCGCCGCCAGCGTGATCGCCACCGTACCGATGATCGTCCTGTTCTTCCTGGCCCAGCGGCACTTCGTGGAGGGGATTGCGACGGGCGGGCGCAAGGGGTGAGCCTCACGCGTCGCGCGGCGCCCGTTTCGGGAAGACGGTGTACGCGACCGGCCAGAACACCAGCCAGCCCGCCATCACCACGCTGAGCCGTCCGGTCCACGCCCACAGCTCGGCGGTGCGCTCGCCGTCGCCCACCACGGCGATGCCGGCGAGCAGCACGCCGCAGGCGACGGCCCAGCCGAGCATGCCCTTGCCCCACTCGCGCCACTCGTGCCGGGCCCGTGCCATTCCGTACCGGGGCGCCCGGCTCGGGGGAGGACCGCCGGCGAACCGGTGCGCGAACCGCTGGTCGGCCCAGCGCACCATGCTGTGCCCGAACGCCACCGAGAACCCGAGGTACGCGGCGGCGAGGCCGTGGGCGAACGTGGCTGTCGCGCCCCGGCGCAGGTCGATCATCGTGGCGGCCAGCAGCACCAGGTCGACGACCGGCACGGCGATCAGCAGTGCGGCGCCGAGGCGGGGCCGGCGCAGCGGGTACCGGGCGATCAGTCCGGCGAGCAGCACCACCCAGAACGCCACCTCGCATCCGACGATCACTGCCACGAGCATGCGGTCTCCTTTTTTAGTACGCTGTGCGATAACCGTAACAGCGCTCGTCGACCAGGTTCCGGAGGGGCCCGTGCCCAAGATCGTCGACCACGACGCGCGACGTGCCGAACTGGCGCGGGCGATGTGGCGGGTCGTCTACCGCGACGGCGTCGGCGCCGCCACCGTCCGCAGCATCGCGGCCGAGGCGGGCTGGTCACCGAGCGCACTGCGGCACTACTTCGCCACCCAGACCGAGCTGCTGGTGTTCGCCATGGAGCACGTGCAGGCCGAGGCGGCCTCGCGGATCACCGGAGGCGACCGCAGCGGCAGCCCGCGCGAGGTCGCCCAGCGGATCCTGGAACAACTGCTGCCGCTCGACCGCCAGCGCGTCCGCGAGGCCGAGGTGTGGCTGCTGCTCGCCGCGCGCGCCCCGACCGACCCGGCCGCCCGCGCCCGGACGGCCGAGGCGGACGACGGCATCCGACGCGCCGTCGAGTTCGCCGTCACGCTGCTCACCGGGGAACCGGCCGCCGACCCCGAGGCGGTCGCGGGGCTGCACGCGGTGCTCGACGGGCTCGCGCTGCACGCGCTGCTGCACCCCGACCGGATGCCGCCCCGGCGCGCCCGGGAACTGCTCGGCGCGCACCTGGACGCGCTCGCCGCGTCCTGACCGTCTCAGTCGCCGGGCGGCCGGCCCATCGCCGCGCCCAGCTCGGCGCGGCTGGTGATGCCCAGCTTGCGGTAGACCCGGGCCAGGTTGGCCTCGACCGTCTTCGGGCTGATGTAGAGCGCGTCGGCGATGAGCCGGTTCGTCTGCCCCCGCGCGGCGAGCCGGGCCACCCGCTCCTCGGTCGCGGTGAGCGTCGTCGGCGCCGGGGTGCGGGCGCCGATGCGGCCCAGCTCCGCCCGCGCCCGGTCGGCGAACGCGGACGCGCCGAGCGCGTCGAACTCGGCCACTGCCGCGTCCAGCGCCTCCCGCGCCTCCCGGCGTCGCCGCACCCGCCGGTACGCGCGCCCGGCGGCGAGGAGGCACCGGGCCCGGTCCAGCGGCAGCACCGCCTCCGGCACCGCGGCCCGGGCCTGCGTCAGCGCGTCCAGCGCCGTGCCCGGATCCGTCCCGGTGGCCCCGGCCAGCAGCACCCGGCTACGGGCCAGACCCAGCGTCGTCCACGGACGCGGCAGCCGGCTGTGGCGCCGGGCCAGCCGGTCCAGCGCGGCGTGCGCGGTGTCCAGGTCACCGGCGCCCACGCACGCCTCGATCCAGTCCGGCTCGAAGCGCTGCCCCAGCGGTTCGGCGATGCCCGATCCGTCCAGGTCGGCGGCGAGCGCGCCGTACGCCGCCGCGGCGGCGGCCCACTCCCCGGACGCAAGCGCCACCAGCCCGGTGAGCTGGTGGTGCAGCCGGCGGCTCCAGGCGTCGCCGAGGTCGTCGTCGCGGCGCAGCCCGGCCGCTGCCGCGCCGGCCTGAGCCAGCCGTCCCCGGTGCGCGTCGAGCACGCCGCCCAGCCAGCTCTCGCCGACCAGCCCGGTGCCCAGCTGCTCACCCAGGTCACGGGCCGCGGCGATGTGCGTCCCGGCCTCGGCGAAGCGTCCCGCCAGCAGTTCCGTCTCGCCGAGGTGGGTGAGCACCTCGTGCCGCAGCGGATCGTCGCCGCGCGCCACCGCCAGGTCCAGCATCAGGTGCAGCCGGGCCCGCGCCCGGTCGTGGTCGTCGACCGACTTCCACCAGATCGCCGGCACCGAACCGGCCAGGAAGGACGGTTCACCACCCTCCAGCGCCAGCGCCCGGTCCAGCAGCTCGGTGGACGCCGGGCCGCCGGCGCGTACCTCGTGGAAGAACAGCAGCAGCAGCGCGGCGGTGAGCAGCGGGCGGTGCTCGTCGCGGTCGGACAGGCGGGCGATCGCGGCCCGCGCGTGCCGGCGGGCGGGCTCCGGCTGGTCGTGGAACATGGTCAGGTGGGTGTGGATCCGCCCGGCCAGGTCGCCGTCCGGCCCGGCGGCGGCGAGCGCCTGCTCGGCGACGCGGACGGCGGTGACCAGGTCGTCGGCGCACCAGGCGACGAGCGCGCGCAACAGCAGCGCCTCGCCCCGCTCGGCGCCGGTCAGCTCACCCGCCGCCACCTCGGCAGCCCGCCCGGCCGCCGCGTAGTCGCCGCTGTCGATGCGGCACTGCACCGCGTCGAGGCGGCGCCGGTTCCGCTCGGCGGCAGCCGACGGCGGGGTCAGCTCGGCGGCCCGGGCGTACCAGTCGGCGGCGAGCGCGGACGCGCCGCGCATCCGCTGCCGGGCCGCCGCCGCGGCCAGGTCGGCCGCGACGGCGGTGTCCGGCGCGACGGTGCACCGGGACAGGTGCCGGGCCCGCTCGTCCGGGTCGGCGACCGCGCCGGCGAGCAGCGCGTGCAGCCGCCGCCGGGCTCCCGGCGGGATGCTCTCGCGCACCGCCGCCGCGTACCGGGGGTGCGCGAAATCGATCCGGCTCGCCGTGACCGCGACCAGCCCGGCGTCCTCGGCCGCGTCCAGCGCCCCGGCCGGCACGTCCGCCGACGCCAGGTCGCGCACCGTCGGCACGGTCAGCAGCGCGGCCAGCCGCACCGCGTCGCGGCTCGGGCCGGGCAGCGCCCGCAGCGTCTCGGCGAGCAGCAGGCGCAGCGACGACGGCACGGGCAGGTCCTCGTCGTGCGCGGGCGGGCGGGGCAGCCGCAGCACCGCCCGGGCCAGCTCGATGGCGAGCAGCGGGTTGCCGTCGGCGTCGCGGGCCAGCCGGTCGGTGAGCGGCCGGCTGAGCGTGCCGCCGAGCCGGGCCGCCAGGACGCGGTGCAGGTCCGCCGGGGCCAGCGGCGGTACGTCGGCGCGCAGCAGCCGGTGCCGTCCGGCCGGGTCGTCGTCCAGCCCGAGCGGCACCGGAAACGGCGGGTCGTCCCCGGTGCGGTGCGTGGCCAGGACGGCGGGCCACCGGTTCAGCCGGCGCAGCGCGAACCGCAGTGCCCGGGCGCTCGGCGGGTCCAGCCACTGCGGATCGTCGACCGCGAGCAGGACCCGGGGCGCGCCGGTGACCGCCGCGTCGAGCAGCGTGTATGTGGCCGCGCCCACCGCCCGTTCGTCCACCGCGCCGTCGTGCTCACCGGTCAGCAGCACCATGTCGGCCGCGGCCCGCTGCGGTGCGGGCAGCCCCGGCAGCGCGTCCGCGAGCGGGCGCAGCACGTCGGCGAGTGCCGCGTACGGCAGCGCGCTCTCGGCCTCGGTGGGTGCGGCGGACAGCACCCGCCAGCCGGTCCGCCCGGCGTGGGCGACCACCGCCCGCCAGAGCGCGGTCTTGCCGATGCCGCTCGGGCCGTCGAGGAGCACCGGCGTACCGGCGGTCAGGGCACGCCACACCCGCTCGACGACCGCGTCGCGGCCGACCAGTGCGGCGTCCATGGCGGGATGGTGGCACAGCGGCGCCCGTGGACCCAGCGTCGGCGCGGCTTAGCCGGGAACCTGTCCGCATATCGAGACGGGCGGGATCACCTCCTGGTTGCGGTAGACGTCGGCGCTCCAGCTCGGTCCGGCGGACGCCACGATCGGCGGTATCCGCGGGGCCCGGGACGGGCTGAGCAGGCTGAGGAACTTGTTGATCACCTGGACGACGGGTTCCAGGATCCGGTAGCCGATCCCGAACCGCGCCCGCACGCCGAGCCCGACGCCCCGGCACAGCGCGTACGGAGCGCCGAGCGCGGACCCGATGGTGGCGCCGTACGAGGTGACCAGCTCGAACCAGATCCCGGCGGTGAACAGGAACGCGCTGATGCCCAAGGTGAACCGCACGCCGTGCCGGACGACAAGCCCCATCACGCCGACCGGCACACCGGTGAGCGAGTCGAGCAGGCTCACCCGGCGGGCGAAGCCCTCGGTCACGCGCGAGCCCACCTGGCCGCCCGCGTAGCCGAACCCGAGCTTGCCGGCGAGGGCGTACTCGCCGGAGCCGCGGAACGTGCCCAGTTTCGCGCCGAACGCGGTGGCCACCTCAAGCGTCTGGCTCACCGTGAACGACAGCGGCAGGCCGGCGACCAGCCCGATCGGGAACGCGATGTCGACCGGGACCGGGAACGTCCGGCGGTGGTTCTGCCCGCCGTCGATCCCGGCGGTGAAGTCCACCTTGATGCCGAAGCCGCCACCGATCTCCAGTTCGGCCCGGGTCACCTTGCCGGCGCCGATGGCCAGGTGGAACGACGCGGCCGGTCGGCCCACGGTCAGCGTCACGGTGCCGGCCAGCCGGAGGCCGCCGTCGTCGTACGTGAAGTGCGTGCCGACGCCACCGGCGCAGCAGAACGTCCGGACCCGGTAGCCGTGGGCGCTCGCGGCGGCCTGCCCGCCCGGCGCGGGTGGCGGCTGCGCGGGCGCGACGGCGAGCGGGCGGGCCCGGCCTAGCGTGCCGCCGGCCGCCGCGGCGTCCCGGGTCCACGACGGCTCGCCGGCCACGTAGACGGTCGGGCGGTCGAGCGTGACGTCGTCCCCGCCGAACGTGCCGTCACGGATCACCTCGGTGAGCGTGACCGGGCCGATCGTGACGACAAGGTCGCCGCCTTCCTCGGCCAGGTCGAGCACGCGTCCCACGCCGCGTCCGGTGAGGAACATGACCCGGCCGGGCGCGAGCCGGTCGGCGTCGCGGGCACCGGGGTCGAGCCGCCAGATCAGCCCGTCCGGGCTCACCGACCGCACGGTGCGGCTGCCCCCGCCGACGAGCACCACGTCCGGTTGCAGCGTGACGTCCTTGCCCGGGACCGGCGCCTGCCCGTACCGGGGCTCCCCGTCGCCCGCGTCGGCCGGGCCTGGTCTGGGGCCGCCGCAGCCGGTCACCACGAGCAGCACCACCAAGCCGGCCGTGAGCAGCCGCCGGCCGCGCACCGGCCGCCTCACATCCGGCCGGCGACGGTACGGGCGAGCCGTTCCAGCGGCGCCCGGTTCTCCTGCGGGTCGTTGAGCCGCATCAGCCGCACCGCGACCCACAGCTCGCCCTTGCGCAGGAAGAACGCCTCGTAGGTGAGCAGGGCCTCGTCTGCCGTGCCGGTCAGCTCCCGGATCTCGTGCCCGAGCTGCCGCTCGATGTCGAGGTACTTCTTGGCGCCGTCACCCACGAACACCTCGACCTGGGCGGTCGGCCCGCTCACCGGGCCGGTGTAGGTGCAGGACTGCCCGGCCGCCACCGGTTCCTCCAGCGGCGTGCCGGCGAGGCGCTCGGCGTCGTCCTTCGACACCAGCGT
The DNA here is from genome assembly GCF_015354395.1 of Micromonospora sp. ANENR4. Classification (NCBI taxonomy): domain Bacteria; kingdom Bacillati; phylum Actinomycetota; class Actinomycetes; order Micromonosporales; family Micromonosporaceae; genus Micromonospora; species Micromonospora sp. ANENR4. The sequence goes on from NZ_JADKYQ010000002.1 coordinate 530,600, forward strand.
GCACGCCTGCGGCGCATCGGCGGCGTCGTCCACCGGTCCGGCGCTCGGCTCGGCCGGCGCCTCCCCGGTCGGGTCCGCGACCGGCGTGCCCGCACCGGGTACGGCGCCACCGGCGGCGGGCGGTTCGTCGCCGCCGCAACCGGCGGACGCGGTGAGCAGGGCCGCGGCCAGCGCGAGCGCGAGCGCGACCAGTCGGCGGGTTCGCATGCCTGCCCCGCTCAGGCCGGGATCGCGTCGAGCGTGCGGCGCAGGATCTGCTCGTTACCTGCGGTGCCGCCTTCGAAGCTGCTGATGGTCACCGTGTACGTGCCCTTGCCGTCGATCAGCACCGCCTCGCCGCGCACGTCCTTCACGGCGAGGTAGCCCCGCTCGCCCCGGTCCAGGTCGACGATCTTCTCGTACTGCTGGCCGGCCTGGTCGTACTGGTAGTCGTAGGTGGCCTTGCCGGCGGTCGCCGAGGCGGTGGTGACCGCCAGCTGGGCGACGCCGTCGCCGAACGAGCAGTTGCCCTCGTCGCGCAGCTTCCGGTCGACCAGTTCGGAGACCTGGGCGGCGGTGAACGGGCACGGCGGCCGCACGTCGTCCACCGCGCCCGCGTCCGGGTCGCCGCCGTCCCCGTCCGCCGCGGTGTCGGCCGACCCGACGTCGACGATCCCGCCGCCGGAGTCGCACCCGGCCGGCGCGAGCAGGGCGAGCAGGAGCAGGGGCAGGATCAGCCCCAGCGGGAGCCCGCCGTCGCGGCGGGAACGGGCGGTCCGGACCGGTGTGAGCGCGTCAGATGCCATGCCCCTGACGCTAGGCGCGTCGTCACCGCGCGTAATCGGGGGTTTCCCTATGCGATGACCTTGCGAACCGGCTCGTCCGCCCCGGCGGGCGGCGCGTCCGTGCCGCTGCGCCGTCCCACCCGGATGGCGAGCCGCTCCACGTAGCCGACCAGGAGCGCGACGAACAGCACCACGAACAGGATCAGCATCGGCAGCGGCAGGATCAGGCCCAGCGGAAGCTCACCGCCGCCGCCGAAAGCACGGTTCGCGATCATCGTCACCAGCGCGGGCGCGGTGAGGCTGTCCGGGCCCCGGCCCACCAGCGTGGCCCACAGTGGCGACTGGGCGTGTGCCAGCCAGGTCGGCAACGCGGTCACGGCCAGCATCGGCAGCGCCGGCAGCAGCAGCGTACGGCCGATGCCGCCGCCGGAGCGCCACCGCTCGTGCTGGCCCCGGAACAGCAGCGTGAACGCGAACAGCGCGGGCACCGACAGCCAGGTGGGCGGCACCAGGCCGAGGAACAGGCCCAGCTGTTCGCGTTCCATCGTGCGTTCGAAATTGGCGATGGCCAGCGGGCCGGCACCGACGAACAACCAGGGCGCGAACGGCACCAGCAGCAGTTCGCTCCAGCGTCCGAGCGGCCGCAGCGCGCCGATCCCGAATCCGGCCAGCGCGGCGAGCGTCACCGCGACGAGTGTGGACAGCAGCGGCGGCACCCAGGTGTTGGCGAACAGGTTCGAGGTCTCGACCCCCCGCGGCAGGGGCCCGGTGTCGGCGGAGAGGTTCCGCAGCCACGGCAGCGACGCCCAGACGGTCACGCCGACGACCACGACGAGCGCGGCGACGGTCGACCCGACGAGCAGCGGCCGGCGGCCGGTGAAGGACTCCGCCTCCCGGGCGGCCGGGCCGTCCCGCCAGCCGTCGAACTCGATGCGCAGCCGGGTGGCCAGGATGAGCGCCACCGCGGCCAGCCCGAGCAGCCCGAGCAGCACCAGCAGCAGCGTCGACGTGGCCGATCCGACGCCCAGGCGCAACGTCCGGAACGAGGTCTGCACGGCGGTGAACACCGGCGTCGCCGTGTAGTCGCCGCGCGGCCCGCCGCCGGTCAGGATGGACGGGGCGGTGTAGGTCTGCAGGCCGGCGGCGAGGACGCCCAGGCCGAGCAGCCCGCCGGCAGCCAGCATCGCGGGCGCGGGCCGCTGGTCGGGCTCGCGGCGGCGCAGGGCGCTCAGGTACAGCGTCGCGGCCACCGCGACGACCAGTCCGAACGTCACCTGGGCCAGCGCCGAGACGAGGAACGCCCGGGGGGACTGCAGATCCTGGGTGAGAGTGCCGTTCTCGATGCCCTCGGCGCGCCGGCCGAGGTACACCGCGACCGGTGCGTACGCGGCCAGCGGCAGCGCGAGCACGCCCCGGGTGACCAGGCGGGTGACCCGGCCGGCCCGGTCGGCGAGGACCGCGAGCAGCGGCGCGGCGAGCAGCGCCACCGCCAGCGGGATCAGGGCGAGCAGCACCGCGAACCCGACCTGCCCGGCGAACCCGGAGGTGAAGGCGGCCTCGTAGTTCGCCGTACCGGCCGACTCACCCGAGCGGCGCGGCCCGTCGGCCTGGAAGCTGCGGGACACAGTGGACAGCGTGGGCAGGACGTACGACCAGACCCAGACGATCACCGCCGGGACGATCAGCGCCAGCCCGACCAGGGCCCTCCCCGGACGGGTCGGCGGCGTGAGCGGGGGCACTGACGCTGTCACCTGCGGCGCGGCCGGCTGGTTCATCGGGACATCCACCCTCGAAGATCGACGATCACGGCCGTCGCGACGATAACCGATGCCGTCCACCAGCGCGCGGCGGCCGACCGGCGACCCGGCGCAGCCGGATAGGGTCGCAACCGTGCGGACCAAGCAGGAGCTGTCGACGGCGATCCGGGAACGACGGCGGGCGGCGCTGGTGGTCAACGCCCACTCCCGCCGGGGCCGGCGGCTCTACGACACCGTCCACGAACGCCTGCGGGCGGCCGGTTTCGTGCTGCTCGGCGCGTACCCGGTCGACCGGCCCGGCGAGCTGGACCGGGTGCTCGCCGAGGCCGCCGACCTGGGCCCGGACCTGCTGGTGACCGGCGGCGGTGACGGCACCGTCGGCGCGGCGGCCCGGCTGCTAGCCCACCGGGACATCGCGATGGGCCTGCTGCCGCTGGGCACCACTAACAACTTCGCCCGTACGGTCGGCGTCCCGCTCGATCTCGACGCCGCGATCGCGGTGCTCACCGGCGGCAAGGTGATCGACGTCGACCTGGGCCTGATCGGTGACACCCGGTTCACCAACCACGTCGGGATCGGGCTGTCCGCCGACATCATGCAGGCCGCTCCGCCGGGGCTGAAGCGGGTCGTCGGGCGGCTCGCGTACCCGATGACCGGGCTGGGGCTGCTGGCCCGGCACCGGCCGCTGGCCGTGACGGTCCGCGCCGAGGGCCGCGAGCACACGTTCACCACGCACCAGGTGTATGTGGCGAACGGCGGCTTCCACGCCGGCCGGCCGATCACCGCCGACGCCACCGCCGACGACCGGCTGCTGGTGGCGTACCCGGTGGGTGGGCCGACCCGGCGCGGGCTGCTGCGCGAGACGGCGCGCAACGCGGCGGCCGGCCACCGCCGCACCCTCGGCGACGAGCCGTTCCTGGCGGTCCGCCAGCTGTGGCTGGACACCGACCGGCCGGCCCGCATCGAGGTCGACGGCGAGCCGTACGGGCAGACGCCGGTCCGCATCGGCCTGGATCCGAACGCGTTGCGGCTGATGGCCCGCTCCGACAGCCCGGACCACTGAGGCGGTCAGGCCCAGTGCTCCTCGTCGGGCAGCGGGATCTCCGTGTTCTGCTCCACCGCGTCGGCGGCGGTGAGGTCGTCGCGCACCGACTCGCCCAGGCCCGCCCGGTCGCTCGGCGCGCGCAGCACACCCTGCTCGGCCAGGTCCGCCTCGCTCGCCTCGGGCACCGCCGCGTCGACCGTGTCGGGTGGGCCGACGAGCGTCTCGTCCTGCCGCTGCTCCTGCGCGTCGGCCGCGGGCGGCCGGCGCAGCGCGTCCTCGCTCATCGCGCGCCCGTCACGCCGTACGCCGCACGTACGGCGCGCTCTGGTCGGCCACCTCGCCGTACTCGGCCGGGAGCTGCGTGACGACCTGAGCGTAGGCGGCCGGATCGACGGCGTCGCGCAGCACGTCGAACACGGCGGTGATGCCGTCCCGGGCGGCGTCCACGTCGACGTCGGCGCGTCCGCTCACCCGCTCCACGAACACGTCGAGCCCGAACGGTTCGGCGTCCTCGGCCGGGCCGAACGCGTACGCCCGCAGCGCCTCCGGCAGCCGATCGGCGAGGTCACGGGCCTCCCCGCCGTCGATCCGCTCGGCCAGCGTGGTCAAGGTCGCCCGGGTGATCGCGGTGGCCTGCTCCGCGGACGCGCCGCACCGCTGGGCCACCGCGCCGATGAACTGATCCTGGTCCATCTCGCCGCCTTCCTCCGCCGGGATCGCCGGATTCCCACGCTGGACCTCCGCAAACGGCCGCCGGGCCGGGGGGTAGCCTGCAGCGCGGAACCCGCAGCGAGGAGGCCCCGACAGTGCAGCCGACGACCGTGGACGTGCCCACCCCCGACGGAACCGCTGACGCCTACCTGGCCGTGCCGGAGGCCGGCGGGCCCTTCCCGGCCGTCCTGCTGTTCATGGACGCGTTCGGGCTGCGGCCCCGGGTCGCGGAGATGGCCGCCACGATCGCCGAGCGCGGGTACGTGGTGCTCGCCCCCAACCTGTTCCACCGCGCCGGCCGGGCCCCGCTGATCGACCTCGGCGCGCTCGCCGACGACAGCCGCCGCGGCGCCCTGTTCGAGAGCATCGGGCCGATGATGGCCGCGTTGACGCCGGACGCGGTGGCCCGCGACACCGCTGCCTACCTGGACTTCCTGGCCGCCCGGCCGGACGTCGCGCCGGGACCGGCGGTGATCACCGGCTACTGCATGGGCGGCACGAACGCGCTGCGCGCGATCGAGGCGCTGCCGGACCGGATCGCCGCGGTAGCAGCGTTCCACGCCGGCCGGGTGGTCACCGACGCCCCGGACAGCCCGCACCTGGCGCTCGGCGCGGTGACCGGTGAGCTCTACTTCGGGCACGCCGACGCCGACCCGTCGATGACCGCCGAGCAGATCGCCACGCTGGAGAAGACGCTCGACGCGGCCGGGGTGGCGTACCGCTCCGAGGTGTACGCCGGTGCCCGCCACGGCTACACCCAGTCGGACACCCCGATGTACGACGAGCAGGCCACGAAGCGGCACTGGACGGCGCTGTTCGACCTGCTCGACCGCACGTTCCGCAGCTGACCCGCACAAGGCGCGCGGGAGCACGGCGGACGATTCACCGGCCCGGAGGCGGGTAACCGCCGTCATGGCCGACCGCCGCGCCGACACCGTCCGCTCGCCCCTGGACCGGGCGGTCGAGCGGGGCGGTCTCGCGCTGTCCCGGGCCCGGGCCGAGGGTGGCGCGGCCGGCCGCAACCGGCTGCGCCAGTTGGAGATCACCGTGGTGATCTCCGTGCAGGCCGGGCTGGCCGCGGCGCTCGCCGCGCTGCTCGCCGACGAGCTGCTCGGCTCCGGCGCGCACGTCTTCGCCCCCGCGGCCGCGGTCGGCACCATCGCCACCGCCATCGGCCAGCGTGCCCGGCGCACGTTCGAGCTGCTCATCGGCGTCGGCCTCGGCATCCTGGTCGGTGACCTGCTGCGCGCGCTGCTGGGCAGCGGATCCTGGCAGACCGGCCTGGTGGTCACGCTGGCCATCGCCACCGCGCTGCTGGTGGCCGGGCGCGGCGGCGCGCTCGTCGGCCAGGCCGGCGGTACGGCGGTGCTGATCGCCACGCTCGCGCCGGTGCAGCCCGGCCTGGAGCTGCCCCGTATCTTCGACGCGCTGGTCGGCGGCCTGGTCGGCCTGTTCGTGGTGGCGCTGCTGCTGCCGGTCAACCCGATCCGGGTGCTGGACCGGGCGGTGGAACCGGTGGTCGCCCGGCTCACCGAGCGGCTCGACGCCGTCGCCCACGCGCTGACCCGCCGCGACGCCGACGCGGCCCAGCGCGCCCTGGAGGACCTGCGCGGGATCGAACCGGACATCGGGCGGCTCAACGACGCGCTCAGCGGGGCCGAGGAGGTGGTCACCATCGCGCCGGCCCGCTGGCACCGCCGCGCCCAGTTCCACAGGTACGCCGAAGCGACCCGGCACCTCGAACGCCTGGTGCTGTACGCCCGCTCGATCGCCCGCCGCTCCGCCACCGCGCTGCAGTACGACGAGCCGGTTCCGCCCGCGCTGCCCGACGCGGTGGCCCGCCTCGGCCAGGCGGTACGGGAGATGAAGCGGGCCTGCAAGTCCGGTGCGGACCTGGAAAGCACCCGGGAACTGGTCCGGTCCGGCGCCGAGCTGGCCGGGCGAGCCTGGTCGCAGGGCGTTCGCGCGTTCGGCGAGGCGATGATCAGCGACCTGCGGACCGCGCAGAGCGAGCTGCTGCGGGCCACCGGCTGCCGGCCCGAGGACGCAAACGGCAGTGTGCGCCGGGCCGCCGGCGCGGGGGAGTCGGAGGCGCGCCCGCCGGCCCGCGCCCGGATGAGCCGGCCGGTCCCGCGCCGGTCCGGCGTCCGGCACCGGCCGAAGGCCACCGGGCGTCAACTGGCACCTGCCCGGGCCGGTCCGGCTGGCTAGCGTCGGCGTATGGACATCCGTCACGACGCGCCGGCCGCGCGCTTCGCCGCGCTGAGCACCGCCCACGTCGCCGACGCCTGCCTGCGCGCCGGTGTCCCCGTCCGCTGCGCCCCGGCCGCCGTCGTCCCGGTGCTGCCCGGGCGGCGCCTGGCCGGCCGGGTGCGCCCGGCCCGGCACGTCGGCAGCGTGGACGTCTTCCTGGAGGCGATCGAGCAGGCCGCCGAGGGGGACGTGCTCGTCGTCGACGACGGCGGGCGCACCGATCGGGCCTGCGTCGGCGACCTGGTGGTGCTGGAGGCGCGGGCCGCCGGCCTGGCCGGGCTGGTGGTGTGGGGCGCGCACCGGGACACCGCGGACCTGGTCGCGGTCGGGCTGCCGGTGTTCAGCCTCGGCGCCACCCCGAGCGGGCCGTTGGAGCTGGACCCGCGCCCGGACGGGGCGCTGGCGCACGCCCGGGTCGGGCCGTTCACCGTCGGCCCGGGGGATCTGGCGCTGGCCGACGACGACGGTGTGCTGTTCGTACCCGCCGACCGGGCCGGGGAGCTGTTCGACCTGGCCGAGTCCATCCGGGACACCGAGCGGCGGCAGGCGGACCGGATCCGGGCCGGCGAGTCGCTGCGGTCGCAGGTCGGCTTCGCCGCCTACCTGGCGGCCCGGGAGGCGGATCCGGCGCTGACGTTCCGGGCGCACCTGCGGACGGTGGGCGGCGCGATCGAGGAGTGACCCGGTCAGCCGCCGCGCGCCCACAGCGCCAGGCGTACCCGGTTGGCGCTGCCGGTCTTGGTCATCAGGCTGGTGATGTGCGTCTTCACTGTGGTCACCCCGATGTGCAGCCGTTCGGCGATCTCGGTGTTCGACAGGCCGTCGGCGACCAGGTCCAGCACGTCCCGCTCGCGGGCGGTCAGGTCGGCCGTCCGCCGGGGCGCGCCGGCGCGGGCGTGCACCGCGCGGTCGACCAGCCGGCGCAGCACGTCCGGGCTGAACGGGCTGTCGCCGGCGGCGGCGCGGCGGACGCCGTCGAGCAGGTCGGCCGGGGGCGCGTCCTTGAGCAGGAACCCGCAGGCGCCGGCGGTCAGCGCGGGATAGAGGTGGTCGTCGTCGCCGAACGTGGTGAGCACCATGATCCGGGTGACGGGCCGGTCGGCGAGGATCCGGCTGGTCGCGGTGATCCCGTCGACGCCGGGCATCCGCAGGTCCATCACCACCACGTCGGGGCGTAGCCGGGCGGCCAGGGCGACCGCGTCCCGGCCGTTGTCGGCCTCACCGACCACCTCGAGGTCGGGCTGGGCGTCGCAGAGCATCCGCAGGCCGGCCCGGATGAGGTGCTGGTCGTCGACCAGCAGCACCCGGATCACGCCGGCTCCGGCGTGCCCGCGCGGGGCCGGGGCGCCTGGCGGGCGGGCCCGGCCGCCGGCAGCACGGTACGGACCCGCCAGCCGGACCCGGTGGGCCCGGCCTCCAGCCGCCCGCCGAGCACCTCGACCCGTTCCCGCATGCCGACGATGCCGTGGCCGCCGCCTGCGGGCACCCCGGCCGGCGCGGCGCCCCGGCCGTCGTCGGTGACCGCCCAGTGCACCGCGTCGTCCTCGACCGACACGCTCAGGTGTGCGCGGGCCGCCGCGCCGGCGTGCTTCGCCACGTTCGTCAACGCCTCCTGGGTCAGTCGCAGCACCGCCTGGCCGCGTACCGCGTCGAGGGTGCCGACGGCCGGGTCGATGTCGGCCTCGACGACGACGCCGGCCTGCCGGGCCCGGTCGACCGCCGCGCCGAGCGCGGCCGGCAGCGCCGACGGCTCGATCGCGGTCAGCGCGGCGTCGCCGCGGACGCCGTCCGGGTCGCGCAGCACCGCCACCAGCCGCCGCAGGTCGGTCAGCGCGGCGGTGCCGGTGGCGTGCACGTCGTCGAACACCTCGCCGACCCGGGGATCCAGGTCGGGCAGGACGTGCCGGGCCACCCCGACCCGCAGCACCATCGACGCGACGTGGTGCGCGAGCACGTCGTGCAGCTCGCGGGCGATGGCGCCGCGCTCGTCGGCGCGGGCCGCCCGGCTCTCCGACTCGCGCCGGCGCCGCTCCGCCTCGGCCCGCTCCTCGGCCTGCCGCCCGAGTTCCCGGGTGGTCCGCACGACCAGTCCGAGCAGCAGCGGCAGGCCGACGGTGACGGCCAGCCCGAACAGGCCGGTGAACGCCGCGCGGACCGGTAGCCCGATCAGGTCGGTAAGGTCGACGGCGGCGAGCAGCCCGGCGCCGAGCCAGATCGTGCGTGGCCGGGTGGCCCGCATGGTCAGCTCCAGCAGCGCCCAGCTCGCACCGACCTGGTTGATCACCACGTCGTCGACCAGCACGAGCGCGGCGACCAGCAGCGCCGACTGGAGCAGCAGGTTGAGCAGCGGCCGGCGGTGGCACAGCAGGGCCAGCAGGAACGCCGGGACCGCCAGCGCCCATTGCGTACCGGTGGCGGCCGAGTTCCCGTGCGGACCGAAGACCATGTAGCCGATGCCGCTGAGATCCAGCAGCAGGACACGCGCGAACGTGTCCCGCGCGTCGAACAACCGACCGGCCCAGCCCACCGCGTCAGCCTAGGCAACCGGTGCGGCCGCAGCCACCGCGTTCGCCGGCCGCCGCCACGCGGAGCGCAGTCCGAGGTGGACGGCCAGCCCGATCGGGCCGAGCAGGACGGTGAGCAGCAGCACCGGGGCGGTGAGCAGGGCCGGCAGCCCTCGCTCCCGCGCGTCCTGCCAGATCCACCTGCCGACGAACAGGTCGAAGGCGATCATGTGGGCCCAGGCCGCCGCCGCGCCGTCGGCGGTGCCGAGCAGGTCCCGCAGGCCGTCGAGCGTGGGCGCGGTCACCACCGGCAGCACCGTGCCGAGCGCGGGGAGCACCAGGGCCGCGTAGACGAGCAGCACCGGCGCCACGATCAGCGGCGAGCCGACGATCCGGCCGGTCCAGGACCAGCGCGGCACCAGGATCATCAGCGCCCAGAACGGGGCCGCGAGCGCGAACGTCAGACTGAACAGCGCGGTGCTCATCCGACCAGCACCACCTCGGTACGGCGGGCCCGGCGGGCCAGCACCAGCGCGGTGGCCGCCGCCGTGGCCACGACCAGCGCGGCCGCCGCGGCGAGCGTGAGCCCGTCCGGCGCGAGCAGCGGCTGCCCGCGCAGGGCCTGGGCGGTCACCAGCAGCGTCAGTGCCGCGTACGCGGCCCCGCCGACGAGCACCAGCCGGGCCCGGGTCAGCTCGTCCAGCCGCCTGCCGAGGAACCGGTCGAGCAGGATCGCCAGCAGCGGCAGCGCCTGCAACGCGTGCATGCCGACGAAGTGCCCGACGCGCAGGTCGCCGCCGGTGGTGCTCCAGCCGACCAGCGGTAGCCCCGGGCCGCCGTCCGGTACACCGACGCTGTGCGCTCCGCTGATCCCGGCGGGCGCGCCGGCCGGCTGCTGCGCCACCATCGGGAACGCGACGAGCATGCCGAGCAGGGACACGGCGAGGCCGAGCCGGACCGCGTAGCCGCCGGCCCGGTCGGCGAGGGACCGGCGGGACAGCACGACCGCCAGCACGAGCTGGGCGGCGAACAGGACGGTGATCGCTGCGCCCATGACGCTGAACAGCGCCGCGTCCAGCGTGGTGGTTTCGTTGTAGTGACTGGTGGTGCCCCGGAGCACCTGACCCACGATGACGACCATCTCCACCACGGACATGGCCACGATCACGGTGGCGGCCCGCTCGGCCGCCCGGCTGCGGCGGGGCAGCAGGGACAGCATCCAGGCCAGCGTGACGCCGTAGAGGACGAACGAGATCGCGAACTTCAGCGGCTTGAGCCAGATCGGCGCGCCGGTCAACACGCGCGGGTCGGCCACGACGCCGACCGCGGCGACGACGGTGAGCACCGTCATCGCGGACACGAGGAGCATCAGGGGGCGGTGCCATCCGGCCGCCCGGTTCCGTACGGTAGTCATGCCTCTAGATGCTCGTGACGGACCGGGCCGATCGCGCCCGCCCGCAGGCCGCGTTCGCGGCCACGGGTCGGAGGGCGTCTCCTACCCGGGGAGGAGGCCGGACGGTCAGTCCGGCAGCCGGGGCATCTCGACGCCCGGGTCGCGGCCGAGCAGCACCCCGCGGGTCAGCGCCCGCGAGCCGAAGCGGTCCCGCACCGCGTCGACGGCGGCGTCCAGCGCCGGGCCGGGTTCGGCGGTGAACGGCAGGGTGAGCTGCGTGTGCCCGGCACCGAGGTTGCCCACCGAGACGCCGAGCAGCGTGACGCCCCGCTCCGCGATCTGCGGCAGCGCGGCGCGCAGCAGGTCACGGGCGGCGGCCCGCAGCGGCCCGGTCTGCGCGGTCGGCTCGTCGAGCGTGTGCGACCGGGTGGCGCGGGTGTAGTCGGCGAAGCGCAGCCGCAGCGTCACCGTGCGGCCGGTGCGGCGGGCGGCGCGCATCCGGCCGGTGACCCGGTCGACCAGCCCGGCCAGCACCGCGTCCAGGTCGGCGGGGGAGTGCGGGCCGCGTCCCAGCGCGTGCTGCGCGCCCATCGAGGAGCGGCGGCGGCCCACCTGAACCGCCCGTGGGTCGCGGTTGTGGGCCAGCGCGTGCAGGTGCCGGCCGGCGCCCGCGCCGAGCAGCGACACCAGCGCCGGCTCGTCCAGCCGGGCCACCTGCCCGACGGTACGGATGCCGCGGTCGCGCAGCCGCGCGGCGGTGACCGGGCCGACGCCCCACAGCCGTTCGACAGGCAGCGGGTGCAGGAACGCCAGTTCCCGGTCCGGCTCCACGACCAGCAGCCCGTCCGGCTTCGCCACGCCGCTTGCGACCTTCGCCAGGAACTTCGTCCGGGCCACGCCGACGGTGATCGGCAGGCCGACCTCTCGGCGTACCCGCTCCCGCAGCGTGGCCGCGACGGCGGCCGGCGTTCCGGCGAGCCGCCGCAGCCCACCCACGTCGAGGAACGCCTCGTCGATGCTGAGCCCTTCGACGAGCGGGGTGGTGTGCCGGAAGATCTCGAACACCGCCCGGCTGGCGGCCGTGTACGCGGCCATCCGGGGCGGCACCACGACGGCGTCCGGGCAGAGCCGCCGCGCCTGCCGGCCGCCCATCGCGCTGCGCACGCCCCGGGCCTTGGCCTCGTAGCTGCACGCGAGCACCACGCCGCCGCCGACGATCACCGGCCGGCCGCGCAGCCGGGGGTCGTCGCGCTGCTCGACCGAGGCGTAGAACGCGTCCAGGTCGGCGTGCAGGATGGTGGCCTCGCTCGACACCCCGCCATACTCGCACACATGTTCGAATGAGCGCGGCTGACCTGCCTGGATACACGCGACCGGCCGACGGGAGCACCCGCCGGCCGGTCGCGTGCGCCTCACCGTCCGTAGACCTCGAACTCGTAGAGCGAGAAGCCGTACGAGGTGGCCCGGGTGACGCCGTACATCCGCACGTATCGTGCGCTGACCGGGGCGAACGTCACGTTGTCGACGCCGCCGTTGCCGGTGGTGGTGCTGAACACCGGCTGCCAGGAGTTGCCGTCGGCGGAGACCTCGATCCGGTAGCCGGTGGCGTACGCGGCCTCCCACCGCAGCACCGCCCGGCTGATCGTCCGGGCCGAGCCGAGGTCCACCCGCAGCCACTGGTTGTCGTTGTAGCTGCTGGCCCACCGGGTGCCGAGGCTGCCGTCGACCGCCTTCGCCGGGGTGTTGCTGGTCAGGAACTGCGTGCTGGACGCGGTGGCGGTACGGCCCTGCGCCAGGTTGGTCACCGCGTCGCCCCGGCGCGCCGGGAACGAGACGACCTGCTGGTATGTGGGCCGGTTCTGCCAGGCGATCAGCGGGTGGGTGATGCCGCCGAGCCCGGACTGGGCGATCGAGTCGGCGCACCACTGGTCGCCGGCACCGCACGACGAGTCGCCCGGGTAGACGGTGGTCGCCGGCGCCGCCGCGGCCTGGCCGAGCGTGTCGAGCAGCGCCTGCCGGCACGCGCCCAGGTTGCCGTTGCCGCAGTACGTGCGCCCGAGGCCGCCGGCCACCGGGTCGCCGAGCACGGCCCGCAGGTCCTTGTCGACGTAACCCCACCAGCCGTACTGGAACGCCGAGCCCTTGTGCGCCTGGCCCTGCGCCGCCCAGCTCACGGTGCCGTCGCGGGCGCCGTTCTGGCCGCCCGAGGGCGCCTCGTTGACCTGGAGGGCGCCGACGAGCGCGCCGTACAGGTCGGGGCCGAGGCCGGGGCGGAACTGCGCCGCGGCGAGCAGCGGCCACCAGGCGTCGAAGATCCGGATCGCCTCGGCGTGCTGGTAGACCTTCGACCCGGGTGACGTCTCCACCCGCCGCGACCCGGCCTGCTGCCAGGCCCGCAGCTTTGTCACCGCGGCGGCCAGTGTCGGGTCGGTGACCGGCGTGCTGTCGAGCACCCGTAGCAGTTCGCCGAGCACCTGCTGGCCGCGCAGGTCGGTCACCGCCGCCTCGGCGGTGATCCGCACGATGTCGGCGCGGCCTACCTTGCGCTGGGCGATGGCCGCCTTCACCGGACCGTCGAGCAGCTGACCCCGGTGCACCGCGCCGTAGCTGAAGTTGCCGTCGGCCGCGCCGAAGTCACGCGCCTGCTTGTTGTTCCAGCTGACGTAGTAGTCCTGGTTGACCGACTGCGGGTGGGCCGACGCCGGGGCGTACGTGGCGTCGTTGGTGTCCGGGTTCCAGCCGGCCCACTCGTACGCCGGCTCCGCCTTCATCGGCAGGTTCGGGTCGGAGGTGGAGGAGCGCACCGGGTTCGAGCCGGAGTTGTAGTACGCCGCCTCGGTCGAGTTGACGTAGAACCAGTTGAACGCGTACCCGACGCTGGCCGCGGACGCCTGGAACGCCGCCGCGCTGCCCATCGCCGCCGGGTCGTTGTACGCCTGGAAGCCGATCGCCGAGTCGGCCTCGTGCCGGTAGGTGGAGCGCAGCTTGGTGAACGCGGTGGGCTGCCCGTTCACCAGGCCCCGGTAGGACACCAGTCCGTACTTGGTGCGCAGCGCGCGCAGCGTGTACGCGCCGGCCGGGGTGGAGTCGGCGAGCGTCGGAGACCAGGAGTTGCGCTTCTCCAGCACCTCCATCGCGACGCACTGGCCGCGGAAGAGGTAGCGGTTGGAGCGCAGCGTCGGCGCGCTGCCGTCGGTGGTGCACAGCGGCACCGCGTACGTGTCGGTCAGGTCCTGCGAGGCGGAGGTGGCGCTCCACGCGTAGTCCTGGCCGCGGCCGAGCAGCACGTAGAGGTTCAGCCCGGCGAACGCCGCGCCGCGGGCGCTGATCCCCGGCCCCTGGAGTTCCTGGAGCATGAGCAGCTGCGGAGCGAAGTAGCCGGTCTGCGGGCCGAACACGGCCACCGGGTTGCCGGTGGTGGTGTGCCGGCCGGAGACCACCACGGCGTTGGACATGCCGTGCGCCCGCAGGTTGGACAGGCCGCCGACCAGGTCCTTGGTGGCGGCGCTGGTGCCGGTGCGGGCGGCGGCCCCGCCGGTGGCGTCGTACGCGAGCGGCTCGGCGACCACGGTGCCGGCGTCGGGCAGCACCGCGCTGGTGGCACCGGGCGGTGTCGCGCCGTACGGGAAGCTCTGCCCGTCGTGCAGCGTCAGCACGGTCTCCGGGTCGTTCTGGGAGCGGAACGCCGCCCAGACCCGGTCGCCCTCGGTCGGGCCGTACTTGGCCCGGGCGGCCACCCGCACCAGCGCGGACTGCACCTCGCTGCCGCCGCCCCCGCCGAACAGCCCGCCGATGACACCGGCGGTGGCGATCAGGTCGGTCATGGTGAAGTGCTTCGGCTTCCCGGCGCCGGTGAGCACGTACTCGCCGGGGTAGTTGTCGTCGGCGATCGACTTGTCGATGTAGGCGTTGATGCCGGCGATGTAGTCGACGACGTCGGTGTAGAGCTGCTGGCCCCGGGTGCCCTTGAGGCGCAGCGCGTCCACCTGGGCCTGGAGGTCCGCCTCGGTGTAGGGCGAGTTGGCCCAGACGCTCTGCTCCAGCTCGCGATTGCCCGGCGCGCCGCCGGCGAACGAGCTGACGTTGCCGCGGCCGACGTGCCGCAGCAGGTCCATCACCCAGAGCCGGTCCTGGGCTCCGGCGTACCCGGCGCCGAACATGGTGCCGGAGCGCGTGGTGCCGGTGACGTGCGGGACGCCGGTGGCCTTGTCCCGCACGATGGTGACGTCCGAACGCGGCGAGATCCTGCTCTCGACCTGCGCATCGGGGACGCCGAACGAGGCGTCGTTGTAGAAGTGGGCGATCTGCTCGTCGGTCAACCCGGCGTAGTTGTAGACCAGGTTGGCGTACTCGTCGAGCTGGTCGCTTGAGTGCGCGGGGCGGGTGCCGAGCGCCTGGTGGGCCAGGATGCCGGCCAGCGTGGCGTTGCCGTTCTGCCCGGGGGGCAGGATGTCGGCGCACTGACCGAGGCAGTAGTCGTCGGGGGTGAACGTGGTGGCGGCGAGCGCCGGTGACGGCGGGATGACCGTCAGGACGCTCGCGGTGAGGGCGGCGGCGGTGAGCGCCGCGAGGCGGGCACGGATGGCGGGTAATGGCATGGCGATCCTCCGGGGACGCGGAGTAGGGCCGTTCGGTACGCCCGGCTGACGGCGTCTCGGCCTCCGTGCCCGGGCGTTCTGCCCGGAGGTGAGAATGACTCATATCTATCTGCGGGCAATGATCGGCGCACCACAGCCGTCCGGGATAGCCGTCGTTCACCAGTCGTCAATGCCGACGTTTCGCCGCGATCCGTCCCGCAACGACGCGGTGGGGGTGGCGCCGTTGCCACCCCCACCGCTCTCCCCGCCGGTGCGCCGTCAGTGCTTGTGGAACGACTGGCGCACCACACCCCCCACCAGCGCGCACCAGGTAGTGGTGCTGATCTTGCCGTTGGGCGGTAGTCCGTGCAGGCGCTGGAGGTCCTTCACCGCCGTGCGGGTCGCGTGGTCGTACTCGCCGGTCGGGGTGACCTCGGCGTAGCCCTTGGAGGCGAGCATGGACTGCGCGGCCACCACCGGGACGCCCGACGACTTCTGGTCCAGCTCCGGGGCCAGGGTCTCCCAGGTCGGCGCCGTGAGCGTGGCGTCGACGTCGACCGGGATGCCGTTGCGCGCCTGCCAGTCCTGCACCGCGGCGACCGTGGCCGCGTCGAACACGCCGTTCACCGGCACGGCGTAGCCGCGGAACGTGAGCAGGTACTGCGCGACCTGGACCACCGGGCCGCCGACGAAACGCCAGATGTCCGGCCAGCGACGGGCCGGCACGTCGCCCAGCTTCGTGCCCAGCTTCTGGAAGACCGCGCGGCGCAGCGCCGGGAACTCCCGGTAGAACATCGCGCCGGGGCAGAGCGTGGCGCGGAAGTCCCAGTGACCGAAGATGTCGTGCGCGTGCAGCCCGTACTGCCGGCAGATCGCGGTGCACAGCCGGGCGAGGGAGTCGAGCAGCTCCTCCGGCGGCGTCTCGGTGACGTAGGTGCCCTCGTTCTCGATGCCGATGGCCCGCCCGTTCTCGCCCGGGCAGTGCGCGGCGATCATCTGCCGGTCGCCGGCCCGCAGCCGGTCCAGGCTGCCGTGGCGTCCCTCCAGGACGTGACCGCCGCGGCTCACCGTGAAGTGCTGCCCGGTGTCGGACCAGCCGTTGCCGTCCATGTGCAGGTCCTGGCAGTCGCGGGCGAGCTGCTTGGCGTGCTCCTCGGAGTAGTCCGTGACGTTCGGGAACGCCATGTGGTGCACGATGATCTTGTTGGTCGGGATCGCGCTCACCGACAGCGGGTCGGCCGGCGGGCGGGCGGCCCACTCGTCACAGCTGATGATCCAGTCGAGGTCCGCGCCCGGCGCGGCCTGCGCGGCGGCCGGCCGGGCGAGCTCACTGCCGACGACCGCGACCGCTGCGGCGCCGAGGCCGGCCCGCAGCAGCGTACGGCGGTCCAGCTCGGGGTGGTCGAAGTGCATCTCGCCTCCTCGATGGCCCGGCCGGCGCCGGGCGATGTAAAGGAACTGCAACGACTGCGCGCGTGGTGGAGAATATTGCCAAGCTCGCGCGGCGCGCCAGAGGACAAAAGCGACGTTCGCCGGCCGGTGAGCCGGTTGCTCCTACCGCCGGAGTAGGCGATCTCACGTCCGCTGACCGGGACGGACCATCGTCTTCCGCGACCCGCCGTGGCAGCCTGGGCCGGTGCAGTCGCCCAGCCCGACCGGGATCCTCGTGCTCGTCGCGGTGCTCGCGGCCGCCACCGCGTTCGGCTGGTGGCGCCGCCGCCACGACGGGCGGCTGCGCGCCGTCCGGAAGCGCCCATCGGCCGCCGACGCGCCGCACCTCGCCACCCTCACCGCCCTCGGGGTACGCCCCGGCGAGGTCACGCTGGTGCAGTTCTCCGCACCGGTCTGCGCGCCCTGCCGGGCCGCCCGCCGGGTGCTCGCCGAGGTCGCCGCCCGCCTCGACGGGGTCGCGGTGCGGGAGGTGGGCGTGGACGAACACCTCGACGCGGCCCGGGAACTGGACGTGTGGCGTACCCCGACGGTGCTGGTGGTGGACGCCGCCGGTCGCGTGGTGCGCCGGGCCGCCGGCGTGCCCGACCGCGACGACCTGATCGCCGCGCTCACGGCCGGGGCGGCGCGATGACCGGCGTACGGCTGACCCGCCGCCGGGTGGTGGACCACGGCCGGCTCGCCACGAGCCTCTGTGCGGCGGCGCATCCCGCCTGACCGACCCGCCCCGCACGAACGGACCCATCCCATGCTGCTCGACCCCCGGGGACCGCGCTTCGCCGCCGTCCTCACCACAGTCGTCCTCGCGATCGTCCTCGTCACCGGCTCCGGGCTGCTCCTGCTCGCCCAGGCCCTGGTGTTCGCGCTCACCGCCGTCAACCCGCGCGTCGGCCCGTACGGCCTGCTGTTCCGCGCCCTGGTGGCGCCCCGGCTGGACCCGCCGGCGGAGCTGGAGCCGGTCGCGCCGGTTCGCTTCGCCCAGGTCGTCGGCCTGGCCTTCAGTGTCGTCGGCGCGGCCGGCTGGTTCGCCGGGCTGCCCGCGCTCGGCCTGGCCGCCACCGGCGCGGCGCTGGCCGCCGCGTTCCTCAACGCCGCGTTCGGGCTCTGCCTCGGCTGCGAGGCGTACCTGACGATCCGGCGGCTGGCCGGGCGCCCGCTCGCCGCCCGGGTGGCGGTGCCCCCGCGCTGAGGTTCCGCCCGTACGCTGGCCCCGGGCGGACGGGGGGAGTGGCATGGCGGGTCGCGGGCGGCTGGACCGGCGCAGCGTGCTCGTGGCCGCGGGCGGGCTGGCGGTCGCCGGGATCGGCGTGCCGGTCGGGCTGGCCGCCACGAACGACAGGCCGCCGCCCCCGCCGCGCGGCCGGCGGCCGGTCAGCATGGCGATGCACCTGCACGCCTCGTTCAGCGAGGGCGTGGCCAGCTACGCCGCCCACCTCGACCAGGCCCGGCGCAACGGCGTCGACGTGCTGTGGTGGACCGACCACGACTTCCGGGTCGCCGCCCACGACCACCGCCGGGTCGTCCACTTCGACGGCCCGGAGGAACGCGAGGGCGGCCTGGCCTGGACCTGGCAGCCCGCCACCGAGGGACGGCTGACCGGCTCGGCCGCCGACTTCGTGGACGCGCCGGACGCCCCCGACGGCCCGGGCCGCGCGCTGCGCCTGACCGCCGCCGGTTCCGGCACCCACTGGTACGCGGGCAAGGCGTGGAACTGGACGCACACCTCAAACATCTCCGACACCACACTGCACCTCGACGTACGCCCCGAAGCCGCCGGCCGGGACGCCACGCTCACCGTGGAACTCGCACTGTCGCACCACCCGGCCGGACCCGGGCGGCCCGCCGGGCAGCTCGTGCTGCGCTACCGCCTCGGTGGCGTCGACACGGTCCGGCACACGGTGGACGGCCGGCACGGCACCGTCGAGCTGCCCGCCCCGCCCGGCGCGTGGCGGCGGCACACGTTCGGCCTGCTCGCCGACGTACGGCGGCTCTGGCCCGACATCGTCGCCGGGGACAACTCGCTGCGCGGACTGCGCCTCGGCGTGACGGTGGCCGGTGGCGGGCGCGGCGCCTACCTGGTGGACCGGCTCGTCTTCGACCGCGCCCGCCGCGCCGGCCAGGCGGGCGAGGAGATGCGCGCCGAGGTGCTGCGCGGCTACGACGGCGCGTACCCCGGCGTCACCCACCACCGGGCGTACGAGGTGTCGATGGTGCGGCACCTCAACTGGTTCGGCGGCGACGGCACGCTGCCGCGCTTCCCGTCCCCGCCGTACCGGGACAACGACGTCGACGCCACCGAGCGGATGGTGGAGTTCCTGCACGCGCACGGCGGCGTGGTGTGCTGGAACCACCCGCTGGACGTGGAGCGGCGCGAGTCCCTGGCCCGCCTGCTGGTCAGCCGCGACGCGCTCGGCGTCGACCTGATCGAGATCGGACGCCGGCCGGTCGAGGACCACCTCTGGGCGTACGACGTGGCGGCCCGCAACGCGATCCCGCTCACCGCCGTGGGGGTCACCGACGACCACGACGGCACCGACTGGCGGGCCGGCCGGGACCGCAACGTCACGTCGGTGTGGGCGGCCTCGACCGGCCGGGACGACCTGGTCGCGGCGCTGCGCGCCGGGCAGGCGTGGTTCGCCGACCTGGCCGGCTACCGGGGCGCGCTGGACCTGGAACTGGGCGGCCGCAGCGGGATGGGCGCGCTCGCCGTGCTCACCGAGGACACCGTCACGGTGCGGCTGCGCGCCACCGACCTGCCCGCCGGGGCCACGCTGGAGACGGTCACCGGTGAGGTCGACCGGGCCGGTGTCGCGGACCCGACACCGGCGGTCCGGGTCGATCAGGTGCCCTGGCGGCAGTTGCGGCAGGGCTGGTACGACCTGCCGGTGCGCGTCGGCGCCGGCACGTACGTCCGCACCCAGGTCCGCGACCGCGACGGCGAGATCGTCGGCGCGAGCAACCCGCTCTGGCTGCTCCGCACCCCTCCACCCGCAGGAATCCCCCCACCCCGCCGCCGCTGACCCGCGCCCCGCTACCTCTCCGTCGATCATGAAGTTGGCGGCGATGCCTGTCCTTTTTGTTCCTGTCAACTTCATGATCGACGAGCTGACTGTGGTTGCCGGGGTCTGGTAGTCGTGGCGGTGTGTCCGATACCGACCACCTGTCGTGCCGCGCCGTGCCGCCCGAGCGCCCGGGCGCCGGTCGGCGCCCGGAAGCAGCCGTTGCGGCGATGGCCCGTGGCTGCGCCACGGTGAGAATGACGAGCGAGGCGGCGTCCGACATCCGCCCGTGGGACGCCGTGGAGTCTGTCGCATGAGCGGCTGGGAACTGTCCGGATACACCCCGGTCCGCCGGCTCGGCGCCGGCGCGTCGGGCAGCGTCGTGCTCGCCACCCACGACGCGACCGGCACCCCCGTCGCGATCAAGTACCTGATCCGCGACCTGGGCGAGGACTCGGCGTTCCGGAGCGCGTTCCGCACCGAGGCCCGGCTCCTCGGCGAGATCGACGACCCGCACGTCAGCCGCCTCTACGAGTACGTGGAGAGCCCGCACGGCGCGGCCATCGTGATGGAACTGGTCGACGGTGTCTCACTGCGCCAGATGCTGCGCGAACACGGCCCGACCACACCCGAGGCCGCGCTCTGCGTCCTCAAGGGCTCACTCGCCGGCCTGGCCGCCGCGCACGGCCACGGTGTCGTGCACCGCGACTACAAACCGGAGAACGTGCTGGTCACCGGTGCCGGGCTGAGCAAGCTCGCCGACTTCGGCATCGCCATGCCGATCGGCCAGGGCTCCGACACCACGGTGTCCGGCACGCCCCGCTACATGGCCCCCGAGCAGTGGACCGGTGCCCCGGCAAGCCCCGCGTGCGACGTCTACGCCGCCACCGCCACGTTCTTCGAGTGCCTCACCGGCCGTCCCCCGTACCAGGGACCGGACCTGCTCTCCCTGCGCGACCAGCACGCCAGCGCGCCGATCCCCGCCGAGGCGGCACCCCCGCCGGTGCACGAACTGCTGCGCCACGGCATGGCCAAACGCCCCGACGAGCGCCCGCCGTCCGCCGAGGCGTTCTTGGAACTGCTGGAACGGGTCGCCGGCACCGGCTACGGCCCGGAATGGGAGGAACGCGGGCTGCGCGAGCTGGCCCGGCGGGCAGTGCTGCTGGCCGCGCTGTGGCCGTTCCCGGAGCGGGCCGAGGGCGGCACCGCCGTCGCGCACACCGAACTCGGCACGACCACCACCGGCCGGGGCGGACGGTTCCGCAAGGGCCGCACCCGTACCGCCCTGGCGGCGGGCGCCCTGGTCGCCGCCGTCCTGGCCGGGGGCGCCGGCTACAGCTACGCCGCCCACGACGACACGTCCGCCGCGGGTCCGACCGGCTCCGCGAGCGCCGCCCCCGTCACCACCGGCGCACCCGTACCGGACCCGACCGGCGCCGAGACGCCCAGCCCGTCACCGACACCCGGCCCGTCCACCGTGTCCGCCGCGCCGCCACCACCCGCGCCGTCGGCCACCCCCGACCCGACCGGCACGCCGACCCGCACCGGCACACCCACCCCCAGCGCGTCACGCACCACCAGCCCGCCGCCACCGGACGTGACCGCGCCGGTCGTGGACGGCGTCAGCGCCGACCCGGGCGAGCTGGACCCGAAGGGCTGCCCCTACGGCGCCAAGAGCAGCACCGTCACCGCCACCGTCACCGACGACCGCAGCGGCCCGGCCGCGCTCACAGTCACCTTCGGCTACACAGTCGATGGCGCCACCGGCACGATCCGGATGGCCGCCGCCGGGCGCGGCGTGTTCACCGGCACGCTCGGCCCGCTGTCCACGCCCAGGCGCAGCGCCCGCATCCCCATCCGGGTCACCGCCGCCGACGCCGCCGGCAACGCGACCACCTCGGCGTCACCGGTGTACGTGACGCTCTACCACGACTGCACCCCCGGCTAGGAGTACGACAGTGCCCGCTGCCCCGCACCGCAGCCCGTCCCGGGGACGGTCGGCGTGACCCGCCCCGACGAGCCCACCGAGGCGCTGCCCACCCGCGCCCTGCCGGTCGCTCCCGACGCGGACGCCGCCGACCCCACGGTCCACCTCACCCGGCCCCGATCCGACGCCGACTCGACGATGCCACTTGCCGTCGACCGCGCGGAGCCGACCGTGCACCTGCACCCGGGCCGGGCAGCCGAGGCAGACGAGGAGACGGTTCATCTCCGTGCAGCCACGGCAGCCGGCGAGCCGACGCTGAGCCTGCGTCCGGCTCCGGCGCATCCGACGGACGAGGCGACCGTCCATCTGCGCCAGGGGAACACGACCGGGCAGGCCACCGTCTATCCGCGTCCGACGCCGGGGCCGACCGACCGCCCCGGCGCGGAACCGACCGCGTCGTGGCAGCCCACCACCTCCTGGCAGCCCACCGGCGTCCCACCCCGGCATCACGCCACCGGTGCGGCGGCGACGGGCGCCGGGGCGTACCCGGATCGGACCGGCGACGCGCGGGCGGGGAGCGGCGGGCGGGCGCCCGGCGGCGAGCTGCGCTTCGGGCCGGGCGTACCGGCCACGCCGCCGCCCGCGCCGCCCTGGCCCACCGCACCTCCGATCCGCCCGCGCCCGGTCTGGCGTCGCGTCGTCTCGGTGCTGTCCACGCTGCTCACCGTGGTGCTGCTGCTGGCGGTCGGCCTCTACCTGTGGCAGCGGCTGCGCCCGCTGGAGGTCGAGGGGGTCTCCGTCGCGGTGCCCCGGCCGGCCGGTGTGGCCTGCGAGGTGACGGTCGACGTGGTGGCCACCGTGCGCACCAACGGGCGCGGCGGGACGATCCGCTACCAGTGGTTCCGCTCGGACGCGCCGCCCGGCGCCGTGCTCACCGAACGGGTCGGCAGCGGCCAGCACACCACGGCCCTCACCCTCAAGTGGACGTTCACCGGGGTCGGGACGACCACCGGCATCGCCACCGTCAACATCATCGAACCGACGACGGCGCAGGCCGGCACGCGCGTCGTCTACCGCTGCCCCGGAGGCTGACCGCGTTTCCCCGCACGCGCGTCGGGGTAGCCCCACCCGAACAAACCTGGACCACGCACGTGGAGGCCCTTCGATGAGAGACAACTTCGGGGACGCGGTGGGCGACGCGTTCCGTTCGGTGATGCTGTTCCTGCCCAAGGCGGTCGCGTTCGTCGCGATCCTGGTCGTCGGCTGGCTGATCGCCAAGGCCGTGCTGAAGCTCGTCGACAAGGTGCTGGAGCGGGTCCACTTCGACCGGGCCGTGGAGCGCGGCGGGATCAAGACCGCGCTGGCCCGCTCGAAGTACGACGCCAGCGACATCGTCGCGAAGCTGGCCTACTACGGCGTTCTGCTGGTCACGCTCCAGCTCGCGTTCGGCATCTGGGGCCCGAACCCCATCTCCGACCTGATCGCCGGCGTGATCGCCTGGCTGCCCCGGGCGTTCGTCGCCATCGTCATCGTGGTGGTCGCCGCGGCCATCGCCCGCGCGGTGAAGGACATCATCTCCAGCGCGCTCGGCGGCCTCTCGTACGGCCGGGTGCTGGCGAACCTCGCCTCGGTGTTCATCCTGGGCCTCGGTGTCATCGCCGCGCTCAACCAGATCGGCGTCGCCACCACCGTCACCACCCCGGTGCTGATCGCGGTGCTCGCCACCGTCGGCGGCATCCTGGTCGTCGGTGTCGGCGGCGGGCTGGTCCGGCCGATGCAGAGCCGCTGGGAGAACTGGCTGACCCGGGCCGAGGAGGAGTCGCGCACCATCGCCACGCACGCCCGCGCCTACCAGGCCGGTCGGCGTGACGTCGAGGCCCGCCTGGCCGCCACCGGCCCGTACGCGGATTCCGAGCTGACCCAGCCGGTGAGCCGCGACGCCGAGGCGGACCGCACCCAGCCGGTCCCGGCGTACCCGGGCACCCAGTCGGCCGCCGCCGCGGACGCCACCGGGCCGGTGCCGTCGCAGGCGGGCGTGGAGGCCACGCAGCACATCCCCGCGTACGCGGACTCCGAGCGCACCCAGCCGACCACGCCACGCCAGCCGACGGCCGAGCAGGCCGCGGACAGCGAGGCCACCATGGTCATTCCGCAGGCCGACGTGGACAAGTTCCGCCGCTGACCCGACAGCAGCGACGAATCGGGGCGGGACCGCACGGTCCCGCCCCGATCGCGTGCCCGCCGGGACCACCCGACCGCCTCTCGGCGGATAGGATCCCGGCATGACCTGGCGATGTTGATGCCTTTCTGAACGACGAGCCCGCGGGCCGCCGCGGACGCCGTGCTTTCCGACCGGTGTCCGTCACGCCCCGTGGGAAGGTTCCGTGCTCGTCGCTCCTGCCCGCGTGCCCGCGACCCGCCGTCTGGCGGCGACGCTCTACGGGTACGCGTTCCTCACCGACCTCGTCCTGCTCTACCCGCTCTACGTGCTGCTGTTCGCCGACACCGGGTTGTCGGTCGGGCAGATCTCCTCGCTGTTCGTGCTCTGGGCGGCCGCCGGCATCGTGCTGGAGGTGCCCTCCGGCGTATGGGCCGACGCGGTGTCGCGCCGCCTGCTGCTCTGCCTCGCGCCGCTGCTGGCCGCCGCCGGGTTCGCACTCTGGGTGCTGCTGCCGTCCTATCCGGCGTTCGCCGCCGGCTTCCTGCTCTGGGGCGCCGGGGGCGCGCTGCGCTCCGGCGCGCTGGAGGCGCTCGTCTTCACCGAGCTGCAACGCCTCGGCGCGGCCGACAGGTATGCCCGGCTGATCGGCCGGACCCGCACCGCCGAGGTGCTCGGCGCGGTCGGCTCGGGGGTGCTCGCCGGGCCGGTGTTCGCGCTCGGCGGCTACCTCGCCGTCGGCGCGGCGAGCGTGGCGGCGTGCCTGCTGGCGGCTGCTGTCGCGGCCCGCTTCCCGGAACACCGCCCGCCGCCGACCCCGAGCGCCGCACCGGACGGGCCGCGCGCGGGCGACGAGCCGCGGGAGGAGCAGGGTGACGATGAGCCCGGCTGGCTGGACAGCCTGCGCGTGGGCCTGCGCGAGGTGCGGGCCAACCGCCGCGTCCGCGCCGCCGTGCTGCTGGTCGCGGCGGTCACCGCGATCTGGGGCGGGCTCGACGAGTACACCGGCCTGCTGGCCGCCGACGTCGGCATGGCCGAGGTGGGCGTACCGCTGCTGCTCCTGCTGGTCTGGGCCGGGATGACTGTGGGCGGGCTGCTCGCGCCGCTGGGCGAGCGGCTGTCCCACCGCGGGTACGCCGGTCTGCTGGTGTTCGCGGCCGCGGCGACCGCTGCCGGGGCGCTGCTGCGGCACTCGGCGGGGTTCGTGCTGCTGGCGGCGGCGTTCGCCGCGTTCCAGCTCGCCACCGTGCTCGCCGACGTGCGGCTCCAGGCCCGGATCGCCGGGCCGGCCCGGGCCACCGTCACGTCGCTGGCCGGGATGGCCACCGACCTGACCGTCGTCGTCTTCTACGGCGGGTACGGGCTGCTCGCCGGCGCGGTGGGCAACCCGGCGGCGTTCGCGGTCGCGGTGCTGCCGTACCTGCTGGTGGCGCTCTGGCTGCTCACCGGTCGAGCATGAATCGCCAGAAAGGGGACCAATGGTCGCGTGCGCGGCCTAGCGTGAGTGCGGACATCGGCGACCCCGGGAGACGATCGCGGTGACGTTGGAAGCAGAGCGCACGCTGCGCGACGAGGAGCTGACCGGGCTGGCGGACCTGGCCGCCCAGCTACGGGTGGACGCGATCAGGTGCAGCACGATGGCCGGCTCCGGGCATCCCACGTCCAGCCTGTCCGCCGCCGACCTGCTCGCCGTGCTCGTCGCCCGGCACCTGCGCTACGACTGGTCCTACCCGGGCAACCCCGGCAACGACCACCTGATCTTCTCCAAGGGACACGCCTCCCCACTGCTGTACGCGGTGTTCCGCGCCACCGGCGCGATCAGCGAGCAGGAGCTGCTGGAGACGTACCGGCGATCCGGGTCGCGCCTGCAGGGCCACCCCACGCCGGTGCTGCCCTGGGTGGACGTCGCCACCGGCTCGCTCGGGCAGGGACTGCCGGTCGGCGTCGGGGTGGCGCTCGCCGCCCAGTACCTCGACCGGTCGCCCGCGCACGTCTGGGTGCTCTGCGGCGACAGCGAGACCGCCGAGGGCTCGGTGTGGGAGGCGCTGGACAAGGCCGGCCACTACGGGCTGCGCAACCTCACCACGATCGTGGACGTCAACCGGTTCGGCCAGCGCGGCCCCACCGAGCTGGAGTGGGACCTGGACACCTACCGGCGGCGCGTCGAGGCGTTCGGCTGCCGGGCGATCGTGGTCGACGGCCACGACCTGGGCGCGATCGACGAGGCGTACGGGCAGGCCCGCGACGCGACCGGGCCGACAGTGGTCCTGGCCCGTACGGTCAAGGGCAAGGGCGTACCCGCGGTGGAGAACGACCCGTCCTGGCACGGCAAGCCGTTCGACCCGGAGCTGGCCGATCGGGCCGTCCGGGCGCTCGGCGGGCCCCGGCGCATCCGGGTCGCCGGACCGAAACCACCGGCCGCGCCGCGCACCGCCCCGGCCGAGCACGGGCAGCCGGAGCTGCCGCGATACGAGCGTGGCGCGAAGGTCGCCACGCGGGACGCGTACGGTGACGCGCTGCGCGCCCTCGGCGCCGCCCGGCCCGACGTGGTCGCGCTCGACGGCGAGGTCAGCGACTCCACCCGGGCGGAGCGCTTCGCCACCGCGTACCCGGATCGGTTCTTCCAGATGTTCATCGCCGAACAGCAGCTCACCGCCGCGGCGGTGGGCCTGGCGGTGCGCGGCTACCGGCCGTTCGCGGCGACGTTCGCCGCGTTCTGGTCCCGGGCCTACGACTTCATCCGGATGGCCGGGGTGTCCCGGGCCGACATCGCGCTGGTCGGGTCGCACGCCGGGGTGGAGATCGGCGCGGACGGCCCGTCCCAGATGGGGCTGGAGGACATCGCCGCGCTGCGGGCCGTGCCCGGCTCCACGGTGCTCTGCCCGGCCGACGCGGTCTCCTGCGCGGCCCTCGTCGCCCAGATGCCCGACCACCCGGGCATCACCTACCTGCGCACCACGCGTGGCAAGTACCCGGTGCTCTACGACGACGCCGAGCCGTTCCCGATCGGCGGCAGCCGGATGGTGCGCGACGGCGGCGACGTGGCGCTGCTCGGCACCGGCGTGACGGTGCACCTGTGCCTCGCCGCCGCCGACGAACTGACCCGCGAGGGCATCGACGCCCGGGTGATCGACATGTACTCGATCAAGCCGGTGGACCGGCAACGCCTGGCCGAGACCGTCGTGGAGACCGGCGGGCGGCTGGTAGTGGTCGAGGACCACTACCCGGAAGGTGGGTTGGGCTCCGCGGTGCTGGAGGCGCTCGCCGACCTGGGCGAACCGGCCCGGGTCAACCACCTGGCGGTACGCGGGCTGCCCGGTTCCGGCACCCCTGCCCAGCAGTTCGACCGGGCCGGTATCGGCGTCGGCGCGATCGTCTCGGCGGCGCGGGCCCTGGCCTGAGCGCCTGTTCGCCGGGGCCGGCGGTGTTTGCGGCGGCCGGCGGCGGGTAGCCACGCTGCCGTTGCGACGGGAGGACGGACGATGGCCGAACCGGAGTTCTACGCGCGGGTGTCCGCCCGCGCCGGCGTGCCGGTCGAGACGGCCCGCGCGCTGACCGAGGCGACGCTGCGCACGCTCGCCGAACGGATCAGCGGCGGCGAGGCCGACGACCTGTCCGCGCACCTCGCGCACGAGCTGCGTCCGCTGCTGGCCCGCGCCCGGGTCGAGGACCCGGAGGTCTTCGGGTACGACGAGTTCCTGCGCCGGGTCGCCGAGCGCTCCGGCGCGACCCCGTCCGACGCCGAGCGCGGCGCGCGGGCGGTGTTGCAGGCGCTGCACCGGGTGATCGGGCC
Organism: Micromonospora sp. ANENR4; assembly: GCF_015354395.1. Taxonomy (NCBI): domain Bacteria; kingdom Bacillati; phylum Actinomycetota; class Actinomycetes; order Micromonosporales; family Micromonosporaceae; genus Micromonospora; species Micromonospora sp. ANENR4. The sequence continues at coordinate 557,930 of NZ_JADKYQ010000002.1, forward strand.
GGCCCAGTTCAACCGCGCGCTGTCCCAGCTACCCCGCGAGATCGCCGAGCTTGCCCAGCCCACCCCCCGCCCGGCCTGACCGCGCCCGGCCTGACCGTCACTCGGGCAGTGCGTCCAGATAGACCCAGCGGCCGTCCTCGCGGGCGAAGCGGCTGTGCTCGGCCAGCACGCCCGCCCGGCCACTCTCGCGGTAGTGCGCCCGGAACCGGACCGTACCGGCGCTGTCGAACAGGCCGCCCTGCCCGGTCTCCACGATCTCCAGCCGGGTCCAGCGGGTGCCCGGGTCCAGCTCCAGCCGCTCGGGGCGGGTGCTGGAGTGCCAGCTGTGCCGCAGGTACGCGGCGTCGCCGAGCGCGAACGCGCTGAACCGGGACCGCATCAGCGCCTCCGCGGTCGCCGCCGTCGCCTCGCCCCGGTGGACCGGGGCGCAGCAGTCCGCGTACGGCCGGCCGGTGCCGCACGGGCACACCGCCGGACTTTGACCCCGTTTCGCCATGCCACGATTCTCCCAAGCGCCGGGGCGGTGCCCAGCAGGGGCCCTTCCCGGCACCTCGACGCACTAGGCTCCCCGGACCATGAGCGTGAGTCCTACTCAGCGTGCTCTCGACCCCGCGCAGGTCCGCCGCTACCTCACCGCCTCGCTCGGATCCGGCGCCGAGGTGGCCGACTGCGGGCCGCTGACCGGTGGCGGCTTCGCCGCCGTCTGGTGGGTACGCCTCACCGACGGCCGCGAGGTGGTGCTCAAGGTCGGTCCGCCGCCGCACGTGCCGTTGCTGCGCTACGAGCGGGACATGATCGGCGCGGAGGCGCACTACCTGCGCCTGGTGGCCGACCGCGCACCGGGGGTGCCGACGCCGGCGCTGCTGCGGCACGGAACCGACCCCGAGCTGGGCGACTGGCTGCTCATGGCGCGGCTACCGGGTCGTACCCTCTGGGACCTGAGCCAGGCCGGCGCGGACGTCGGTCCGCTGCGCGCCGAGTTCGGCCGCGCGCTCGCCGCGCTGCACACGGTCACCGGCGAGCGGTACGGCTACGACGGCGACCGGGCCTCCGGCGCGACGTGGCGGGACGCGTACACGGCGATGGTGGACGACATGCTCGCCGATGCCGCGGATTGGGCGGTGCCGCTGCCGGTGCCCGCCTCCCGGATCCGGGAGCTGGTGGCGCGGCACGCGGCGGTGCTCGACGCGGTCGACCGCCCGGCGCTGCTGCACTTCGACGGCTGGGCCGGGAACGTGCTCGCCGTCGACGGGCCGGACGGCACGCCGCGCCTGAGCGGCCTGGTCGACGGCGAGCGGTACCTGTGGGGTGACCCGCTGATGGACCTGGTGTCGCCGCTGCTGTTCCGCCGCGCCGAGGACGAGCCGGACGACCCGCTGGTGCGCGCCTACCGGGCGGCGGCGCCGTTCCCGCTCGACGCCGGGGCGCGGCGGCGGCTCGGGCTCTACCGGCTCTACCTCTACCTGCTGATGACCGTCGAGATGCCCAGCCGGAACATCACCGCCGACAACGACCCGGGCCGGGTGGAGCTGCTGGCGGAACTCCTCGGCGCGGAGCTGGCCGACCTGGCGGACTGAGCGTCACCGGGTCGCGGTGGCGAAGACGACGATGTTGTCCGGGTAGCTGCCGGTGCGCGGGTCGAACCGCCCGCCGCACGTGATCAACCGGAGCCGCGCCGCCGCGTCGCCGCCGTAGACCCGCGCGGTGGGGAAGCGCTCCTTCGGGTACGCCCCGACGCCGTCCACAGTGAACGTCGCGGTCCGGCCGTCGGCCCGCAGCACCCGGATCGTGTCGCCGCCGCGCAGCCGCCCGAGGTCGAAGAAGACCGCCGGGCCGTGCTGCGAGTCGACGTGCCCGACCAGCACCGCGTTGCCGGCCTGGCCGGGGGCGGGACCGGGGTGGTACCAGCCGGTGACCTCCGGGCGGTCCAGCGGTGGCACCTCGAGCGCGCCGTCCGCGTCGGTGGCGACCGGGACGATCTCGGCGTCGACGCCGATGCGCGGGACGGTGACCCGGACCGGCGTGGACCGGGGGAGCGCCGGACCTGCCGTACCCGGCCGTTCGGTGGCGGGCGCGGCGGAGACGCCGGGCTGCGGTGGTGACGCCGATGTGGTGCCGAGCCCGGCCGAGACCAGGCCGGTGCCGGTGGCGGCGGCGACGGTGACGGCGGTGACCAGGACGGCGGTGTGCAGGCGCGACCGGCGCTGCGACTCCGACAGCATCCCACCTCCGTTCGACGGAGACGCGGCGCCCGCGCCGGAGCATCCGGCGCGGGCGGACCGCCCGGCGAGCCGGTCAGGCTACGGCGTCCGCGCGGCGCCGGCGGATGACCGCGTACGCGCCACCGGCGAGCGCCCCGGCGGCCAGCACGCCACCGGCGATCAGCACTCCGGTGTCGCCGTCGCGCCCGCCGCCACCGGCCTGCGCACCACCGATCGGCGTGACGGTGAACGTGGCGCTGCCGCCGTCGCTGCCGTCGCCGCAGGTGGTGGCCACGGTGTACGTGCCGAGCGTGAACCCGGCGGTGAACAGTTCGGCGCTCAGGCCACCGCCCGCGGCCGCAGTGGTGGACCGGACGTTCTGGTCCCGGTCCGGGCCGGTGACCCGGAAGATCGCGTCACCGGCGTTCGGGTTGCACGTGGTGGTCAGCACGACGGTGCCGCCGACCGGGGTGGTGGCGGGTGAGACTCTGGTGTCCGCCAGCGCGGCGGCCGGGAGCAGCAGTGCGCCGAGGCCCACGCCGAACGCCGCCGATCCGAGAAATGACTGTGCCTTCATCCGCGTCTTCCCTCACTTTTCGTCCGCTGTAGGCGTGGGACGTCGTTCGGGTGGCCAACTCCGTGACGAGCACCGGTGTGGCCAACACTAGGAGGGTTGCGGCGGTCACTGGGGGTAATTGAGAAATCTTCGTTGCCGTCCGGTGTGCTCCCTGCCGCCGCGAGACGGCGGACATGCCGGGCCAGGCCGGGCGGCGAACCGTCCCGGTTCGGTACGTCTGGGTCCGCTGTCCGGTTCGGTTGCCTACCGGACCGGCGGCTCCGGCCGGACCAGTCCGGTGTCGTACGCGAGCACCACCGCCTGGATCCGGTCGCGCAGGCCCAGCTTGGTGAGGATCGCCGAGACGTGGGTCTTCACGGTGGCGGTGCTCAGGTGCAGCCGGGCGGCGATCTCCGCATTGGACAGTGCCCGCGCGGTGAGCGTCAGCACCTCCCGCTCGCGCGCGGTCAGCACGGCGAGCACGTCGCCGGTGGGCGCGGGCGCGGGCAGGCGTTCGGCGTACCGGTCCAGCAGCCGCCGGGTCACTGTGGGCGCGAGCAGGGCCTCGCCGCGCGCCACCACGCGTACCGCCTCGGCGAGGTCGGCCGGGCGGGTGTCCTTGAGCAGGAACGCGCTCGCCCCGGCGCGCAGCGCGGCGTAGACGTGTTCGTCCAGGTCGAACGTGGTCAGCATGACCACCCGGGCCGGGTTGCCGGCGGCCACCAGGTCCCGGGTGGCCGCGATGCCGTCGCGCCGGGGCATCCGCACGTCCATCAGCACCACGTCCGGCCTCGTCCGCGTCGCCACCGCGACCGCCTCGACGCCGTCGGCGGCCTCGCCGACCACGCTCAGGTCGGGCCGCGCGTCGAGGACTGTGCGCAGCCCGGCGCGGATCAGCTCCTGGTCGTCGGCGACCACCACCCGCACGGTCACCGGCCCGCTCCGACCGGCAGTCGCGCGTGGACCCGGAACCCGCCGGCCGGCAGCGGGCCGGCGTCCAGCGTGCCGCCGAGCAGCCGGGCCCGCTCCCGCATGCCGACGATGCCGCGCCCGGTGGGCGTACCGGGCCGGCGGGCGGGCGCCGGGCCGTCGTTGACGACCTCCAGCCGCAGTACGCCGTCGCGGTAGTGGACGTCCACGTCGGCGCGGGTGGCGTGCCCGTGGCGCAGCGCGTTCGTCAGTGACTCCTGCACGATCCGGTACGCCGACAGCTGCACCCCGCCGGGTAGCGCCTCGCCGTCGCCCTCCCGGTGCAGCGTCACCGGCAGACCGACCGCCCGTACCGCGTCGGCGAGCGCGTCGAGCTGCGCCAGCCCCGGCTGTGGCCCGCCCTGCTCGGACCCGTCGTCGACGGCGAGCGCGTGCAGCATGGACCGTAGTTCGGTCAGCGCCGACCGGGCCGCCGTGTCGATCGCGGCGAGCGCGGCCCGGGCCTGCGCCGGGTGCTCGTCGAACACGTCCTCGGCGGCGCCGGCCTGCACCGCGATGACCGCGACGTGGTGCGCCACCACGTCGTGCAGTTCCCGGGAGATGCGTTCCCGCTCGGCCGCCAGCACCTGCCGTTCCCACGCGCAGCGCCGTTGCGCCTGGCCCCGTTGCAGTTCGCCGAGCGTCCAGCTCAGGGCCAGCGCGGTCACCGCCAGCAGCAGGTCCCGCCAGCCGCCGGTGACCAGCTTCCACGGTGTGGGCGCCAGCAGCAGTCCGAGTGCGACGAGCGAGTACCGGGGCGGGCGCAGCCGGGCCACGTACGCCATCGGGATGGCGACCAGGCCGAGCCAGCCGAGCTGCGGGCAGAGCGCCTCCAGGCCGACGCCCGCGAGCGCGGCGACGCCGGCGGCGTACCCCGGGTGGCGCCGGATCCACAGCAGACAACTCGCCTGCGCGACGGCGAGGCCGACCGCGACGGCGGTCGCGCCGGGCGTGTCCGGGCCGGCGTCGGAGGCCAGTAGCGCGAGCAGGCACACGGCGAGGCTCGCGGTGGCGATGCCGCCGTCGAGCAGCAGCAGGAACCGGGACCGGGACGCGCACCTCATGTCCGGATGCTAGGCCGCCGGTCCACCGCTTCTCATCGGTCGCCGGACGGAGATCCGGGCCGGTGGTCGGTCCGGCGGCGGAGCCGGGAACCGCTCCGTGGCCCGATCCGCGCGGCGGCAGGCCGGACCTAGCGTTTCCGGCAGTCGTCCCGATGTGGAGGAGTCACCGATGGAGACCACGATCCCGACCGTCGCCGCCCGCCCGAACCGCCGCCGGGACCGTCTGCTCGCGGTGTTCGCGGCGACCGTCGCCGCGCTGCTGGGATGGGTGGTCGCGGTACCGGTCGCCGGGGTGGAGCTGATAACGCGCAGCGGCTCCGCCGACCAGCGGGTGACGCCGGTGGCGGTGGTGGTGAGCACGCTGCTAGCCGGGCTGGCCGGCTGGGCGCTGCTGGCCCTGCTGGAGCGGCTCACCGCCCGCGCCCGGACGGCCTGGACGGTGGTCGCGGGCCTGGTGCTGCTGGTGTCGCTGCTCGGGCCGCTGGGCGGGGGAGTGGGGGGCGCGGCGACGCTGACGCTGGTGGCGCTGCACCTGGTCGCGGGCGCGGTGCTGATCACCGGCCTGCGCCGGACCGCCGCCCGCTGACGGCCGGGCGATCCGCTGACGGGTCCGGGCCGCCGCGACGGGGGCGGGCGGCTCGGACCACTAGAACCAGCCTCCTAGGATGCCCTACACGAGGTGACGCCCGAAATTCCTCCGCCACCGATGTCGAGAACGGACGGGCAGCTTCGTCCCCGGAGTGAACGCGGCCAGAATGGACCGCACGACTCCACGAGGAGACACTCATGAAGTACCTGCTCCTGAAGCACTACCGCGGCGGCCCGACTCCGGTCACCGACATGCCGATGATCGACAAGTGGACGCCGGAGGAGATCTCCGCGCACGTGAACTACATGCAGGAGTTCGCGGCGCGGCTCCAGGAGAGCGGCGAGTACGTCGACGGCCAGGCGCTCGCCCCGGAGGGCACGTTCGTCCGCTACGACGGCGAGGGACGCCCGCCGGTCACCGACGGCCCGTTCGCCGAGACGAAGGACCTCATCGCCGGCTGGATGGTGATCGACGTGGACAGCTACGAGCGCGCGCTCGAACTGGCCGGTGAGCTGTCGGCCGCGCCGGGGCAGGGCGGCAAGCCGATCCACGAGTGGCTGGAGCTGCGCCCGTTCCTGACCGCGCCGCCGACCATCACCGAGTGATCCGTCCGATGGACGAGGTCGCGCTCCGCAGCCTCATCCCGGGCGTGCTCGGTGTCCTCGTCCGCCGCGGAGCCGACTTCGCGGCGGCCGAGGACGCCGTGCAGGACGCGCTGATCGAGGCGCTGCGCGTCTGGCCGGCCGACACGCCCCGCGATCCGCGCGGCTGGCTGGTCACAGTGGCGTGGCGGCGGTTCCTCGACGTGGTCCGCGCCGACGCCGCCCGGCGCCGGCGTGAGGACCTCGTGGACGAGGAGCCGCCACCCGGCCCGGTGCCGGCGGTGGACGACACGCTGCGGCTCTACTTCCTCTGCGCGCATCCGTCGCTGAGCCCGTCGTCGGCCGTCGCGTTGACGCTGCGTGCCGTCGGCGGGCTCACCACCCGGCAGATCGCGCAGGCGTACCTGGTGCCGGAGGCCACCACGGCGCAGCGGATCAGCCGCGCCAAGCGCACCGTCTCCGGGGTCCGGTTCGACCAGCCCGGTGACGTCGCCACCGTGCTGCGGGTGCTGTACCTGGTGTTCAACGAGGGCTACTCCGGCGACGTGGACCTGGCGGCCGAGGCGATCCGGCTCACCCGGCAGCTCGCCGCCGCGATCGACCATCCGGAGGTGGCCGGGCTGCTCGCGCTCATGCTGCTGCACCACGCCCGCCGGGCCGGGCGGACCGCGCCCGACGGCAGCCTGGTGCCGCTGGCCGAGCAGGACCGCGGCCGGTGGGACACGACGCTGATCGCCGAGGGTGTGGGCATCCTCCAGACCGCCCTGTCCCGGGATCGGCTGGGCGAGTTCCAGGCCCAGGCCGCCGTCGCGGCGCTGCACGCCGACGCGCCCACCGCGGCGGAGACCGACTGGGTGCAGATCGTCGAGTGGTACGACGAACTGGTCCGCCTGACCGGCAGCCCGATCGCCCGGCTCAACCGGGCGGTGGCGGTGGGCGAGGCGGACGGCCCGCGCGCCGGGCTGGCGGCGCTCGCGGCGCTGGACGACACGCTGCCCCGGTACACGGCGGTGGCCGCTTACCTGCACGAACGCGACGGCGACCCGGACCGGGCGGCCGCGCTGTACGCGGAGGCGGCCCGCCGGGCGTCCAGCCTGGCCGAACGCGACCACCTGAACCGGCAGGCGGCCCGCCTCAACAGCCGCCGCCCGGCGCGGGCCGACGGATGACCGGGACGCGGGCGCGGGTGCTGGCCCGGCTCGCCGACGACCTCGCCGCGCGCCGTCCGCCGCACCCGCTGCGGGTGGCCGTCGACGGCCCTGATGCGGCGGGCAAGACCCGGCTGGCCGATGACCTGGCCGAGGTGCTGGGGCAGCGGAGGCCGGTGCTCCGGGTGAGCGTCGACGGCTTCCACCGGCCCGCCGCGGTCCGCCGGGCGCGGGGGCCGCTGTCGCCGGAGGGCTACTACCGGGACGCGTTCGACCACGAGACGCTGGTGGAGCGGGTGCTGCGCCCGCTCGGACCCGGCGGTGACCGGCGGTACCTGCGGGTGGCGTACGACCTGCGCGCCGAGAAGCCGGTTCCCGCGGCGCGGGTGACCGCGCCGGCGGACGCGGTGCTGCTCCTCGACGGGGTGTTCCTGCTCCGGCCGGAGTTGCGGTCGCACTGGGACGTGACGGTCTACCTGCACGTGGAGCCGGCCGAGACGCTGCGCCGGGCACTGATCCGCGACCTGGAGGTGTTCGGCTCGGCCGAGGAGGTGCGCCGCCGGTACCGGGCGCGCTACCTGCCGGGGCAGGCGCGGTACCGGGCCGAGGCGAACCCGGCGCGGCACGCGGACGTGGTGCTCGACGTGGCCGACCCGCTCGCGCCGGTGGTGCTCGCCTGGCGGGCGTAAAACCGGTCGGCAGGGTTCATCGCCGCTGGTAGGTTGCCTCGCCGTGACGGGGGAACGGCTCGGCGGGCGCTTCGCCCGACTGTGGACGGCGAGCACGCTGTCCGCGCTGGGGAGTGGGACGGCGACGGTGGCGCGCCGTTGTACGTGGCGTCGATCACCGACGATCCGCTTGTGGTGTCGGCCGGGGCGGCGGTGTCGTGGCTGCCGTGGCTGCTGTTCGCGCTGCCCGGTGGCGTGCTGGCCGACCGGGTGGACCGGCGGCGGCTGATGGTGCTCATCGACTGGGTACGCGTCGGCGCGCTCGCGGTGCTCGCCGCGGCGATGCTCGCCGACCGGGCCGGGATCGCGCTGCTCTACGCGGTGCTGTTCGTGGTTAACACCGGTGAGGTGGTGTTCCGGACCGCCGCGCAGGCGGTGCTGCCGGCGGTGGTGCCGCGCTCCCTGCTGGAACGCGCGAACGGCTGGCTGGGCGGCGGCACCCAGGTGATGCAGAACATGATCGCCGGCCCACTCGGCGGGTTCCTGTTCGTGCTGGCGGCGTCGCTGCCGTTCGCCCTCAACGCCGGCACGTACGCGCTGAGCGCCGTGCTGGTCGGGCTGCTCGCCGGGACGTACCGCGGCGGGCCGGCGCCGGACGGGCGGCGGTCGGTGCGGGCGGAGGTCGCGGAGGGGTTCCGCTGGCTGTGGCGGCAGCGGCTGCTGCGCACCATGACCGTGCTGATCGGCCTGCTCAACGTCACGCTCACCGCCGCCGTGGCGGTGCTGGTGCTGCTCGCCACCGAGCGGCTGGGCCTCGGCTCGGTCGGCTACGGCGCGTTGTTCACCTGCATGGCGGTCGGCGGGGTGCTCGGCTCGCTGGTGGGGGACCGGCTGATCGCCGCGATCACGCCCACCTGGACGGTGCGGACCGGGCTGCTGGTCGAGGCGGGACTGCACCTGGCGCTCGCCGCGTCCCGCAGTGCGGCCGTGGTCGGGTTCGCGTTGTTCGCGTTCGGGGCGCACAGCGCGTTGTGGAACATCGTGGCGAACTCGCTGCGGCAGCGGCTCACCCCGCCGGAGCTGATGGGCCGGGTCGGCAGCACCACGTTGTTCGTCGCGGCTGGTGGCAACTGTGTCGGCGCGCTGCTCGGTGGCGTGGTGGCGGCCCGGTTCGGCATCACCGCGCCGTACTGGGTGGGTTTCGCGGTGGCGGTCGCGGTGATCGCCGCGACGTGGCGGGTCTTCGACCGGGCGACGGTGGCCGCCGCCTATGCCGACCCGGCCCCGCAGAAGCCCGCGCCGGTGGCCTGAGCGCGGGTCGGCCGGTGACCGCATGCGCCGATGTGGCAGCGTGGCCGGATGCACGCTTCCTTCCCGGTCGACGTCGACCTCGCGCTGGTCGGCGGCGGCGGCGCCGCATCCCTGGTCCTGGCCGCGCTGGACCGCCACGGCGTGACCGGGCTGCGGGTCGCGGTGGTCGACCCGGTGCACAAGCGCGGCCAGGACCGCACCTGGGCGTTCTGGGGTCTGCCCGGCGACGACCTCGACCCACTGCTGAGCGCGAGCTGGTCGCGGGTCGACGTGGTCACGCCGGCCGGCCGCCGCGTCCTCACGCTCGACCCCCTGCGGTACGCCATGCTCCGCTCCGCCCCGGTCTACGACCGGGCTGCCGCGGCCGAGCGGCGGCTGGACGCGGTCCGGATCAGCGTCCCGGCGGGGGAGTTGCACGACGACGGTGAGCGGGTCACGGTCCGTGACCCGGACGGGCGGGACCTGGTGCGGGCCGGGTGGGTGCTCGACTCGCGGCCCCGGCGGCCCCGGCGGCCGGGGCGGACCAGCTGGTTGCAGCACTTCCGGGGCTGGTGGCTGGCCGCCGACCGGCCGACGTTCGATCCGCAGCGGGCAGTGCTGATGGACTTCCGCACGCCGCAGCCGCAGCGTGGCGTCTCCTTCGGGTACGTGTTGCCTGTCGACGACCGGTTCGCGCTGGTCGAGTACACCGAGTTCGGGCCGGAACTGCTCGACGACGCGGGCTACGACGCGGCGCTGCGCGGGTACGCCGACCTGCTCGGCCTGGACCTGACCGCGCTGCGGGTGCGGGAGGTCGAGGACGGTGTGATCCCGATGACCGACGGACCGTTCGAGTCCCGTCCCAGCCCTCGAGTGGCGCGGCTGGGCACCGCGGGTGGGGCGACCCGCCCGTCCACCGGATTCACGTTCTCCGCGATGCTGCGCCAGGCCGACCAGGTGGCACTGGCGCTCGCCGCCGGCCGCCCGCCGGTGCCGGCGCCCGCGTACCCGGGACGGCACCTGTGGATGGACGCGGTGGCGCTGCGCGCACTGGATCGCGGGCACGTCGGCGGGGTGGAGTTCTTCGAGCGGCTGTTCGACCGCAACCCGCCGGAGCGGGTGCTGCGCTTCCTCGACGGCGTGACCAGCCCGGCCGAGGACCTGGCGGTGATGCGGTCCAGCCCGCTGCTGCCGATGACCGGCGCGGTGCTCGGCGACGCGGCCGGGCGGCTGCGGGCCCGCCTGCGCCGCTAGCCTCGGTGGCCGGTCGCCTCGGCGACGCGGTCGCGTACCAGCGTCCGCAGCCTCTCCATCGGGTCGCCGTCGCCCGCGCCGAGCCGGTTGCGCACCGCCGCCACCGTCAACCCCAGGTTCGGGTACGCGAACGCGAGGCTCCCGCCGCTACCCGCGGTGCCGAACGATCCGTCGTCGACCGCGTACCCGAGCCCGAACGTGCTCTCCTGCCCGAACACCCACTCCGGTGCGCGGACCGCCGGGGCGGACACCTCCCGCATCCGCCCGGCGGAGATCAGCCGCACCCCGTCGACCGGGCCGAGCAGCGCCGCGTACATCCGGGCCACCGCGCGGGCGCTCATCGTGCCGACCGACGGCACGTCGGCGCGCAGCACGTCGGGGCGGGAACCGATGACGGTGTCCGGCCGTACGCCGGGTGGCGCGACCGCGTCGAAGTGCGGCAGGTTGGCCCCGGCCCAGGTCATCAGCGCGGACAGGCCGGCGTCCTCCAGCCGCGCCAACCGGGGCAGGTCCGCCTCCGGTACGCCGAGGAACAGTTCCCGGTCCACGCCGAGCGGCCCGGACACCTCCTCGGCGAGCACCCGCGACACCGGGGCGCCGGTGACCCGCCGCACCACCTCGCCGACCAGCCAGCCCCACGTCCAGGCGTGGTACGCCAGCCGCTCGCCGGGTGCCCACAGCGGCCGTGCGCCGGCGAGCAGGTCGCACATGCGCGTCCAGTCGGTGAAGTCCTCGGGTGTGACGTCGGCGGGCAGCGCTGGCAGGCCGGCGGTGTGGGTGAGCACGTGCCGCAGCGTGATGCCGTCCTTGCCGTGCCGGGCGAACTCCGGCCACACGGCGGCCAGCGGCAGGTCGTAGTCGAGCCGTCCCCGCTCGGCCAGCACGTGCACCACTGTGGCGGTGAGGCCCTTGCCGGTGGAGACCGCGTGCACGGGCGTGTCGGCGGTCATCGGCCGGCCGGTGGTGGTGTCGGCGAGCCCGGCCTGCTCGGCGACGATCGCGACCCCGCCCAGGTACGCGGCCACCTGCACACCGGTCTCCCGGCCGGAGGAGACCAGCTCGTCGAGCGTCGCCCGTACCTCGGCCCGCAGGCCGTCCCACCGCGTGTCCACGATCCCGCAGCGTGCCAGACCGTGGCAGCGGCGTCGTCTGCTTTTCGTGGGAACGGCGACGGCGCCCGGTATCGGCGGCCGGAGGTGCTCTACCGGGCGGCCGGCGTCGGCGTACTGCCGGTGGTGCCCTGGGTGGGCAGCGGGATGGAGTCACCGGTGAGCAGCCGGGCGCGCAGCGCGTCGATCGTCTCCTCGCCGACACCGAGCCGGCCGGTCACGTACCCGTGCACCGAACCGTGCGCGGCCCGCAGCTCGGCCAGCACCAGCCGGATGATCTCGGCCGGTGCCCGCCCGTACGCCGGCCAGCCCGGCGTCGCGCCGCCGTTGCGGTCCCGCCACTCGGCCACCAGACGGTCGGTGGCGTGCTCGGTGAGCGCGAAGTCCGCAGCGATCTGGTCGTCGTCCACGCCGAGCACTGACAGCACCAGCGCGGCGAGCAGCCCGGTGCGGTCCTTGCCGGACGCGCAGTGGAACACCAGCGGGTGCTCGCCGTCCGCGATCACCTCGATCGCCTGCCGTAGCTCGGCCACGCCGTCCTCGGCCACCTCGGCGTACCGGTCGGCCAGGTAGCGCCACGGGTCCACGTCGGGGTCGATGTCGGCCTGCACGTACGGCCGGTGCTCGATGCTCAGGTTGTGCCAGGTGACGCCGAGGCTCTCCGGGGCCCGGCCGCGGTCGGCGATCTCCCACGGGTACCGCAGGTCGATCACGGTGCGCACGCCGAGCGCCGCGAACCGTTCCAGATCGGCACCGGCGAGCTTGGCCAGCGAGTCGGAGCGGTATAGGCGGCCCCGGGCGACGGCGCGGCCGTCCCCGGTCCGCCAGCCACCGAGGTCACGGAAGTTGCAGAGCGTGGCGAAGTCCGGGGGAGTGGTCATGCTCGCACGCTAGCCGGGCGCGGCGGGTCGGGTGGTCCCGCGCGCCCGCGCACCCGGTAGGTTGCCGGGCATGGCGGAGGCGGAGACCGGCCGGATCGTGGAGATCTGGACCGACGGCGCGTGCAGCGGCAATCCCGGGCCGGGCGGGTGGGGTGCGGTGCTGCGCTGGGGCGGGCACGAGCGGGAGCTGTGCGGCGGCGAGGCCACCCCGACCACCAACAACCGGATGGAGCTGACCGCCGCGATCCGGGCGCTGGAGAGCCTGACCCGCCCGGTCACGGTACGGCTGCACACCGACAGCACGTACGTGCGCAACGGCATCACCGGCTGGCTGAACGCCTGGAAGCGCAACGGCTGGCTGACCGCCGCGAAGCAGCCGGTGAAGAACGCCGACCTGTGGCAGGCGCTGGAGGCGGCCTGCGCCCGGCACGACGTGACGTGGCTGTGGGTGAAGGGCCACAACGGGCACCCGGAGAACGAGCGCGCGGACGCGCTGGCGAACCGGGGCATGACCGAGGCGCGGGGCGCCGGCCCGGCCGCCACCCCGCGTGCGCGTCAGCGCAGCGGCCGGCCCTCCTCGATCTCCTCCGGCTCCTCGGACGGGTCGCCGGTGCCGGAGACCGCGTCGACGTCGTAACCGGCCCGGCTGACCTCGCGTGCAGAGCGCCGGTCCTCGGCGGGCAGATCGGCGAAGTCGTCACCGGTGTCGTCGGTGGTGTGCAGGGATTCGCCCGGTGGGCGCAGGGACGCCTCGTACGCGGTCGCGCCGTCGGGTTCGTCGCCGGCCGCGCGGCCGAAGGACTCTTCACTGGTCATGTCGCACTCCTGCCCGCAGCGGGTGACGGCAAACGTTCAGCGGGCGGCGTCCCGTCCGCGGGCCGCGTCCGGGTGGGTCGGCATCGAGGAGCCGCCCGAGCTGCTGCCGGAGGCGCCGCCAGCCATTCCGGATCCGTCGTCCTCGGTCACCTCGTCCGGTTTCGGCGCACCGGGAGCGGGCGCCGGCACGTCGGTGTCCGCGGCCGTCTGCACCAGGGGCACCTGCCCGGCCTCGTCCTCGGCGTGCGCCGGGTCGACCGGCTCCTCACCGTCGCGTGCCCGATATCCCACCGGGGGCCCCTCCCGTCGGCAACACTCGTCCGCACCGCCTTCCCCACCCCACCCCCACCAAACCGCCCCCGCCCCATCACGCCGTGATCGAGGAGTTTGTGTTCCGATCCGGCCCCGAACCGGACACGAACTCCTTGATCAACGCCGAGGTCGGGGTCGGGAGCGGGGGTGGGGGTGGCGGGGCTGGGGGTTTGTCGGGGTCAGGGTCAGGGACCAGTGGGACGGGCGGCGTAGGCCCGGCGGCAGGACCGTGCGGTGGTCGCCGCGTGCGGCGTCGAGCTGCGACTGGTGCGTGAACAGGCACTCGCCCAGGTCCGCGCCGCGCAGGTCGGCTCCGCGCAGGTCCGCGCCGGTCAGGTCGGCGGCGCCGAGGCGTACGCCCCGCAGGTCGGCGCCGATCAGGCAGGCGCCGCGCAGGTTCGCCCCGGCCAGCGGGGTACGGCGCAGGTCCACCCCGATCAGCATCGCGCCCCGGCGGTCCGGCCCGGCCTTCCCGGCGCGGGCCTGTTCGGCGGCACGGGACAGCAGCCGGTTGGCCCGGTCCCGGTGCGCGTCGACGTCGAGCGCGAGCAGGTCGTCGGGGGTGCCGTCGGTGAGCCGGCCGGTCTCGTCGAGCGCGGTGGTCAGCTCGTCGCGCAGCGGGCCGGGCGGGGTCAGGCGTACCGCCTCGGTCAGGTACCACAGCAGCTCGTGCAGCGGCCGCAGCACGGCGAAGCTGCCGAACATGCGCTGTGCGGTAGCCGGGTCGGCGCGCCAGTCGCGGTCGGCGAACGTGTGCTGCGTGAGGTGCTGACCGGCGCCGAAGCAGTCGAACACGGTGCATCCAGGGAAGCCGCGTTGCCGCAGCTCGGTGTGGATGCCGCAGCGGAAGTCGGCGCCCAGGTTCGGGCAGGGCCGCCCGGCGGGCTTGTCGATGGCGAAGTCGGCCGACGCGGTGAACGCGGGAGCGACGCAGCACACTCCGGCGCAGCGCGAGCAGTCCGCCCGCAACTCCCGCCCGTCACCCACCCGTCCTCCTCCCGGCACGGCACCCATTCTCCCCACTCCACCGGCCCACCTCCCGACCCACCCCGTCGATCATGAGGTTGACGGCGACAAATCGGACCGGAACCGCCGCCAACCTCATGATCAACGCGACAAGGAGGGGGTCAGAAGGTGAAGAGGGAGGCGGTGGTGCGCTGCATCAGGCAGGCATTGCCGAACGTCCGGGTGTAGGAGATCGGGCGGGTCTGCCAGATGCCCACGGCACGCGCGACGACCGGGGCGTACTGGGACGTGCAGGGCGCGCCGTGCACGTCGAGCGCGTCCAGGTCGCCGTCGACGCGGGCGACGAGCCGGCAGGCGGTGATCGGGTCGGGGTGCAGGCCGCCGGTGGGCCCGCAGGTCAGCACCGTGGCGCGCGGGCCGGCGCCGTCGTCGACGGTGAGCAGCAGCACCGAGGGGGTCTCCGGGCCGGGGCGCGGCGCGGCCTGCGCGGGGGAGGCCGGCGCGGCGAGGCCGCCGAGCACGGCGGCCAGGGCCGCAGCGGCGGTACGTCGGGCGAAGGGCATGGGTGGTCCTTCCGTCGGGGCCCCGGGTGAGGGCCGGTGGACGGCCCGGCACGTCGTGCGAACCGGACCGCCGAGAACCCTAGGTGGACGGTGTGAACGCGAAGAGTCACGAAGTGTTACACCGGTCGACGCTGCCGCCCGGCTGGTGTGACATCGGCGTACGGGAATGCCCGAACGGCTGACAACCGCCCGAGTGCCTTGCGGCAACGCATTCCGAATTCGTGGAACGGCCACCTGAAAGGCTGACAACCGAATCGAGCCGTTATTGCGCCGATGCATTCCGTACGCCGGATCGTTGTCAATGCACGACAACCGGAACGGCCGTTACCGGAACGATTCTTTCCAGTGCGTCATAGCGCATTACCGTCGGGTGGCAGGCCGTTTTCGTCCCCGTCGGGAGGACTGCTCATGAGCGAACTGTCGTACCCACCGGCCGCTCCCGGCCCCGATGTCGAGGCCGTTCCCGCCCCCGTCGGCCGGCCCGGCGAATTCGTCGGCCGGTCACCCGGCCGGCTCGCCTGGCTGCGGCTCAAGCGCGACCGTACGGCTCGCGCCAGCGCCGTCACGCTCGCCGTCGCCGCCCTTGTCGCGCTCGGCGCGCCACTGCTGGAACGGCTCACCGGAATCGACCCGACCGACAAGTTCGCCGACCGGCTGAACGATTTCGGAATGCCGATCGGGTATGCCGGCGGAATCAGCGCCGACCATTGGCTCGGGCTCGAACCGGGCAGTGGGCGGGACATCCTGATGCAACTGGTCTACGGCCTGCGGACGTCCCTGTTCATCGCGTTCGCCTCGGCGCTGCTGGCATCCGGCATCGGTGTCGCCGTGGGTGTGCTGGCCGGGTGGGCCAGAGGCTGGT
This sequence comes from Micromonospora sp. ANENR4, assembly GCF_015354395.1. Taxonomy (NCBI): domain Bacteria; kingdom Bacillati; phylum Actinomycetota; class Actinomycetes; order Micromonosporales; family Micromonosporaceae; genus Micromonospora; species Micromonospora sp. ANENR4. Next base: position 573,780 of record NZ_JADKYQ010000002.1, read on the forward strand.
TGGACAGCGTCGTCAACTGGCTGATCGACCTCACGCTGGCGTTCCCGTTCCTCATCTTCGCCCTCGCGGTCATCCCGATCCTCCAGGACCGCTTCTACTCCGACCGGGAGGCACCGTCGCCGGCCTTCCGGGTGGCCCTGATCGTCGCCACCTTCGGCCTGTTCAGCTGGACGTACACCGCGCGGCTGGTCCGCGGGCAGGTGATCTCGCTGCGCGAGCGGGAGTTCGTCGAGGCGGCCCGGGCCGCCGGCGCCGGCACCGCGCACATCATGCTGCGGCAGCTGCTGCCGAACATCTGGGCGCCGATCCTGGTCACCGTCTCGCTGATGGTGCCGCAGTTCATCGCCATCGAGGCGGCGCTGGCGTTCGTCAACATCGGCGTCACCGAACCCACGCCCGACCTGGGCCGCATGATCTTCAACAGCATCGGCTACGTCGCGAGCGACCCCTGGTACACCCTGTTCCCCGGGTTGACGGTCTTCCTGCTGGTCCTGGCGTTCAACCTGCTCGGCGACGCGCTGCGCGACTCGCTGGACCCCCGCTCCACCCGGTAGTCCCCACGGCCATCAGTGCCCGGCCGGCGGGGGCCGCCGGGCAGGAAGGAGCACACCGTGCGCGCACGAACCCGGACACTGACAGGTGTCCTCGCCGCGGCGGCGCTGGCCGCCGCCGGCTGCAGCCCCACCACCGACGACGGCGGGGGCGGCGACGACCAGAAGACCAAGACCCAGAGCGGATCGATCTCGTACGAGGCCGCCGACAACCAGGGCCCGGCGAAGGACGTCGCCGGGGCGACCCGCGGCGGCACCCTCACCGTGATGCAGCCGGCCGACTTCGAGCACCTCGATCCGGCCCGCAACTACGTCAACGTGCAGCAGGTCGCCGGTGGGCTGCTCTACCGCTCGCTCAACGGCTACAAGGAGGACGGCACCGGCAAGCTGCTGCTCGTCGGCGACCTGGCCACCAACCCCGGCAAGGACGTCAACGGCGACTGCAAGGTCTGGGAGTTCACCCTCCGCGACGGCGTGAAGTACGAGGACGGCACGCCCGTGTCCAGCAAGGACGTCGCCCACGGCATCGCCAGGTCGTTCGCGGCGAACCTCAACGAGGGCCCGCACTACATCCAGCAGTGGCTCTACCCGGGCGGGGCGTACAACGCGACCTACAAGGGACCGTACGACGGTGGCAAGCCGGTGCCCGACGGCGTCGCCACCCCCGACGACCGGACCATCCGGTTCACCTTCCCGCAGCCGCACTGCGACCTGCCGTACGCCGCGGCGCTGCCCACCAGCGCGCCCGTGCCCGCGGCGAAGGACACCCGCGCCAACTACGACCTGCGGCCGTTCTCGTCCGGGCCGTACCGGGTGAGGACCTACCAGCGCGACGTGTCGCTGGAGCTGGAACGCAACCCGAACTGGGATCCGGCGACCGACCCGATCCGCAACGCGTACCCGGACGCGATCCGGATGACGTTCGGCCTGGAGCAGGCCCAGATCGCCGAGCGCCTGGTCGCCGACGGGCCGGCCGACCAGGCGGCGCTGAGCTGGTCGGACGTGCCGCCGTCGGTGCTGCCCCGCACCACCGGATCCGGCGTCGCCGACCGGGTGGTGCGCGGTCCGACGCAGTACAACTGGGTGCTGAGCATCAACACCCAGCGGGTCACCGACCTGAGCGTACGGCGGGCGCTGAACTACGCGGTCGACAAGGACGCCCTGCTCAAGGTGCTCGGCGGGCAGGCCGCCGGCTCGCCGGCGACCACGCTCATGTCACCCACCACCGCCGGTTTCGTCCCCTACGACCTGTTCAACGCCCCGGTCACCGGCGACAAGGCCAAGACCGCCGAGCTGCTCGCCGGCAAGCGGCCGAAGCTGGTCCTCGCCCACTCCAACCTGGAGCTGCGCACCCAGCAGGCCGAGGCACTGCGCAAGAACCTCACCGACATGGGCTTCGACATCGTGATGAAGCCGATCGACAACAGCAGCTACTACGACGAGGTCGGCCGCAAGGACAACCCGTACGACATGTACCTCACCGGCTGGGGCTCGGACTGGCCCACCGGCTCGACCGTCATCCCGCCGGTCTACGACGGACGGGAGATCGTGGCCGAGGGCAACCAGAACCTGTCGTACCTCAACGAACCGTCTGTGAGCGCGGAGATCGACCGGGTCCGCGACCTGCCGGCCGCCGAGCAGGACGCCGGCTGGATGGCGCTCGACCGCATGATCATGGAGAAGTACGCGCCTGTGGTGCCCTGCTACTACGACGCCACCTACGAGCTGCACGGCTCGAAGGTCGGCAACGCCTTCCTCAGCGACGCGTTCGGGATCATCTCGCTCAACGGCATCTACGTGAAGAAGTGACAGCCGCGCGGGGGCGGCTGTCACGGCGGCCGCTCCCGCGCCCACCCCGGGGGAGGTGCTCCCGTGCTCCGTTTCGTCGTACGGCGGCTGCTCGTCGCCGCCCTGACCCTGGTCGTCATCAGCCTCGTCACGTTCGGCCTCTTCTTCGCGGTGCCGAGCAGCCCGGCGAAGGTGATGTGCGGCAAGAACTGCACGGCCGAGGACATCGCCCAGGTCGAGCGCCGCCTCGGCATCGACCAGCCGCTGCCCCGGCAGTACGCCGACTTCGTCGGCGGCGTCTTCGCCGGCCGGACCTACGGCGAGGGCGACTTCCGGCAGGACTGCCCGGCGCCCTGCCTCGGCTACTCGTTCCGCAACAACCAGCCGGTCACCGAGATCGTCGCCCAGCGCGCCCCGGTGACGTTCAGCATCGTCCTCGGCGGCGCCGTGCTCTGGCTCGGCCTCGGCGTCTCGCTGGGCATGGTGTCGGCACTGCGCCGGGGTACGGCGTTCGACCGCGCCGCCATCGGCGTCACCCTGGCCGGGGCGTCGATGCAGGTCTACTTCTTCGGTCTGATCCTGCTCTACCTGCTCGTCTACTCCACCGGCCTGCTGCCGTTCCCCAGCTACACGCCGCTGACCGAGAGTCCGCTGCGCTGGGCGGCCGGACTGCTGCTGCCCTGGATGACGCTCGGTTTCCTCAACTCCGCGCTGTACGCCCGGCTGTCCCGGGCCCAGATGCTGGAGACGTTGTCGGAGGACTTCGTCCGTACCGCCCGGGCGAAGGGCCTACCCGCCCGGACGGTGCACACCCGGCACGCGCTGCGGGCGGCGATCACACCGATCGTCACGATCGCCGGGCTGGACATCGGCACCAGCCTCGGCGGCACGTTCATCACCGAGACCATCTTCGGCCTCCAGGGTCTCGGGAAGGCGACTGTGGAGGCGGTGCAGTTCCTCAACCTGCCGGTGGTGATGGCGACGGTGCTGCTGGCGGCGGTGTTCATCGTGGTCGCCAACATCGTCGTCGACGTGCTGTACGCGGTGATCGACCCACGGGTCCGGCTGGGCTGAGGAGGAGGAGACGGACATGGTGGAGCTTCCGGCGCCGCGTCGCGGCGAGGGCCCGTACCTGCGGGTCGAGGATCTGCGGGTGCGGTTCGACACCGAGGACGGTGTGGTGCGGGCGGTGGACGGGGTGTCGTTCGCTGTGGAGCGGGGTCGCACGTTGGGGATCGTGGGTGAGTCCGGTTCCGGTAAGAGCGTCACCTCGCTGGCGATCCTCGGTTTGCACAACGCGAAGCGCACGGCCATTTCGGGGGAGATCTGGGTGGGTGGGCGGCAGTTGGTGGGGTTGGGTGAGGAGGAGGTGCGGCGGCTGCGGGGCCGGGACATGGCGATGGTCTTTCAGGATCCGTTGTCGGCGTTGCACCCGTACTACTCGGTGGGTAGGCAGATCGCGGAGGCGTATCGGGTGCACCACCCGAGGGCCGGGAAGCGG